>CANQPB010000024.1 GCA_947625615.1 uncultured Clostridia bacterium | reverse complement strand
AGGCGTAGTTTAGTGGCAGAACTTCAGCTTCCCAAGCTGACCGTGCGGGTTCGATTCCCGTCGCTTGCTCCAAAAAGAAAAGGCACCGTCAGGTGCCTTTTCTTTTTGGAGCAAGCTGTTTTGGCCTAAAGCCCCGCCTGCCTAATTATTATTTCCCCGTCTTCCTCTTTGAACCCCTCGCCTCTTCTATCATCTTAAGCATCAGCTTTACGTCGACGGGCTTCGTTATAAAGCCGTCCATGCCGCTTTCGGCGGCCTTCTGGCGATCCTGGTCGGTCGAGTTTGCCGAGCAGGCGAAGATGCTCACGCGCTCGGCGTCGTCGCGGTCGAGCCGGCGTATCGCCATGGCGGCCTCAAAGCCGTCCATCTCGGGCATCAGAAGATCCATGAGAATCACACCGTACCACCCCGGGGCGGATTCCGAGAACATCTCAAGCGCCACCCTGCCGTTTTCGGCGAGATCTGCCGCGTAGCCGTGCTCGCTGAGAAGCTCTAAAATAATCTCTCCGTTCAGCTCGTTGTCTTCGGCGACGAGCACCCGAATGCTTTCGTGATCCGTGTTTGCGCGGGCGCCGCTTTCGGGGAGCTCGGCGGGGTCTGCCGTAAAGGTGAATTTAAATGTGCTCCCCTCGCCGGGGCGGCTTTCAACCGTCAAATCGCCGCCCATCATTCTTGCAAGCTGGCGGCTTATGCTTAGGCCGAGGCCGGCGCCCTGCGTGCCCTTTGAAACGGTGTCAAGCTGCCTTACAAATGCGTCGAAGATGTGCTTTTGCAGATCCTCGCTCATGCCGCGGCCGTTGTCGGTCACCTCGGCCTCGATGAGCACCCTGCCGTCGGGCAAAAGCCGCTGCGCAAGCCTGAACTCTACTTTTCCGCCCTCCGAGGTGAACTTTTTGGCGTTGTCCAAAAGATGCAGAAGCACCTGCTGTATTCTCACCTGATCCCCCGAAACGCAGGGCCAGTCGAGCTTTGCGTCGGCGGAATACGTTATATTCTTTTTTTGCATCTCGTTTTCGGCGATGGAATTTACCGCGTCCAAAACGAGTTTGAGATCTACCGGCGCAGCCGAAAGCTCAAGGTTGCCGCTCTGTAGGCCCGACATGTCGAGCATGTCGTTTATCAGCGAAAGAAGATATGTCGCCGTCACGTCGGACTGTTTGAGATATTCCTTTACCTTCGCGCCGTCTTCGGTCTGCGACATCAGATAGTTCAGGCCGAGGATACCGTTCAGCGGGGTGCGAATCTCGTGGCTCATGGTGGATAAGAAGCGGTTGCGCGCCTTGTCGTCCGCCTTGTTTTCGGCTATCCTTATCCGCTGGCGGAGCAAAAGCCCCACAAGCACGACGATGACGATGGCGGATATCACGAACACCGTCGCCGCGAGGCGGTAGCGGTAGAGAAAGTCTCTGAAGGTATAGCGGTATTGGTTGTCCATTATCGCCTTTATGGTGAAGCTTCCGAGCTCGTCCTCGGTGAGCATGGATATCGCCTTGTTGAGTATTTCTATAAGCACCTCGCCGTCCTGCTGAGAGGGGCCCGCGTTGTCGCCGAAGGCCACCACGGCGGAGAAGCAGAGCTGGTCGTCAAGCCCGAGCACGGGTATGACGTTCAGCTTTTCGTTAATCGGTTCGGATATCCAGTATTCCACGACGTACTGGTTCTGCATCAGAAGATCGGCCTCGCCCGAGCGCACCGCCGCAAAGCAGGCGGATATGGACGGGTAGTCTACTATTTCGAAATTGGGGTAGGACTGCCCGAGCACCTTGCGTATTGTCTGCGAGCCGGAGGAAATTGCTATGGAAAGGTTGGCGTCGAAGCGAAAATCAAGGCCCTGCCTTGCCACAACCACCTTGCGGCTCGAAAGGTAAGGGTCGGATATCAGAATGCCGCGGGCGGTCTGGTTTTCCTTGTTATATTCCACGCTCGACACAAGATCGAATCCGCCGCTTAGAAGATAGTCGTAGGTTATATCGCCGTCGGGCAGGGGAATATATTCAAAGTCTATCCCCGAAAGCTGAGAAACGCGGTCGAAGATATACCGTGAAATCCCGGCAAACTCGCCGTTTTCGTCGGTGAATGAAACCGGGATCCTATCCTGAACATAGCCTATTTTAAGGGTCGGGTGGGAGGCAACATGTGCCTCCTCCTCGGGGGTGAGCGAAACGGCGGCCATGCTGTTTGCCGCAAAAATTTGCACAGCGGCAAGACAGATAAGCAAAGCGGCAATCAAAAGCGCAGAAGCTGTTCGGAAAAGGCCCTTCATACTGCCGATGCCTCCTTAACAAAAAAATCAGTATAATTATAGCGCGGAACGATGTGTTTGTCAAAGGGTAAAGCGAATAATTTGCCAAAAAAATGAAAAATTTTCGCAAAAAAGCTCAAATCCTCCCCTTCAAAGCGAAGAGGAGGATATTTTTTGGGGGTTATTCCCCGAGGGCCTGGCGGATATCTTCGATGATATCCTCGGCGTTTTCGAGGCCGCAGGAGAGCCGGATAAGATCGGGCAGGACGCCGGCGGCTTCAAGCTCGGCGTCGGACATCTGGCGGTGGGTGGTGCTCGCCGGGTGGAGGCAGCAGGTTCTCGCGTCGGCCACATGGGTGACTATCGAGCAGAGCTTCAGGCGGCGCATGAAGCTTTCGGCGGCGTCGCGGCCGCCCTTAACGCCGAAGCTGACAACTCCGCAGCTTCCGTTGGGGAGATATTTTTTGCAGAGCTTGTAATCGCGGCTGGTTTCAAGGTCGGGATATTCCACCCAGGTGACGTTTTTGCAGCCCTCAAGGAATTTTGCGACCCTAAGGCCGTTTTCGGTGTGGCGCTTCATTCTGACTTCAAGGCTTTCCAGCCCGAGGTTGAGGTAGAATGCACTCTGCGGCGACTGCGTGCAGCCGAAGTCGCGCATAAGCTGGGCGGTTGCTTTTGTGATGAACGCGCCCTCCTTGCCGAATTTTTCGGCGTAGGTTATGCCGTGATAGCTGTCGTCGGGGGTGGTGAGCCCGGGGAATTTTTCTTTGTGGGCGAGCCAGTCGAAGCGGCCGCTGTCGACTATCGCTCCGCCGATGGCCGAGCCGTGGCCGTCCATATATTTTGTCGTCGAATGGGTGACGATGTCGGCGCCGAATTCAAAGGGGCGGCAGTTTATCGGGGTTGCAAAGGTGTTGTCCACGATAAGCGGCACGCCGTGGGCGTGGGCGGCGTTTGCAAATCTTTCTATGTCGAGCACCCTAAGCGCCGGGTTGGCAACGGTCTCGCCGAAGACGGCCTTTGTGTTCGGCTTAAAGGCGGCTTCAAGCTCCTCGTCGGAGCAGTCGGGGGCGACGAAGGTGAAATCGATATTCATCTTTTTCATCGTCACCGAGAACAGGTTGAACGTCCCGCCGTAAATCGAGGAGACCGAGACTACGTGGTCGCCGGAATTTGCAATATTGAATACCGCGAAGAAATTGGCGGCCTGTCCCGACGAGGTGAGCATGGCGGCAGTGCCGCCCTCAAGCTCGCAGATCTTTGCCGCGACGGTGTCGCAGGTGGGATTTTGAAGCCGCGAGTAGAAATATCCCTCGGCCTCAAGATTGAACAGCGCGGCCATGTCGTCGCCGGTGTCGTATTTAAATGTGGTCGACTGAACTATCGGAACCTGTCTCGGCTCGCCGTTTTTGGGGCGGTAGCCGCTCTGAACGCATACGGTGCCTATTTTCTGATTTTTCATATATTGAACTCCTTTCGGTTTATAAACTTTATATTTACTCGGATACGTCTATCCCGAACAGCCGGGCGGAATTTTTCCAGAGGATATCCTCGTTTTCCTTTTCGTCGAGGCCGAGGGCGTAGAAGCGCTTTAGCTCGTCGCCGAAATCCCACATGGGGTAGTCGGTGCCGAAGATCACCCTTTTCGAGCCGTAGCCGCGGATTATATCCCTTGCCTGTTCGGGCGGCATGAACGCGAGCGAGCTTGAGCAGTCGACGGTGAAATCTTCAAAGCCTTTAAGCCGGTCGGCGGCGTCCTTCCAAAGGCTCCACCCGCCGAGATGAGCGCCGATTATCTTAAGCCCCCGAAATTCCCGCAGAACGGGAATCAGCCTTTCGGGGCGGGAGAAGTCGTATCTCAGATCCCCCATATGTATCAAAACGGTGAGATCGCGCTCTGCGCAAAGCTCGTAGATGCGCATGCAGCGGGGGTCGTCGATATAAAACCGCTGAAAATCGGGGTGGAGCTTCACGCCCTTAAGCCCGAGCGAGACTACCTTGTCGATGTCGGCGCGCTGGTCGGGGCTTTCGGGGTGAACGGCCCCGAGGCCGGTGAGCGAGGGATCTTTGGCTACCTCCTCGGCGATAAAATCGTTAATGCTGTTTACCTGGTGGGGCGTCGTCGCAACGGAGAATATCACGCTGTGGGTGATTCCGGCGGCGCGGCTGTTGGCTATCATGTCGGCCGCTGTGCCGAGATATTTCATCGGCAGGCCGTAGAAGCTTCCTATGCTTTCAACGGCCTTTGCGGCTATCTTTTCGGGGTATACATGGCAGTGGCAATCGATAATTGGCATGGGTGATCCGTCCTTGAATAAAGTCTTCATATATAGTAATGCGCCCCGCGCGATTTGTCAAGTATAAATTTAGAGGAGAGCGGGACACCGGCGAGTCGCTCCAAAAAATCCGTACAAAGGAAAACAGCCGGCCTTGCGGCCGACTGCCTTCCGAGAGGGAAAAAATGAAAACAGCGCACTAAAAAATGCTGGAAGAGGGCAAAGGTTGTGCGCGGCCCGAAGCCCGGGTGGCCTCGGGCGCGCAAAAGAAAGGGAAAATATGAAAAAGCACGGTATTTGCTCTTGTCGTTTGGCGGGGGAATAGGCTTCCCCCTAAGCCTTCGGCGCCGGTTGACGCCGAGATTGTCAGTTGGGCGCGCTTTCGGTTAAAACCACGTCGATGTCGAAATTCTGCCCGCCGCGGTAGACCGTCAGGGTGACGGTGTCGCCGACCGCATAGCGGTTCTTGATCTCGTTCAGCTCGTCGGGGTCTTCCACCGTTTCGCCTTCAATGCCGATGATTATGTCGCCGGCAAGAACACCCGCGCGTTCGGCTCCGCTCCCGGGGGTGACGAATCTGACGTAAACGCCCTTCGGGATCCTGTAGTAGAGGGACATTATGTCGGTTATCGTCTCGGTGTTGAGACCTAACGAGGGTCTTCCGGGAACATATCCGTATTCAATGAGATTTTCTATGATGGGCAGGGCTTCGTCTATGGGTATCGCGAAGCCGAGGCTTTCGCCGTATATCGAATTGACCTTGGCAGAGGTTATTCCAACGACCATTCCCGCGGAATTTATAAGCGGACCGCCGGAATTGCCGCTGTTTATCGAGGCGCTCGTCTGCAACAGATTCATAGTGTTGTCGCCGACGGTGACGGTTCTGTTAAGTCCCGAGATTATGCCGGTGGTCATGGTGCCGTAAAGCTCGAATCCGAGGGGGTTTCCTATCGCGATCGCCTGATCGCCGATCCTCAAATCCCCCGATTTGCCGAATTCGACAGGCTGTAAATCGCTCCCCGAGGGGTCTATCTTTAAAACCGCGATGTCGGTCTGCTCGTCCGAGCCTATCACCTGCGCCTCGTATTCCTTAGAGTTTTCGTCCACTATCATTACCGAGGAGTAATCTTCGATCACATGCGCGTTGGTGACTATATAGCCGTCCTCGCTGATTATAAAGCCGGTGCCGGTCTGGGTGCCGTTTCTGACGGTGGTTGAAACCCCGACGACGGATTTTATAACCTTGTCGTAGATGTCCGGCAGGGACATTTCGCCGCTCTGAGAATCCGCCTGCTGAATTGCGGGGGCGTCTCTTATCGGCTCGGGAGAGATTACCTGAACTTCACCGTCGTCTCTGTCATCGTAATCGTCGTCAAAGTCATCGTCGTCGAAATCGTCGTCATCATCGTCATAGTCGTCGTCTTCGATGTCTTCGTCCGAATCGGTCTCGTTTCTGAAGGCGTGCTTGTCAAGATCGACGCTCTGGCGCTTATCAGGGTCGAGCGAATTGCCCTGGCTGTCGGTATAGGGGCTTCTCAGGGTATACGCCCCGGTGAAATATCCGTAAGCGGAAATTGAAACTATCGAAACGATAAACACCGCCAAAACGCAGGCTATCGCGATTATCAGGCCCTTGCCGAAGCTTAACTTTTTCCGGGGAACATCGGGGCTGTAGACAAATTCGTTTGTCTGCGGCCTGAAATATCCCTGAGAGGGCGCTCCGTAGGGATTTTGCCGCGGCGCGTTCATCTGGGGCTGGCCGTTCTGGGCACCCTGCGCGTCGGAGGGAGAATAATATGCGGCGCTCTGCCCGAAGCCGTCTGCGGGCGGGGTGTATTGGGCCGCAAAGCCGTCGTTTCTTTCCGGCGCCTGGGGAATCTGCCCCGGCACCGGCTGCGGGTTAGCCGCAAAGCCGTCCATAGGCCTTGGAGTATCTGCAGGCGCCGCATTTGCATAAGGCGCCTCTGCGGGGGCCGCATCTGCCACGGCCGGGCCGGCCGGTTGTGCTGCCTCCGAAATTTGTGCGTCTGGCTGATCGGCAGGCATAAAGGCGGTCGGAACGGGGTCGGAGGGGACTTCCTGAGAGCTTATATTAGACGCTTCGGGCTGCTCTTCGGCGGCCTGCGCCTGCTTCTCGCTGTCGTTGATATTAAATTCGGACATCTGAATTACCTCCGAAAAAGGGCTTTTGCGTGTTACCCGGCCGCGCCTTTTGCGGCGGGATTTTTTGATTCGGTGATTATTATTATACCCGGGTATGTGAAAACTGCATGAAAGAAAGCGGAATATTAGGGGATAGAGACCCGAAAACCCGGAGTAAATCGCAGGATTTTTATGAATTCACCCTTAAGGAGGGTTCTAACTTCTATCTTCTTGATGTGGCCATCAGGCCACATCACTGTGTCAAGGGGCTTGATAATTTTTTCACGATGTGCTATACTTATCAAAAATACCCGAAAGGAGGAAGCGCGATGATCTGGTCGGATCTCATTTTTGTCTTTGCATTTTTGCCGGTATACCTTGTTGCAAGCTTCTGCTGCCGCGAGGCATGGGCCAAAAACGCCGTTTCCGTCGCCGCTTCCCTTATTTTCATCACCTGGGGCAGACACTGGTATTGGCTGCTCATTATTCTGCCCGTTATTCTGATATATATTCTCGGGCTTCTCTCGAAAAGGGTGAACCGCCTTGCCTGCGCAATAGTCACCGGCGCGTTTGCGTCCTGCTTTGCCGCCGTCGCCGTTATATCCCTCGGCGCCGAGGCTTCCCTCGGCTCAATGCTCATATCCGTCGGGCTCTGCCTGTTCGCCTTAAGATGCATTCTCTACGAAAAGAACATAGTGGAGGGCATGGAGCCGGAGCGGGACTTTTTCGCCCTCGCGGCATATCTCATATCCGTCGAGAACATGCTCATATCCCCTCTTGACGACTATGCCGACACCGGCGCCAAGCTTTCCGAGCGCCGCGCCGGCCTTTCGGGCCTCTCCTCGGGGGCCTGCATGTTTATTCGGGGCTTTGCAAAGACCGCCGTTTTGGGCCTCGCCTTTGACAGGGTTAGGCTTGCCGCCCTTTCGGGGAGCGCTTTTCCCTGGCTGAACGCGCTGATACTCTTTGCCTCGGCCTCTTTGGAGGCTTATGTAGTCGTCTCGGGGCTTCTTTCAATGTCCTGCGGAATGAAGCTCATGAACGGCTTTTACGCCGAACCCGCGCTTTCCGGGTTCACCCCCGGCATAAGGCTCGGCACGCATGTTTCCGGCCTCTGGAAGAGCCTGCCCGGGTTCGTTTCAAAATGCTTCTGCGAAAGCTCTGCCGCCTCGGCTGCCATGGCGATCGCCGCCGCGTCGGTGGCCTCGGGGGTGTTCTTCGGCTTCGGAGCGGGAGCCGCCGCCTGCTTTATGGCGATAGTCGCGGGGCTTATTATCGAGGGTGCCTCTCCTCCCGGCAAAAAGGCAGGGGACATTATCCTGACCCTTATAGTCTGGAACGCCGCCGCGCTTATGCTCTGCTGCCGCAGCCCCGAGGGGCTTGTGAAATTTTTCTCGGCGCTGAACTATTATAAATACGACTACGATATAACCTACGCCCTAAACGCCGAGTTTAGGCGGAGCCTTCCCTGGCTGGCCGCCGGGATAGTTTCGCTCTCGCCCCTGCCCTCGGCCGTCGCGGGATTTATCCGCCGGGCCATGCGGGAAAGCGACGGCGCCTACGCCGCCTCAAGAATAGCCGAAACGCTCTTTTGCGTATTTTTGCTGATCATCGGCGCACTGGCCTCGGCCGTGGGATAATAAGCCGGAATATCGGTTTGTCAGGAGATGATTTGAATGTCGAAAAAGTGCCGCCGCCCTCAGCCCGCGGGCAAAGACCCCCGGTGGGAAAACGCCTCCGCGCAGGAAAACGCCCCCTTGGGGGTGCCGAAGTTTGAAATAGGCGTTAAGGGCGACGAATTTGATATTAAATATACAAAAGCCGCTGCGGCTCCCTCGGCCGAGGCGGACAGCCTTTTGCGCAGCCTTTCCCGAGAATACCGCTCGGCGGGCTTCAGCCTCTTGAATTTTGCGGTCGTCGCGCTTGTCTGGATAATGCTCGCGCTCAGCTTTGCGTTTCTCTCGCGCGAGGGAAACCCTCCCCGCCTGAGGCAGGACAACCTTGCCGACGGCAGCTATACCGCCGGGCTTTCGGCCTATTATAAGGACGGCATGCACTTTGCCGGCGCGTTTAAACGGCTGGGGGCGTCGCTTGGCTTCTGCGAAGCGCCCGACGCCGAGGAGGAAATTCCCGACGTTTCCGAGGAAGACGGCGGCGGTGACGAAGGCGCTGTCCCCGAGGTGACCCTGCCCGCCGAGACGGAGCCCGCGGTAACAACTCCGCCCGAAACCACCGAGGCGCCGACGAGCGCGCCGATCACCGAGGAGACCGTCCCCACGATCCCCGACACCCGCGTGATGTACGCGTCCGACACCCTGAATATCCGCCTCTCGCCCGATTCCGATTCGATGATACTCGGCTATTTCAGCGTCAACCAGGAGGTAGACGTCATCGAGATAATGGGCGACGGCTGGGCGAGCATACTTTATAACGGTTCCGTGGCCTATGTTTCGGCAGATTTTCTCGGCGAGAACACCGTGGCCACCACCCGCGCCACCAGGCGCACCACCACCGAGCCGCCCGAGACGGAGCCGCCGACGGAAACCGAGCCGGAGACATCGCCGGAGGAGACCTCGGCCGAAGAGACCACCGAGGAGACAACCAAGCGCGTCCTCTACACCGAGCCGGAGATGGCTTTCACCAGGCGAACCACCGCCACCGAGCCGCCCGAGACCGAAACCGGCGAGGGCGCGGAACCCATGGAGT
Organism: uncultured Clostridia bacterium; assembly: GCA_947625615.1. Lineage (GTDB taxonomy): Bacteria > Bacillota > Clostridia > Oscillospirales > Ruminococcaceae > Faeciplasma. Next base: position 24,276 of record CANQPB010000024.1, on the reverse strand, counting down.
GACAGATACATACAAAAGTCCCGCTTTTGCGAAAAAACGGGACTTTTTTGTTTTGAACGGCGGTTTTTTTTCGGCTTGAATCGAAAAGCGGTTGAATTTTTATCAACAGCATATTGATAAAATACACAAAAACGGCATTGCAGAATTGTGATAACTGATAGTTGAACATTTATAAGGTTTTGTTGTATAATAGTTATGCAAATTTCCGCACACTGTACGGAATGAATGGAGGTCAACTATGAAAATCAAAAGAATTATGGCAGTGGCGTTTGTCGTCATCATGGTAGTCGCGCTGATAGGCTGCGGCAGCCAGCGGCGTGAGCGCCTTGAACTCACCCTTTCCACCGAGGACTCGGAGGCCATACTCAACGCCGCGGGCATTCATCTTCCCACCGTTGAAGAAGCGCCCGGCGCCGGCACCACCGTCAAGTGGTATTCCAACTGGGACTTCTACCAGTACTCCGAAGACGAGCTCACCAACCTCGGATTCTTCACCTTTAAAGAGAGATACGGCTGCGACGCCGAGTGGATAGAGTTCCCCTCCTGGGAGGAGCGCTACACCCACCTCGCCAACCTCGTTTTGGCCGATTCCTCGCCCGACTTCACCCCCAGCTCGGCGGATATCTTCCCGCTGAGAGCTTTAAGAGGAATGATCCAGCCTATCGACGACTATGTCGATTACAGCGATCCGCTTTGGGGCGACATGGGTGAATACGCAAAGAAATATTTCTCCATCGGCGACAGGACATACTTCATCATCTATGACATGATGTTCAACATCGTCTGCCCCTACAACCCGAGAGTTATCGAGGAGTACGGCTACGACGACCCCGCCGAGCTTTATGCCAACGACGACTGGACTTGGGATAAATTCGCCGAGATGTGCTACGACTTCACCGACGCCGACCAGGATCGCTATGCCCTCGACGGCTGGTATTACAGCCGCGCCATAATGCGCTCGACCGGCATTTCCACCGTAAGCCTTAACCCCGAGACCGGCAGGTTTGAATCCAACCTTGACGACCCGAGGCTTGAGCGCGCGGCTTCTATTCTTTACGATCTCAACAAGGCCGAGACCTGCTACCCATGGTGGAACGGCTGGACGCTCCGCAACGGCACCGACGGCGGCGGCATGAAGGAAGGCCTCTGCCTCTTCCAGCCCATAGGCGCCTGGGGCTTCACCTCTAACGGCTATGAGTCCGTCACTGCCGTCTGGGGCGACACCAAGAACAACGAGATAATGTTCGTTCCCATGCCCCGCGATCCTCAGGGCGACGGCATTTACTACATGGACGCCACCGCTTCGGGCTATGCGGTTATCCAGGGCGCTCAGAATCCTCAGGCCGTAGGACTTTTGGCCATGTGCGACCGCTTCAAGACCGTCGACCCGACCGTTGATAACATTGACCGCGTTCAGTATGAGAAGAAGCTCTACTGGAACGAGCAGATGCTTGAAATGTTCGACGAGTGCTATGCGCTCGCGAATGCGGATCCCGACCACATCATCATCGCCTATGCCGACGACTCGAACGGCGGCCTCGGCGAGAAGATAGGCTCGATAATCACGACTGTAGACGACAACGGCCACGCCACTTCGGCCGGCGGTGCGCTTTCATGGGCGCAGATCAAGGAGGGCCAGGGCGACACCCTGCAATACGAGATCGACAATCTCAACGCCGAGATCGACGCCTACATAGCCAACGGCTACCAGACTGTCACCGACACGGCCGCCGCGCAGTAAAAAAAGCGGAATATTCGGGAGCAGGATTTTATGTCCTGCTCCTTTTTATGCCACGGACGGTGCGAAAACAAAAAAGGTTTCGCCGGCCTTTTTCAAAAGGCCGCGGGGGTCTCGGGGGCAGAGCCTACGAGCCGCGATCGCAATCGCGGAATTCCCCCGGAGCGTGCCGAGCAGGCACGCTCCGGTTAATGCGAAGCGAAGCGCAGGATAGGGAGAAAAAACTGTCCGGTGGACAGTTTTTTCGCGGGGAGACCCTCGCCGGGGGTCTCCCCGGCGAGGCGCCTTTGGCGCCTCGCATACGGAAAAGGGCACGGGGAAAACCTTGCAAAGGGTTTTCCCCGATTTGCCGCGCGAAGCGGGGCAAATAAAATAGTCGCTAAGATATCGCCCCTATGGTAAACCTGACAGCTGCGATATGTGAATGGCGGCTTTTTTCGTTAAAAGTGCTGAAATTTTCTGCACGGCTTTGTAAATTTAGCGTATTGAAAATAAACCTCAAAAATGATAAAATAAACTTTGGACTGAAGCTTCGGCGCAAGGCAGGAAAAGACATCGGCCGGGCTTCGGCATATTTTAGTTTCAGGAGGCATTATAATGTTCAAAAAACTATCGGCAGTTTTTCTTGCGCTTCTGATGATAGCCGCACTTGTAGGCTGCGGCGCGCAGAGGCGTCAGCCTATTGAGCTTACCCTGTCCACCGAGGACGCGGAAGCCATACTCAATGCCGCGGGCATCTATCTTCCCGATCCGGAAGCCGCCCCCGGCGCCGGCACCACCGTTAAGTGGTACAGCTGGTTCGACACGTTCCACAACTATTCCGAGGGCGAAGTTGTCAACACCGGCTTCTTCACCTTCCGCGAGAGATACGGGTGCGACCTTGAATACATAGAGTGCACCTGGGACGAGCGCTTCTCCCGCCTGGCCACCCTTATGCTCGGCGGCACCCCGCCGGATTTCTACAACGGCGAGACCGAGAACTTCCCCTACTACGCCCTCCACGGCACCTTTGCTCCCATAAACGATTACATAGACCTTGACGACCCGCTTTGGGCCGATATCGCCGACTATATGCGCACCTACTTCTCCATCGGCGGCGACGTCTATCTTCTCTGCACCGATCTCTACTTCGGCTCCATCTTGGCCTATAACCGCAGAATCATCGAAGAATACGGCTTCGACGATCCCGCCGAGCTCTTCTACAACAACGACTGGACTTGGGACGAATTCTACGACATGGCCACCTCCTTCTCCGACGCCGACGACGAGCGCTATGCCCTCGACGGCTGGTTCTACTCGAAGTCGCTCCAGCGCTCCTGCGGTCTGCCGGTAGTCTCGCTCGACACCGCCACCGGCAAATTCGTCTCCAATCTTGACGATCCGAGACTTGAGCGCGCCGGCAATCTTCTTTACGATCTCAACAAGAACGAGTGCATCTGGCCTTACTACAACCACGGCTGGCAGGTTCGCAACCAGGGCAATTCCTCTGCCGCCGATTTCGGCGACGGCCTTAAGGAGGGCGACCTCCTCTTCAGCTGCGGCGGCCCCTACCACATCACCGGCACCGTTGAGGAAATCTCCGCCGAATACGCCGACGTCACCGAGAACGAGCTCATGTTCGTCCCGATGCCCCGCGATCCCGACGGCGACGGCATTCAGTACGTCGAATCCGACCCGATGGGCTACTGCATAGTCAAGAACGCCGAGAATCCCGAGGGCGTGGCACTTTTGGCCGCCTGCGACAGATTCAAGGCGATAGACCCGACCGTCATGTCGATAGACAGGCTCCAGAAGATAGAGAAATACCTCTGGACTGACGAGATGATGGATATGTACGACCTCTGCGTCGATCTCGCCAACAGAAGCGAGAACGTCCTCATTTCCTACGACGAGCAGGGCCTCGGTTCGCAGGTCGGCAGCGCCATCGAGACCATCGAGAGAAACGGCATGCAGTCCGCGACGAGCACCTGGGCTCAGCTCAAGGAGAACACGGCGGATCAGCTGCAATATTATCTTGACGACCTCAACGCAAGGGTAGAGGCGTTTGAAACCTCGGGAACCGTCTGGTAAAAAATTCAGCATTTTAAGGACAGGGTAATTTATTTACCCTGTTCTTTTTTGTTCAAAATGCTGATTTGAATTGTTGTCTTTTGTCATAATTCACAGTAGAAAAAATCAACTTTAAGTGGTATAATTTTATATAGGTAGAGCGCCGCACACGCGCCGAGCCTAATTTACGAAAGGCAGTGATAAAAAAATGTTAAAGAGAATTTCGGCTATAGCCCTTGCCCTTTTGGTGATCGTCGCCCTTGTCGGCTGCGGCGCCCAGAAGCGCGAGGTCGTCGTGCTCACTCTCTCTACGGAAGACGCCGAGGCGATTCTGAACGCCGCGGGCATCTACCTTCCCGACGAGGCGACGGCGGCCGGGGCAAATTCGATTGTAAGACTGTACGGATATCAGAACAACCTCCAGAACTATTCGGAGGAGGAAATGATCCAGACCGGCTACTGGACGTTCCGTGAAAAATATCACAGCGATATCGAATATATCGAGTGCACCTGGGACGAAAGATTCACCCGTCTTGCGGCTCTCGTCCTCTCCAACGACGTCCCCGACTTCTACGAGGCCTGGGCCACCGATTTCCCGCTCTATTCGCTCAACGGCGTCTTCCAGGCGGTAGATCCCTACGTCGACTACAGCGATCCCCTCTGGGAGCCGATGAAGTATTACGCCGACACCTTCTTCTCCCTCGGCGGACACCCCTACATGTTCATCACCGACGTGCAGTTCAACAGCATAGTGCTCTACAACCGCAGAGTATTTGACGAATACGGCTACGACGATCCCGCCGAGCTCTTCTATGCCGGCGAGTGGACATGGGACGACATGCTCGACATGGCCATTGATTTCACCGATCCCGACGACGGCCGCTGGGCCTTCAACAACTGGCATGTCGACACCGCTTTTTTGACCTCTACCGGCGTCGGCCTTGTCGAATACAACACCGAGACGGGTAAATTCGAGTCGAATCTTGACGACCCGAGACTTGAGAGGGGCGCCAACGTTCTGGCGGAATTCCAGAAGAACGAAGTCGGCTACCCGATGTACAACAACGGCTGGGTGCTCAACTACGAGCTCGATTCCGGCGGCGTTGCCCAGGGCAAGACTCTGTTCGGCATGGACGGCGTTTATATCCTTGACGAGCGCAGAACCATCGAGGACATGCAGACCACCTACGGCGACATCGTCAACGGCGAAGTAATGATCTGCCCCGTCCCGCGCGATCCTGACGGCGACGGAGAATATTACATAGACTCCAAGCCCAAGGGCTATTGCCTGATAAAGGACGCCCCGAATCCCGAAGGCGTTGCTCTTCTGGCCGCCTGCGACAGATTCAAGATCGTCGATCCGACGGTTGTGAATCTCGATAAGAAACAGCTCAAGGAAAAGAAGGGCTGGACTGACGAGATGCTTGACATGTGGGACGAGATGTATAAAATTGCGCATTCTCACAACACGCTGATAGACTACGGCTCCGGCCTCGGCAACGCAGCCACCCCCGTAGACACAATCATCAACTTCACGAGAACCACCACCGAAACCTCCTGGGCTCAGCGCAAGGAGGCCAACGCCGACACTCTGCAATATTACCTCGACGACCTCAACAGCCAGATTGCGGCGATGGGATAACCTTATAAGATAACGAACCCATATCTGCGGGCGCGGCTTTGGCCGCGTCCGCTTTTTGCTCGCCGCCCGAAAGATGTCATTATTTTTGCCTTGATATCATAACATCTATTAGCATATGACAGGAGGTAATTACATTGACGGAACAGCTTAACGCCCACCACAGCGCAATTTTGCAGGATCGCTCGTCGCTGGAGCTTTCGGGCGTCACGGACGTCGACAGCTTTGACGAAAACGAAATCTCCCTTTACACCACCCTCGGCGAAATGGTGATAAGGGGGAAGGCGCTTCACGTAAACTCGATGAACGTAGACACCGGCGACATGCAGATAGACGGCGACATTCGCTCGATAGTCTACGGCGACAAGGACAGGAAAAAGAAGCTCGGCCTTTGGGGCAAGGTGACGAGATGACCGCCGAGGAGATTTTGGCCTCCCGTTTTTTGGGGGCACGGCATGAGCTTTTGCTGTTTTTGGGAGCCGCCCTTCTGGGAGCTCTTTTGGGCGGGGCATACGATATCCTCCGCGCGCTTCGCCTGACATTTCGCCACCCCTCCCCGCTCGTCTTTTTTGAGGACGCCGCGTTTACGGTTCTGTTCGGGCTTGCGTTTTACACCTTCTGCACCGGGCTCACCCTCGGGCAGCTGAGATTTTTCGTCCTTCTGGCTATGGCGGCGGGATTTTTTGCCTATCTTTCAACGCTCGGACGGCTTGCCGTGAGGGCCGTGTCGTTTGTTGTAAATTCTGCCAAAAGATTATTAAAGCGCTTGGGCGAACTGCTCAAAAAAACGGCCAAACTTTTGTGCGGGGTGCCGTTTTTTAAGGGAGAGGAGGAAAAAATGAGCGAAAAACCTTGCACAGACCGTGATGTTTGATGTATAATCTAAGCTGTGTATTGATATAACACCGTTAGTGAAGGAGGCGCCGGAATGGCCAAACCCAATTCCAGACACAGGTCGCATTTCGGCGATCTTGTAAAGCTTACGCTGTTTTTGCTGCTTCTGATCTACGCCGTGGGCGTTATTATCCAGACCCAGGCGGACATCGCGGAGCAGAAAACCCAGATCGAAAAGCTGCGTGCGGAAATCACTGAGACCCGCCAGGAAAACGACGAGTATCAGCGAATTCTCAACACCGACGACGAGGAAGAGTATATGTTCACCGTCGCCGTTGAAAAGCTGGGCTACGCTTATCCCCGCGAACGCAGATTCTACGCAAAATCGAAGGGATAACTTACACGCAAGGACATCTCAAGTAAAGGAACTCAGTTAGCAATGCAGTTTGAAGTGGGAACGATTTTAGAGGGTAAGGTCACGGGAATCCTCAAATTCGGCGCTTTTGTAGACCTCGGCGAGGGCAAGTCGGGCATGGTGCATATTTCGGAGATTGCGCCTACCTATGTGAACGACATCAAGGATCACGTCACCGAGGGACAGACGGTTAAGGTTAAGATCATCGGAATTTCAGACGACGGCAAGATAAGTCTGTCGATGAAACGCGCCCTCCCGCGGGAGGACGGCCGCCCGCCGCAAAGGCAGCAGCACCAAAGACAGAGACCCGCTCCCGAGCAGATGGCGGCCAAGGACAAAGATCCCGAACCGAGGCCGCAGCATCACCCCGCTAAAAAGCCCATTAAAAAGGAACACGTCTCAATCGAAGATCTGGAATATGCCTACGAGCCCAAGTCCGCCGTCACCGACGCGGGCTTTGAAGACATGCTTTCAAAGTTCAAAATGTCAAGCGAGGACAGAATGTCCGGCCTGAAAACGGTCGACGTAAAAAAACGCGGCCGCAGAAGATAGATCCGATATACGGACTACAGACTGCGCGCTATGCGCCCGGCCCCCTTTTCGGGGGCTTTAATATTCAGAAAAAGGAAACCGAAATGAGAAAATTTTTCACAGCCGCGGCCGCCGCCATGCTTGCGCTGCTTTGCTCCTGCGCGGCGTCTGTTTCGCCGCTGCCCGGCGAGCAGCTGATTCTTGACGCCAGAGAGTGGTATACCTCCCTCAATTCCGCCAAGGTGAGCGTTGTGAACGACGCCACCGGCGAGGCCGAGCAGGAATTCGTCTTCAAATACGACGAAAAGGGGCTGATGACCTATTCCTACGTCGGCACCGGCGACGGGATATACATCGCCCAGTATAACAACGGCCGCGAGCAGTTCACCAACGACAACGGCGCCGTCTCCTCCCTCGATTCCTCAGACCTGCAGTTCACCGCCTATTCCCGCGACGTCCCCTACCCCATGGCAGACGAGGGGCTTATCCTTTTCTATAAAAAAGGGGTCGCTTCTTCGGGCGCGATCGCTTCGGAGGACGGCGGCACCGTGGTAAATTATGTATACGATCCCGAAAAGCTGGGAGAGTATGACGGCGAGGGCGAGCTTGCCGGCTTTTCCGCGACATACCGCTTCGACGGCTCGGACGGATTCGTCAGCATGACCCAGAAAACCGACGTAAATATCGACGGCGAAACCGTCACCCACAGCTATACTATATATATAGAAGACCGAAATTCGGTGGATAGGGTAGAAAATGTTGTGGATATAACAGGGTTGAACGACTAAGGGTAGTGTATTTGTATAATCTGACCAATTTTAAAGCTTAAATATCGGAAAAGTTCTACACACTAATTTTTCGAGAAAACTTGACTATTGCCCGCTTGCGGTGGTATATTATACCTTGCGTGACTGCGAAGATATGCGTTGAAGTCAAAGGTTGCCGCCACAGGCGGGTAATTTTGACGGAGTATGTCCGATTTAAAATTGGGCGGCTGCAACGGTTGCACCGGCATTATTGACCGCGTCTTGCGGCGCCGAATAGGCGTAGCGGCAAAAAGCCCGATTGCTTGACGGTGTTTCTGGCCTTCCGGAAAACATGGAATTTCCGGTGTTTTTTATGGAGAACGAGGAAACACACGGCAGCGTGTAAGGGTTGCAGACAAACCCGCCGGACAGGCGGGGAAAGCCCCCATTAAAGTAATCTTAAGGAGGCAAAATTATGGCAGTCAATGAAAAAATCAGAATCAAGATCAAGGGTTATGAACACTCGAATGTCGACGCCGCCGCGGCGAAAATCGTCGAGGCTGCAAAGAGAAGCGGCGCTAAGGTCTCCGGGCCCGTTCCGCTGCCGACCGACAAGGAGATCGTCACCGTTCTGCGCTCGGTATTCGTCAATAAGGACAGCCGCGAGCAGTTCGAGCTGAGAACTCACAAGAGACTTATCGACGTTTTACACCCCACCGCCGAGACCACCTCGGCCCTTCAGAATCTTGAGCTTCCTGCCGGCGTAGATATCGTAATGGAAATCAAGTAATTTCCTAAGGAAACCGCAAACGCAGGTTTCTCAGCGACAGAACGCTTACAGGTCAAGTCGGAGAGATCCGACCAATAACCGAATAGGAGGAAAACAAAAATGCAAAAAGGCATCATCGGAAAGAAAATCGGCATGACCCAGGTTTTCACCGACGCGGGCAAGGTTATTCCCGTCTCGGTGATCGAAGCGGGCCCCTGCGTGGTAGTCCAGAAGAAGACTGCCGAGAACGACGGCTATGAGGCCGTGCAGCTCGGTTTCGGCGACGCCACCGCAAAGAGCCTGAAAAAGCCCCTCGCGGGACACTTTAAGAAGGCCGACGTAGCCCTCAAGAAACATCTTAAGGAATTCCGCCTGGCCGACACTTCGGCGCTTAACGTGGGCGACATCGTCAAGGCGGACGTATTCGCCGAGGGCGACATCGTTGACGTAAGCGGAATTTCAAAGGGCAAGGGCTTTGCCGGAACCATCAAGCGCTGGAACAACCACAGACTTAAGGAAACCCACGGCACCGGCCCCGTACACCGCCACGCCGGCTCTATGGGAGCCTGCTCGAGCCCTTCGAGAATCTTCAAGGGCAAGGGAATGCCGGGACATTTGGGCGCCGAAAAGGTTACCGTACTCAACCTTGAGGTTGTCCGCGTCGACGCAGAAAACAATCTTATCGCTGTCAAGGGCGCCATACCCGGCCCCCGCAACGGAATAGTCACCGTTCGCGACAGCGTTAAGAAGGCTTAGTGAGAGGAGGAAACAGATATGTCTAAGATTTCCGTTTACGACATCAAGGGTAACGTTGTTGCCGACACTGAGCTTAGCGACGCTGTCTGGGGAATCGAGCCGAACGTCCCCGTAATGCACACCATGGTGGTCAACTACCTTGCCAACCAGAGACAGGGCACACAGTCCACCCTTACAAGAACCGAGGTTTCGGGCGGCGGCAGAAAGCCCTGGAGACAGAAGGGCACCGGCCGCGCAAGACAGGGTTCCACCCGCGCGCCGCAGTGGACTCACGGCGGCATAGCTTTAGGCCCCAAGCCCCGCAGCTATCGCTTCACCGTAAATAAGAAGGTCAGAAGGCTCGCCATGAAATCGGCGCTTTCTTCAAAGCTTGCCGAGGGCGGAGTTATCGTCCTCAGCGCCATCGATTTTGAGACCATAAAGACCAAGAACGTCACCGAAATGCTCAAGGCTCTCGGTGCCGAGGGCAAGGCGCTGATAGTAAATACCGGCGTCGACGAAAAGCTCATCAAGAGCGCCCGCAACATTCCCGGCGTTAAAACCGCGCTGGTAAACACTCTTAACGTCTACGACATCTTGAATCACGACAAATTCATCGTCGTCAAGGACGCCGTGACAAAGATCGAGGAGGTATACTGCTAATGGTTAAGACCGCTCAGGATATTATTCTCAAGCCCGTTATCACCGAGGCTTCAATGGAAGCTCTCAGATCGGGCAAATACACCTTCAGGGTCATGAAGACCGCCAACAAGACCGAGATAAAGGACGCCGTTGAAAAGATATTCGGCGTTAAGGTCGCCAAGGTAAACACAAGCCGCGTTCGCGGAAAGAGCCGCAGAATGGGCAGATATGAGGGCACCACCCCCGCCTGGAAAAAGGCGATAGTCACCCTGGCCGAGGGCTCGAAGACCATCTCGTTCTTCGACGGCATGATCTGATAAAAATTAAAAGCGGCGCAGCTTTACGTTAAAGCTGAACAGCCAAAAGTATGGGAGCAGGCCTCCCGCAAAACCTTAGATTTAGGAGTGAAACAACATGGCTATAAAAAGCTACAAGCCGACAACGAACGGACGCCGCGGCATGACCGTGACCGACTACAGCGTCCTTTCCAAAGTCGCGCCCGAAAAGAGCCTTCTTGAGCCCCTTAAGAAGACCTCGGGCAGAAACAGCTATGGCAGGATCACCGTCCGTCATCACGGCGGCGGCGAAAGAAGAAAATACCGTGTGATCGACTTCAAGAGAAACAAGCTTGACATGGACGCCACCGTCATGACCCTTGAATACGATCCCAACCGCTCGGCACACATCGCGCTTTTGCAGTATGAGGACGGCGAGAAGAGATATATCATCGCCCCCAACGGCCTTAAGGTCGGCGACGTTGTCCGCGCCGGCGCCGGTGCAGACATCAAGCCCGGCAACGCCCTGCCGCTTATCAACATTCCCGTCGGTACCTTTATCCACAATATCGAGCTTTACCCCGGCAAGGGCGCCCAGCTTGTGCGTTCGGCCGGCAACATGGCCCAGCTTATGGGCCGCGAGGGCGACAGAGTTCTTGTACGTCTTCCCTCGGGTGAAATGAGATATATCCCCTCCAACTGCATGGCCACCATAGGACAGGTCGGAAACATCGACCACGAAAACGTCCACCTCGGCAAGGCGGGAAGAAAGCGCCACATGGGCGTAAGACCCACCGTCAGAGGCTCGGTCATGAACCCCTGCGACCACCCGCACGGCGGCGGCGAAGGCAAATCCCCCGTCGGCCACCCCTCACCGGTCACACCGTGGGGCAAGCCCGCTTTGGGATATAAGACAAGAGCTAAGAAGAACCGCTCTGACAAATATATCGTAAAGCGCCGCAACGCGAAATAATGCGAGAGGAGGCAGATGAATAATGGGTAGAAGCGTCAAAAAAGGGCCTTATGTACAGGAATCGCTTTACAAAAAGGTCATCGCTATGAACGAAACGGGAGAGAAGAAGGCTATCAAGACCTGGAGCCGTGCTTCTGTTATCTTCCCTGATTTCGTTGGTCATACGTTTGCCGTTCACGACGGGCGCAAGCACGTTCCGGTTTACATCACCGAGGATATGGTCGGTCACCGTCTGGGAGAGTTCGCTCCCACAAGAACCTTCAAGGGTCACGCCGGCTCCAAGACGTCTAACAACGGTAAATAGGCCGAAAGGAGGAAATTTAAATGGAAGCTAAGGCAATACTCAGAAATGCGCGTATTGCTCCCCGTAAGGTAGAGATAGTTCTCAACCTTATCAGAGGCAAGGATTACGAAACCGCCCTTGCCATTTTAAAGCACACGCCCAAGGCCGCGTGCGAATATCTTATCAAGCTCCTCAACTCGGCCGCAGCAAATGCGGAGAACAACTTCAGCATGGACAAGAACAGTCTTTATGTTTCTGAATGCTTTGTTTGTCCGGGTCCCACGATAAAGAGATATCAGGCCAGAGCCAAGGGAAGCGGAGCAAGAATCCTCAAGAGAACGAGCCATGTCACCCTCGTCCTCAAGGAAAAGGAATAAGTCGTCAAAGGAGGTAAACTATGGGACAAAAGGTTAATCCGCACGGTTTGCGTGTCGGAATCATTAAGGATTGGGATTCCCGCTGGTTTGCAGATAAGAGCACTTTCGGCGACACCCTTGTTGAAGATTACAATATCCGTAACTACATCAAGAAGAATCTCTATTCCGCGGGCGTTCCCCGCATCGAAATCGAAAGATTCGCAGATAAGGTCAAGATCAACATTCACTGCGCAAAGCCCGGCCACGTTATAGGCCGCGGGGGCGAGGCCATTGACAAGCTCAAGGCCGACATCGAAAAGAAGATAGGCAAGACTGTCGCCATAAACATCTTCGAGGTAAAGTCCCCCGATCTTAACGCCCAGCTTGTCGCAGAGAGAATCGCTCTCGATCTTGAAAACAGAGTCGCGTTCCGCAGAGCCATGAAGGGCGCCATCGGCAGAGCCATGAAGCTCGGCGCAAAGGGAATCAAGACTAAGGCTTCGGGCCGTCTGGGCGGCGCCGAGATAGCAAGAAGCGAAAGCTATCACGAAGGCACCATTCCGCTGCAGACCATTCGCGCCGACATCGATTACGGCACCGCCGAGGCAGCCACCACCTACGGCCGCATAGGCGTTAAGGTATGGATCTACAAGGGCGAAGTTCTCAAGGGAGAGACCCAGGCTCAGGAAGAAAAGCCCGACCGCCGCAGCCGCCGCCCGAGAAACGACGGAGACAGACGCGACGGCGACAGACCCCGCCGCCGCAGCGACAGCCGTCCGCCCCGCGGGGACAGACCCGAGAGAAGAGAAGGAGGTAATAAATAATGTTGCTTCCAAAGAGAGTTAAATACCGCAAACAGCATCGCGGAAGAATGACCGGCAAGGCCACCAGGGGCAATTTCGTCGCCTACGGCGAATACGGCCTCCAGGCGCTCGAGCCCTCATGGATCACTTCTGCCCAGATAGAGGCCGCCCGTATCGCCATGACGCGTTACATCAAGCGTGGCGGACAGGTCTGGATAAAGATCTTCCCCGACAAGCCGGTTACCACCAAGGCGCTCGGCACCCGAATGGGTTCCGGTAAAGGTACCCCCGAGTTCTGGGTCGCAGTCGTGAAGCCCGGCAAGGTGATGTTTGAGATCGCGGGCGTAAGTGAGGAAGTCGCAAGAGAGGCTATGCGTCTTGCCGCACACAAGCTGCCCATCAAGTGCAAGTTCGTCAAGAAGGAAGCCTCAGAAACGGGTGGTGAGCAATAATGAAAACAAGTGAAATCAAGGAAATGACTCTTGTCGAGATGCAGAATAAGCTCGCCGACCTTCGTGCAGAGCTGTTCAACCTTCGTTTCCAGCACACTGTCAACCAGCTCGATAACCCCATGCGCATAAAGGCCGTTAAAAAGGATATTGCCAGAATAATGACCTTTATCAGCCAGCGGGAATCCGAGTGATTGGGAGGAGGATCATAAATGAGCGAAAGAAAGCTTAGAAAGACAAGAGTGGGCAAGGTTGTCTCGGACAAAATGGACAAAACCATTGTTGTCGCCATCGAGGACAACGTAATGCACCCGCTTTACAAGAAAATCATCAAGAGAACCGTCAAGTTCAAGGCTCATGACGAAACCAATGCCGCCCACACCGGCGACAAGGTTGAAATCATGGAGACCCGCCCCCTCTCTAAAGACAAGAGATGGAGACTCGTAAGAGTTGTGGAGCAGGCCAAGTAAGCCGGGACACGATATACGTTAAGATTTTGAAAGGAGGAACTTGCTGTGATACAGATGCAGACCAGACTCAAGGTTGCCGACAATACCGGAGCCAAAGAGCTCATGTGCATAAGAGTTTTGGGCGGCACTCGCCGCAAGTACGCCAATGTCGGCGATGTCGTGGTGGCTTCCGTTAAGAAGGCGGCCCCCGGCGGCATGGTCAAGAAAGGCGATGTAGTTAAAGCAGTAATTGTTCGTTCAACCAAGGGACTGCGCCGCGACGACGGCACCTATATCCGCTTCGACGAGAACGCAGCAGTTATAATCAAAGAAGACAAAACCCCCAGGGGCACCCGTATCTTCGGCCTTGTGGCCAGAGAACTGAGAGACCATGACTTTGTAAAGATCATGTCCCTCGCCCCCGAGGTACTTTAAGGAGGAAGCCGCAAGATGAATAAAATTCACGTAAAAACCGGTGACTCCGTAGTCATACTCAGCGGTAAGGACAAGGGCAAGAGAGGAAAAGTCCTTGCGGTTTCCCCGAAAGAGGGAAAGCTTATTGTTGAAGGCTGCAACATGGCGACAAAGTCGGTAAAGCCCCGCAGACAGGGCGAGACCGGCGGAATAGTCAAGGCCGAGGCGGCTATGTATTCGTCCAAAGTCGCGCTTTACTGCCCCAAATGCGCCCGCGGCGTAAGATACGGCGTAAAGCTTGACGACGAAGGCCGCAAGGTAAGAATCTGCAAGCGCTGCGGCGCCGAGATCAAGTAAGGAGGAGCTAAATTATGGCAAGATTAAAAGATTTATATGTCAAGGATATAGCCCCCGCTCTTATGAAGAAGTTCGGCTACAAGAACGTCATGCAGATCCCCAAGCTTGACAAGGTTGTCATCAACGTAGGCTGCGGCGAAGCCAAGGAAAATTCCAAGGTCGTCGACGCCGTAGTCAGCGATCTTTCGGCCATCACCGGCCAGAAGCCGATAGTCTGCAAGGCCAAGAAATCGGTTGCAAACTTCAAGCTCCGCGAGGGAATGCCTATCGGCGTAAAGGTCACCCTGCGCTCAGACAAGATGTATGAATTTGTCGACAGGCTCTTTAACGTCGCCTTCCCGCGAGTAAGAGACTTCAAGGGCATAAACCCCAATTCGTTCGACGGCAGAGGCAACTACTCCACCGGTATCAAGGAGCAGCTGATCTTCCCCGAAATCGAGTTCGACAAGATAGATAAGGTTCGCGGCATGGATATTAACTTTATCACCACCGCCAAGACCGACGAAGAGGCAAAAGAGCTGCTTTCAATGCTCGGCGCTCCGTTCGCAAAGTAATGAGGAGGAAATAAAATGGCTAAGAAATCAATGATTTTAAAGCAGCAGGCAAAGCCTAAATTCTCGTCCCGTGCTTATAACAGGTGCAAGATCTGCGGACGCCCGCACGCCTATCTCAGAAAGTTCGGCATTTGCCGCATCTGCTTCAGAGAGCTCGCACACGACGGCCAGATACCCGGCGTTAAAAAGGCCAGCTGGTAACCGAAAGTAAAGGAGGCAAAACAGTATGCAGATTACTGATACGATAGCAGATTTGCTGACAAGAATCCGCAATGCAAGCTCGGCAAAGCATGCTACTGTTGATGTTCCCGCGTCTAACGTCAAAAAGGCGATAACCGAAATCCTCCTCGAAGAGGGCTATATCAAAGGTTATCAGGTCGTCGAGGACGGCAAGCAGGGGATCATCAGAATCACACTTAAATACGATGAGAACAAAACTCCCGTTATCGTGGGTCTCAGAAGGGTTTCAAAGCCCGGCCTGAGAATCTATTCCTCTTGCGAGGATATGCCCAAGGTCATGAAGGGCCTCGGCGTCGCGATAGTGTCCACCTCTAAGGGCATCGTCACCGATAAAAAGGCGCGCGAGCTCGGGGTCGGCGGCGAGATTTTGGCATTCGTCTGGTAAGGAGGAAGTTATGTCAAGAATTGGACTTAAGCCCATAACTGTCCCCGCAGGCGTAGAAGTCACCGTAGCCGACGGCAACGTAGTTACCGTCAAGGGGCCTAAGGGCACTTTAACAAAAACATTCAATCCTACCCTAACAATTGCGGTTGAGAACGGCGAGATCAAGGTGGCGCGTCCCGACGACGAGCAGCTTTCGAAATCGCTCCACGGCCTCACAAGAACCCTTGTCCACAACATGGTCGAGGGAGTGGTAAACGGCTATCAGAAGCTGCTTATCATAGAAGGCACCGGTTACAGAGCCGCAAAGCAGGGCAAGGACGTCATCTTAAACCTCGGATATTCCCACCAGGTTACGGTAAGCGAGACCGACAGCATCAAGCTTGAGGTTCCGCAGCCCAACCAGATAGTCGTAAAGGGAATTGACAAGCAGGAGGTAGGTCAGTTTGCCTGCGAAGTCCGCGCAAAGCGCCCGCCCGAGCCTTACAAGGGCAAGGGTATCCGCTATGACGGCGAGGTCATCGTCCGCAAGGCCGGTAAGGCCGGCAAGGGCGGCAAGAAGTAATTATTAAGGAGAGTTTAAGCTATGGTAAAAATAATTGACAGAGCCAAGGCAAGAGCTCACAGGCATCTTCGTGTCCGCTCAAAAATAAGCGGGACGGCCGAATGCCCCCGCCTTAACGTGTTCCGCTCGGCAAAGCATATTTATGCTCAGGTTATAGACGACGCCACCGGCACCACCCTTTGCGCCGCTTCAAGCCTGTCTAAGGGCTTTGAGGGCAGCGGCTCGAATGTTGAGGGCGCCAAGAAGGTCGGCGAAATGATTGCAAAGCTCTGCCGCGACAAGGGTATTGAAGAAGTAGTCTTCGACAGAGGCGGCTATGTTTATCACGGCCGTGTTGCGGCTTTGGCAGACGGCGCCCGCGAGGGCGGCCTGAAGTTCTGAAAAGGAGGTAAATCATTTTGGCTATAATTGACGCTTCAAAATTAGAGCTTGTCGAGAAGCCGGTTGCAATTAATCGCGTTTCCAAAACCGTCAAGGGCGGACGCATCATGAAATTCTCCGCGCTTATGGTCGTCGGCGACGGCAACGGAATTGTCGGCTTCGGAATAGGCAAATCAAGCGAAGTTCCCGACGCCATTCGCAAGGGAATTGAGGACGCTAAGAAAAACCTTATAAAAATCCCGCTCAAGGGCACAACCATTCCCCACGAGATAGTCGGCGTTTACGGCGCAGGCAGAGTTCTTTTAAGACCCGCCGCCGCAGGTACCGGAGTTATCGCGGGAGGCCCTGTTCGCGCGGTCATCGAAGCTGCCGGCATAAAGGATATCAGAACGAAGTCGCTTCGCTCGAACAATCCCTGCAATGTCGTCAGAGCTACCTTCAACGGACTTCAGTCGCTTAAGTCGGCCGACGAAGTGGCCGCCAAGAGAGGCAAGACCGTAAAGGAGATTTTCGGGAAGGCTGAAGGAGGAGAGCAGTAATGGCGATAAAAATCGAACTTGTAAAAAGCCTCAACGGCAGGCTTAAGGAACAGATCGCTACGGCCGGCGCGCTGGGTCTCCGCAAAATAGGGGACGTCACCGTTCAGCCCGACAACCCTCAGACCAAAGGTAAAATCCAGAAGATCATACACCTGATCAAAGTTACCGAAGAATAAAATAAGGAGGTGTAGCAAAATGAAACTTCAAGATTTGGCTCCCGCTCCGGGTACAAACCGCGAAGCCCGCAGGATCGGCAGAGGCCACGGCTCAGGCTGGGGCAAGACCGCCGGCAAGGGCCATAAAGGCCAGAACGCCCGTTCGGGCGGCGGCGTAAGGCCGGGCTTTGAAGGCGGACAGACAAGACTTGCAAGAAGAATCCCGAAGAGGGGCTTCACAAACATCTTTGCAACTGATTATACCACCGTTAACGTCAGCGATCTCGAAAAGTTCGTCGACGGCACCGTGGTGGACGCCGAGCTTTTAAAGGCCGCCGGCATAATTAAAAAGGAGAATGACGGCGTTAAGGTTCTCGGTAACGGAGAGCTGACCAAAAAACTCACCGTCAAGGCTGCTGCCTTCTCAGGCTCTGCTAAGGAGAAGATAGAAAAGGCGGGCGGAGAGGCAGAGGTGGTCTAAGGTGTTCCAAACTTTAAAAAATGCATGGAAAGTAATCGATATCCGCAAAAAGATACTCTTTACTCTCTTTATCGTTGTCATCTACAGACTGGGCGGATATATCCCCGTCCCGTTCCTTGACGCTTCGGCTATCGGCGATATGATAGGCGACAGCGGAAACATCTTCAGCTACCTCAACGTCCTTTCGGGCGGCACCTTCTCCCGCGCGACGCTGATGTGCCTCTCAATCTCCCCTTACATCAACGCGCAGATCATTATCCAGCTTCTCACCTTCGCAATCCCCGCCCTTGAGCGTTTGGCCAAGGAGGGCGAGACCGGCCGCGTGAAGCTTGATAAGATCACAAAGTATACCACCCTCGGCATTTCGCTGTTCCAGTCGTGGGCGTATTACCTCACCCTCAAGAATTCCGGCGCCCTCACCTATACCGAAGGCTTCTCTAAGGTTCTTGCGGAGATAGTAATCATAGGCTGCTTCACCGCCGGCGCCATGCTGGTTATCTGGCTCGGCGCGCAGATCGACAAGCACGGAATCGGCAACGGCATCTCAATGCTCCTCTTCGCCGGTATCGTCGCAAACCTGCCGGAATCCTTCGGCGCCACGTTTGCCCAGCTTGCCGACACCGGTTCGGCCTTCTACATTGCGCTCATACCGATTATCATCGTAATCTTCATTCTCATGATCGCTTTCATAGTCTTCATGGATAACGCCGAGCGCAGGATACCCATTCAGTACGCAAAGCGCGTAGTCGGCAGAAAGATGTACGGCGGCCAGTCCACCTATCTTCCCATAAAGATAGCCATGGCGGGCGTTCTGCCCATCATCTTCGCAATGTCGTTCATGTCTATCCCTCAGACGATAGAGATGTTCACCGGCGAGCCGGAGGCGGGCACCTTCTGGTACGGCTTCATGAGGCTGTTCAGCACCACCCACCCGTTCTACGCAACCCTTTATTTCATACTCATCATTCTGTTCAGCTACTTCTACGTTACGATGCAGTATAACCCTGTCGAGATTGCCAACAATTTAAGACAGAACAACGGCGCGGTTCCCGGCATACGTCCCGGCAAGCCCACCTCAGACTACATCACAAGGATCCTCTCGAAGCTTATCCTTGTCGGCGCGCTCTTCTTAGGAATCGTCGCCCTCTTCCCGATAATCTTCGCGCAGGTCACAAACGTAGGCTCTCTGGCCCTCGGCGGCACCTCTATCCTCATCGTTGTTTCCGTCGCGCTTGAGACCGTAAGACAGCTTGAATCCCTGCTGATGATGCGTCACCACAAGGGCTTCCTTGAATAATTTACGGCAAAAAACCTGTTTTGGAAAGGAGCTAACTGCATGAATTTGATTTTACTTGGCGCCCCCGGCGCCGGAAAAGGCACCCAGGCCGAGGTAATTTGCGCCGCAAAGGGTATCCCCGCGATATCCACCGGCAACATGCTTCGCGAGGCTGTCAAAAACGGCACCGAAAGCGGCCTTGCCGCCAAAAAATACATGGACGCCGGCGAACTCGTCCCCGACGATGTTGTCATCGGAATTCTCAAGGACAGAATTTCCGAGTCCGACTGCAAGGACGGATTTATCCTTGACGGCTTCCCGAGAACCGTTCCCCAGGCCGAAGCGCTTGAGAGAATGGGAGTCGAGATCGACAGGGTGATCGAAATTTTCGTTCCAGACGAAAAGATAGCCGCACGCCTCGGCGGACGCAGAGTCTGCGAATCCTGCGGAAACTCCTATCATGTAGACTATAAGCCCACCAAGGTCGAGGGCGTTTGCGACGCCTGCGGCGGCAGGGTGGTTATCCGCAAGGACGACGAGCCCGCCACCGTTCTTGAAAGGCTTAAGGTCTACCACGAGAAGACCGCGCCCTTAAAGGACTTCTATTCGGCGCGCGGAAAGCTCAGAACGGTTATCGGACAGGAGGAGGTTGCGGAAACAAGCCGTCTGACTCTTGCCGCAATCAACGAATAAAATGATAACCGTAAAGACATCGAACGAACTTCTGAAAATGAGAAAGGCGGGGCTTATCACCGGCGGCGCCCTTAAAGCTGCCGGCGCCGCCATACACGACGGTATGACCACCTACGATCTCGACAGGGTCATTCACGATTATATCGTCTCCCACGGCGCAAAGCCCTCCTTCTTAGGCTACGGCGGTTTTCCCGCAAGCGCCTGCATTTCGGTGAACGACACCGTTATCCACGGCATTCCCTCCAAGACCGAACACATAAGAAACGGCGATATAGTTTCGGTAGACGTCGGCGCGTACATCGACGGCTACCACGGCGATTCCGCCCGCACCTTTGCGGTAGGCGAAATTTCCGAAGAGGCCGCCGCGCTTATGCGCTCGACAGAGGAGAGCCTTATGGAGGCCATCGCCATGGCAAGGCCGGGAATAAGGATAGGCGATATTTCCGCGGCAATTCAGAAGTATAACGAATCAAGGGGATATTCCGTCGTCAGGCAGTATGTCGGACACGGCGTGGGGAGAGATCTTCACGAGGATCCCGAGGTGCCCAATTTCGGCAGGGCGGGCCATGGGCCGCGGCTTGTCGCGGGAATGGTTATAGCCATTGAGCCGATGATAAACGCGGGCACCGAAAAGGTAAAGGTTCTTCCGGATAAGTGGACGGTAAAAACGCTTGACGGCAGGCTTTCGGCCCATTTTGAGCACACAATAGCCATCACCCCGTCGGGCGCGCAGATACTAACGCTTGCCGAACAGTAACGGAGGGCCGTTTATGAAGGTTGTCAAAGGCTCGGTTGTCAAAAGCCTCGCCGGCCGCGACAGAGACTGCCATTACGTTGCATTGGAAGTTTCTGACCGCTGCGTTTTGGTGTCGGACGGCAAGCATCACAAGATGCAGGCCCCGAAGCGAAAAAACGTCAAACACATTTCACCGACCGGCGCGGTGCTCGAGATATCCGGCATGACAGATAAACAGCTGCGCAAACAGCTCTCGGCGTTTTTAACCCGAAACGGCCGAGACGATCCCGACCAAGATTAAATGGAGAGATTAATATGTCAAAAGAAGATGTAATCGAACTTGAAGGCACCGTAGTGGAAGCACTGCCCAACACAATGTTTCAGGTAGAGCTGGCCAACGGCCACAGGATTCTCGCCCACATCTCCGGGAAGCTCAGGACAAATTATATCCGCATAGTCCCCGGCGATAACGTCAAGGTCGAGATGTCACCCTATGATCTGACAAAGGGAAGGATAACCTGGCGCACAAAGTGAGCCGTTGTCCCGAACATTAACAGCAAAAGCGACGGAGGGCAAAAAAGTCTTCCCGAAAATCGAGGAGGTATTTCAATGAAAGTAAGACCTTCAGTTAAACCGATGTGCGAAAAGTGCAAGGTAATCAGGCGCAAGGGCCGCGTAATGGTCATCTGCGAAAATCCCAAGCACAAACAGCGCCAGGGTTAAAAATCTGATGGAGGTGCATTAAAGCATGGCTCGTATAGCAAGTATTGACCTGCCAAGAGATAAAAGAATTGAAGTCGCTCTGACCTATATTTACGGTATCGGCCAGCCGACCGCGACCAAGATATGCAAAGAGACCGGCGTCGATCCCGACGTCAGGGTCAAGGACATGTCCGAAGAGGACGTTTCCAAGCTTCGTGAATATATCGACCATCATCTTATTGTTGAGGGCGATAAGAGACGTGAGGTTCAGCTTAACATCAAGCGTCTTATCGAAGTCGGCTGCTATCGCGGAACGCGTCACCGCAGAGGTCTGCCCGTAAGAGGCCAGAGAACCAAGACCAACGCAAGAACCCGCAAGGGCCCGGCAAAGACTATTGCCAACAAGAAGAAGTAAAGGAGGGATATAAACCATGGCTCAGCAGAAATCCGCTAAGAAGACGGTCGTTCGCCGCCGCAGAGAGAGAAAGAACATCGAACAGGGACAGGTTCATATCCAGTCCTCGTTCAACAACACCATCGTTACCATCACCGATATGCAGGGCAACGCGATTTCGTGGGCGTCTGCCGGAGGCCTCGGCTTCCGCGGCTCTAAAAAATCCACTCCTTTCGCCGCTCAGTCCGCTGCCGAAACCGCAGCCAGAGCCGCCAAGGAGCACGGCCTCAAGATCGTTGAGGTATATGTGAACGGCCCCGGCCAGGGACGCGAAGCCGCCATCAGAGCGCTTCAGTCCGAGGAGCTTGAGGTTCGCCTTATCAAGGACGTCACCCCCATTCCTCACAACGGCTGCCGTCCGCCAAAGCGCCGCAGAGTTTAATTCTGCCAAGACCGAGTTTTAAGTTTGCTCGGCGTCGGGTGCGCAGTTTTAGACCCGATAACTAAATTAAAAACGGAGGAATTTACACAATGGCTGTAAACAGAGAACCTATTCTCAAAAAATGCAAGTCTTTAGGCATAAGCCCCATGGTCATGGGAGTCGGCAAGGAAACCAAGAGAAATTCCAACGCCAACTTCAGGAAAAAGGAATCCGACTATAAGAGGCAGCTCAAGGAAAAGCAGAAGCTTAAATTTATTTACGGAGTGCAGGAAAAGCAGTTCAGGCATATCTACGAAAAGGCCGAAAAAATGGAAGGCCAGGCGGGTGCAAACCTGCTTACGCTGTTAGAGCAGCGCCTTGACAACGCAGTCTTCAGAATGGGTCTTTCCATGACAAGACGCGAGGCAAGACAGCTTGTCTCCCACGGACACTTCAATGTAAACGGCAAGCGCGTGGATATTCCTTCCTACCGCGTAAAGCCCTCAGACGTCATCTCGCTGCGTGACGGCTCGAAAAAGAGCGTCAAGTTCCAGGAGATCGTCGAGGCCACCAACGGCAGGCTCGTTCCCACTTGGCTTGACGTCAACAAGGAAAATCTCACCGCAAGCGTTGTAAGGCTTCCCGTTAAGGAAGACCTTGACTATGAGGTTGAGGAGCACCTTATTGTCGAGCTTTACTCCAAATAATAAGGAGCTGTCATTCATCGGGTCGGTATTCGGGCTCAATTTTAAGCGGGCCCGAACACCGCAAAAAATGGGAGAGCGCCTCGTTTTCGGGATTTTGCGACATTCCGGGTGTGGTAAAATATCTTGAAAACAAGGCTGCCGCTAAAGAAATGGAGGCTTGCAAATGCTTGAAAAAATTGAAAAGCCCGACATAGAAGTAGTCGAGCTTAAAAGCAACGGAACATACGGCAAGTTTGTTCTGGAGCCCCTTGAGAGAGGATACGGTACTACTATCGGCAACAGTCTGAGGCGTGTATTGCTTTCATCTCTCCCCGGCGTTGCCGTCACCTCTATCAAAATTGACGGCGTACACCATGAATTATCCACCGTTCCCGGCGTCAAGGAAGACGTCAGCGAGATAGTCCTTAACTTAAAGGGGCTTACCGCCAAGCTTTTCTGCGACGGCCCTAAAACGGTATATATCGAGGCCGAGGGCGAATGCGAAGTGACTGCGGGCGACATCAAGACCGATTCTGAGGTTGAGATTTTGGTGCCCAGCATGCACATAGCCACCCTTGACGCAGACGCAAAGCTTTATATGGAGATAGTTTTGGATCGCGGCCGCGGATATGTTTCCGCCGAAAAGAACAAGTCGCTCATGACCAACGCTCCTATAGGCGTAATTGCGGTTGACAGCATTTATACACCGGTGCTCAAGGTGAATTACACCGTCGAGAACACCCGTGTCGGCCAGATAACCGATTTCGACAAGCTTACGCTTGAGGTGTGGACGGACGGAGTTATCTCCGCCAAGGAAGCCGTTTCAATGGCAGCCAAACTCCTCAACGAGCATCTTAACCTGTTTGTCAATCTTTCCGAAGATACCGGTGTGGATAAGATTCTTGCGGAAAAGGACAACAAGTCTAAGGAAAAAGTTCTTGAGATGACCATTGAGGAACTTGACTTGTCGGTTAGGTCGTTCAACTGCCTAAAGAGGGCTGGAATAAACACTGTCAACGATCTGCTTGAAAAGTCCGAGGAAGAGATGATGAAAGTCCGCAACCTCGGTAAGAAATCATTCGACGAGGTCAAGGAGAAGCTTCGCTCCCTTGGCTATGAGATGAGCTCGGAAGAGGATTAAAAAGTAAGGAGTTGATATTAAATGGCCGGTTCAAGAAAACTGGGCAGGACTACCGACCAGCGCAGGGCGATGCTTCGCGCAATGGTTACCTTCCTTTTTGAAAACGGCAGAATTGAGACCACCGTTACGAGAGCGAAAGAGGTTTCTGCAATGGCAGAAAAGATGATCACTCTCGCCAAAGCGGGCGATCTTCATTCAAAGCGTCAGATTTTTGCTTATGTCACCAAGGAGGGCGTCGCAAAGAAGCTTTCCGACGAGATAGCACCGAAATATGCCGACCGCAACGGCGGCTACACCAGAATCGTAAAGATTGGCCCGAGGCGCGGAGACGCCGCCGAAATGGCTATCATCGAGCTGGTTTGAGTTTTAACTCGAATTTCCCCATCGCTTAAGCGGTGGGGATTTTTTTGCCATCTTCTATTTACAAATAGTATAAAATTATATAAATTATACTTACAGTGTGCGAATAAAGT
>CANQPB010000023.1 GCA_947625615.1 uncultured Clostridia bacterium | reverse complement strand
CATGCCGTCGATTATCTCGCGGGTGGTTTCAATGGCGCCCCAGCAGGTTTCGTAATCGGTTGCCTCGCCCTCGCCGACCACCTGCGAGAAGCCGCACATGTTGCTGTCGTCGCTGTAATAGGCCTCAAACGTGTTGCCGAGGTTTATCCCGAGCCCCATTTCCGAGGCGACGTCTTGGGCGGTAAGACCCTCTCTCATTTCGCGGATATCGGCGCTTTCGCCGCCTGCGCAGCCCGAAAGCGAGCCGAGAAGAAGAATCAATGCAAGCACCGCCGCCAAAAGCTTAAATGATTTTAACATAGCACATTTTCCTTTCATAATGCCGATAAAAGAATTTCGTTTTTCGCGGGCAGGGGAGATTTTTGCCGCCACGCCCGCATGATTTAATTATAACGTATTGCATATGAAAAATCAATAACCTTTTTCATCGCTTTATGTTGCATTTCAAGTCGGGGCAGCGAGGAGCCGTGCGCCGCAAGGTGAACGGCCGGGTGACGGGGTGGAACCCCCCACACTTTGCGAGGGAGAGGAGGGCAGGGAGCTCAATGCGAAAGATTTTTGCAAAATCGCACTTTAGTTTTGCGTTGCGCTGCAAAGCCGCATTTTTTATTTGCCTCGCTTTCACTCGGCAAATCGGGGACAATCCCCTGCGGGGTTTTCCCCGAGCCCCTTTCCGTGTGCGAGGCGCCCAAGGCGCCTCGCCGGGGAGACCACGCTGCGCTCGGACTTTGGCGATTGTCGCACCGGCTGCGCGCAGCTGCTGCCGAGCCCGTTGGGCTCGGCCAAGCTATAACATCTCTCCCCGTCCTGCGGTTTGTAAAACACGATATAGCACCGCACCTAAAGTGCCTCGCAGATTTCGATTTTGTGGGATACCTTTGGGAACACACCCCTCCCCTCGAGGGGAGGGGTCGCGCCGTTCGCCGCAAGGTGAACGGCCGGGTGACGGGGTGGAACCCCCTCTCCCTTCGCGAGGGAGAGGGGGCAGGGGGTGAGACAGATACGCAACGCGAAAGAATTCTACAAAATCGCACTTTAGTTTTGCGTTGCGCTGCAAAGCCGCCTCGGCAATGCCTCGGGTCTGCTTCGCAGACTACTGGCTTTGCCGAACTTTTCTGCGAAGATTTGAAAAAGGCCGGCGAAAACTTTTTTCACCTCCCGCCTCCGATATAACCGCCAATTCCCCTTTACCTATTGATTTTTCCGCCGCGATGTGATATCATATCGTCAGACAGAAAGGAGATAAATATGAAAATCAGAAACTTTTTGGCCGCGGTGCTCTGCGCTGCAATTATGATGCCGCTTTGCGCATGCGGCGAAGGGGGAAACGACGGAATGCTTTCCGAAAAAAATTTAAAGCCTTTGGGCAGAACCTATTTTTCCGACGGCAGGATCTACTGCGCGCTCTCCGGCACCGGCGTGGAATTTTCCTGCACCGGCAAATCCTGCACTGTAACCGTTGAGGGCGATTCCAGCGTCTCCGCAGGAAACATCGACAATTTTTCCCGCGTGGCGATCTACCTTGACGGCGAGCGGGTCATCAACGACATGGTCGACAAAATGCCGGAGACCTATACCGTCTTCGAGGGCGATTCGGAGCGCACCGCCGAGGTGAGAATAATCAAGCTCTCGGAATCCCCGATGTCTAACTTCGTGATAACCTCAATCGACGTCCCTGACGGAACCGTCTCGCCCCTTCCCGAAAAGGACAGGCTGATAGAATTTGTCGGCGATTCCATCACCTGCGGCTACGGCGTCGACGACGAGGATATGAACCACCATTTTTCAACCCGTACGGAAGACGTCACCAAGACCTACGCCTTTAAAACCGCCGAGACCCTCAACGCCGACTGGTCTATGGTATCTTTCAGCGGCTACGGGATTATCTCGGGCTACAGCGACGGCGAGAAAAAGGTGACCGAGCAGGCTCTGCCTCAGTATTACGGCAGCTATGGGCACACCTGGGCGAAAAACGGCGATTTCTCCCCGCAGGACACCAAGTGGAAATTTGAACGTCAGCCCGATGTCGTCGTCATAAACCTCGGCACCAACGACGACAGCTACTGCAAGAACATTCCCGAGCGCTGCGAGGAATTCAAGACCGAATACATAAGCTTCCTCAAGACTGTCAGAAAGAAAAACCCCGACGCCGCTATAATCTGCTCCCTCGGAATTATGGGGCAGAATCTCTATCCCTATATCGAGGAGGCCGTCTCGGCCTATACCGAGGAGACCGGCGACGAAAACGTAAGCTGCCTCAGGTTCGACAACCAGTCGCCCGAGGACGGCATCGCCGCCGACTGGCACCCGACCGAGAGAACCCACGCCAAGGCCTCAGCCAAGCTGGTAGAAAAGATCCGCCAGGTCACCGGCTGGGAGGATTGAAACGGCGGACATAAATTTTGAATCAGCAAGCAAGTATTTTTATGGGACGTTCTTATGAGGGGCGTCCCTGTTTATTTGCCTCGCGTTGCTCGGCAAAGCGGGGCAACCACGCTGCGCTCGGACTTTGGCGATTGTCGCACCGGCTGCGCGCAGCTGCTGCCGAGCCCGTTGGGCTCGGCCAAACATACAATAGGTCTACCTGTCCTGCGGTTTGTAAAACACGACATAGCACCGCACCGAAAGTGCCGAACCCGGCGACGTTTTTTAGCGAACCTTTGGGAACGCACCCCTCCCCTTGAGGGGAGGGGTCGCGCCGTTCGCCGTAAGGTGAACGGCCGGGTGACGGGGTGGAACCCCCTCTCCCTTTGCGAGGGAGAGGGGGCAGGGGGTGAGACAGGCAAAAAAGTCTTTTGAAAAAGGCCGGCGAAAACTTTTCTGATTTTCCCGGGCAATATCTCAAAATTTAACCAAACCTGAGGCGATATTATACAATTTCGCCTCAGTTTTGATATTGCCGGAAAACTTATCTTGACAATTTCTCAAATCGGCGATAATATTATATTACCGATTTAATTTTCAGACAGGAGGAACATTATATGTTAAGAATCGCACGGCTTATGGCCCTCGGCATGCTGCTCACCCTCGGGGTTTCGGGCTGCGGCGCCGAGACGCCGAGAAAGACCGAATTCCCCGACAACGCCTTTCAGCAGATCCCCGCGGCGTATTTCAACCGCGTCGAAAACGGCGGCAAGGTTATGAGCATTCAGTACGAAACCAAAAACTACACCGGCGGCAAGGAAAAATACGAAAAAACCGCGCTCGTCTATCTCCCTGCGGGATATGACAAGGAGGACAAGGACACCTGCTACAACGTGTTTTACTGGATGCACGGCGGCGGCGGCGATGAAAAGGAGCTCTTCAAGGGGCTTATGGAGGATTCCGACGGAAAGAATCTTTTGGACAACATGATAGCCAACGGCGATCTTGAACCCTGCATAGTCGTCACGCCGAGCTATAACAATCAGTACAACGGCGACGCGGGCGCCTGCTGCAACTATTTCTGGGAGGAGCTCGTCAACGATCTCATTCCCGCGGTAGAAGGGGAGTACAACACCTACTGCAAGAGCACCTCGCGCTCGGGGATAAGGGCCTCAAGGCTCCACCGCGGCTTCGGCGGCTTCTCGATGGGCTCGGCCTGCACATGGTGGGTATTTGAAAACGCCCTCAAAGAGGTCGGATATTTCCTGCCCGTCGCGGGGGACAGCTGGTCGCTCGGCCAGGGCGCGGGAGGATATAATCCCGACGGCGCGGCCGGACACCTTGCCGAGGTCGTCGCCGACTACGGCTACAACTGGGAGGACTTTTACATCTACTGCGGCGTCGGCTCGAACGACAACATGGCCGGCCCGAACATGAAGCCGATGATAAACTCGATGAAAAAGGAGGAATTCGGCGACGCCTTCAAGTGGGCGGAAAACTTCCGCGACGGCAACTGCTACTTCATAGAGTATCAGGGCGGCTGGCACGCCTACGACACCGTCTATAGGGTGATGTACAACGGCCTGCCGAAGTTCTTCGGATAATTCAGGCATAAAAACGGCGACCCGGCATTTAGCCGAACCGCCGTTTTATTTTTATTCTTTATTCTTCCGTCTCGAAATGTTCTTTGATCAGTTCGTCGATTACGCGCTGGAATTCAAATTTATCATCTTCGCCGAATTCAAATGCTTGGCCGTTAATTGTGACATAGCTTCCGCAGCAGGTAATTGTCGGTATATATTCAAAGCCGCAGTCTATCAGAAGATAATACGGCTCACCGGCAGGCGGCCCCATCTTTGCTTCATACTCTGCAAGCTTGTGCAGGGCTCCAAAACGTAATTCCTCATCAGGGACATTTTTCCAGTTGTGGTAAAGATCAGAATCCCATATCTCTAAAAGAGCGTCGCATAGCCGATTTATTTCGCTGTTTGTGAGATAATAGGGCTCAAGATTCGGGGTAGGGGTCGGGAACCGCATACTCACGGAGATTATGTCATATCTTAACTCCTCGTCCTTTTGCGCACAGCCGCATAGGCAGGAAGCCATAACGATACAAATTATTATTATAAATGTTTTTTTCATTGCAGTTAATACACCTTTCGGATATTACAAATAAAACCGTTGTCCCAATAATATGTTCTTGATGAATCTGTGATAAACAGCCTTGAATCAGCGTTAACCATTGAGGTATGTTCTTCTGACGGATTCCAAGCTAAGTACAACTGTGAGTAACCGTCATCACTATATCCTGCAATTACATAAGCATGAGCCTTGCCTGAAGTCATATTAGTCACATCGGCATATATATAACTACCGTTGTTATATATCATGCTCGCAGATTCATAAAATGGAAGATAGCCGGATTCGCTATATTGACAAGTAAAACCATTAGCACTTAAAAAGCCTACAACCTGATATTCAGTAGCGCCTTCAGCTTGGACATATTCTTGAAGTTTAGAGGGTGTAATATCGCGATAACCCATATTATAGAGAATATTTCCCATGGCAAAAGAATAACAATATGCCATATTAGGTGGTTGAATATACGCCGAGGTAATAACAAAGGGGAGATAGAATGTAGTGGGAATTCTTGGCTGAGGGAGGACTTGATAATTGATTGTTTCACGCGCATTTATAACGCTGCTTTCCTCAAGAATATAATCCTCTTCAATTGAACAACTTCCGGGAGTGCCGTTCAAATCAAACCATTTGTTTCCAATGACTCCGTAAATCTCCTCGTCCTTTACAACTACAGAAAGCGGCGATGATTTAGTTGTAAGTCCGACTATTGCGTTTAGCTGTTCTGCGTATGCTGTTGAATACTTTCCGGTGTAGGTTTCTTCATCTGCTTTTGCTACAGTCAAAGTTGCAACAATTGCATTTCCGTCCCAGATTGGATATAAGAATTTTTCCACATCAACGGGGTCAACAATTTTGATACCTTTACCTAATGTTAGATTTGATGAATCGACAAAAGAATCATATGCGACCATGAAAGAATTTACTTTTTCCGTAGCATATTCCTGTGCGCCTTCATCAATGCCGGTGTATGCATACAATGCAACACCGTTTTCTGCAAATGCAGTAATCGGAAGTCCCATAAGAGAAACGATAACTGCAAGCAAAGTGGCAACTGTTCTTCTGAGATTGGATTTTTTCATTTGAAATCAACCTTTCTATTTGCTGAATTCAATCCAGCCTGCTTTTACCATTTAAAAGGATAGCATATATTTGTGACGGGTTTTTGTCTGTTTTGTGTCGGCAAAATGTATTTATGGCGAAACATACCCCGCCGCTGCCAAAAAATCCCCAGGGTTTTTGTGCAAATCATCAATTGATAATTTCTTTTCAACAAAGTATAATTGTATTGTATAATTTATATATCTAACCCATTTTTTGAACGGAGGCCCGATTATGAAAAGAATTTTATCGGTTTTAACTGCCCTTGCGCTGGCGCTTATCGCCTGCGTTGCCGCTTTTGCCGCGGACGAGAACGTCATCGCCCTCGAGCCCGAAAGCCTTATAGGACGAACCGACTATTTCGCCGCCGCCGAGCAGCTCATCTTTGAAGACGGCAGCGTCACCGCCGACAACGTCGAGATCTTTGCGTTCAAGCTCCCCAAAAACGTAGTCCTCGGCGAGACGGTCACCGTTCACATCAAGGGCTCCTCCGACGGCGATTTCCGCTCCTGGCTCATCTGCGCCGACGAGACCGCCAACAAGGGCGACCACGCTACGTTCTCGAAGATGTGGAAGGCCTCGGAGAACGGCTACACCCCCGGCACCGAATTTGATCTCACCTATTCCCTCACCGCTTCCGACGAAGAGCCTGTCGGCGGCACCGAGGCGAATAAGCTCTGCTTCAAGGCGTTTGCCGCGCACGAGACCCTTGACAATCTCAAACTGACATACGTCAGCGTCACCTACGACACCGAAACCGACATCGCCGCGGAATCCGAAAGGCTCATCGGGGTCATGCAGCCCGATGTCGACGCCATAAACGCCGCCCTTGCCGAAGCCCAGGCCTCGCCCGACGACTATGACGCCGTCAAGGCCGCTTACGACAAGGCCACCGCCGCCATGGAATCTATAGAAACCGGCGAAGCGGGGAAAGCCGGCTATGCCGACGTGGTAACCGCCGTAGACGCCGCCCGCGAAACTCTTTCCGAGATAGAGGAGCTTTATAACGCCGTCTCCGAGGGGGTTGAATCCGCGAAGATCCTTGAGGATCTTCAAAGCTACATCGACACTATAGACAGCGCCGTCGAGACCGCGAAAAATGCCGGTTCCGACGTTTCGGCCGCCGAGCAGGCGCTTGCCGACGCCGACGCCGCCTATGACTACATCGTCAAGGCCGCGAACGATTCGGCGAATTCCGAGGCCAACAGGGCCGCCCGCGAGGCAAAGGCAAAGCTCCAGGAGATAAACGACGCGATAGAGGCCGCAAAGCAGCTTAAGCAGGAGGAAGAGGCCGCTGCCGCCGCCGCAGCCGAAGAGGCCGCCGCCAAAAAGGCGACGCAGAAAAAAGTGCTGATTATCGTCGCGATAGTCGTCGCGGTGGCAGTTGTTGTAGGCGTAGTCGCCGGGGTCATCGCATCAAAAAAGAAGAAAAAATAAGGGTGTGAAAAATTTTTCACCAAAAACCCGCCGTTCCCGTTTTGGGAGCGGCGGGCGTGTTATTATCATTTTTTCTCCACCGATATCGTGAAGCCGTATTCCATATCCGGCGTGTTTTTCACCTTATACTGATCGAGCGGTTCGGGGCCGCAGGAGGCGCCGCCGGTGCCGCGGTTTTTATAGCTCAGGCAGAGATATGTGTATTCCGGCTCGGCTTTCAGCTGGTAGGGCGCCCGCGCCCGTTCAAGGTCGGCGGCAGTATAGTGCAGCGCCGAGGCTTCGATAAGCCCCATATCTTTCAGCGCGCTGAATTTAACGCTGTAGCTGCCGTTTTCAAGCGTGAAGTATCTCACGTCTGTCTTGTTGCCGGTGTCCTGAGGATTCCCGTAGGGGAAGAAGCTCTCCGAAACCGTCTGCGAATATATCCCCGCGAGGCTGCCGCGCTTGCGGTCGCAATAGGTGTCGGCGGGGCCGCGGCCGTAATAGGTGATCTCTTCGAAATCCGCCGGGAGCGTCAGGTTTGCGCCGTAGCGGTAGATCTCCGAAAACTCGGAGGAAAGATTGAGCTTGCCGCTGTACTTGACCGTCCCGTCGCCGTAAACGGTTATGCTCACGTCCTCATAGGTGGAGCGCGGGAAGTTGAGCTTTGCCGTCATGGTGAATACCCTGTCGCCGTCCGAGAGGGCGTATTCAAGGTTTTCCGCGGAATCTATCCCCGCGCCGGAAAGGGGACTGCCGAGGTTGTCGTTTGAAAGATGCGCGCGCTTGAAGTCGGTCACGGGGCCGGAGCAAAGTATGACGTCCCCGTTGATCGAATAGGAATTCACGGTGCCTGATTTCTTTGATATCGTTATATTAAGCCCCTCGGTGTTTGTGAGGGCTATCTCTTCCTCCGTCTCCGAAACGGTAAGCGCCGGCATGCCGGAAATGTCGATATCCTCCTCGGGGGCGCTATCGGTGCTCAGCTCAAGCTGCTCCTGCGCGACAATATATCCCGCGTCCTCCCAAAGGCCGGCTTCTTTTAGCTTGCAGTAAAGATTCACAAGGTATTCGCCCTCGCCGTAGGAGCATATCCCCTCGGGAAGGTCAACGGTGACGGTTTCAAGGGGAGCGCAGCTAAGGCCTTCGAATACGCCCTCCGCAGCCTTTTCGCCGTCTTTGAGGATCTCGTAGCCTATGTCGAATTCCGAAAGATCTTTAAAGCGAAATTCGTTGTATATGCTCACGGTTCTGTTGTTTTCCGAAAGATTTTCCGCCGTGAACCACACCGGCTGGTAGACGTATTTCACCTCATACGCCTCGGGCTGAACAGTCCTGTCCGCCGAGATGATTCCGTTCTGGCAGAAATCGCCGCTGTTGGGGTTGTCCCCCCAGGAACCGCCGTAAGCGAGATATTTCCCGTTGCCGTAATAGTCGTAGCCCGAGGAGGGTATCTCCGTCCATATGGCCTGATCGACGAAGTCCCAGATGAACCCGCCCAAGATGTTGTCGTATTTTCTGAATACCTCCCAGTATTCATAGAGGTTTCCGACGGAGTTTCCCATCGCGTGGGCATATTCGCACATCAGGTAGGGCATGTTGTTTTCCCAGTTTCCGCGCTGATTCACGTCGTCAACCGAGGAATACATCGACGAGGCTATGTCCACGCCTCCGCCGCTTCCCTGAGATTCAAAGTGCACCGGGCGGGTAGGGTCGCGCTGCTTAAGCTCCTGAATCAGGTTGATAAATGTCTCGCTGCCGCCTATCGTCTCGTTGCCCATAGACCAGATGATTATGCAGGTGCGGTTTTTATACGCCATTGTGTGCGCCTCAACGCGGTCTCTTATGACCTCTTTAAAATATGTTTCGGTGTCCTGTGCCGAGACGTTATAGTGCGTTTCAATGTTGCACTCGCCCAAAACGAGTATCCCGTAGCGGTCGCACATGTCGTAGAAGCTCTCGGAATCGGGGTAGTGCGAAGTCCTGACCGCGTTTATGTTCAGCGACTTCATTATCTTTACGTCCTTTTCCTCCAGCTCGGGCGAGATATATCTTCCCGTCTCGGGGTTCATTTCATGCCTGTCTACGCCCTTTAAAATCAGCGGCTTGCCGTTTAATAGCACCTGCGAATAGCTTTCGTTCTCCGTGGTTCCATCGGTGGGGGTGAATTCAATTTCGCGGATACCCAGCTGCTGCGAAAGGCTGCCGAGGTATGCGCCGTTTTTCTCATAAAGCGTTATGACGAGCGTGTAAAGGTAGGGGTCTTCGTCCGACCAGAGCTTCGGCTCCGAAACCTTTTTGCTGAGCTTGATCTCCGCGGTCTCGCCCGGCTCCGCCGCCGGCACCGATTTTGTCACCGAGGCGGCCTCGTTCCCGTCGGCGTCCAAAAGCGAGGCGTACACGCTGTAGTCGCCGCTGCCGACAGCCGTTGCCGAGGTGTTTGAAATCTCCACCGTAAGGTTTATATCCGCCGAGGTATAGCTCTTGTCAAGGTCGGTCACGACGGTGTAGTCGGATATTCTCAGCGCGGGGGTGCTGTAAAGATAAACGTCCCTGAAAATGCCCGCAAGGCGCATGAAGTCCTGATTTTCAAAATAGCTACCGTCGCACCAGCGGTGCACCCTCACGGCAAGAAGGTTGTCCCTGCCGTCGGGGTTGAGATAGGGCGTGATGTCAAAGTCGCAGGCGTCGAAGGTGTCCTCCGAATATCCCACTTCATGGCCGTTGACATAGACGTAATACGCCGATTCCACCCCGCCGAACGAGATATATACCCTGCGCTCCGTGTTTATCCATTCGGGGTCGACGTCAAAACTGAACCGATAGAATCCCACCGGGTTGGTGACTGTCGGCACGTCGGGCGGGAAGCGCTTTTCGTTGCCGTAGGCGCCGTCCGCCCAGGGGTATACCGTGTTTGTGTAAATGGGGAAATCGAAGCCCTGCATCTGCCAGGAGGCGGGAAGGGTCACGTCCTTGAAGCCGCCGTAATATGCGTCGGAGGAGGAATATATCCTCTCCTCGCCATCATAAACCGGCGCTGAGGACATGTTGTAGTCGGTGCGGTAAAAGTTGTCGAGCACCCCCGCCGCTTCGGCGTCGTCGGTGTTCTTGTAGACCGCAAGCTGCCAGACGTTTTTATCGCCGGTGAGCAGCTTATAGTAGGGCGAAAGGGTGCGGTCGTAGTTTTTGGCGCCCTCGGCGGCCTTTTCGGCGCTGTCGTAAACCACCGTGCCGACGGTGTGGTGCTCAAGGTTTCCCACCCTCACGATGTCCGATTGGGAGACAAAATTCCCCTTTGCGTCCTTTGAAAGGGTGTTGCCCGTCCATTCGTTTCCGGTAAAGCTTATCTCCTCGCCATCAAGAAGCCCTAAGGGCGTCGGCTCGGCGGAATAGTCCCACAGCGAACCGCTGTCGCCGCATGAGCATAAAACCGCCGCGCAGGCCGCAGCCGTCAAAAGAATCAGCGCCTGTCTGAATCCGTGTAGTTTCATATTTTTGCCTCCCGAGAATTTATTTCAATCTATTCTACCATATTTTTACCCCGCTTGTAAACTGAACATTTAAAACCTGTTTTTGATTAAATGTCATACCATACCCCTCCGCCCCGAAATTCACCCTGCCGGAGCGAGCCGCAAATACGCAAATGCGCAAATACGCAAAAAAATCCCCGACGCCGTCGGGGATTTTTTGAATCAGGTGATTAAGCTTTCATAGCCTCTTCAACCGCCACCGCGCAGGCGACGGAAGCGCCAACCATCGGGTTGTTGCCCATGCCGATGAGGCCCATCATTTCAACGTGGGCGGGGACGGAGGAGGAGCCGGCGAACTGGGCGTCGGAGTGCATTCTGCCCATGGTGTCGGTCATGCCGTAGCTGGAGGGGCCGGCGGCCATGTTGTCGGGGTGAAGCGTTCTGCCGGTGCCGCCGCCGGAAGCGACGGAGAAGTATTTGACGCCGTTTTCAACGCACCATTTCTTGTAGGTGCCGGCGACGGGGTGCTGGAATCTTGTCGGGTTGGTCGAGTTGCCGGTGATCGAAACGCCGACGTTCTCAAGCTTCATTATGGCCACGCCCTCGGGGACGTTGTCGGCGCCGTAGCATTTAACGTCGGCGCGCGGGCCGTTCGAGTAGGCCTTTTCGTAGACGACCTCAACCTGCTCGGTGAAGGGATCGAACTTGGTTTCAACATAGGTGAAGCCGTTGATTCTCGAGATGATGAAGGCGGCGTCCTTGCCGAGGCCGTTCAAGATAACGCGGAGCGGCTTGGTTCTTACCTTGTTGGCGTTGAGGGCGATCTTTATGGCGCCTTCGGCGGCGGCAAAGCTCTCGTGGCCGGCAAGGAAGCAGAAGCATTCGGTGGATTCGGACAAAAGCATGGAAGCGAGGTTTCCGTGGCCGAGGCCGACCTTTCTGTTTTCGGCGACCGAGCCGGGTATGCAGAAGCTCTGAAGCCCCTCGCCGATGGCGACGGCGGCGTCTGCGGCCTTCTTGCAGCCCTTCTTTATGGCGATAGCGCAGCCTACGGTGTAGGCCCAGACGGCGTTTTCAAAGCAGATGGGCTGGGTCTCGCGGACTATCTTATCGCAGTCGATCCCCTTAGCAAGGGTGATCTCTTTGCATTCCTCAACAGAGGAGATACCGTACTGAGCAAGAACCGCGTTTATTTTGTCGATTCTTCTCTCATAGTTTTCAAATAAAGCCATATTCTTTACCTCCTTACTGTCTTATTGCTTTCTCGGGTCGATGTACTTTGCGGCGTCTGCAAATCTGCCGTAAGTGCCCTTGGCCTTTTCGTATGCGGTGTTGGGATCGTCGCCCTTCTTGATGAAATCGGTCATCTTGCCCAGCGAGACGAATTCGTAGCCGATAACCTGATCGTCCTCGTCAAGGGCCATTCTCGTGACGTAGCCCTCGGCCATTTCAAGATATCTTACGCCCTTGGCCTTTGTGCCGTACATTGTGCCTACCTGCGAACGGGTGCCCTTGCCGAGGTCTTCAAGGCCGGCGCCGATTGAAAGGCCGTCCTCCGAGAAGGCCGACTGCGTTCTGCCGTAGACGATCTGCAAAAACAGCTCGCGCATGGCGGTGTTTATGGCGTCGCAGACGAGGTCGGTGTTAAGGGCCTCAAGAATCGTCTTGCCGGGGAGGATCTCCGCGGCCATGGCGGCCGAATGGGTCATTCCCGAGCAGCCTATGGTCTCAACGAGAGCCTCTTCGATTACGCCCTCCTTGACGTTCAGCGAGAGCTTGCAGGCTCCCTGCTGAGGGGCGCACCAGCCGATTCCGTGTGTGAAGCCGGAAATGTCGCCGATCTGCTTGGCTTCAACCCACTTGCCCTCTTCGGGAAGGGGAGCGGGGCCGTGCTTCGGGCCCTTGGCTACCATGCACATCTGTTCAACTTCGTGTGAATAGTTCATTTTTGAATTTCTCCTTTCGGTATATTGGGGATAGAATATTCGCAGAAACAGTATACTACATTTTTCCGAGGATTACAAGAGGTTTTTTTCATTTTCGGTGAAAATGCAAAACCCCCTGTTAAAAAAGGGAGCGTCCGCTCCGCACGCGATATTCACAATTATAAATCCGTCACCGAAGGCGGCGCCTTGAAATTCCGAATTCCGATTTCTAACCTCGTCTTCTTGACGCGGTCTTCGGGCGGCGTCTGCTCCGTCCCGGGTCTTGTTCAAATTGTTTATATTTTGCCGCTGTTTTTTGGCAGATTATTCATGTAGAAAATATTGACTTTTTTGCCCGCAGGGTTTAAAATTATTCTATGCTGTTATTTTCGGGGAGTATTTCCTGATTTTCGGCAAAACTGCGGAAAATATCTGATTCACGCGACTATTTCCCGCGCAAAAGAAAGGATGAACAAAAATGGAAAAAGTGTTCAAGCTTAAGGAAAACGGCACGAATGTCCGCACCGAGATCCTCGCAGGTTTGACTACGTTCATGACGATGGCCTACATAATCGCCCTGAACCCCAACCTGCTCACCAATTTCGATGTCGGCTCTCCGCTGTGGAACGGCGTTTTCCTTGCAACCTGCATAGCCTCCGGACTCGGCACCGTATGCATGGCGTTCCTTGCGAACAAGCCCTTTGCGATGGCCCCAGGCATGGGACTGAACAGCTTCTTTGCCACCGTATGCTCCAACATCGTTGTGATCATGCAGGCGAAGAACAGCGAATTCACCTATACCAACGCGTTCCAGGCGGCGCTGTGCATTATCCTCGTTGAAGGCATAGTCTTCCTCGTTCTCTCTGTTCTCAGCATCAGAGAAAAGATCGTTGAGGCGATACCTCTCGGCGTCAGGGTGGCGATCGCCCCCGGCATAGGCCTCATGCTTTTAAACATCGGCTTCGGCTCGAACGTCGGCGTTTATGACGCAGACGGCAACGCCCACTACGTCTTCGCCAACTTCTTCGGCGCCCTCTCGCCCTCAGTCGTAAAGGACAGCATGGGCGACGCCTATCCGACGATGGTTCTCACCGTTATCACCATCTTCCTCGGCGTCTTCTGCATGATAATCCTCAAGCATTTCAACATCAAGGCCAACGTCCTTCTCGGCATGCTCTTCGCGAGCGTCGTCTACTGGGTCGGCTCGTTCGCCCTCGGATCCAACCCGTTTGAATCCCTTGCAAACGCTTCCTGGGTGCCTCCTTTCAGCGACATGGTCTCCACCACGCTCTTTAAGTTCGACTTCAAGACCCTGTTTGTCGACGTCGGCTGGTTCACCGCGATCACTCTTATCATCACCTTCTGCATGATAGACATGTTCGACACCATCGGCACCCTCGTCGGCACCGCTTCCCGCGCCGGCATGATGGACGACAAGGGCAACATGCCCAATATGAAGGAAGCCCTTCTTTCCGACGCCGTAGGCACCACCGTCGGCGCCGTCACCGGCACCTCTACCGTCACCACCTTCATCGAATCGGCTTCCGGCGTTGAGGCGGGCGGCAGAACGGGCCTCACCGCTCTCACAACCGGCATTCTCTTCCTGGCCTGCATGTTCTTAAGCCCCATCGCCGCCGTTATCCCCGCCGCAGCTACCTCTTCGGCGCTCGTATATGTCGGCATACTCATGCTCTCCGGCCTCAAGAAGCTCGACTTCGACGATTTCAGCCAGCTTGCCCCTGCGGCTATCATGCTCATAGGCATGCCGATCACCGGCTCGATAGGCCACGCCATAGGCCTTGCGCTTATCACCTACACTATTATCAAGCTCTGCACCGGCAAGGTAAAGGAAGTCTCCTGGCTCACCATCGTCATCTCGGCCATCTTCCTTCTCAAGTTCTTCATCGTCGCCTAAAGCGGCCTTCGGAACACAAAAAAGCGTCTCTTCGGAGGCGCTTTTTTTAGGTTTTGTGCAATCTGATATCATCAAAGCTTATGCATTGACTTATTTTCATACATTTTTACCTATTTACAATCTTGACGAAAATGAGTATAATAAAATTGCAGCGGGGTAAAGTCCGCGGATAAAAACGACATCTTCATAATATAATGTTCCAAGTAAATGGCGAAGTAAGCGAGCGTTTGTTCGCTTATTTCGCTTTTCGGGCATATCCGGGAAAATTTCCTTCGGGTACTGTACAAAACCGCCGAAAAGGTGTATAATGGAAGTATAAAATCCAAAGGACGGTAACAATGCAGAAAATTTTGGGATACATGCGCCGGGCTATCGAGGAGTTCGATCTCATATCCGACGGCGACAGCATAGCCGTGGGCGTTTCGGGCGGCAAGGACAGCCTTGTGCTGTTAAAAGGGCTGATACTTCTTCGCAGCTTTATCGGGATAGACTACAGCCTCACCGCTGTCACCCTTGACCCCTGCTTCGGCGGGGCAGAGGGGGACTATTCCCCGGTAGAGCAGCTTTGCCGTGAGAGCGGCGTGCCCTACATACTCGAGCGCACCCGCATAGGCGAGATAGTCTTCGACGTCCGCCACGAGGAGCACCCCTGCTCGCTCTGCTCGCGAATGCGCCGGGGAGCTTTGCACAATGTAGCCAAAAGCGCCGGCTGCAACAAGGTGGCGCTCGGGCATCACTACAACGACGCCGTCGAGACGTTTGTGATGAATCTTTTTGTCGAGGGCAGAATAGGCTGCTTCAGCCCCAAGAGCTTTTTAGACCGCAAGGAGATCACCGTGATAAGGCCGCTTGTCTTTGCGCCGGAGCATGAGATAAGGCGCGCCGCGAAGCATCTGGGGGTGGAGATTGTAAAATCGGCCTGTCCCGCCGACGGCAACACCATGCGTGAGGAGACAAAGCGCTTTTTGGCCGAGCGCGAAAGGCTCGACCACGGCTTCACCGACAGGATCTTCGGGGCGATGCGCCGCGCGGACATAAACGGCTGGGGCTTCAAGGAGAAAAAATAACCCCCCGTCCGAGAAAGGAGCGTTTTTATGAGGCTGATGTTTATCGGCGACGTCGTAGGCGCGGTCGGCTGCAATTTTTTGGCGTCAAAGATAAAATCCCTGCGGGAAAGATATTTGACCGACATTTTAGTCGTGAACGGCGAGAATTCTGCCACCGGCAACGGCGTCACGGCCGCCTCGGCGAACATGCTTACCCGGCTCGGCGCCGACGTCATCACCACCGGCAACCACGCATTCAAGCGCCACGAGGCGCAGACCATCTACGACAATATACCCCATCTTATCCGCCCCGCGAATTTCCCGGAGGGCGTCTACGGCAGGGGAGTGCATGTCCTCGACATGGGCAGGGCGAAGATAGCGGTCGTGAATCTTCTCGGCACCGCCTTTTTGGAGCCCCTCGACAACCCGCTTTTCAAAATTGATTCCATTCTTGAGAATATCGACACCCCGAATATATTTTTAGACTTTCACGCCGAGGCCACCGCCGAAAAAAAGGTGATGGGCTACTACCTTGACGGCAGGGTGACCGCCGTTATCGGCACCCACACCCATGTTCAGACCGCCGACGAGAGAATACTCCCCGGCGGCACCGCCTACATCACCGACGCCGGCATGACCGGCCCGGAGGATTCGGTGCTCGGGGTGGACATAGAAGCCGCCACCGAAAAGATGAGGCTTCACATTCCCACAAGGTTTACCGAGGCCCAAACGGCCTGCTTTATAAACGGCGTCGTCGTCGATTTCAACGAAAAAACCGGCCGCGCCAATTCGATAGAAAGGATCTGTGTAAGATGAAAAAAGAAAACGTCTATACCGCCATAGCGGTCGTCGCAGCGGCCGTCGCCGCCATTACCCTCGCGGTGCTTCTTATATTCAGCCTCAGGACGGAATTCTCCCCCAAGCCCACCCAATATCCGAATACCGAATGGGTATCCGAGGACGGCGCGTTTAGGCTGAGCGTCGGCGAATACGACAACGACACCTACCAGTGCAGGGCCGTCCTCGTTTACACCGCCCCCGACGGCGTTGAGACCTCATACACCGTCTCCGACGGCGCGCACAGCGTAGTCGGGGTATATATCTCGGAGAACGACATCGACGAATGGCTGCGTGTAAAGTGCAATAAGGACGGCTTTACCGTCAGGGTGAACCGCACCGCCGATCTCGAATACTCCGGCGCCTACGAAAAAAATTCCCTGCTTAAATTCAACCGGGTCTGACTGAGTTCAGCCCAAAAATATCCTCACCGCCAATGCCGAGAGCAAAAACGCGGTGACGTCTCCCGCAAGGGCAGCCAGCAGCGCCCTGCGGGATTTTTCTATCCCCGCCGCGCCGAAATATACGGCAATGGTGTAAAACGTCGTCTCGGTCGAGCCCATTAAAACGCTCGCCACCCGCCCGGCAAAGCTGTCCGGCCCCTTTTCTTTCAGGATCCCCTCAAGAATGCTCAAAGCTCCGCTCCCCGATACGGGTCTCAGAAGCGCGAGGGGCAGGCATTCCGGCGGAAAGCCCGCGCTTTGGCAGAGCGGCGCGAGCGCAAGGCAGAGCGCCTCCGTCCCACCAGAGGCGCGAAGCATTCCCACCCCGAGCATCAAAAAGCAGAGCGTCGGCAGAAGCCCGGCGGCCGTTTTCAGGTTCTCCGCGGCGCCCTCGGTGAAGGCCTCGAAGATGTCTACCTTTTTATACAGCCCCCAGCCGAACACGCCTACGGCTATCAGCGGCATGATAAACGCGCTTACGGTCATTTTTTCCTCCCGATATACAGCGCCTCGGCGGTAAGCATGGCCGCCGCGAGCGAACACACCGACACCGCCGCCACGCAGGGCAGAATCTCCATAGGCGCGGCGCTCCCGCAGGAGGCCCTCATCGCGGCCACCGTCGTCGGGATAATTTCCGCCGAGCAGCAGTTCATCACCGCGAGCATGGCCATGTTGCGGGTGGCAGTCTCGGAATTTTCCTCCCGCTTCAAAAGCTTCATCGCTTCTATCCCCAAAGGCGTGGCGGCGTTGCCGAGCCCCAAAAGATTTGCCGCAAGATTCATGGCAATAGCACCGAGAGCGGGTGAGTTTTTATCAATCCCGCGAAAGATAATGCCTATGATCGGCCGCAGGGCGCGGGTGAGCTTTTCGGTGAGCCCCGAGCGCTCGGCCACCTTCATAATTCCGCCCCACACCGCCATAGCCCCGGCGAGCGAAAGACAGAGCGATACGGCGTCGGAGCCCGCCGCTATGACCGCGTTTGAGAGATCGGGCATGTTTTGAGCCGACATGGAAAAAATTGTCGCTGCCAAAATCATGAAAAATAGCAAATAACCTATCATTTTGCCACCTTTTCGCCAGAAATTTGTTATTTTTGAGGTATTGACAAACTCAGGAAAGTATGGTAATATGTCGAAAAATGATAAATGAGGTGAGATCGTGAGACAGTAAATAGCGGCACGTATCTATTTTAGGTTTTACCCGTGGCAGCCCCCTTTACCGAATTTGCCGAACGGGACGGAGGCGTTTTACTGAGCGAAACGAACAGACACCAACACTATTTATCACGTCACTATTTATCAAGGAGGACTATCATGAAATCTACAGGTATTGTAAGAAAAGTCGACGAGCTGGGCAGAATAGTTGTCCCCATGGAACTCAGAAAGACCATGGACATCAAGGAAAAGGATCCCATTGAGATCTTCACCGAAGGCGATAACATCATACTCAGAAAATTCACCGACGCCTGCATCTTCTGCGGCGGAAACGAAAACGCCGTGCGCTTTGAAGGCAAGATAATCTGCAAGAGCTGTCTCGGAAAACTCAAGGACTTCTGATTCCGCAGCGTTTTTGCCTCACAGAAAATACATATGCGGCCTTGCCGCGCATTATAACGGCCGCCGCAATATCATCGCATACCGTCCGCTCCGAAAGGGGCGGATTTTTATTCGCCCGCCGAACCGCCGAACAATATTTTCAAAATTGTCTTGCATAAACGGCGCCGTTGTGGTACAATAAACTTTAATGTGAATTTTAAGGAGATGTATGTCCTTGCCAACCGAACATAAACGATTTGTAACCGACGGCGGCATCGGTTTCAATGTTGTGAGCGATCCGAAATTCAAGACGAATATCTACCGCGTGAGGTTTCTCACCTCCTTCGACCGCAAAAAGGCGGCCGCCCGCGCGATAGTCCCGGGGATCCTCACTTCCTGCAATTCGGAATTTCCCGATTCGCCGTCATTCAGCCGCCGCCTGAATTATCTTTACGGCGCCACGGTGTCCTGCGCCTGCCGCCACTGCGGCGGAATGTTTGAGATATCCGTTTCGGTGTCGTCTATCAGAAGCCGCTTCGCGCCCGGCGATGAGGATATCTCCGGCGAGGCCGCGGCGCTTTTGAGAGACTGCATTTTCAGCCCCGCCGTCGAAAACGGCGGCTTCAACGCCCGCGAGTTCAACATTCAAAAGCTCAATCTTTTGAGTGAGATCGACGGCGAGCTGAACGACAAGCCCTCATACGCCGAGGCGAGAGCCGCCGAGACCGCCTACCGCGGAGAAAGCGCCGCCGAGCGCTGGTACGGCTCCCGCGAGGACGTTGAGGCATTAACGCCAGAGGCCGCATATGAGAAGTATAAAGAGATTCTTTTGGGCGCAAGGGTTGAGATAGGCATCTGCGGCGGCGGAGAATTCGATAACGATATAAAGCTCTTTGAAGACGCCTTTTCCGCCCTCGGCACATGCAAGCGCAGTTGCCCCGAATACCGCGCGTTCAGCCCGATAAAGCCGGAGCCGGAATATGCCGAGACAAGGCTCGACGTCGCGCA
This sequence comes from uncultured Clostridia bacterium, assembly GCA_947625615.1. GTDB lineage: Bacteria > Bacillota > Clostridia > Oscillospirales > Ruminococcaceae > Faeciplasma. The sequence continues at coordinate 16,266 of CANQPB010000023.1, read as the reverse complement.
GGCGAATCTGATAATGGTGTTCAAGTCCGAAAAATTCGATCCCAACGCAGCGCTTTTGTTCAGCTGGCTTTACGGCGACACGCCCTTTTCAAAGCTGTTCATGAACGTCCGCGAAAAGCTCGGGCTTTGCTATTATATCTCCGCGATATATTCCGAGAGCAAAAATTCCCTGACCGTTTCAAGCGGTGTCGCGCCAGAAAACGTAAACGCCGCCCGCGACGAGATAATCCGCCAGCTCGGCGAGATATCCTCCGGCAATTTCACCGAGGAGGAGCTTGAAAAAACCCGCCTCGCGATGTTCGATTCTTACAGGTCGATATACTGCTCGGTGCCGGCGCTCGACAACTGGTTCTTCAATCAGACGGTTCGGCGGGGCAGCGCGGTTTCACCGGCCGAGAGAATGGCCGAAATGCAAAAAATCACCTCAGATGACATTGTTGCCGCGGCGGGAAGCTTTAAGCTCGACACCGTATACGTCCTCACGGACAGCGGCAGATAGGCAGGCCGTTATGGATAAATTAAAGATTTACAGCGAAAGAATAGGCGAGGGATATTATAAAATAAACCATTCCTCGGGTCTGACGATATACGTCATGGAGCTTGAGGGCTTCAACGGCACCTCGGCCATGTTCGGCACGAAATACGGCTCGATAAACACCGTATTCAAAACAAAGGCCGATCCCGCCCCCGCGCCCGTGCCGGAGGGTATAGCCCATTTTTTGGAGCACAAGCTCTTTGAAAACGAAGACTGCCAGGTGTTCGAGCTTTTCGCAAAAACCGGCGCCTCGGCTAACGCTTACACCTCGTTCGATCACACCGTCTACTATTTCGAATGCACCGAAAGCTATAAGGAAAACTTAGAGATCCTCCTCGATTTTGTCCAAAAGCCCTATTTCACACAGGAGACCGTAGATAAGGAGCAGGGCATCATCGGGCAGGAGATAAGAATGTGCGAGAACAATCCCTACCGGCGCAGCTATTTCAATCTGATGAGGGCGCTCTATAAAAATCACCCCGTCAGGATAGAGATCGCGGGAACCGTGGATTCCATCGCCGAAATAGACGCCCCGCTGTTATACCGCTGCTACGGCGCGTTCTATAATCTGAGAAACATGGTGCTGACCGTTGCGGGCAATTGCCGTGTCGACGAGGTTTTAGAGGTTGCCGACAGAATGTTAAAGCCCGCCGAGGACAACGGCCTTGAGACAAAAATGCCGGACGAGCCGCAGCAGGTCGCGCAGACCGAGATAACCGAGAAAATGTCGGTCGGCGTGCCTATGTTCGCGGTAGGCTTCAAGTCCGAGCCGGCCTCGGGCACCGAGCTTCTGAAAAAGACCTATGCGGCGTCGTTCATACTTTCAATGCTATTCGGCCCGACGTCCCGCTTTTACAGAGAAAATTCCGAATCGGGGCTGATAAACCAGAGCTTCGGCACCGAAACCAACTGCGGCGAGGGATATTTCATGTGCGCGCTGTCGGGAGAATCTCAAGACCCGCGCGAGGTATACCGCAGGATAAACCTTGAAATAGAAAGCGCCAAAAAATCCGGGCTTTCCCGCGGGGAATTCGAGGAGTTAAAGCGCGCCCGCTACGGCGAAACGGTGCGCTCGTTCAACAACGTCTCCGCCTGCGCGACGCTTATGCTCAATTCCCATTTAAACGGCGTCGGCGTTTTCGACCCGCTCGAGGTGCTGGTGAACATGACCTTTGAGGAGGCCGCGGGATATCTTGACGGACTTTTAAGACCCGACCGCTCGGCGATATCCGTCATCGAGCCGAACGCCGCGGCCGCCGCGGACAAATAAATCGCCAAGCGACAAAAAGGAGAGATAATATATGACAGTTGATTTTGTAAAAGAGGTTATGGCCTCGGAAGACGTTATCTATTTTCCGTTCTGCGACTGGCTTTTCCCGAACGGACTGAAAATTAACAACGTCCTTTTCACGATCCCGTGGTTCAACGACACCAGCATAGAGGTTTACTGGTACGGCTTTCTGATCGCGTTCGGAATGCTTCTTGCCGTCATCTATGTCAGCTCGAGGGTGCGCAAATTCGGCCTCGAGCCGGACAGGGTGCTCGACGTCGTTTTAGCGGGCCTTGTCGGCGGAATAATCGGCGCGAGGGCCTATTACGTCATATTCAGGCTTAACGAGCTCTACCTCACCGACGAGGGCGGCCTCGACATTCCCAAGGTCTTAAATATCCGCGACGGCGGCCTTGCGGTCTACGGCGGCGTCATCGGCGCGCTTATTTTCGGCGGCATAGTCGCTATGATCCGCCGCGTGAAGATATCCCCCATGCTCGATCTGACCGGCCTCGGTCTTTTGATAGGCCAGTGCATAGGCCGCTGGGGCAACTTCTTCAATCAGGAGGCCTTCGGCTCGAAGACCACCCTTCCCTGGGGCATGACGAGCAACACCATCTTAAACAGGCTCTATTTCTTTTACCACCCCGACGACAACGTAGTCGTCACCAACCAGGCGAGAGAGATGGTGGCCCACCCCTGTTTCTTCTACGAGTCGCTCTGGTGCCTGATAGGCTTTTTGATCCTTCACTTCTATTCCAAAAAATTCCGCAAGTTCGACGGCGAGATCTTCCTTCTCTACATCGGCTGGTACGGCGCCGGCCGCTTCTGGATAGAAGCCCTTCGCACCGACAGCCTTTATATCCCCGGCACGCCCTTTAAAGTATCCCAGGTCGTCGCGGGCACCTGCGTTATCTTCTCGATAGTTCTTTTGACGATAAACTATATCAACGTCAAAAAGCACGGGTATACGTTCTATTACGAGACTGAGGAATCAAAGGCGCTTTTAAAGGATAGGGCGGATAAGCACGTCAAGGTTGACGCCGACGCCGAGCTGACCGAGCACATTCTTGCCGACGACGCAGACGATAACGATACCGACGCCGAAGCACCGGAGGAAGCCACGGAGGAAAATTCCGAAGAGGCAGAAGAGCCGGAGAAAGATCGGCCGGCAGGGGAGGCTCCCGAAGAAAATGCGGAACCCGAAACCGAACCCGAGGCGGAACCCGAGGCAGATAAGGAGGAGACAGACAGTGGCAGCGTTGATTAACGGAAAGGAAGTTTCGGCCAAGGTGCGCGAAAGCGTTCGCCTTGAGACCGAGGAATTCAAAAAGAGAACCGGCGTCACCCCAGGCCTTGCGGTCATACTCGTCGGGGACGATCCCGCCTCGAAAATTTACGTCGGCAACAAGAAAAAGGCCTGCCTTGAGGAGGGCTTCAATTCCTTCGAGCATATCCTCCCCGAGAGCACAACCGAGACCGAGCTGCTTGAGCTGATCAAAAAGCTGAACGCCGATCCCGCCGTTCACGGGATCTTATGCCAGCTCCCGCTTCCGAAGCACATAAACGAGCGCGCCGTTATAGAGGCAATTTCCCCCGAAAAGGACGTCGACGCGTTCCACCCGCAGAACGTCGGCAGAATAATGACCGGCAATTACAAATTCCTGCCCTGCACCCCCGCGGGGATAATGGAGCTTATTCACTCCACCGGCATATCGGTAAGCGGTAAAAGGTGCACCGTCGTCGGAAGATCAAATATCGTCGGCAAGCCCATGGCCATGCTTTTGCTGCACGAAAACGGCACCGTGAACATCTGCCATTCAAAGACCGCCGACCTTAAGGCCGAATGTCTTCGCGCCGACATTTTAGTCGCCGCCGTCGGAAAGGCGAAGCTCATCACCGAGGACATGGTAAAGGAGGGCGCCGTAGTCATAGACGTCGGAATGAACCGAAACGAGCAGGGCAAGCTCTGCGGCGACGTCGATTTTGAGAACGTCAGCAAAAAGGCGTCGTTCATCACGCCGGTGCCGGGCGGGGTGGGTCCCATGACGATAGCCATGCTCATGCGCAACACCCTCACCGCCGCAAAAACGGCCGCCGGCGAAATATCCTGAAAAATTTTAAAAAAAGGTCTTTACAAAATTAAAATTCTGTGATAAAATAGTCGAGGCTTTAAGCCGTGCCGCATAACGCAGACCGCGGGTGACGCCGCAAAGCGGACAAAAATATACCTGCCGCGGCCTATGTATGCCGGAACAAATATTACGAAAGGGGTATAAAGATGCTTTTAAAGGAAGAAAAGACCGCTATTATCGAGGCCAACAGACTGTCCGAGAACGATACCGGCTCTCCCGAGGTGCAGATAGCCATTCTCACCAAGAGGATATCCGATCTCACCGAACACCTGAAGGTTCACAAGAACGACCACCATTCCCGCAGGGGACTTCTTAAGATGGTAGGCCGCAGGCGCAATCTTCTCAACTATCTCATGCGCACCGACATCGAGCGCTACAGAGCTATCGTTGAAAAGTTGGGCCTGAGAAAGTAATGCAGTCAATAAGGCAGAGGCTTACCGCATCTGCCTTTTGATGTATTTTTGGTATTTTCGGGCGACGTTTTTTAGTAATAAGTTGAGCCGCCGCAGCCCGGAGGTTGAATTTATTGCTAAAACGCTGCTTGAAAATACACATAATGTATTTCAAGGAGGACAAAATTATGGCAATGTCAGAAATCAAGCAATTCGACAGGTACAGAAAATTCGAGACCACCTTTGCCGGCAGGCCGCTCGTCGTCGAAACGGGCAAGACCTGCGAGCTTTCAAACGGCTCCTGCTGGGTGCGCTACGGCGAAACCACCGTCATGTGCAACGTCACGGCTTCGGTAAAGCCCCGCGACGGCATAGACTTCTTCCCCCTCTCGGTAGACTTTGAGGAAAAGCTCTACTCGGTGGGAAAGATCCCCGGCTCGTTCACAAAGCGCGAGGGCAAGCCCACCGATAAGGCTATACTCACCTCCCGCATGGTAGACCGCCCCATTCGCCCGCTCTTCCCCAAGGACATGCGCAACGACGTCTGCGTCGTTATGACCGTTCTGTCGGTCGATCCCGACTGCTCTCCCGAAATCGCGGGAATGCTCGGCACCTCGATAGCTATATCCATTTCGGATATCCCCTGGGCGGGGCCTATCGCCGGCGTCAACGTCGGCCTTGTCGACGGCGAGATAGTCATAAATCCCACCGCCGCTCAGAAGGAGAATAACCACCTCAATCTCACCGTTGCCGGCACCATGGAAAAGATAGTCATGATAGAGGCCGGCGCCGACGAGGTCTCGGACGAGCTGATGCTCGAAGCCATCAAGACCGGCCACCGGGAGATAAAGAGAATGGTGGAATTCATCAACGGCATCAAGGCCGAGGTAGGCAAGCCGAAGTTTGAATTCGAATCCATGGAGGTTGATCACGATCTCTTCGACAAGATCGAGGAGATGGCTTCCGAGGACGTAAAGGCCGCCCTCGACACCGACGACAAGAACGTCCGCGAGGCGCGTTTGCAGCCTATCAAGGACGCCATTCACGCCCGCTTCGACGAGGAATATCCCGAGCAGCTCGCCATGATAGACGAGTGCATCTATAAGCTCCAGAAGAAGATAGTGCGCAATTGGCTCTACGAGGGCAAGCGCGTCGACGGCCGCGGCCTCGACCAGATCCGCCCCCTCACCGCCGAGGTAGGCCTTATCCCGCGCGTTCACGGCTCAGGCATGTTCACCAGGGGACAGACCCAGGTTCTCTCGGTAGTCACCCTCGGCCCCGTCAGCGACGCCCAGAAGCTTGACGGCATCGACGACGAGGAAGAGAAGAGATATATGCATCAGTACAACTTCCCGTCCTATTCCGTCGGCGAAACCAAGCCCTCGCGCGGCCCCGGCAGACGTGAGATAGGCCACGGCGCTCTCGCCGAAAAGGCCCTTGTCCCCGTGCTCCCTTCCGTCGACGATTTCCCCTACGCGATTCGCGTTGTTTCCGAGGTTCTTTCCTCCAACGGCTCCACCTCGCAGGGCTCGATTTGCGGCTCCACCCTCGCCCTCATGGACGCCGGCGTTCCGATAAAGGCTCCCGTAGCCGGAATCTCCTGCGGACTTATCACCCGCGACGACGGCTCCTTCCAGACGATGGTAGATATCCAGGGTCTTGAGGACTTCTTCGGAGACATGGACTTCAAGGTCGGCGGCACCCACAAGGGAATCACCGCCATTCAGGTAGACATCAAGGTCGACGGCCTCACCTACGACATCATCGAGGAGGCCTTTGCAAAGACCCACAAGGCCCGCGACTATATCCTTGACGAGATAATGGCCAAGGCCATTGCCGAGCCGAGGCCGGAGGTTTCGAAGTGGGCTCCCAAGATGCTCTCCACCAAGATCCCCGTCGAGAAGATCAGCGAGGTCATCGGCAAGAGCGGCAAGGTCATTCAGAAGATCCAGGCCGACTGCGAGGTCAAGATCGACGTCGAAGAGGACGGCAGCGTTTACGTCAGCGGCCTCGATCTCAAAAAAGCCCAGGCTGCCATCGACATCATCAACACCATCGCGTTTGATCCCGAGATCGGCTCGATTTACCGCGGCAAGGTCGTCCGCCTGATGAATTTCGGCGCGTTCGTCGAGATCGCCCCCGGCAAGGACGGACTTGTGCACATCTCGAAGCTCGACACCCACCGCGTTGAAAAGGTGGAGGACGTTGTTTCCATCGGCGACGAGATAATCGTCAAGGTCGTTGAGATAGACGATCAGGGCAGAATAAATCTCTCCCGCAAGGACGCCCTTTTGGATCTTGCAGCCAAAAAGAACGCCGGCTCCAAATAATTTTTCCTTATAAAAATTCTGCCCGCCGCATCTTAATCAGGTGCGGCGGGTGTTTTTTGCCTGATTGTCCTTTCGCCCAAGCCCTGCATAATATAAAGTATCCCCCTATACCTCTTATACCCGTATAAAAACTGCCAAACTGTCAAAACTAACGGCAAACACCTTACAAGGAGCGTGAAAATAAAATGCCTGCAGTTTACAGGGGAGAAATTTATTACGCCGACCTCAGTCCTGTGGTCGGTTCGGAGCAGGGCGGAATCAGACCCGTACTTATCGTACAGAACGACGTGGGCAACAGGCACAGTCCGACCGTCATAGCGGCGGCGATAACGAGCCGCCAGGAAAAGACCCGCCTTCCCACCCACATCGAGATAGATTCGCAGTCCTGCGGGCTTGCAAAGGACAGCGTGGTGCTTTTGGAGCAGATCCGCACGATAGACAAAAAGCGTCTGAGAGAGCGAATGGGCACCCTTGACAGCACCGCCATGGACAGAATAAACAACGCCCTGTCCATAAGCTTCGGCCTGAGCTGAAATGCCGCGGCCCCGATAAAAAACCGCCGCCCGGATTTTACCCGGGCAGCTTTTAATGCTGTTTTACGGCTTCGAACGCCTGGCGCAGGTTCGCCGCGCCGACAATCTCTATCCCGCTTGTCCTTGTGAGATTTTTTAAAGAGTGCCGCGGCACTATGCACTTTGTGAACCCGAGGCGCCGCGCCTCTGCCACGCGCTGCTCAAGATGAGATACCGAGCGTATCTCTCCGCCGAGGCCTATCTCGCCGAACGCTATCACCCCGTCGTCTATCGGCCTGTCGGTCAGCGAGGAGTAAAGCGCCATAGCCACCGGCAGATCCGCCGCGGGCTCCGTTATCCTCAGCCCGCCGATGATGTTGACATACACGTCGAGCGAGCCGTAGTAGAACCCGAGCCGCTTTTCAAGCACCGCAAGAATAAGCCACACCCGGTTGAAATCGAAGCCGGTGGCCATTCGCCGCGGCAGATTCGAGCTGCTCTTCGCCACAAGCGCCTGCACCTCGGCGAGGATCGGCCTTGTGCCCTCCATAGTGCAGACAACGCAGCAGCCCGACACCCCCGACGGCCTCCCCGAAAGAAGCATCTGCGAGGGGTTCTCCACCTGCTCAAGCCCACGGTCGGTCATCTCGAACACGCCTATTTCGTTTGTCGAGCCGAAGCGGTTTTTCGCCGCTCTTAAAATTCTGTAGCTTAGGTTTCTGTCGCCCTCAAAATAGAGCACCGCGTCGACGATATGCTCCATAACCTTCGGCCCGGCTATCGCGCCGTCCTTGTTGACATGCCCCACTATGAAAAAGGGTATCTCCTCGGACTTTGCCAGCCTCATGAAAAGGTTTGTGCACTCGCGCACCTGCGTAACGCTTCCCGGCGCCGAGTTTAGCTCGCTTATCGACATCGTCTGAATGGAATCTATGATTACTATATCCGGCCGGTTCGACAAAACGGCGTCGGCTATTGTCTGCGCGTCCGATTCCGCAAGTATGTAAAGCGTCTCGCCGGACACCCCGAGGCGCTCGGCACGAAGGCGTATCTGCCTTGCCGATTCCTCGCCCGAGACGTAAAGGACGTTTCTGTCGCGGCCGAGGCTGTCGCATATCTGCAATAAAAGGGTGGATTTTCCAATGCCCGGCTCGCCGCCCAGAAGCACCAGAGACCCTTTGACAAGCCCGCCGCCCAGAACGCGGTCGAGCTCCTCGAGGCCGGTGGAATATCTCACCTCGGAATTTTCCGAGATATCCACCTCTTTCAAAAGGCTCAGCTTTGCCGATTGAGCCCTTGAAGCCCCGCCCCTTGAAGACGCGCTCTTTGCGGGCGCGCTTTCAACCTCGTCGAATGTATTCCATTCGCCGCAGCTCGGGCACCTTCCGTTCCACTTCGGGCTTTCATAGCCGCAGGAGCGGCAGACGAACACGCTTTTCGGTTTTGCCATTTTATACAATCCTTTCGCGGGGGTCAGACCGCCCCGTCAAAAATATAGCTGCAAAGGCTTTTGAATATCGTAAAAGCCACTTTTGCCTGATACTCGTCCGATTCCAAAAGTGCCGCCTCCTCGGGATTAGACAGAAATCCGCATTCCGCCATGACGGCGGGGCAGTTTGCGTTGTGCAAAAGATATATCTCGGTGTCCACCGGCTTTATCTCCCGCTTGTTTTCCGGCTGAAGATATTCCGCAAAGCTTTTTTGCATGATCTGCGCAAGGCGCTCGCTCTCGGCGCTTTCAAGAGGATAGAACATCTGCGCGCCGGAATATTTCGGGTCGGTGAACTGATTCTGGTGGATAGAGAGAAAAACCGCGTCGTCGTAGGAGTTTATTATCGCGAGGCGGTTTTCCATGTCGGATTTTTTCTGATTCCCGAGCCCGGTGACGCCGGTGCTGTGAATCGATCTGTCGGTGTCCCGGGTGACGGCGACATCAAACCCCGAAAGCTTAAGCATCTCCCGAAGCTTCAAAAGAATGCTCAGGTTAATGTCCTTTTCCTCAACGCCGTTTACGCTTAAGCAGCCGCTGTCTATTCCCCCGTGCCCGGCGTCCAAAACTATCACCGGGAGCGGCGGCACGGTTTCCGAGCCTACCGGCAGAATGTCCGACGGCAGCTCGGCGGTTTTAATGAACCCGAACACCAAAAGATAGGTGCACAAAAGAACTATGAGCGCTCCGACCCTGTTTATCCAAAGCTTTTTTAACATGACTTCTTCCTCCGTTGCAGTTTTGTCTTTTTTACAAGACTATGAGAAAGAAGGCTTGTTTAGAATAGTCCGTCCGGGGTTAATTTTTCTGCCCGTAAAGAATCTTCGCCTTTACGTCTATGTGGTTATACCCTATGCGGAAAGCTATCCAGCATGTCAGCAAAAATACCAGTGGCAGAACGGTGAAAAGAAGCATCGCCCAGATCGAAAGCTCGGGCGCCGGCACGCTTTGCGAACTGACCGCGCCGCTTGCGTCGTAATTTATCTCGTTCGGGGCGACGATGTAGCTGAGCGGCATGAAGTAGAATGTGAGCGTTTTGAACCAAGGGTAAAAGTCGGTCTTTATCACCCCGAATTTTGAAAGCCAGAGCAGGATCACATAGACATAGTTTATCCCGGTGGGGAGAGCACCTATCCAGAGGCCGAAATTTTCCTCGTTCGCGGGATTTTCCTCCCTATACGAGCGTGTGTTCATTCTGGCGCCGGCCTTGTTTGAGAAGTCGGCGAAAATGCATACCGCCGCCCCAAGGGTGCAGAATCCGAATAAAAAGCACATCGGCAGCCCGAAGCGCTGGTAGCACATCGGGAAGAAGGTGGAGATAAAGAACCCCGCGAGCCAGCTTAAAAACAGAAAGAGCAGGGATTTTAAAATCAGTTTGGACTTTTTCATTTTACCGATCCTTTCAGACAGAATTGCTCAAAAGAAATTATAACCTATTTTTTCGGGAAAAGCAAGATTTTAACGAAAACTGTTGCAAATTTTTTTCATACGTGCTAAAATAATACCGTATATTTGCATATCGACTTTACGGAGGCATTTATCCATGAAGATAATTATTGCGGGCTGCGGAAAAATCGGCTCGGCGGTGCTTGGCGATCTTGCCGCCGAGGGGCACGACGTCGTCGCCGTCGATAAGAGCAGCGCGGTTATCACCGAGCTCACCAATATCTATGACGTCATGGGCGTGTGCGGCAACGCCGCCGACTGCGACACCCTCATCGAGGCGGGAGCCTCGGACTGCGGGCTTTTTGTCGCCATGACCGAATCGGACGAGCTTAACATGCTGAGCTGTTTTTTGGCCAAGAAGATGGGCGCCGAAAACACCATCGCCCGCATAAGAAATCCCGAATACAACGATTCCAGCCTCGGCTTTTTGCGGCAGCATCTCGAACTCGCCATGGCAATAAACCCCGAGCAGAGCGCCGCCCGAGAGATCTTCAACATCTTGAAATTCCCCTCGGCGCTTAAAATCGAGACGTTTTCCCGCCGCAGCCTCGAGATCATAGAATTCCGCCTCACCGAGAAGAGCGCCCTCTGCGGCAAAAATCTCATAGAGATAAGAAAGAAATACGACGCCCAATTTCTGATATGCTGCGTTCAGCGCGGCGAGGAGGTTTATATCCCCAACGGCTTCTTTACCCTCCAGGCAGGGGACAAAATAGGCCTCACCGCCTCGCAGAGCGAAATGCAGAAGCTTATGAGAATGCTCAATTCCCTAAGAAAACAGGCGAAGAACATAATCATTCTCGGCGGCAGCAAGACCGCCTTTTACCTCGCGCAGATGTTTGAGGAGGTCGGTTCGAGCGGCGTTAAGATAATCGAGCAGGACGAGCAGCGCTGCGCCGAGCTTACGGCGGTGCTGCCCTCCACTACGATAATTCGGGGCAACGGCGCCGAGCATGAGCTTTTGATGGAGGAGGGCCTCGACGGCTGCGACGCCTTTGTCTCCCTCACCGGCATAGACGAGGAAAATATCCTGCTCTCGGTGTTCGCCTCAATGCAGAACGTCCCGAAGACGGTCACCAAGATAAACCGCGACGAGCTTGCCGCCATGGCCAAGAAGATGGGCCTTGAAAGCGTTGTCTCCCCGAAAGAGATCACCTCGAGCGTTCTTGTGCAGTATGCCAGAGCCCTCGAAAATTCCTCCGGCTCGTCGGCCGTAGAGACGCTCTATAAGATCTTCGACGGCAAGGCCGAAGCGCTTGAATTCAAGGTGGCCGCCGAATCGAAGCTCACCGGTGTGCCCCTTAAAGATATAAGCCTCAAGCCGAATATCCTCATCGGCGGAATCATGAGAGGCCGCCGCACCATAATCCCGAGCGGCTCCGACATGATAATTCCGGGGGACAGGGTAGTGGTGATATCCTCCCAAAACCGCCTCGGCGACATTTCGGACATATTAAAATAATCGGCTGGTGGATTTTATGAATCGCAAAATGGTATTTCACATATGCGGTCAGATGATGCTTTTAGAGGCCGTGCTTATGCTCCTGCCCCTTGTGACCGCGCTGTTTTACGGCGAAAAATGCGTTTTCAGCTTTGTTGCCTCAATGGGAATAGCGCTCGCTTTGGGCGCAGTCATGATGCTTGCGAACAAGCCCAAGGACACCGTCATCTATTCCCGCGAGGGCTTTTGCATAACCGCGCTCACATGGGTGATCTTTTCTTTGGTCGGCTCGCTTCCCTTTGTCATAAGCGGGGAGATCCCCTCGTTCGTCGACGCGTTCTTTGAGACGGTCAGCGGCTTCACCACCACCGGCGCGTCTATTCTGCGGGACATCGAATCGATGAGCAAAGGGCTTTTGATGTGGCGAAGCTTCACCCACTGGGTGGGCGGCATGGGCATTCTTGTAATGGTCATGGCGGTGCTCCCGATGACTACCGACCGCTCTATACATATAATGCGCGCCGAGATGCCGGGGCCGATAGTCGGCAAGCTCGTCCCGCGGGTCAGGCAGACCGCGAAGATACTCTACGTCATCTACATCGGCCTGACGCTTTTGCAGATAGCCCTTCTTTTGGCGGGGGGCATGAATCTCTTTGAGGCGATGATCCACACCTTCGGCACCGCCGGCACCGGCGGCTTCAGCTGCAATTCCGACAGCATAGCCGGCTACAGCCCCTATATCCAGTGGGTGATCACTATATTCATGTTCATATTCGGCATAAACTTCAATCTTTACTACCTCGCGTTGATACGCCGCTTCAAGTCCGTCTTCACGAGTGAGGAGCTCTGGGCGTACACCGGGATAGTCGCGGTTTCGGTCGCGGCCGTGGCGATAAATATCCGCCCGCTTTACGAAAGCCTCGGCGAAACGCTTAGATACGCGGCGTTTCAGGTGATGACGATAGTTTCCACCTCGGGCTTCGCCACCGCCGATTTCAACCTTTGGCCCCAGCTTTCAAGAAGCATTCTCTGCCTTTTAATGTTTATAGGTGCCTGCGCGGGCTCTACCGCCGGCGGGCTTAAGGTGTCGAGGGTGGTTATGCTTTTCAAGGCGGTCAAGCGGGAGCTTAAAAAGATGCTCCACCCGCGCTCGGTTTCTGCGGTTAGGTTCGAGGGCAAGCCACTTGAGGATTCCACCCTTTCCGGCGTATGCATATATTTCGCGCTTTATATGGCTATAACCCTCGGCGTATTTCTGCTGATAAGCTTCGAGCCCTTTGACTTCGAGACGAAATTCACAAGCGTGCTCGCCTGCTTCAACAACGTAGGCCCCGGCCTCGGCGCCGTCGGCCCGATAGGCAACTACGCCGACTACACCGCGTTTTCAAAAATCGTTCTCTCCGTCTCCATGCTCCTCGGCAGGCTTGAGATATATCCGATAATTTTCCTCCTCAGCCCGTCGGTGTGGTTCAGAAAGCGTTAAGCGCATATTTTCGGGCATCGGCCCCTCGTTGGCGGCGAAGGGGCTTACCTCAGTCGCGTTAATTTCCGGCTTCGCGGGCCCCACCCACCCTCCCTTCGCCCCTCCGCCGCCAACCCCAAAGAAAGGAACTTATTTATGGACACCTTCCGTCTCGAGTACCCGACCCTTGCCCGCAAGGCCGACGCTTTCGACTATATAAACGAATTCAGAGAATACAACTCCGAAATAAACGGCTCCGGCGGGCTCGACAGATTCACCGATGACTACGAGGACTGGCTTTTAAAGCTTGAGGCCGACCGCAAAAGGATCCCCGACGAAAAACGCGTTCCCGGCGAGACCTATTTTTTAGTCCGTAACGGCGACGGTAAAATCGTCGGCATGATAAACATAAGATACGCCCTCAACGAGCGGCTCAAAAAATACGGCGGGAATATCGGCTATTCCACCCGCCCGACCGAGCGCAACAAGGGCTACTGCAAGATAAATCTCTACCTCGCTTTAAAGCTTTGCCGCCTGCACGGCCTGAAAAAGGTGCTCCTTGACGCCAACACCGACAACCCCGCTTCGTGGCGGGCTATGGAGGCCCTCGGCGGGGTGATGCTCCGCGAATATTTCGATTCGGAATTCGACCACTGCCTCGTCCGTGACTACGAAATAGACGTCGATGAAAGCCTCGGGCGCTTTTCGAATATCTATGAGCCCATGATCAAAGAGAAATAAATCCGGCCGTACTCTCTAAAGTGCGGTCGTTTTTGATGTGTACCCCATAAAATTTAGCACTAAAAAAGCCTGAGTGCTAAAATTTACAGTTTAGAAACAAATTGTACACATATCGGTCACATAGTGAGGCTATAATATAATCTCGACAGGGGAAATTTTCCCGGCAACCGATAATTATTAAGGAGAAGATAAAATGGAAAAAAGACAGTTTCAGACGGAATCGAAAAAGCTTCTTGACATGATGATCAATTCGATCTACACCCACAAGGAGATCTTTTTGAGGGAGCTTATATCCAACGCGAGCGACGCCATAGACAAGCGCTATTTTCGCTCGCTGACCGAGCCGGAGACGGGGCTCAACCGAGACGAGTACGAGATTTCGATAAGCGCCGACGAGGCATCGAGAAAGCTTGTAATTTCGGACAACGGCTGCGGCATGACCGCCGACGAGCTTGAAAACAATCTCGGCACCATAGCAAAGAGCGGTTCACTCGATTTCAAGAGCGAAAATTCCGCCGACAGCGTAGACATCATCGGCCAGTTCGGCGTGGGATTTTATTCCGCGTTCATGGTGGCGGAAAAAGTCACCGTAGTATCAAAGGTATACGGCGCCGACAAGGCCTATAAGTGGGAATCCGAGGGCGTTGACGGCTACACCCTTGAGGAATGCGAAAAGGACGCCGTCGGCACCGAGATCACCCTTTACATCAAGCCGGATTCCGAGGAGGAGGACTACTGCGAATTTTTGGAGCCCTATTCCATTCAGCGGCTGGTTAAAAAGTATTCCGACTATATCCACTATCCCATAAGAATGGACTTCGAGGTGAATAAGCCTGTCGAGGGCAAGGAGGGGGAGACCGAAAAGGTAACCGAGCGCAGAACGCTCAATTCCATAACCCCTCTTTGGCGCAAGCCCGCCGCCGAGATCTCGGAGAAGGAGTATAACAATTTCTACACCTCAAAATTCATGGATTACGAGCCGCCGATAAGGGTGATGCACTATAAGCAGGAGGGCACCGTCGAATATACCGCGCTGCTCTACATTCCCTCCCACGCGCCCTTTGACTACTACTCCAAAAATTACGAAAAGGGCTTGCAGCTCTATTCGAGCGGGGTAATGGTGATGGACAAGTGCTCAGAGGTGCTGCCCGACTACTTCAGCTTCGTAAAGGGGCTTATCGACAGCTCGGACATCTCGCTTAACATCTCCCGCGAGACGCTTCAGCAGGATCACCAGCTTCGCACGATTTCAAGGGCGGTCGAGAAAAAGATAAAATCCGAGCTTTCAAAGATGATGGAGACCGACCGCGAAAAATACGAGAAATTCTTCAAGGCTTTCGGTTCGCAGCTTAAATTCGGAGTTTATTCCGACTACGGCACCCATAAGGAGCTTTTGCAGGATCTCATAATGTTCACCTCCTCGAACGACATGAAATACACCACCTTAAAGGAGTATGTCTCAAGAATGCCGGAGGAGCAGAAGTCTATCTACTATGCCTGCGGCGACGCCCCCGAAAAGGCGCTTAGGCTTCCCCAGGCGGGCGCGGTAAAGGCGAAGGGCTACGAGCTTTTGCTGCTGAGCGAGGACGTCGACGAATTCACGCTCCAGACGCTCATGAGCTATGAGGACAAGAAATTTGTGAACGTCGCGACGGACGAGCTCGATCTCGCCAGCGAGGAGGAGACCAAAAAGCTGAACGACGAAAACGAGAGCGGCAAGGAGCTCCTCGACTTCATCAAGGAAAAGGTGGGCGGCCTGCACGCGGTCAAGTATTCGGCGGCTCTCGGCGACCATCCCGCGGCGCTTTCAAGCGAGGGCGGAATGACCATAGAGATGGCTCGGGTGCTCTCGAAGATGCCGGACGCAGATTCTCAGCTTTCGGCGTCGCTGGTGCTCGAGCT
This sequence comes from uncultured Clostridia bacterium, assembly GCA_947625615.1. Classification (GTDB taxonomy): domain Bacteria; phylum Bacillota; class Clostridia; order Oscillospirales; family Ruminococcaceae; genus Faeciplasma. The sequence goes on along the minus strand of CANQPB010000023.1, from coordinate 611 downwards.
AAACGCCGCGCACCCGGCTGTTGAGAAGATAAAGGAGCTTTACAGCGCCGACAAGGAGCTTTGCGCGAAGCATTGCAGGATACTTGCGAACTGCGCGAGGGTGATGTCGGGGCTTGAGATAGAAGACCCGGAGGAATTCGGGAATCTCATCTGCGAGCTGCTGGCCTGAGGAGCGCAGGCCAAGCCCGAAAACCCGAAAATTAGAAAAGTTTTCGCCGGCCTTTTTCAAAAGGCCGCGGGGGTCTCGGGGGCAGAGCCCACGAGACGCGATCGCAATCGCGGAACCTCCCCCGGAGCGGGCCGAGCAGGCACGCTCCGGGATAATGCGAAGCGAAGCGCAGGACGGGGAGAAAAAACTGTCCGGTGGACAGTTTTTTCGCGGGGAGACCCTCGCCGGGGGTCTCCCCGATTTGCTGAGCAGGGCGAAGCAAATAAAAAAGCTTTTTCCATATCAAACGCCGAGCAAAAATACCCGGTTTCTTTGCCTGTCTCACCCCCTGCCCCCTCTCCCTCGCGAAGGGAGAGGGGGTTCCACCGGTACTGTCAAGTATTTTTCGCAAATTCATATAGAATGAAGTAATATTTTTGGATTATCACCCTCGGCATGCCGA
>CANQPB010000022.1 GCA_947625615.1 uncultured Clostridia bacterium | reverse complement strand
TCCAGTGCCGCCCGAATCGCCGCTTCTTTCTCCGGCGGGCATTGGGGCTGCTTGGCGCTCTCTGACTTGGGCTTATTGTAATTCTCCCGTTCAATAATCCCGCACTTCTGTTTCACTTGCGCGATGTAGAGGGAAGAAACCGTGAGCCCGGTATGCTCTTTCACATAAGCCTTGATCTCTCCATAGGTCGCGCCTTTTTGGAAGCCGGACATATCCATATCCTCCAGAGAGAAGTCAACGCGAATCTTCTTTGACTGGATTTCTCCCTTGGAAAGTTGGACAACTGTCTCCACATGCCTTGTGCGGGGGAACATGTCGGCGGGGCAGACCTTTGAAAGCGCGTAGCCCGCTTTCGTCAGGCTAAGGCAGTCGCGGGCGGCGGTGGCGGGATCGCAGGAAATCATCACAACCCTTTCGGGGGACATCTCGGCGATGGCGGCAAGGGTGGCGGGGTCGCAGCCCTTTCGGGGAGGATCCACTATCACGACGTCGGGGCGCTCTCCCCTTTCGCAGAGGCTTTTTGCGGCCTCGGCGGCGTCGGCGGCTATAAACTCGGCGTTTCGTGCGCCGTTTCGCAGGGCGTTTTCCTTGGCGTTTTCCACCGCCTGCGGCACCACCTCAACGCCGATAAGCCTGCGGGCGTCCTTGGCCATAGAAAGCCCCACCGTTCCCGCGCCGCAGTAAAGATCCAAAACCGTCTCGCGGCCGGTGAGAGAGGCATATTCCGCGGCCTTTCGGTATACCGCCTCGGCCGCCGGGGTGTTCACCTGGTAAAAGCTCTTCGCCGAAAGCTCCACCCCGATATTGCATATCATGTCGTTTATCCTGCCGCCGCCGTAAAGAATTATCTCCCTCTCCCCGGTGATGACGTTCGTCCTCTCGGGATTTATATTCAGTATCACCGTCTTTATATCCGAAAATTCGCCCGCGAGCTCTTTCGCCAGCCCGTCGTAGGCGTGCGTCGCCCGCGTCACTATCAGGCAGACCGCCGTTTCGCCGCTGTAATGCCCCCGCCTGAGGTAGATATGCCGCAAAAGCCCGCTGCCGGTAATTTCGTCGTAGCAGCTTAAGGATTTTTTCTTCTGATATTCGAGGATCCTTTGGCAGATGTCGGAAAATTCCTTCGGCGCCAAAAGACAGTCGCCGCAGGGGATAACCCTGTGCGAGCGCGCCGAGTAAAACCCGCAGACCGGCCCGTTATCACCCTCGGCGACAGGCATCTGCGCCTTGTTGCGGTATCTTTGGGGCGACGGCGCCGGGATTATCGGCTCGAATTCGGGAGTAAGCGAGGCTATCCGCCGAAACGCGTCCGAAACAAAGCCCGCCTTGGCCCTAAGCTCTGCGGCATAGCTTATATGCCTGAAACAGCAGCCGCCGCACTTTAAATATGCCGGGCAGTCCGGGGGTATGCGGTCGGGCGAGGGGGAAACTATCCTCTCGATTTTTGCATACGCGCGGTTTTTCAGCACCTTAAGCACCCGGCATTCCAGTATGTCGCCGACAGCGGAAAAGGGCACGAAAACCGCCGCGCCCTCATATCTTCCCACGCCGGAGCCGTCGTTTGCAACCGACGTTATCTCAAGCCTTATGACATCGTTCTTCGTCATACGTTAAGCTTTCCTTTGCTTTCAAGTATATTCTCTATCCTCAAAAACGCCTCGGCCTTTCTTGCTTTGACCGTTTCGTCGAACCTGCGGATATATTCGAGCGGATATTTCGGATTGTAATACCGCTTTATCTCCTTTTCGCCCGAGACCACCTTTGTCGACGCCCCCGCGCCGACAGCTATGACCGTCTGGATCTCCTCCATCATGTTGACGTTGTAAATCCCCGGGGTGCCGCCCCGCTCGTAGCCTACGTTTTCAAGATTGCCGAGCTGGTTTTTCTGCCTGTAAAGGTAATAGGGCTTATATCCCGCGCCGCCAAGAAAGCTCTCGGAATAGGCTATCATGTTCGCGGCGGCCTCGGCCCCCGAAACGGGCGCCCCGCCGCGGCCCAAATCCGCCGCCCGCTTTATCGAAAGCGCGTGGACGGTTATGTTCTCCGGCTCAAGACCGACTACCCTGTTTACCGTGCTTTTAAAGCCCTCCTCGTCGTCGGTCGGAAGCCCGGCTATAAGGTCTACGTTCACCGCCTTGAAGCCTTGGCGGCGCGCAAGCCCGTAAGCCTCGAAAAACTGCTCCACGGTGTGCCTGCGGCCTACGGCGTCAAGAACGCTCTGCCGAAGCGTCTGCGGGTTTACCGAAACCCTGTCGGCGCCGTTATCTTTTATCACCTTAAGCTTTTCTTCGGTGACGGTGTCCGGCCGCCCCGCCTCAACGGTATATTCCCGGATCCCCGAAATATCAAATCCCCGGGATATCGCTCTCATCAGCGTTTCAAGATCCCATGCGCTTACTGCGGTGGGCGTTCCCCCGCCGAAATAAACGGTGTCGAGCCTAAGGCCGAGATCGCCGGCCCTTTTCGCGGTATACGATATCTCCTCGCAGAGAAGCCGGATATATTCCGGGATAAGCCCGAAGCAGCTGCCCACCGTTTCAGAGACGAAGGAGCAATAAGAACACCTTGACGGGCAAAAGGGTATCGAAACATATAGGCTGAAGCTTCGGGGCGGAAGCGCCGCCGTCACCGAAGATTGGTTCTCGGCGACCGAAAGCGCAAGGGCGGTCTTTTCGGGCGTGACGTAAAGCCTGTCGCGCATATGCAGGTAAAGCTCCTCGCGGCTCATTCCGCCGGCCATAAGCCTGCTGACAAGCTTAACCGGCCTGACGCCCGTAAGAACCCCCCAGCCCGGGCGGATACCCGTTAGGGCGCTCAGGCATTCAAACATAAGCCTGCAAAGCCCCAGCTCGCAGGAATGCTCAAAATCGGGATCCGAGCCTGAAACAAATCCCTGTCTCTCCTCGGTGTTTTCCCCGATCTTCGCCGCGGCGTAAAGATTCGCCCCGCCGCCGTCTATATCCCTTAAAATCAGGCAGCAGGGCCCGGGGGTATACATAAAGATCTCCTTCGAGCCGTCCTCTGTAAACGAAAAGGGCTGCGCGGGAAAGAAAAGCTTTGCCACGGCCTCGGTCTCATATCTGAAGCCGTGGCCGGAAAAAATCAGCGTCATATTAACTCCTGCCTTTAATTTCTCAGCGGCCCGAGCCACGGATTGAATTTAAGCTCGGTTTCAAGATCGCTCGGGGCGCCGTGACCGGGATATACCGTGTAGTTTCTGCCGAGATCCATAAGCTTTTTTACCGATAAAAGAAGCTCGTTCATGTCCCCGCCGAGATCCGTCCGGCCGACCGAGCCTTCAAAAAGGGTGTCGCCGGTGAATATGAAATCGCGGGCGATATAGCATACCGATCCCGCGCTGTGCCCCGGCGTGAACATAACCTTAAGCGATATGTCGCCGAGGCTTAAGGTCTCGCCGTCCGAGAGTTCGGAAGCCCCGTAAAAGGGCTTAAACGGCGTGCCAAAATATTCCGAAAGGCAAAGACGCCCGTCGGCGAGCATTTTTGCGTCGCCGGGGGAGATAAACACCTCGCAGCCGTATTTTTCGCAGAGCCCGCCGAGCGCCTCGATGTGGTCGCAATGCCCGTGGGTGAGAAAAATCTTTTTAAGCCTAAGCCCCTCGGAATCGAGCTTTTTTGATATCGCGGCGGCGCTGTAAGGCGCGTCGATGAGCGCGGCGAGGCCGTCGGACGAGGCGAGAATATAGCAGTTCGTGCCGAAATCGCCGAGGCCGTAAAGCGGGTGAAGGGTCATTTTGCGCTCCTTTCAACGGACAGCACGCCGGATATCTTTTTCATTCGCGAAATAACGCCGTCGAGCTCGGCGGTGCCGGCAACGCTTATCGTCAGCGAGCCCATGAAGTTCCCGTTTTTAAGGACGCGCGCCGTGGCCTCGTGGGTGGTTATCCTCGCCTCGCTGAGGCTTTGCAGAACGTCTCCGAAGATTCCTATGCGGTTGTAGCCGACAACGTCGAGCGCCACCTTGTAGTAGTTCTTCGCGGGCTGACCCGCCCACCTGACTGGCACCCACCTGTCCGGCGCCTGATCCTTCTGGGAAAGGTAGTTTACGCAGTCCTTTTTATGCACCGAAACGCCGTGGCCGCGGGTGATGAAGCCTATTATGTCGTCGCCGGGCAGCGGCGAGCAGCACTGCGAAAGCTTTACCACGCAGTTGGCTATGCCGTCGACTATAACGCCGGAGGAGGAGCGGTCTGTTACAGGCGCAAAGCCCATGCTTTCCGGCTTTTCGGTCTGGACGAATTTTTTGTTGTAGTCCTCCTTGAGCCGCGGGAGGATCTTTGAAAGAACCACCCCGCCGTAGCCTATGGCGGCGTAGAAATCGTCAAGTGTCTCGCAGCCGTGGTGCTTCATGTCAACCGCCACAAGCTCGGGTAAATCCTGCTCCTCTATGTGAATCAGGTTTCGCCTCAGCTCCCGCCAAAGCTCCTCTCTGCCCTCCGAGATGTTCTCCTCGCGGCGCTCCTTTTTGAACCATGTGCGAATCTTCGCCTTGGCCTCGTTTGTCTGACAGATGTTGAGCCAGTCGCGGTTCGGCCCGTGGGCGGGGTCTTTCGAGGTGATTATCTCAACTATCTCGCCCGTCTTTATTACGTAATCGAAGGGCACCATTTTTTTGTCCACCTTGGCGCCGGTCATCTTGTGGCCCACCTGCGTGTGAATGGCGTAGGCGAAGTCTATAACGGTGGCGCCCTGAGGCAGGGTGATGACGTCCCCCTTCGGGGTCATGGCGAATACGTCCTCGGGGGCGAGATCGTTTTTGATCGCGCGGACTATGTCCTCCGCGTCGTCCGATTCCTTTTGTATGTCGAGTATCTGGCGCACCCAGTTCAGGCGCTCGTCGAATTTATATTTTCCGGTGCGACCCTCTTTATATTTCCAGTGCGCGGCTATTCCGAATTCGGCGGTGTGGTGCATCTCCCAGGTTCTTATCTGCACCTCAAAGGGTATGCCCTCCCTGCCCATGACGGTGGTGTGAAGGCTTTGATACATGTTGGCCTTCGGGGTGGAGATGTAATCCTTGAAGCGGTTGGGTATCGGCTGGAACATGTCGTGCATGATTCCGAGGACGTAGTAGCAGTCGGTCACGCTGTCGACTATCACCCTTACGGCGTATTTGTCGTATATCTCGTCGAAGGTCTTGCCCTGCTCGTATACCTTTTTGTAGATTCCGTAGGCGCTCTTCACCCTGCCCTCTATGGTGGCGTTGGGGAAGTCCGCCGCAAGGCGCTCCTTTATCCTGACCTTTATCGATTCAATGAAATCCTCCCGCTCCTTCTTGTTTTTCTCAAGAAGCTGCTCTATCTCGGCGTAGGCAAAAGGATCGAGATAGGAAAAGGATATGTCCTCAAGTTCTTCCTTTAGCTGGCGGATTCCGAGGCGGTTTGCAAGCGGCACGAATATTGACATCGTCTCAAGCGAGACGTCGCGGCGCTTAACTCCGCTGCGGAAATTGAGGGTGCGCATGTTGTGAAGCCGGTCGGCGAGCTTTATGATGATCACCCTTATGTCCTTGGCCATGGAAAGAAAGATCTTTCTTATGTTCTCGGCCTGCTGCTCCTCTTTTGAGGCGAGCTTTATTTTATCCAGCTTCGTTACCCCGTCGACAAGGTTCGCGACGTCCGCCCCGAACCGTTTTTTAACGTCGTCATAGGTCGCCGGGGTGTCCTCGACTACGTCGTGCAAAAGCGCCGCGCAAATGGCGTCGGTGTCCATGCCGAGATCTACAAGTATTCCCGCCACGGCGAGCGGGTGGGTGATATACGGCTCGCCCGATTCGCGAAACTGCCCTTTATGCATGTCGGCGGCGTATTCATAGGCCGAGCGCAGCTTTTCGATCTTGTAGTGCTTATCCATGTCGGACAGGCGCTTTATCATCTTTTCAAATCTTTCGTCACATGTTTCTGCCATGTCCGTCTTCCTTTCCTATGGCGTCTCTCAGCGCCTTAAGCGTTTTCGCCGAATCTATGTCCACTCTTTCCGTCGGCTTTTTAACGCGTATTCTGCCCGAGGCGCGGGAATATTCCAAAAGCCCGGTGTCGCAGAAAGCGTCGAGTATCACCGACATTCTAAACGAATTTATGCCGCCCGCAAAATGCGCGCAGAGCATTTCAAAGCTTAGCGGCGTCTTCTTTTCGCCTATGTATTTATACACCCCGACGAGCTCCTCGCGGGTGGGATCTCCCTTTAAAAGCGTCGCCCTGTCCGAAAGTCTGCCGAGCCGGAATTTTTCGTAGGCCTCAATCCCCACGAAGAATCTCTCCTGCCTGATTCCGTGGGGGCGAAGATCCACTGCCTTAAGGTTTACGCTCACATTACCTTTATATTCATTCAGCGACAAAGACGCCATTATATCCAGCCTGTCCCCCGGCGAATAGGGAAAATCCGCCGACTTTACATTGAACAGCGGCATGTCGCACCTTGCGCCGTCGTATAAAAGGGAGACCTTCGTATAAAGGCCGTCTTTCAGGGGTCTGACGGCGGTTATCTCGGCTCCCGAAAGCGCAAACACCGGCTCGGGGTTGCCCGCGCCGAAGGGCTCGAGCCGCTTAAGAGACGCCGCATTCTCGGGGGTCAAAAATCTCCCCTCCAAAATGCCGTCCGCCGAAACCGAAGCCCTCGGGGCAATCTCGGAAAGCGAGGCGAAATCCTCTACGGCCTCTTTAAGGGCCGAAACGTTCTCCTCCCTGACCGTAAGGCCGCCGGCAAGCTCGTGCCCGCCGTATTTCACCAAAAGATCGCGGCAGCTTTCAAGGCATTTGAAGACGTTAAGCCCCTCGAAGGATCTCGCCGAACCGACCGCCTCTCCTCGGTCGTCCAAAGACAGCAGAAAGACCGGCTTTGAAAACGCCTCGGCAAGCCGCGCCGCAACAACGCCCAAAACTCCCCTATGCCAGCCCCGGCCGCAGAGCGTGAGCGTTCTTTTGCACAAAACCTCCGGCTCGGAATCGATAAGCCTAAGCGCCTCGGCGGTGATCTCGCGCTCCTTTTGGCGCCTCAGATCGTTCAGACCGATGAGCTCGGCCGCGGCCTCTTCGGCGGCTTCGCCGTCGCCGGTTATCATCTTAAGCGCCACAAGCGGCGAGCCCACCCTTCGCGCGGCGTTTATCTTCGGCACCAAAGAATAGGCTATCTGCGAGGCGGTGACGTTCTGCGGCGCAACTCCGCTCTTTTCCATAAGGGCCAATATCCCGAGATTTTCGGTGTTTTTAAGATACATTATCCCCTTCGAGACGATTATCCTGTTCTCGCCGGTTAAGGGGACGACGTCGGCTATTGTGGCTATCGCCGCAAGGTCTAAATATTGCTCGGATACCATGTCGTAACTGCCGCCGTCGAGGGCCGCGCAGAGCTTAAGCACCACTCCCGCCCCGCAGAGATATTTATAGGGCGAGGGGCAGTCGCGGCGGTGGGGATCTACGACAGCGGCGGCCTCGGGAAGCTCCTCGGGCGGCTGGTGGTGATCGGTTATCACAAGGCGCATGCCGAGCTCGGCGGCACGCTTTGCCTCCGCGGCGGCGGTGATCCCGTTGTCAACGGTGATAATAAGCCCCACGCCGTCGGCGTGCATTTTTTCGACAGCCGAAACGCTGAGGCCGTAGCCGTCGTCGGGGTCGGGTATCACACAGCCGACGTCGGCGCCCATGCTTTCAAGATATCCCGTCAGCATGGCGGCCGAGGTGACGCCGTCGCAGTCGTAATCCCCGAAGACGCATATCTTCAGGCCGGAATCTACGGCGCTGTTTATCTCGTCAACGGCATTTTGCATGTCAGCGAGCAAAAAGGGATCGGATAGCTCGTCGGCGTTAAAGAAGAGCTCCAGCTTTTCGGGGGTGTCAAGTCCCCTGGCGGCAAGAATGCCGCTTAAAAATGGGCCGAGGTCTGTCAGCGAGGCAATTTTATCCGCAGCCGCCCTGTCCGGGCGGGCAACTGTCCATCTTTTCATAAATTTCTCCGTAAAAAATTATAGATACGGTTATTATAGCACTTCTTGAGCGATTTGTAAAGATGTGACCTTCGGCCTGATGTGGCCGAAGCGGCCACATCAAGAAGATAGAAGTTAGAAATTAGAAGTTAGAGTTTCAAGGTGTCGCCTGCGGCGACGCATCTAAATATTTCTGATAATGCGTGCGGAATGGACACTCCTCCTTCGGCCTGATGTGGCCGAAACGGCCACATCAAGAAGATAGAAGTTAGAGTTTCAAGGTGTCGCCTGCGGCGACATTTTTAAAATTTTTTAATAATGCGTGCGGAATGGACACTCCCTATATGCGCGCGTTCTCACAAATCCGCCTTAAAATTCCGGCCTCGGGCTTTTGCTCTCCGTTTGATTTGGTCTTGAATTTTCGGCGGATATGTGCTATCATATTTCTGACAAACGAAAGAAGGGAGGTTTTCGCCACGGTAAAAAAGCTGTTCGGCCTTTTGTGGCAGTATTTTCGCCGCCTCGACAAGATACTTTTGCTGCTTGCCGCCGCCGTCTGCGCGTTCAGCGTGGTTCTTTTGTACTCGCTCGTGATAAACAACCAGACGCAGTCGATAACCAACGCGCAGCTCGACTATACCGACTACCGCACCCAGGCGTTCGCCGCCATGCTGGGGCTCGCCTTTTCGGTGGTGGTGGCTGTGTGGGACTACCGAAAATTTTCAAAGCTGTGGTTTATCTACCTCCCGCTGACGATAGGCCTCACCTGCCTTACGTTCACCTCTTTGGGAAGATCCGGCCTTGAGGGCGCCGACGACAAGGCCTGGATAGCCCTCGGCGGCATAACCGTTCAGCCGGCGGAATTTTTAAAGCTCGCGTTCATACTCTCCTTTGCCTACCACTGCCACAAGACCGCCGAGATATTCAACAATCCCCTTAATATCCTCGCCCTCTGCATTCACGGGGCTATACCCGTGGGGCTTGTAATGCTCCAGGGCGACGACGGCACCGCGCTCGTCTTTTTGGTGATCTTTTTGGCGATAATCTTCGCCGCGGGGATATCCTGGAAATATATCCTCGGCGCGGCCATACTCTCCCCTCTCGCTGTGTGGTATATGTGGACGCACTACCTGCAAAACGTCCACAAAAACAGGATCCTCTCGGTGATAAATCCCGAAAAATACGCCACCGCCGATTCACTCTACCAAACAAACCTCTCAAAGATAGCCCTCGGCTCGGGGCAGCTTCGGGGAAAGGGGCTCTTCGGCGGCGAATACACCTATGTCCCCGCCTGCCACAACGATTTTATCTTCAGCTACGTCGGCCAGACCCTCGGCTTTATAGGCTGCCTCGGGCTGGTGATACTCCTCGGGCTGATATGCCTTAGGATCCTCGGCAACAGCCTGCGCTCGGGCGACGGCCTCGGGCGGTATATCTGCGTCGGGGTGTTCGCATACATCTTCTCGCAGAGCGTTCTGAACATAGGCATGGTCATAGGCGTTACGCCGGTAATAGGGATCACCCTGCCCTTTGTCTCCGCCGGCGGCACCTCAATGCTCACATCAACGGTGGCGATAGGGCTTGTGATGTCGGTATACTACCATTCCGCCCGCTTCGACACAATCTTTGCAAAGCATAAGTGAGGGCGCCATGAAATTCAAAAGCAGGTTACAGGCCGCGCTTTTAATCGCGGGGGCGGCAAGCTTCGCCGTCATGGCGGTCTGTTGGTTTTTTAAGGATATCGGCTTCTTTTATTCTCTCGGGATAACCGCGCTGACGGTGTTCACCCACGTTGTAATACGCTTCGCGGGCGCGGCAATCGCCACGGCCATGCCGAAAAGAATCAAAAGCCCCGACAACCCCGTATACCGCGTAGGCAGGCGGGAGCAGGCGCTCTATAAAAAGCTCGGCTTCAAAAAGCTGAAATCCTTCGCCCCGACATACGATCCCCGGGAATTCGACTTTTCGGCGCGCACCCCGCGCGAGCTCGTCTCAAATTCCTGCCATGCCGGCCTCACCCACGCAATAATCGCGGTTTTAAGCTTTCTGCCGATATTCTACGCCCTGCCCTTCGGCAGCGTGTGGATATTCGTTATAACCTCGCTTGCGGCGGCATGCGCCGACGGGTATTTCGTGCTCGTTCAGCGCTATAACCGCCCGAGGTATCAAAAACTTGCCGAGCGCGCAGAGCGTTCGGATAAACAACAGGAGGATATATCATGAAAAAAGTAACCGTTTCACAGCTTGGCGGCTCTTTCGAGCGCTTTGACGGCCTTATAAAGATGTTCGGGGAGCATTTCAATAGCTCCCCCTCAAGATTCTTTTCCGCGCCGGGGCGAAGCGAAATTTCGGGCAACCACACCGATCACAACCGCGGCAGGGTTCTGGCCGCGGCGGTAAATCTTGACGTTATCGCGGCGGTCGAGCCGACCTCCGACGGCCTCGTCGCCGTAAAATCCGAGGGCTACCCCGAGGACAGGATAGACATTTCCGATCTTAAGGTTCACCCGAAGGAGCAAAACAGCTCGGCCGCGCTTATACGCGGGGTGCTCGCCGGCTTCAAATCCCGCGGGCATGAAATAGGCGGGTTCAGGGCCTATACCCGTTCCGACGTCCTAAAGGGCTCGGGGCTGTCGTCGTCGGCGGCGTTCGAGGTGCTCGTAGGCACAGTGATCAGCGGGCTTTATAACGGCGGAGAGGTTTCCGCGGTCGAGATAGCCCAGATAGCGCAGTACGCCGAAAACGTCTATTTCGGCAAGCCCTCGGGGCTTATGGATCAGATGGCGAGCTCGGTGGGCGGCTTCACCGAAATTGATTTCGCCGATCCCGAAAACCCGGTTATCGAATCCGTCTCCCTCGATCTTAAGGCCCACGGCCACAGCCTTTGCATAATAGACACGAGGGGCGATCACGCCGATCTCACCCCCGACTACGCGGCTATCCCCTCCGAAATGAGGGCGGTTGCGGAATATTTCGGCAAAAATTATCTCCGCGAGGTTTCGCGCGAAGATATAATAGATGATCTTCCCGCCCTCCGCGAAGCCGTCGGCGACAGGGCAGTCCTTCGGGCTTTGCATTTTGAGGACGAAAACGCCCGCGTAAGCGAGCTCGCCTCGGCGATCAGAAAAAACGACTTCGGCGCGTTCCTCGGCGTTATAAAGCGCTCCGGCGAGAGCTCCTATAAATATCTTCAGAACGTATATGCCAACGCCCACCCCGACGAGCAGGGCGTGTCGCTGGCGCTCTATCTTGCCGATTCGCTTCTTGCCGGCGAGGGCGCCGCAAGGGTGCACGGCGGCGGCTTTGCGGGAACTATTCAGGCGTTTGTGCCCGCTCATAGGCTTGAGGGCTTCGTCAAGGGCATGGAGCGGGTTTTCGGCGAGGGAAGCTGCTATGTTTTGGACGTGAGGCCGTTCGGCGGAGTTGAGGTGACGCTGTGAGAATGCGCCGCAAAGCCCGCCTCGACGAGCGGCTTGAGGAATGCCGCAGCACCGGCAGACTGCTGATTTTAAACGTCGAAGACAGGCATTTTCAGCGGGCGGTCGAGGAGAAAGAATACCTCGATTTTCCGGCGCTGTTCGGAAACGGCAACCCGGTGGTTCTTGAAATCGGCGCGGGAAAGGGGCAGTTTTGCTGCGAGCTTGCCCAAAGGGAGCCTGAGGTGAATATCCTCGCGGTTGAAAAGTCCTCGAACGTCATCGTAGACGCCGCCGAGAAGATAATCTCGCTGGGCATAAAAAACGCCGTCGCCCTTCGCTGCGACGCCGAATATCTTGAAAAATACATACCCGAGCATTCGGTTTCAAGGATATACCTCAATTTCAGCTGCCCGTTTCCGAAAAAATCCTACGCCGCGCACAGGCTCACCCACCGCAAATTCCTTGAAATCTACAAAAAGCTGCTCGTCCCCGGCGCGGAGATCCACCAGAAGACGGACAACCGGGAATTCTTTGAATTTTCGCTCGAGGAGTTCTCGCAGAGCGGCTTTACGCTGAAAAATATCAGCCTCGATCTGCACAAAAGCGGCTTCGAGGGCAACATCGAGACCGAATATGAGCGGCGTTTTTCGGAACAGGGCCTGCCCATCTACCGTCTCGAGGCATTTTTGAAGTAAAAGTTGCACAAATTTTTGACAAACTATTGAAAATTTTCTGCGAATATGATATACTATACGCATCTTAAAATAAGAGGTGTGTATTATGAAAAGTCTGATAACCGCGCTTTGGGAGAGGTCGGTTACAAAAAAGAAGCTCGACCCGATAAATCCCGAGCCGGATCTCAGCATGAGGTTCGAGCCCGGCGAGCCGAGAGAGCGCGGCGACGGCCGCTATGTTCTGACGTCGGACACTTCGCTTTGCTTTGAGGGCGGCGAGAACGGCAAGAGGGGCGATTTTTCGGTATATCTTGCGGGAAACTGGCGTTTTGAGCTTAGCGTGAATTCCACGACGGGCGAATGCCGGGAGATCTCGGGATTCATGTCGAAGCTGACCGCGAAGCAGGCGGTTCTTGAAGTGCCGGAGGCCGAAAAGAGAAAGCTCATATGCAAAAGCGACACGCTGCGCGCGCAGAGCGTAGGCTGTTACTGCCCATACCCCGCAAACTCGGTGCTCTTTGACCAGCGCAGGAGGATACTCTGCCTCGGGAATCCCGAGGGGGACGGCGAAGCGGTGGAATTTGCCGACAGAACGGTCGCCGTTCTCAAGGAGGGCAGGCTGGCCTGCGTCTATCTCAGGCTCGACACCATCGAGGACAGCGCCGAAGGCGGAGACAACCTGCTAAACTGCATAGTCCTGGTTTAAAACCTCGCCCGCCGCAAATGCGGCGGGTGTTTTGTGCGGTGAAGTTAGAAAAGTTTTCGCCGGCATTTTTCAAAAGGCCGCGCAGGTCGAGGGGCAGAGCCCCTTGTCGCAGCCCGGAAAGGGGCGCGAGGCAAGCCCCTCCCCCCAAATCGACAAGACCTTCACACCAGCAAATACCCCAGCGCAAGCAGCAGCTTTATGTCCGCCTTGTTCTTGTAAAGCACGAACAGCATCAAAAGTATCAGCACCTTTTCGGGGTCGGCGGTTATCTCCCCGAAAAGGCTTTTTAAGATGTCGGGGCGTTGCGGCTGATTCGCTATAGGGCTTGCCGCCTGATCGGCGCCGCGGTTTTCACGGTTTTGCGGCGGCTGCGGCGGCATGGGCTTGGGCTGCGCCCCGGGGCGGTTTATAGCCGTGCGGGAGCGCTTTTGCATCTCGCGAAGCCGCGCAAGGGCCTCCTCCTGCATCTTGCCGAAATCGCCGTTATAAGATGCCAAGCAGGTCGCCTCCCAAAATGCCGCTCTCCTTTAAAACCGGCAGAAGATTTATCGCCTTCAGAATTTTCACAGCGCGGTCGAGGCGGCCGTGCTTTTCCTCGCTTAAAAGCGGCCTCAGCGCCATCAGAAAGCGTATGTTGTCATCGTCGGCGCCGGCCTGCCTAAGCTTTCCCATAAGCTCCGCCATCGCCGCGATATCCGGCATGCCCTCGGGCGGCCGGGCGCTTTTATCCTGCGTGGGAGCTTCGGGGGCGGGAGCGTCAGGGGAGAGGCCGAGCATCTGCGCGAGCTCGCCGAGCTGCTTTAAAGATTCCGGGTCGGACAGCACCGACGAGATTTTTTCGGCGAGATCTTCCGTTCAAATCGCCCCCTTTGCTGAAATTGCCCTTTACTTTCCGAAGATTTTTTTCATCAGTTCCTTTGCCTGCGGGCTTGAGAGCACCGCCTGGGCGGTCGCCGGGTTTGAAAGCGCGGCGGTCAGCTTTTTCTGATCCTGCGCGGGCAGGGCGCCCAAAAGGCGGTCGAATGTGCCGCTTTGAAGCTCGCGACGAAGGTCGTCTTCCGGCACTCCCAGCTTTTTTGACGTCATCGATATCAGATGCTCCTGCTGATTCTTGCTTATGTTCATAAACTTCGGCTCCTCTATTGAAATTTTTGTTTCGATGTGCTATACTTAACGCGACAAAGACAGAAAGGAATAATTTATGAGAATAATCGCTTTCTCCGATTCCCACCGGCATTCCCGCAGCGTTCACAAGCTATTTGAGCAGACCGCCCTGACGACCGATCTTTACATCTTTTTGGGCGACGGCGAGGGGGATCTTGACGACATACCCATGCTCTACCCGAATAAGACGGTTCTTTGCGTCTCGGGAAACTGCGACTACTACTCTATGGATCCGCCAGTCGCGACGGTAGAGGTGTGCGGCAAGAAAATCGTTTACTGCCACGGGCATTTGCAGCATGTCGGCTTCGGCCTTAGCGGCCTTTACGGCCTTGCCAAGGACACCGGCGCCGATCTCGTTCTCTTCGGGCACACCCACGAGCGCAGATGCGAATATAAGGACGGCGTTTACTACATAAATCCCGGAAGCCTCGGTCTGCCTCGCGACGGCCTTGCGCCGAGCTATGCCGCGATAGACGTTCTGCCCGCGGGGATCCTCTGCACCCACGCCGAGCTCGAATAGCTCATAAAACATTATATGAAAACAGCGGGCAAAAGTTACCCGCGGTAAGAAAGGTTTGATAAAAATGCTTGAACAACTCAAAAAACAGGTCTACGAAGCAAACATGATGCTCCCTCAGTACGGGCTCGTCACCTTTACCTGGGGCAACGTCTCGGGGATCGACCGCGAAAAGGGTCTTGTCGTAATAAAGCCCTCGGGGGTAGAATACGGCGAGATGAAGCCGGAGGACATGGTGGTAGTCGATCTTGAAGGCAAGGTGGTTGAGGGGGATCTTCGGCCCTCGTCCGACACCCCCACACACATCGAATTTTACAAGGCGTTTCCAAACATTGGCGGCGTCACCCACACCCATTCGACATTCGCCACCTCGTTCGCGCAGGCCGGAAAGCCGGTTCCCGCCCTCGGCACCACCCACGGCGACTACTTCTACGGCGCGGTGCCCTGCACAAGAAAGATGACCCCCGAGGAGATCGCCGGGGAATATGAAAAGAACACCGGGCTTGTTATCATCGAGACCTTTAAAGACCTCGACCCCGACGCAATACCCTGCGTTCTCGTGCATTCGCACGGGCCCTTCACCTGGGGAAAGGACGCCGTCGATTCCGTACACCACTCGGTGATACTTGAAGAGTGCGCCAAGATGGCGATGTATTCAAAGATAATTTACGGCGGCGAAGTCCCGACGATGCAGCAGGAGCTTTTGGACAAGCACTACTTAAGAAAGCACGGCGCCAACGCCTACTACGGGCAGGTAAAGAAATAAAAAAGTCCGGCGGTTCTTATTCGGAACCGTCGGTTTTTCTTTCGCCGATATATTCTATTATGTCTTCCGGCTTACAGCCGAGTATTCTGCAAAAATCGTCTATTTTCAGAGTGGTTATGCCGCCGCCTTTTTTCATTCTCGATATTGTCGCGCTGCTTATCCCGTATCTGTTTATCAGCGCATACGTAGATATTCCGCGTTCCTTTAAAGTCCGCCAAAACGGAGCATAGCTTATCAAGTATATCACTCCCTTATCCTATTTTTAGAATAACTTGTTGTTATATACTTGACAATAGTCATAATTATGACTATAATATACAAAGGAAACGAGAGTGAAAAAATGAACTTTGCCGAAAATCTGAGAGAACTTGCAAAAAATAAACAAGCGTTGACCGAGAAAGAAAAGCAGTCGTCGCTTGAGATGGCGGCGGAAAAATACGCCGATGAGACGGTCGATATTATAGAAGACGTCTGCCCGAGGCTTGCGCAGACCGGCGTAAGGCGGATATCGGGGTATCTGTCTAAAAAATGGCACGGCAACGGATATGTGTTTGCATTATCGGACTTTCCCGAAGACGAAGCGGTCTATAGGCCTTACAACGGCAGCGAATACTATACCGTAGTATCCTTCGGATACGAATCCGCTTTTGCGGAAACGGTCTGCAAAAAAATCGCATTGAGGCTGCACGCTCTCGGATTCGAAGACTTTATCGCAAAGCCGACGCTGAAAAGCTTTGTGAGGCGTGAAAAATACCGCGGTTTATTATCGAGAAAAACGCGGTATAGGGTTGTCAGTGCAAAGGAGAAATACGTAATTTACTTAGACATCATCTGGTGAAAAATTTTAAACCCCACTAAAGTCCCGGCTCCGGAAAATTTCCGAAGCCGGGACGCATTTTACTTATGATAAAGCCCTTTTTTCTGGTATACCGGCTCGCAGGTGACGTTCACCTTTAACCGCCGAAACGTCCTCAGATCTACCGACGACAGCATTACGCTCGAATGCATTTCGCAGCCCTCAAGCTTTCTGAGCTGTTCAAGGGCAAGGCGGGCGTTTTCGTCCTGCGAGGCGCATATCGAAAGCGCTATCAGAATCTCGTCGGTGTGAAGCCTCGGGTTCTCGTTCCCGAGGTGGTTTACCTTAAGCCGGGTTATCGGCTCGATAACCGACGGGCTCATCAAAAGGGTGTCGTCCGAAATTCCCGCAAGGGTCTTGAGCGCGTTCAGAAGCATCGCCGAAGACGCGCCCAAAAGCTCCGAAGTCTTGCCGGTGACGATTCTGCCGTCGGGCAGCTCTATTGCGGCGGCGGGCTCGCCGGTAATCTCGGCTTTAACAAGCGCCGGGCCGACAGGCGCGCGGTCGGCGGCGGTTATCCCCGCCTTTTTCATCAAAAGCTCGATTCTTAAAATCTCATCGCCGTTCTGGCTGCCGCGGAGCTTTTCGCCGTGGGCTTTATAGTATCTTCGCAGGATCTCCTGCTTTGAAGCCTCGGCGCACACTTCGTCGTCTATAATGCAGAAGCCGGCCATGTTCACGCCCATGTCGGTCGGCGACTTATAGGGCGATTCCCCGAGGATCATCTTGAACATAGCGTTCAGAACCGGGAAGACCTCGATGTCGCGGTTATAGTTCACCGCAAGCTTGCCGTAGGCCTCAAGGTGGTATGGGTCTATCATGTTGACGTCGCTCAAATCCGCCGTGGCGGCCTCATAGGCGAGGTTTACGGGGTGATTCAGCGGTATAGACCATATCGGGAAGGTCTCGAATTTCGCGTACCCCGCCTTTATGCCCCGCTTATGCTCGTGGTAGAGCTGCGAAAGGCAGGTGGCCATCTTGCCGCTGCCGGGGCCCGGCGCCGTTACCACGACGAGCTCGCGGGTAGTCTCTATATATTCGTTGCGGCCGTAGCCGTCGTCGCTTATGACGTGGGTGAGATCTGCGGGGTAGCCCTCAATGGGGTAATGCCGGTAAACGGTGATGCCGAGGCTTTCAAGCTTGCCCATAAAGGCCTGCGCCGCCGGCTGACCCTCGTATTTTGTCAGCACTACGCTGCCGACATAAAGCCCGTATCTGCGAAAGCTGTCGATAAGCCTTAAGACGTCGAGATCGTAGGTGATGCCTATGTCTCCCCTTACCTTATTCTGGGCGATGTCGCCCGCGCTGATCACAACGACTATCTCCGCCTGATCTTTAAGCTGCAAAAGCATCTGCAGCTTTGAATCGGGCTTGAAGCCGGGCAGCACCCTTGAGGCGTGGTAATCGTCGAAGAGCTTGCCGCCGAATTCGAGATAGAGCTTTCCGCCAAACCCCGCGATGCGCTCCTTTATGTGCTGCGACTGCATTCTGAGATATTTGTCGTTGTCAAAACCCGTTTTAAACATTTTCTCCTCCTGACTGCGAAAAACCTCCGCAGAAAAATCATTCATATCATTATAACATTTTCCCGCCCGCGGTTGCAAGTGTAACGCCTTACAGAAATGCCGGCGCGCTTTTGGGAATTTTGCATAATTGTTGGGAACGTATGCCCAAGGATACAGGAGGTGAACAAAGAGTTTTAATCGCGTCGCCTGCCTCGGGTTTGCTAACGCAAACACCGGCTTTGCCGGACTTTCTCGCGGCCTTTTGAAAAAGGCCGGCGAAAACTTTTTTCCCGTCCGCTCATATCATTCACCCTCGGCCACCGGCCGGCATAGACTGAAAACGTAGCCGGTCGTTTTAATATCCTTTCGGCGGCCGGCAAGACCTGCGATTTCTCGGGAGTGACATATATATGAACAAAAAACTGCTCGTCATGGGAGGAGACAGGCGCATGGAATACGCCGCGGCGGCGCTTGCCCCCGAATTTGACGTTTACACTTACGGCTTTGCGGACAGCCGCCCTATCTGGGAGCTGAAACAGGCGGACGTTCTCGTCCTGCCCTATCTCTCCCTCGCGGGGGAATACCTGAACGCTCCGCTTTTATCCCAGAAGATCCCGGCGGTGTCGGCGCTCGACATGCTTCGCTACGGCGGAATCTTATTCGGCGGAGGGCTCGGCGACAGCTTTAAAAGCTACTGCTATGAACGCGCGGCAAAGGTCTTCGACTTTTTCGACGACGAAGATCTAACCCTTCGCAACGCCGATCTCACGGCGGAGGGCGCCCTTGAAATAGTCTTAAGGGAGACGGAAGTTTCGGCCGCGGATTCAAACGTGCGCGTCTACGGCTTCGGTAGGGTCGCGAAAGCCTGCGCAAAAACATTCGCCGCCCTCGGCGCAAGGGTGACGGTTGCGGCGCGCTCGGCTTCGGCTCGCGATGAGGCCGCAAAGCTCGGCTATTCCGTCTGCGAGACCGGGGAGATAACCGGCCTTAACGAGGCCGACGTAATCATAAACACCGTTCCTCACATAATAATCGGCAAAGACGAGCTTTTGGCGATGAAAAGGGACGTATTTTTACTCGATCTCGCGTCTGCTCCATACGGGGTGGACTTCGAGGCAGCGCGTCAGCTGAAAATAAAGGCTGCGACGGCGCCGGGGCTCCCCGGAAAGACCGCGCCGAAGACGGCCGGCGGACTTATAGCCGAATCGGTGATAAAAAGAATAAGGGAGGTCGGCGGCCTTGCAGAACATTAGGATAGGATACGCGGTGACAGGCTCCTTTTGCACCTTTGCGGAATCCTTTAAGGCGGCCGAGCGGCTTGTCGGCGAGGGGTGCGCCCTCACCCCGATATTTTCCTTTAACGCGTATAACCTTTCTACCCGCTTCGGAAGCGCGGAGGAAAACCGCGAGCGGCTTGAAAAAATATGCCGGTGCAAAGGGATATCCACGATTGAGGACGCCGAACCCGTCGGCCCGCGAAAAATGTTCGATCTTTTGATCGTCGCGCCCTGCACCTCGAACACGCTGGCGAAGCTCGCCTGCGGCGTGAACGACACCCCGGTCACCATGGCGGTGAAAAGCCACTTGAGAAACGCCGGGCCGGTGCTTATTGCCGTCTCGACGAACGACGCCCTTGCCGCCGCCGCAAAGAACATAGGTATTTTGCAGAACAGCCGAAACTACTTCTTTGTGCCCTATAGGCAGGACGACATTTTCAAAAAGCCGATGTCGATGGTGGCGGACTTTTCGCTGATAAGCCCCGCCGCCGAGGCCGCCCTGCGCGGCGAGCAGATACAGCCGATGGTTAGAGGGTAAGGGGATTTACCTGCCCCTTTCCGTGTGCGAGGCACCCAAGGCGCCTCACCGGGGAGACCCCCGGCGAGGGTCTCCCCGCGAAAAAACTGTCCACCGAACAGATTTTTTTCTCCCCGTCCTGCGCTCCGCTTCGCATTAACCGGAGCGTACCTGCTCGGCCCGCTCCGGTGAGATTCCGCGACTGCGGTCGCGGCTCGTGGGCTCTGCCCCCGAGACCCCCGCAAACCTTTTGAAAAAGGTTTGATCGAAAACTTTTGAATTTTAAGCGGCATCTCTCTATGCCCCTTTTGTCTTGACAAATTCCCCGGGGAGGTATATACTTTTATCCGAAGGGAGAGATTTTCGTGCAAATAACTTTCAACGAGGATAAAAAGCTCGTCGAGGCGATAAGAGAGGGCCTGAAGCGCAAGGACGGCCACTGCCCCTGCCGCCGCGAGATCAACGAGGACACCGTTTGCATGTGCCGCGAATTCCGCGAGCAGATAGCCGACCCCGATTTCGAGGGCTACTGCCACTGCATGCTCTATTATAAAAAGAAATGATTCGGTTATAATAACCGAGAAAGGACGTGTAATTATGCATATTGAACTTAATTCCGAAAACTTTGAGGCCGAGGTGAAAAACTGCGAGGGCACCGTTATCGTGGATTTCTGGGCGGAATGGTGCGGCCCGTGCAGAATGCTCTCGCCGATAATCGACGATCTCGCCGCACTGCGCCCCGATCTGAAAGTCTGCAAGCTTAACGTGGACGACGAGCCCGAGCTTGCAAACCTCTACGGCGTTTCGGCCATACCCACCGTTATAGCGTTCAAAAACGGCGAGCCCGCCGCCGTCTCTTTGGGCTTTAAAACCAGAGAAAAACTCGCCGAGGCGCTGGGGATCTGATCCCCCGGGCGGAAAGCTTTGCTCCCCCAAAAAATAATTTGCAAAAACACTTGCATTTTATAAAAATTATGTTAGAATATATTTGGAGAATACCAAGCTCCCCAGAAGTGGGCGTAACGCCCGTTCCATTATTTAAAGGAGGATACATACCATGGCTTTCAAGATTTCCGACGATTGCATCAAGTGCGGCGCCTGCGCCGAGGAGTGCCCTGTCAGCGCTATCACCGAGGGTGACGACAAGTACGTCATCGACGCCGACACCTGCATAAGCTGCGGCAACTGCAATTCTATCTGCCCCGTTGGCGCGCCGACCGAGGAGTAATTAACCGCAAAAAAAGCAGGGGTTTTTAAGCCCCTGCTTATTTTTTTGTCAGGATTCAAGCCCGGCGAGAATGCGCTGCATGGTAACGCCGTCCGAGACGGTTACGTTGCCGTCGCTGTTAAGGTCGCCGCGAATGCCTGAGCCCGTCTCCGCGGGTTTTGTATGGCATATCTCGCAGACGCCGTCGTCGCCTAAAACGTGCTCCTCAACGCCCCAGCTTTCGCCGCAGACGTCGCACTTTGTCCAGTGGACGTATGCGTCCTTTCCGCAGGATTCTATATGTCCGCTTTCGCTGTAGGTAACCTCGCCGCTCTCCGAAACCGTTGCGGCGCCTATCGGGTAATATCGGTTGTTGTAATAGAAGCCCACCTCGATATTGAAGCCGCCGGCGGGGCGGGAAAATGTCGCGGTTGTGACCGTGGTTTCAAAATAGCTTGCCGTGCTGCCCTCCGCGAGGCCTTTGTAGGTTACGCGGTAGTTTGTGGCGTAGGGGTCTCTAAGCCAAGAGGCGGTAATGCTTGTTTCGTTGGCGGCAACCATCAGTCTGATTGTGGAATAGTTGGCGCCGCCGTAGGTGACTACGCCCGTCGCATCGATTGTTGCGGAGCCTATAGCAAATAGCGTACCGTTGTTGATGTACTTCACATCGACATAAAGTCCTTCGACGGGACGGGGAAGAACGACCGACGTGGCGGTTGTGTCAAGAATTTGCGTTGCGCTCCCCTCCGCGAGGCTTTTGTAAGTTACACGGTAACTTGTTACATTATTCACGGCGTTCCATGAGACAGTGACATCATTCTGGGAGAGGGTTACATTCAAAGAAGCGCCACTGGGATAATAAGTGGCGGTTCCTATAGTGGTGTAAGCGGTGGAGACGGTGAAGTAGATCGGGTAGCCGCCGTAAAGATAAGTGCTACTGATATAGCTTCCGAAGTTGAAGCTGCTGGTGGTGCCGACAGACTGCCTGTTAAGAATGGTTCTGCCGTTGCAGGTGGCGGATACATAGCAGTACTGATAGGTCGGGTTGCTCCAGTAAAGGGTGGTGCCGCTGATATAGACACCGCCGGTGGTTGTTGCACCGCCGCTATAGCTTGCAGTCCATACCCCGACGATTGCGCCGCTTGCGCTGCCTTCTCTTACGGTGACGGAGCTGATCTTGTCATAGCTTACGCCGGTAATGGTATAAGAGCATGTGGTGTCGGAATTGGTGGCCGTGGCGTTGCCGGATTCTTGTCCCGTCCAACTAACATAGTAGCTCGACACCGTGGCACTGGAAGCCCAAGAAACAATAGTGTCAGAGCCGCTTGAGTATACGGCGATTCCGCCATTGGTTGAGGAGTAGGGTACGTTAACGGTTGTCGAGCCGGAGCCGGCAATTCCGCCGGTAGAGGTCTTCGCAACAACATTGACAACATGGTCGCCGTATCCGTTGACGCTAATGCTAACGGAAGTTCCGGTTATACCCGTTCTTTGACTTACAACAGAATTGTTTCTGCGGACTTCAACATCGTAAGACGAAGCGCCTGAAACGGCATTCCAAGTTACGTTTATAGTTGTCCCGGAAGTTACCGTTGCAGAAACGGTCATTGCAATGGTGTCATTCGTGGTTTTCCCCTCCGCAAAGGCGGGGCTGACCGTCATGGTCGCCGCGATAACGAGTGCAACAAAAAGAATCAAAAATTTTTTCATAGCTGTTCCTCCCAAAATTTAATTTACCTACATTGTACCCCCCCCCCGGCTGCATTTGTCAATACCCTTCCCACCAAAAATTCATATTTATTTCATCAGTTTTTTTCAAATTTGTCTTGCTATTTCGCGCGATTTTTGGTACAATGTATAATCAGATAGGAGCGGGGCTATGGCAATTTATACTTTTGAACGCTATGAAAAGAAATTTTTGCTCCCCGTAGATAAGGCCGAGCGGATAGAGAAGCGCCTCGCCGGCGAGCGCGGCGCCATTTACGACAAATATTCCGCCGCCGGGCAGACCTACGGGATATACAACATTTATTTCGACGACGAGAACAGCTCGGTTATAAACGCCTCGCTGCAGCGGCCGAAATTCAAGGAAAAACTGCGCATTCGCGGCTACGGTTTTTTGCAGACCGGCGAAGAGACCGTCTTTTTGGAGCTTAAGCGCAAAATAGGCGGGATAGTAACCAAGCGCCGGGCGATCCTGCCCTATTTCGCCGCGATGGATTTTGTCTGCCGCGATATCCGCCCCGAGACCGAAGACTACTCGAAAAACCTGATGCTCACGGAGCTTGAATATTTTATCCGCCGCAAAAAACTCATGCCGAAGGTGTTCATAAGCTACGACCGCATTGCCATGACCGACCGGGACGACCCCTCGCTGCGAATCACCTTCGATCAAAATATCCTTACCCGGCGGTATGATGTAGACCTCATGAAGGGCCCGGGGGGAGACCCGCTTTTAAGGCCGGGCGAGCGGCTTATGGAGATAAAATTCATTCACGCGCCGCCGAAATGGCTCTGCGACATGCTCGCCGAAGAAGAGGTCTATATGACCCGGTTTTCGAAATACGGCAACGAATATTCGCGCTTTTGCGGACACGAGTTCCGCCACCTTGCCGGCTCCGGCGAATGACATAAGAAAGGAATTTTAAAAATGATCGATTTTCTCTTCCCGCAAATCGGCGGAGTTGAGCTTAACGCAAAGGGCGTGCTCACCTCGATAGCCATGGCGCTTGTTTTGGGAGTAGTCCTAAGCGCGGTTTACCTTTTCTGCAACCGCAGGCGCGGCTACACCTCGGACTTCCCCTCGGCGATAGTTCTTTTGGCCCCGCTTATGGCAAGCGTAATCTTTTTGGTAAATTCAAGCGTCGCGGCGGCGGTATCCTTGGGCGGCGCGCTTGCGCTGTTAAGAATCCGCTCAAATCCCCGCGACACCATGGACATAACAAGCCTTCTGTTCGCCATAGTTATAGGAATAGGCTGCGGGACGGGATATTACGGCATATCCATAGTCATAACGGTTATCCTCTGCGCGATAATGGTGATACTCTCGGCCTCGAATTTCGGCTCGCCGAAAAAGAACCAGCTCCTTCTGAAAATAACCGTCCCCGAAAGCCTTAATTTCGAGGGCGCCTTCGACGATATCCTTGACAAATACGCCACGGACTGGCATCTCAACCAGATACGCACCTCCGACTTCGGCTCGCTCTACGAGCTGAGATACATGATAACCCTTGACGACAAGACCGACCGCCGGGAATTCATGGATCAGATACGCACACGCAACGGCAATCTCGACGTCGTTATGACGCTTCGGGAATTCGATTTCGTCTCAAATAAATGATATATTCGGCGCGCCCTGAACGCGCCGTTGATTTTTAATTAAGGAGGATAAATATGAAAAGACTCTTCAACGACGGCTGGCAGTTTGCCCTTAAGCCGATAGGCGTTTTACCCTCGCCTGAGGATTTTGCCCCGGTGGACATTCCGCACGACTGGCAGATCTATAACGTGAAAAATCTTTACGGCGACGGCGACGGCTGGTACAAAAAGACGTTTTCGGCAGTAAAGACGCCCAAAAACCGCTTTTCCGTCAGGTTTGAGGGAGTGTATATGGATTCCGAGGTATATCTGAACGGCGAAAAGGTATACGAATGGAAATACGGCTACACCACCTTCGACGTCCCGCTTGAAAATATCCGCACCGGCGAAAACGAAATTTCCGTCAGGGTGAGATATAAATCCCCGAACAGCCGCTGGTATTCCGGCGCGGGGATATTCAGAAACGTATGGCTGAGTGAAACCGGCCCCAACCGAATCGCCGAGGACGGAACCTATATTGTCAGCTCGGTCGAGGGCGGAACATGGCGCACCGAAATTGACACCGAGCTTGAATGCGAGACCGCCGGCCTTATCAGGCACACCCTTTACGACGCCGACGGAGAAATTGCCGCCGAGGCAAGATCCCCCTTCCCCGAGGGGACAAAAAAACTCTCCGCAAGCTTTGAAATCAACCCTCAGCTTTGGAGCTGCGACAGGCCCTATCTTTATTCGCTTTTGACCGAGCTGTTCATCGGCGAGGAAAGGGTGGATCAGAGATTTGAACGCATAGGCTACAAATACGTCCGCTATGACAAAAACGAGGGCTTCTTCCTTAACGGAAAGCATTTAAAGCTCAACGGCGCATGCATGCACCACGATCTCGGCGCCCTCGGCTCGGCGGTGAACCGCGCGGCGCTCCGCAGGCAGCTTAAGTCCCTAAAAGAGATGGGCGTGAACGCCATTCGCACCTCCCACAATCCCCCGTCGGTGGAATTCATGGAGCTTTGCGACGAGCTGGGAATACTTGTCGATTCCGAGCTTTTGGACATGTGGGAGCTTAAAAAGACCGACTACGACTACGCGAGATTCTTTAAAGAGTGGCACGAGCGTGACGTGAGAAGCTGGATCCGCCGCGACCGCAACCACGTCAGCGTTATCATGTGGAGCATAGGCAACGAAATTTACGACACCCACGCCTCGCCCCACGGCGTTGAAATCACCAAGGAGCTTTCAAGGTGCGTGAGGATAGACGACTACAAGTGCGCCCACCCGATAACGATAGGCTCGAACTATATGAGATGGGAGGGCGCCCAGAACTGCGCCGAGGCCATAGACCTCGCGGGGTATAACTACGCCGAGAACATCTATGACGAGCACCACCAAAAGCACCCCGACTGGATAATCTACGGCTCGGAGACCGCCTCGACGATCCAGTCGAGGGGGATATACCACTTCCCGGCGGCGGTGTTTACCACCACCCACGACGACCAGCAGTGCTCGAGCCTGTTAAACTGCGCCACCGGCTGGAGCGCGCCGAATGTGGAATACAACATAGGCGAGGACAGAAAGAGAAAATTCAGCCTCGGGCAGTTTATCTGGACGGGCTGGGACTACATAGGCGAGCCGACGCCATATCAGACCAAAAATTCTTATTTCGGGCATTCCGACACCGCCGGCTTTGCCAAGGACAGCTACTTTGCCTACCGCGCCGAATGGAACCAGGGCGCCGAGCCGTTTGTTCACCTCTTCCCCTATTGGGACTTCAACGAGGGGCAGCTTATAGACGTCTTCGCTTTCTCGAACTGCTATAAGACCGAGCTTTTTGTAAACGGCGTTTCCGTCGGCACGCATATTCACGATCACGAGAGCAACGGCAGACTTACCGGCAGGTGGCAGGTGCCCTATCACAGGGGCGAGATACGCGCCGTGGGATATGACGAAAACGGCGAGGCCGTCTGCGAGCATGTCCGCCGCAGCTTCGGCGATCCGAAAAAAATAATCCTTAAACCCGACAGGAACACAATGTTCTCAAACGGCGAGGATATGATATTTATAGAGGTCTCAACCGCAGACGCAGACGGCAACCCAGTTGAGAACGCGAGAAACCGCATGAATGTTGCGGTTAGCGGCGCAGGCAGGCTTGTGGGCCTCGACAACGGCGATTCCACCGACACCGACCAGTATAAGACCACCTCGCGCAGGCTTTTCAGCGGCAAGCTTCTTATAATGATAGCCGCCTCGGACGAGCCGGGCGACATCGCGGTGAAAGTTACGTCGAGCGGCCTTGAGACCGCCGAGGTGACTCTGAGATCCCTTCGCGCCGCCGTCACCGAGGGCGTTTCTTGCCTGACGAGCGTTAAGCCGGAGCCCGAAAAAACCGACGTCAGCGTAAGAAAGATCGAGCTCACGGTTCCCGAAAAGGTGATCACCCCCGACACGGAAAACACGGCCGTTATGTTTAAGATCCTCCCCGAAAACGCCACATTCGGCGACGGCGACATCGGCTTCAAGGCGGTCACCGATTCGGGCGTGGAGACAAACCTTGCGGAGTTTGAGCGCCTGCCCGGCGGCGTGAGGATAATCCCCCGCGGCGACGGAAAATACCGCCTGCGCGCCTACTGCAAAAACGGCACCGGCTGCGAAGAAGTCATCTCGGAGATGGAGATGGAGCACCGCGGCTTCGGCCCCGCCTCTATAGACCCCTATAAGGACATAGTCTGCGCATCGCTTTGCACAAACGCCTCCGAGAACCAAAGCGCCATGGGCGGCGGCGTGCTGACAAACCCCGGCTCTCATGTGATATTCGACAGGGTTGATTTCGGGCCGGTTGGCTCCGACGAGATAACCATAGGCATATACACCTATAACGAAAACGTCATACCCGTCCGCCTTAAAGACGGCGAAGGCAGGCTGATCGACACGCTCAACTTCCAATCGAAAACCCAGTGGAACACCTATAAGTACAACACCTTCAAGCTCCCCGAAAAGCTTAAGGGGATCATGGGCATAACCTTCGAATTCGACGAGGGGCTGCGCTTCAAGGGCTTTGGGTTCTCTTCGCCGAGGCGCGCGGGGGTAGAGCTGTCGGCGCTTGAAAACGACGGCGTTTACGGCGACAGCTACCGCGCCGGGAAGACGATGATAGAATCCATCGGCAACAACGTGAACGTGGTGTTCAACGGAATTGACCTCTCGGGCGGCGTCTCGGCCGTTGAGATAACCGGGCGCACCCGCAACAAAAAGGACACCGTCCACCTGAGATTTTCGGACGGCGAGGCGAGGATCATAGAATTCGAGGGCAGCGAGGACATTGTCACCCGCCGGTTTGAAATCGAGCCGGTAAAGGGCGTTCTCGATCTGAACGTGGTATTCCTGCCCGGCTGCGATTTCGACCTCGGCTCGATAAAATTCATAAAATAAAGCGCATGGGCAAAAAAATCCCCCGGAAATCCAGGGGATTTTTATTTTGGTTTCGGCGGGGAATTATTTCTTCTTTTTCTTGAGAGCGCCGATAACTACAACCGCGACTATCGCCAGAACAACGACGACAACGACGACTATCACAACTATGGTGACGGTCTGCTTTTTCTTGGCGGCGGCCTCCTCGGCTTCCTTGGCGGCGGCCTCTTCGGCGGCCTTCTTGGCGTCCTCGGCGTCCTTGAGGATTCCCTCTATCTCGCTGACGGTCTCGCCGGCCTCTCTCGAAGCGGTCTTGACGGCGGTGAATTCGGAATTCTCGGCAGCGGCGGCAAGATTGGCCGCGGCGGTATTGGCGGATTCAAGGGCGGCGTTTATGGCGTCGATATCCTCGCCGGCGGCCTGAGCGCTCGCAAGGGCGTCGGCAACGGCGGCAACGTCGGCGGAAATGGCCTCAACGGCGGCTTCCTCGGCGGCGGAATTGATTATCGAGTTGATCTCCTT
This sequence comes from uncultured Clostridia bacterium, assembly GCA_947625615.1. GTDB lineage: Bacteria > Bacillota > Clostridia > Oscillospirales > Ruminococcaceae > Faeciplasma. The sequence goes on along the minus strand of CANQPB010000022.1, from coordinate 9,462 downwards.
GACGGAATCCTTGGCTGCCTTGAGCAGATCGTTGACAGCCGGGAAGCCCAAAGCGGCCTTTTCCTCGAGGGCTGCAACTGCGGCCTCGGCGTCGCTGAGAGCTGCGTTCACGGCGGCTTCGTCGCCGTTAGCGGCCTGGGCGGCTGCTAAAGCGGCGGCAGCGGCGTCGGCAAAGGGCTGAGCTTCGGCTGCGGCGTCGCCTTCAACCTCGGACATGGGGCCGTAGATGACGCCCAAATAGCTGAGGGTGAAGTTTTCAAGATTGGAATCGTAAGAGGGAGCCTTGAAGTTTACCCTGTTGGCTTCGGTGAAGCCCTGGGCGTCAAAGTCCTCGGCTATGAGTTCGATGTACTTTTCGAATTCTCCGGGGGCGGTGAAGCCGTTCTCGGTGGCTCTCCACTGGTTGGAGAAGGTGGCCGCAGAGCCCTTTTCCTCAGAGCTGCCGGCGCCCAAAAGCCAGGCGCGGAAGTCGCTGTCGCTGGAACCCTTGATGTGGATAACAACGGTGCCGTCTATCGGGACAACTTCGGGGAGCAGGAACGCAAACTGGTTGATTTCATTGACGGTTATCGATCCGTCGGCGATTACCGCTTCCTCGGCGGTGATGAGATCGAGATGATCGGCGTCGAGCGGGATCTGAGTTTCGTCCGCCGCGAATACAGGCATCGCCACGGTAAGGGCGAGCGCCATCGCGAGGACAAGAGCAAGAATTCTTTTCATATGTTTCCTCCTGTGAATTAAACTGTTGTTCGGATTTTACCGATAATAATATTATACTTTGTTATTATTTGCAAGTCCATAGACGAAAGCGCCAAATTTTAGCTTTGAATTTTTGCTGCCGACTCTTTTCGTGCAATATAGCTTGCGCGAGGGAAGTTAAATGAGGTCGAGGGTGAAGCAGTCGACGTAAAGCTTCGAGGGCAGATCCTCGGCTATTTTTATCTCGACGGTGTTTTCGCCCTTCTTGAGCTTAACCTCAAGCTCGGAAATATCCCATTCGCCGTCGGTGTCGTTAAGCTCAACGGTGCCTGCCTTCTTTCCGTTGACGTAAATAACCGCGTTTCCGCCGCCCGCGCGGTATCTGAGCGAGAGCTTATATTCCCCGGGCTGATATATCATGACCGAATCGCGGGCGCTCGTGTCCTTTGTCATGCCCATGATGAGATATCCCTGGCCGAGGTAGTTGCGCACATTCGCGCCGGCGCCGTTTTTAACGGTCTGCTCGACGTTTAAGGTGTCGAAGAGCTCACCCTCGTGCTGAAGCTGACCGACATAAATCGGCGGGTAGTCGGGCGGGGTTAAGGTGGCGTCGGTGTAGTCGGTGAGTTTGCCTGTCGCGGTGCCGGAGCAGTTTACCGTAATCTCGACGGGGCCGTTGTGGCTTACGACGAGGGTGTATACGCCGTTCGCCCATTCCTCGGTGACGGTGGGCTTAATGGTGCCTATTCCCCTGTCGGTGAGTTCATAGGTCGGCTGCTCGGAGGCGCCGGCAACGGTTATGACGTCGTCGTTTTTCTGGATAGGCGAATCCTCGTTGAAGTTATTGAGGTAGATATCTATGTGATCGGAATATTCGCGGATAAGCCCTGTCGAGTAGCGGGGATATGAAACGCCTATGCTCTCGGCGGTGTTGTATTTAAGGTCTATCGTCGAGCTGGCGGTCTGGCTTCTCTTATAGGGGTTGTAGGTGACCCATGTGTTTTCGAATCTGCCCGCGTAGGCGTCGCCGGTATACTGCTCGGGGAACATCTCCTCAAGATCGGCCACCTTGTCCTCTACCGTCGGCCAGAGATCTTTATACTCCGACTTATAGATTACCTTTTCAAACAGCTGCTCATATTTCGGATCGGCAAAGCCGGCGGTGGTGGGCAGCGTGGGGTAGCGCCCCGAGGATTTGTAGAACGAGTGGTTGTCCTGCAAATAGCCGTCGTTCTCCATCTTGTAGACGCCCTCGAAGAAGTCCTTCGGGGTGCAGTATTTGCTGTCGTCGTTGCCCGTTTCGACGTCGTTGACGAGGATAAGCTTCGTGCGGGCGATTACCTCCTCGCGGGTGGGTATTCTGAAATCGCCGTTGACGACCTTGCGGAACATATCCACCATTACGTTGGTGAACTGGTCGGTGGGCGCCCATTTTCTTATGGTGTAGCCCTTCTTGTCAACCTCCGGCTCGTCCTCTAAGATGTCGTCCACCCAGGTGAGCTCGGGGCCGTCGATGACGGTCATGCCGTTTAAGGCAAATCTCTCGAAGTTTATGGTCAGGCCGGTAGCCAAAACATAGCCGCCGGTGCCCTCGCCGCTCTCGTCAGTCCAGCCGGAGTCGTCGTAGCGGATACCGAAGTTTCCGCAGTAGCCGGAAAGATAGGTGCCCAAAACAAGGCTCTCCATGTCGCTCTGGTAGCCGGTCTGGGTATATTTTTCAAGCAGAATGAAGTTGTCGCTGTAAAGGCGGGCGGCCTCCTCGAATTCGGGGATACGCTTTATCATCGCGAGCGGGTTTATAGACTGCCCCCACTGGTTGCCGCACCAGCTGTCTACAAGGTAGCCGCCGTATTTGTGGCAGAGCTCCAAAAGGCCGGTGAAGTGGATATAGCGCTGCTCGGCGGTGACGGGGAAGCCCTTGACGTAGTTGTCAAAGCCCCAGAACTGCTCGGCATAGTTGAAGCCCAGGAAATTGGGGTATTCGCGGAAGAATTCGCCGAATAGGGTGTCGTCGTAGTCTATCTCGGCGGGGTCGTAGTCGGGGAAATGGCAGGGGCCGCCGCTCGCCGGCTGAATCATCGTCCAGACGCCTTTTTCGGCGCAGGCGCGGAGCCAGGATTTTGCGAGCTCGTAGCCGTATTCAACGAGGGTGAAGCGCTGCTCGTCCTCGTTCCAGCTTATCGACATAGAGATGTTGAAGACGACGTAGGGGCGAATGTCCTCAGGTATGGCGTCGATCAGCTTTTCGGGATCGGCGTTCACCCAGGAATCTATGTGGACTATCCACATAGGCTGCTCGGGAGATACCTCGCGCCGAAACGGGTGTTCCTCGGTGGCGACAAAAGTCTCGGTGCCGAGGGGTCTGTCGGTGTTTACGTCGGCGCCGCCGGAGCAGCCGCTTAGAAGCACCGAGATCACGACCGCCGCAAGCAGAACCGCCGCGGTTATCCTTTTGATAATGTCCATGTAAATTTACCTCCTTGGGGGATTTGAAAATATTTTAACATAGTCGGTAAAATTTTGCAAGCAAAATCGGATATCTTCCGCCGAAAGTCCTTAATCATATGCCTTAAAAACAGGTTGTAAAAGCCCGCGCATGCCCGAATGCAGCAGAAGCCACAAAAATGCGGCGAAAATTTCGTATACTGCGCCAATGGACATTTTCCGGCCGATATGCAAAACTTACATAAAAAGGAAAAAGGAGGGAGCATCGCACATGACCGAAGAGGAAAAGTTTCACCGTCTTCTCACCGACATGGTGTTAAAGCGGTTTCTGCCCGTCGAGCTCTATCCGCAGTTCCGGGAATTTTCGCCCGAAAATCTGGCGTTTTTAAAGCTTCTCTCCGACTTTCGCGCGGGGCATGTCTTCGGGCACGCGGTTTTGCTGCGCGGCGCCCTTTACCGAATTCTTGAGGACGACGGCCTGCTTGAGCTTGATTACGGCAGCCTTATCAGAACGGTCTCCCGCTTAAACGGGGTAGATCCCGTCAATTTAAAATTCGCGCTTGAATATTCGGTGGAATATCTCTGGAGCTGCTGCGACCCCGAGCGCACCGCCGAGCAGTTCTTCCGGCCGGCGGGAGCAAAAATGCCGGACGCCTCGTCGCCGCCCGAATGCGTAAAATTCCTTGCAAGGGCCATGGCGGTGGAATATGAGAGATACAGATATTTCCCCGAATTTTACCGGTGACAAAATGCCGCCGGCGCGTCCGAAAAAGGGCGCGCCGGCGGTGAAAAGGAAGTAATGAAAAAGTTTATCAGTAGTTTTCTGATCTGACTTCGAAGAAGCTCTGCGGGTGGGCGCAGACGGGGCATACCTTGGGGGCGGCGGTGCCGACTACGATATGTCCGCAGTTGCGGCATTCCCACACCTTTACCTCGCTCTTTTCGAATACCTTGGCGGTCTCGACATTTTTAAGAAGCGCGCGGTATCTCTCCTCGTGGGTCTTCTCAATGGCGGCTACGGCGCGGAATCTGTAGGCGAGAGCGGTGAAGCCCTCCTCCTCGGCCTCCTTGGCGAAGGTCTCGTACATGTCAGTCCACTCAAAATTCTCGCCGTCGGCGGCAGCGGAGAGATTCTCGGCGGTGGTGCCTATCCCCTCCAGCTCCTTGAGCCAGAGCTTTGCGTGCTCCTTCTCGTTGTCGGCGGTCTTGAGGAAAATTTCAGCGATCTGCTCGTAGCCCTCTTTCTTGGCTACCGAGGCAAAATAGGTGTACTTGTTTCTGGCCTGAGATTCGCCGGCAAACGCTGCCTGAAGATTCTTTTCGGTTTTTGTTCCTGCATACTTGCTCATTTTGATATCCTCCCTGAACTTGATGGAATTTAATGTCTATTATCGCCCCTGCCGCAAGCGGCAGCGGAAATAAGCCCTTTATTTTTTGCCCTCTTTAAGCAGGCAATCGGAGCAGAGCCCCTCGAAGACGGTTCTGTGGCGCAGTACCTTAAAGCCCGAGCCCTCCTCGGCCATGCGGTCTATACTGCTCATGTAATCCACCGGGGCGTCGAAAACCGCGCCGCAGCGAACGCAGTAAAAATGGTAATGCCTGTCGCACCGAAGATCGAACCTGTCCGCCGACGGAACCTTTACGCGGGCTATCTCCCCGCGGTCGCACAGAACGCCGAGATTGCGGTATACCGTCGCGCGGCTCACCCTCGGATCCGCCTTTTTGACGTCGCCGTAAATGTCGTCGGCGCAGGGGTGATCGCTCCTTGAACGCACCGCCCTTAAAATCAGGGCGCGCTGCCTTGTGTTCCGCGTCTGTGTGTTGCGCGATTGCATATCCGTCCCTCCCCGAATAGAGGCCGCATTAAAGCTATTAGGATTTTATACTATTATGCCACAATATCGCAGCTTTGTCAATAAAAATCATGCCGGAAAACCTTATAAATTTCCCGGCATATTTTTATGCGTTTTTCCGGCATTTATGCCGCACGGCGTAAGCTATGCAAGAATAAATTCAAGAAGGCTTATGCCGTCTATCTGTATGGCGATGTCATGAAGGCCGCGGCGGGGCTTTATCGGCACCTCTTTATACCGAAATTCGGTCGGGCAGGCGGTGCCCTCAAGCCTGTGCTCGCAGATCTGCTCGCCGTCGCACCACATTCTCACCGTCGCTCCCCTGCCGGAGGTGGCGTAAAGAAGCTGCAGGGTCTTCTCGCCCGAAAGCCGCACGTTTTTATAGATAAGCGTGCCGTTTTGCATATAGTGGCGGCTGAGATGCTTTGCAAATCTCATTCTCGTCCCGGATTTATCGTCGTAGTTTATCGCCTTGGTGGTCTTCGAGAGGTCGCGCGGGGGAACCTTTTCGCCCGCAACCCTCACGGTGCCGCAAAGCCTTATGTCGGCGCTCGACGCCCCGGCGGAGAACTCGTACTCGCCAGTCTCTACGCAGAATTTCTCGCGGGAGACATCGTAAAATCTGAGATTTTTATCGTCTACCGTTATATCGATATGCGCGGTCTTGCCGGCGGGAATGAACACGCGCCTGAATCCGCAGAGCTGCTTAAGCGGCCTCTTGACGCTCGGCTTAACGGCCTTGAAATAGACCTGCGCCACCTCTTCGCCGTCCGTCTCGGAGACGTTCTTTACGTCGAAGGAGACGGCCGTGCCGTTTTTAACGCGCTTTAAGGTCAGTCCGGAATATTCGAATTTCGAATAGCTTAAGCCGTAGCCGAACGGGTGGATCGGCCTGCCTTGGTAATAGAGGTAGGTCACGTTGTTTTTGATGATGTCGTAGTCCTTTATGTCGGGCAGCTCGTCCTCCGAGACATACCATGTCTGCGGGAGCCTGCCGGCGGGGTTGTATTTCCCCGAGAGGGCTTCCGCCAGCGCCGAGCCGAGCTCCGGCCCCGCGTGTGAGCTCCAGACGGCCGCGCGGACAAGGTCTTCCTCCTCCGAAACGGCATAGGGGTAGCTTGAGATCATCACAAGGAGGGTGTTTTCGTTCGCCGACTTCGCCGCCTTAATAAGCTTGGTCTGATGGGGCGGAAGGCCGAGGACGGTTCTGTCGTAGCATTCGCGGGCAATTATCATCGGGTCGTTTCCGGCGCAGACTATCACGGCGTCGGCGTCTTTCGAGAGCTTTTTCACGCGCTCGGCGCCGTCGGAGATTACAACCTCTTCAAATAGGGTCTCCGGCCTCGGGGTTCTTATCGGGGCCTTTACAACGCTTCCGTCCTCCGATATTCCGAGAACGCTGTCTTTAAAGTATGTAAGATAGGTTATGCCGTCGGGGGTAATCTGGGGTCTTAATATCTCCTGATTGAACCAGCGGTAGGCGGTGTCGGAATCCGCCTTCATGGTCTCGGTGGTGAAAAATTTGTTGCTGAAAACGGCTTTATAGGTCACCTCGCCGCCCCAGTCGGCTTTTATAAAGGTCGAGCGCTCGTCGGGCGAATCGGCGCAGGCGCAGAGGGTGCCCTCAGGAGTGACCGAGAGGAACTTCCCGTTTTTCAGGGAGCGAATGGCGACGCGGTCGTGGCCGTCGTCATATGCGACGCCGCCGAATTCCGAGCGAAGCCCCTCGAGCGGGGTGATGTGATACGCCGAATAGCCGGTATACCAGTCCATGCAGTATCTGCCGCCCAGATCCCCTATCAGGGCTATCTTGGTGCCTTTGTCAAGCGGAAGAATACCGTCGTTTTTCAGAAGAACTATCTGCTCGAGAGCGGCGCGGTGGTTAATGCTTCTGTGCTCGGGGCAGTCCATCTTTGCAGGGTCTACTTCGGAATAGGGGCAGCTGCCCTTTGGGTCGAATTCGCCGAGCTTGAATCTCGCCCTGAGGCTGCACTTTAAGGTGCGGTTTATGTCCTCCTCGGTGACGAGCCCCTGTTCGAGGGCCTCGCGAGCGGCAATCGCGACTGTTTCGGCGCCGTCGGTCATAATGTCGGTGCCGGCCTTTGTCGCAAGGGCGAATGTCTCGGCGTGGGATTCGGAATAGTGATGGGCGGTGACGTTCTGGGTGAAATCGCCGCCGTCGGTGACTACGAAGTCGAGGCCCCATTCGTCCTTGACTATCGACTGTATCTCGGGGTTGACTATCGCCGGCGCGCCGGAGAGTGAATTGTAGGACGCCATCATCGAGCGGGCGCCGCCCTCCTCAATAGCATGGCGGAAGAATTCGTGGTAGTATTCGTATTTCGTGCGGGGCTCAAGGTTGGCGTCGCAGGAGGCGCGGTTTTCCTCGTTGTTGTCGGCAAAGAAATGCTTGAGGGTGGGTATAGTGCGCATATAGCGGGGATCGGTGCCGGCCATGCCGCGGGTGTATGCCGCGCTCATGCTGCCCGTCAAAAACGGATCCTCGCCGTAGCTCTCCTCGTTGCGGCCCCAGCGGGGATCGCGGCAGGCGTCGACGGTGGGCCCCCAGAGCATCAGGTTTGCCCTCGGGTTTTTGGAATGAAGTATCCTCGCCTCAATTCCGGCTATTTCGCCGAGCTTCTCTATAAGCTCGGGGTCGAACATCGCCGACATGCCTATAGGCTGCGGCAAAACCGTCGTCGTGACTTCGGGATCGCGGGAGACATAGCCCCTTGCCACCTCGCCGCCGATATGCCAGTCCTCGATCCCGAGGCGGGGCACACCGCGCTGATAGGTGGAGAGCATATTTAACTTTTCCGAAAGGGTGAGCCGCCCGACAAGATCGTCGACGCGGGCTTCAAGGCTTAAAGATGGGTCTTGGAACGGGTAACGCATGGCTTCCTCCTTTTTTGAATGAATGTCAGATATGTCCGGCTTTTTCTCAAGGATAGTATAACGGCCGAATTACAAAATGTCAATGCCGCAGGGAAAACAGGCGGCGGGAACGCTCACAAAAAAATATCGAAAAATTTGTGCATTTTTACTTGAAAAATCATAAGAGCGGGTGTATAATCTTAAACGGAAAATTTGCCTCAGGGCAGAAAAGAGGAAAATCATGCTGATACTGATTCAGATTTCGATATGTTTGATCGGCGGGCTGATGATGTCGCGCATCGCAAAGCTTTTGAACCTGCCTGCCGTGACCGCCTACCTCGTCGCGGGGCTTTTGCTGGGGCCGTTTTGCATAGGCGCCCTCGGGCTTTCGGGGATAGGCATAGGCTTCGGCACCTTGGACGAGGTGGCCTCGCTCGATCTTATAAGCCAGGCGGCGCTCGGGTTTATTGCGTTCACGATAGGGAACGAATTCAGGCTTGAGCAGCTAAAACAGATGGGCTCGAAGGCGATATTCATAGGAATAATGCAGGCGGTATTCACCACCTTCGCGGTGGACGTCGCGCTGATTATTCTTCACTTTATCAACCCCGGGCTGATCTCAATCTCCTCGGCGATAACCCTCGGCGCGATAGCCGCCGCCACCGCCCCCGCGGCCACCCTGATGGTCGTAAGGCAGTATAAGGCCGACGGCCCCATGACGAAGCTTTTGCTGCTCGTCGTCGCGATAGACGACGCCGTCGGGCTGATGCTCTTTTCCGCGTCCTACGGGATCGCAAAGGTGCTGGAAAGCGGCGAGATAAGCCTTGTCACGATAATTTTGGAGCCGGTAATTGAAATAGTGCTTTCCGTCGTCTTGGGGTCGGCGGTGGGGCTCGCCCTCTTCGGAATAGAAAAATTCTTCCATTCCCGCTCGAAGAGGCTTTCGATCTCGATAGCCTTTGTGTTCCTGACTATCGGCCTTTCCATGCTCGAATTCGAGATAGGCGGCATACACTTCGGATTCAGCCTGCTTTTGGTCTGCATGATGTGCGGTACGCTTTTCTGCAACGTCTGCGACTTTTCGGAGGAGCTTATGGGCAGAATAGACGGCTGGACGGCGCCGCTGTTCGTTCTCTTCTTTGTGCTCTCGGGCGCCGAGCTCGACCTTGAAATCCTTGCAAACCCGCTTGTTCTGCTAATCGGCGCGGTTTACATAGCGGCGCGCTCGCTGGGAAAATATTTCGGCGCTTACCTCAGCTGCGCGGCCACAAAATGCTCGAAACTTATTCAGAAACATCTCGGCATCACGCTGCTGCCGCAGGCGGGCGTGGCTCTCGGAATGGCGCTTACGGCCCAAAGCCTCAGCGACGGCCACGTTGTGAGAAACGTCGTTCTGTTCTCGGTGCTTATTTATGAGCTCGTCGGCCCGGCGCTGACAAAGCGCTCGCTTATCGCCGCGGGAGAGATCACCCCCGAGGGAAAGACAAGCGCGAGAACCCCGAACAACCCCGTAAAGAAAATCTTCCACATTGGCGAGCCGAAGGGAGAACAGAAGGGCTGACAAAGCAGTACGTTTTGTAAAATAGACTAA
>CANQPB010000021.1 GCA_947625615.1 uncultured Clostridia bacterium | reverse complement strand
CCCTCGCGAAGGGAGAGGGGGTTCCACCCCGTCACCCGGCCGTTCACCTTACGGCGAACGGCGCGACCCCTCCCCTCAAGGGGAGGGGTGCGTTCCCAAAGGTGTCCCACAAAATCAAAGTTCACGAGGCACTTTAGGTGCGGTGCTTGTCGTTTTATGACAGCCTGCGTTTATTCAGGAAAGTCCTGCAAATCCGGCAGTCTGCGTCAAAAAAACCGAGGCATGAGCCGAGGAGACTTTGCAGCGCAAGGTAAAGAAAAACCTTATTTCAAAAGCCGCGTAAAAATGCACGGCCTTTTTCTTTTTCAAATAATCATTCTTACCTCTTGAAAAATCAAAATTTCCGTGGTATAATGTTCTATCATGAATTCATGCGGAAAGGACGATTCAAATGTCAATTCTTGTAAGCGGAGGTGCGGGCTACATCGGCTCCCATACCGTTCTGTGCCTGCTTGAACAGGGCTTCGACGTCGTAGTCTTCGACAACCTCTCCAATTCCTATGAGGAGTCGCTTCGGCGCGTTGAAAAAATCACCGGCAAAAAGGTGAAATTTTATAAGGCCGATATGTGCGATCCTGCGGCGATGGACGCCATCTTCTCCGAAAATCCCGATATCGATTCCGTTATCCACTTCGCCGGCTTAAAGGCCGTCGCCGTATCCGTTTCGGAGCCTGTCGAATACTACAAAAACAACATCGGCGGCACCCTCACCCTCATCGAGGCGATGCGCGCCCACAACGTCAAAAATATCATCTTCTCCTCGTCGGCCACCGTCTACGGCGCCCCGAAGGAGCTGCCCATCACCGAAAATTCCCCCAAGGGCGTCTGCACAAACCCCTACGGCTGGACAAAGTGGATTATCGAGCAGATACTCACCGACGTTCACACCGCCGATCCCGAGTGGAACGTGATCCTGCTGAGATACTTCAATCCCGTCGGCGCTCATTCGAGCGGCCTGATAGGGGAGGATCCCCAGGGCGTGCCGAATAACCTCACCCCCTATATCGCGCAGGTGGCGGTCGGCCGCAGACCTCACCTCAACGTCAACGGCAACGACTACAACACCCCCGACGGCACCGGCGTCCGCGACTATATCCATGTCGTAGACCTCGCCGAGGGACACATTAAAGCCCTCGAAAAGATGAAGACCCTAAACGGTGAGGTGAAGATCTATAACCTCGGCACCGGCAAGGGCTCCTCCGTCTTCGATGTCCTTCACGCCTACGAGCGCGCCTGCGGCAGAAAGCTGCCCTACGTCATCGCTCCGCGCCGCCCCGGCGACGCCGACGCCTGCTGGGCCGATCCTACCCTCGCCGAAAAGGAACTCGGCTGGAAGGCAAAATTCAATCTCGACGACATGTGCCGCGATTCGTGGAACTGGCAGTCGAAAAATCCCTACGGCTTCGCCGGCAAGCCGGACTGATGCCGTTTGCCGGATAAAAGCGGTAAAATTCCGCTCAAATGTTAACAAAAAATTTACAAAGGCAGTGCAATTATTTAAATATTTTTGCAAAACGTCCTAATTTGTCAAAAAATATATATAAAACATTGTAGAATTTGTCTATAGTAAAATTGCCGTCACTAATGTATAATAAATATCACAAAAGCGTTTATCGCTAAAAATCAAGGAGGTTACTAATTATGAAGAAGTTGCTTGCTATGCTTCTGGCTCTGATGCTCGCCGTTTCAGTGTTCACCGTCGCTGTTTTTGCCGACACCACCACCCAGAACACCGATTCCGACGATGAGGGTGATACCACCACCGTCGACGACACCGAAGAGCCCGCCAAGGAAGAGAACCCTAAGACCGGTCTTGCCCTTGCCGCTCTGCCGATAGTCGTTTCTGCGGCTGCCGCTGTTGTCACCAAGAAGCACTGATCAGCAAACGCCGTTTACGGCAGCGTTGGTTTATACTGTTGAATCAACCGAAATCCCGGACGCTCCACGCGGGGCGTTCGGCTTTTTTGTTTAAAAAATTTTATTTATTTTCGGGCGATTATATCAGAATTAACAATCTTTGTTTTATTTGTTGACAAACGCCCCGGCAGATGTTAAAATCCTCTTGAAACCATAGGCCCGCGGGATAACCGCATGTGAGAATCGAGGTAAATTATGGCAATTTTATCAGACATTGAAATCGCTCAGAAGACCCCTCTTAAACCGATAACCGAGATCGCCGAAAAGGCCGGCATAGATCCCGATTATCTCGAGCTTTACGGCAGATACAAAGCCAAGCTCGACAACCGCACGATAATGAATTCAGACCGCCCGAACGGCAAGCTTGTTTTGGTCACCGCGATAACCCCCACCCCGGCCGGCGAGGGCAAAACCACCACCACCATCGGCCTTGCCGACGGCCTCAGAAAGATAGGCAAAAATTCGGTGGTCGCTCTTCGCGAGCCCTCTTTGGGCCCCGTCTTCGGAATAAAGGGCGGAGCGGCCGGCGGCGGATACGCCCAGGTGGTCCCTATGGAGGACATCAACCTTCATTTTACCGGCGATTTTCACGCCATCGGCGCCGCCAACAATCTTCTGGCCGCCATGCTTGACAATCACATCTACCAGGGCAACGCCCTTAACATCGATCCCCGCAGGATAACCTGGAAGCGATGCGTCGACATGAACGACCGCCAGCTGAGGTTTATCACCGACGGCCTCGGCGGAAAGGCCAACGGCACCCCCCGCGAAGACGGCTACGACATCACCGTCGCCAGTGAGATAATGGCGGTGTTCTGCCTTGCCGGCGATATTGACGACCTTAAGGAGAGGCTTTCAAAAATAGTCGTCGGTTATACTTACGACGACAAGCCGGTCACCGCAGGGCAGTTAAAGGCCGTCGGCGCCATGGCCGCGCTTTTGAAGGACGCCATAAAGCCGAATCTCGTCCAGACCCTTGAGGGCACCCCTGCGATAGTCCACGGCGGCCCCTTTGCGAACATCGCCCACGGCTGCAATTCCGTCATCGCGACAAAGACCGCCCTTAAGCTCGGCGACTATGCGATCACCGAGGCGGGCTTCGGGGCCGATCTCGGAGCCGAGAAGTTTTTGGATATCAAGTGCCGCATGGCGGGGCTCGCCCCCGACGCAGTCGTCGTCGTCGCGACGATACGCGCCCTTAAGATGCACGGCGGCCTCCCCAAGACGGAGCTCGGCAGCGAAAATCTTGAGGCGCTGGAAAAGGGCCTGCCCAATCTCATGCGCCACGTCTCGAATATCCGAAACGTCTACGGCCTGCCTGCGGTCGTCGCGGTAAACCGCTTCCCGACCGACACCGACGCCGAGGTGGAGCTTGTCATCAAAAAGTGCGCCGAGCTCGGCGTAAAGGCGGTTTTAAGCGACGTCTGGGCCAAGGGCGGCGAGGGCGGCACCGAGCTCGCCGAAGAGGTCGTCCGCCTCTGCGAGCAGGAAAAGCCCGATTTCAGATTCTCCTACGAGCTCGATCTTCCCATAGAGAAAAAGATAGAGGCCGTTGTAAAGAGGGTCTACGGCGGCGACGGCGTCACCTTCCTGCCTGCGGCTTCGAAGGAGATTGCAAGGCTCACGGCCCTCGGCTTCGACAAATGCCCCGTCTGCATCGCGAAGACGCAGTACAGCTTCTCCGATGACCCGGCCAAGCTGGGCGCGCCCACCGGCTTCACCGTCACCGTCAAGAGCGTGAAGATTTCCGCCGGCGCCGGCTTCGTTGTCGCGCTGACCGGCGATATCCTGACGATGCCCGGCCTGCCCAAGGTTCCCGCGGCCGAAAAGATCGACGTCGATTCGAACGGCGTTATCAGCGGGCTGTTCTGAAATAATTTTAGCAGCGAAATTCTGATATCTGACCTCTGACATCTGTTTTCTTGATGTGGCCTGAAGGCCGCATCTGCAGCAGGCGAAGCTTCGGCTTTGCCTGCTTTTCTGTGAGCTAATTTTAGCACTCTTTCGTCTTAACTGTTAGCACTTAACACAATTGACTGCCAATTTTCGGCATTCCGTCACCGAAATATCACAATTCCGTCACATAAGGGGTATATATTGATAATTGTCAAAGGGGAGAGCCCCGAAGACAAAATAAAACAACAAAACCTACACATAATAGAGTTATTCCCAAAGGAGGAAAAAATCATGTTAGTACCTTATGTTAGAAGAAATCTTTCCGCTTTCGATCCCTTCCGTGAACTCGACGAAATCGAGCGCGCATTCTTTGGAAACGACGGCCGCAACACCCCGGCGTTCTCCACCGATATCCGCGACAACGGCAAGGAATTCGTCCTCGAGGCTGATCTGCCCGGCGTAAAGAAGGAGGACATCAAGCTCGATCTCAACGACAATATCCTCACGATCTCCGCCGAGAGGCATTCCGAGTATGAGGAGAAGGACAAGAAGGGCAACTACGTCCGCTGCGAGCGCTCCTACGGCAGCTATCAGCGCAGCTTCGACACCACCGGCATCGACGTCGACAAAATAGACGCCGAATTCAAGGACGGCGTCCTCAAGCTGACCATGCCGAAGCTCGTCGAGCAGAAGCCCGAGCCGAAGCGCCTTGAAATCAGATAATATCAACCCCAAAATCCTAAAAAAGTCCGACGCCCCCGCGGCGCCGGATTTTTTTAATTTTATTCCTTTTTTCTATTGACAATTGAACCGGGGGGGGTTATAATGTAGCTGACAAAATGGGGGGGGGAATGATTTTTATGATTCTTTTTTCTCCGGCATAGCCAAGCTTTGCCGATTTTTCCGCGTTTACCTGTCTCCCGCGACCGCTAAAAGTCACAAGATTATTTTATGTCTGAATTTTAGGAGGTTTTTTATGAGCTTTTTGAAAAGAGCCCTCGCCGCGGCCCTCTGCGGCGTAATGCTGATGACCCTTGTTGTGCCCGTCAGCACCGATTTTGAGGTCGTCGAGGAACCCGAAACGGTTCCCGAAACCCACGTTCACACCATCGGCGAAGACCACGCCGCAGCCGGCGGCCTTTTGTCCGATGTCTCCGGCGAATTTTTGGGCGGCGTCGCCGTCCCGTTCGAGTCCGACGCTCCCAACCTCACCGAGGCGCAGAGCAGATCGACCGAATATCCCAATGCCGAGGATACAACCCCCGAGCATTACCGCACCGTTTATAACAAGAGCGGTCTTGTCGTCAAGTCCTATGTAAAATCCGGTCATTTCAGTTCCGAAGTTTCCAGCTGCGAAGCGCCTGATTTTTACATGATCTCCACTAAGAAGATCACAAATGTAGAAATTAAGCACCAAAATACTTCGGCAGAAGAAGAATCCACCCTTGAAGGCGCTACGCCCCAATGGTTTGACGAAGCTGAGCAGAAATTCGGCTGGATAGACACCCCCGACGCTACTGAGGGCTACATTACCCTTTACATTTCCCTCGATGGCGTCGAAAAACCGGTTAAGGTCAGAGTAATCATTTCTTGCAATTTGGGATACAGAACAAGCGTAGATTATGCGGCTACCTGCACGGTGCCTGCGCATTCTGTTTACAGACAGTATTGCAGTATCTGCACTAAGTTATCTTATGAAAGCAAAAGTCAAGTAAAAGATGCGGTTGCCGCCGGGCATAAGCTTGAACCTCTTGCTGATGAAAGGCTCGCCTGCGGCAATGAGACGATTCAGAAGTGCTCGGTATGCGGTTGGATAGAGGTTAAGGGACTACAGGAAGATTCTCATAATTGGGCTTCTGAGCCTACCGTTATACCCGCCACCTGCACAACCGACGGCGTTCAGTATACCGCATGTCAGGATTGCGGAGCGGTTAAAGATATCAGTATTATCCCTGCTATCGACCATAACTATCCCGGCATTTACGACCCAAATAACACTGTGGTAGAGCCCGAGTGCGATAAGAACGGCTATATCGAAATGAAGTGCGCAAACAACTGCGGCTCATCTGTTAAAATGACCCGTTACGCCACCGGCCACAACTGGGTTCTTGAGGGCGAATACACCGAGCTTCCCATATGCGGACAGAAGCCCGGCAAGGGCAAAGCCAAGTGCACAAAGTGCGGCACGGTTGAGGAAAACCACGAGTTTTCCCGGACGTCCCACGTGTACGTAACCGTCACAACCGACGCGACCTGCACAGCCCCCGGAAAGACGGAAACCAAATGCAAATACTGCGGGTATTCACAAGTTAGCAAAGAAATTCCCCAATTGCCGCATACTCCCGAGGATATCGTTGACTGCACTCAGCCCGTGATGTGCGCCGTTTGCGGCGAAAAAATCCGGGACGGCATGGAAAATCACAATTTGGTTTGGGATTCCTCCAACGACAAGCATTGGAAAAAATGTAAAAATCCCGGCTGCGACTATGTCACCGAGGTTAGCAATCACGATCCGAGGTCTCTTGAGAATCCCTGCCAGCTCTCCTATAAATGCGAAACCTGTTCGAGAAGGGTTTCCGCCACCTATCACGAATGGTCGCCTATACAAAAGATAGACGACGATACCCATGGCTCCGTATGCTTAAAGTGCGGCACGACAAAGAGCGTCTCCGCTCACGACAGCGGAATAAGCGTTATTTTAAGGGACGACGGAGACTGCACAACTCCCGTCTATTGCTCCTGCGGTGAAGATGTTATCATCAAAGCGGCTCAGCAGGCTCACAGGTATACTACATATATCAAGATAGAGGGCAACGAGCTGGAGCACACCGCTAAGTGTTCAAGCGTCGCCTGCAAGCAGTCCATAACCGAGCCTCACGATTTCAAGACTACAGTAATTGAGCATAAGGACGCCACCTGCGACGACGCCGGCTACACCGTTACGGAATACCGCTGCACCAAGTGCGGCTATTCAAAGACCGAAAGGGTCGAACTCCCTGCCGGCCACAAGTGGAGCGACGTAATCACCGAGGAGATTACCGGGTGCGTCACCACCCCCGGGCAGTACAAATATTGCACCGTCTGCTATGACAGATATGTTATTTCCGAGGGAGTTTCCACCCACACCTTCATTGACGGGGATTACACTATTGACAAGGAACCCACCTGCTACACCGAGGGCTCCAAATCTATCCACTGCTCGGTCTGCGGCGAGGCTACCACCGCCTTTGAGACCATTCCCGCCACCGGCGCCCATGTTTGGGACTACGAGCACCCCGTTTCCCTGACGGAATCCACCTGCACGACCCAAGGCAGCGCCACCTATCGGTGCAAGACCGACGGCTGCAGCGCCACCACCTCCGTCACCCTTGCGTTGGCCGAGCACACCTGGCTCACCGATTACATCTACCTTGAAGACGCCACCTGTCAGCATGGCGGACACAAGTCCCGCATGTGCGGCGTCTGCAAATATTCCGATATCGTAGACGATCCGACCCACCCCGCCGTTCAGCACGATTTCCGCAACTACGTTTACAATAACGACGCCGGAATCGAAAAGGACGGCACCGAGACCGCGGAGTGCGCCTTCGGCTGCGGCAAGACCGATACAAGAACCGCCGCCAACACCGCAATTGCGGGGCATTCGTTCGTCAAGTATGAGATAATCACCCCGGCCACCTGCACCGAAGACGCCATCGAGCAGGCCGTCTGCGAGGTCTGCAAGATCGCCACCGATACCCGCCCGAGACCCGGCACCGCTTTGGGTCACGAGTATGTGACATCAACCCTCAAGGAGGCCACCTGCACCGACAGCACCGTCATTCAGAAGCAATGCAGCCGCTGCGCCGACCGCATTGAGGAAATCCTCCAGGATACCGCCACCGGCCACGAGTTCGGCCCATATGTCTACGACGACAACGCCACCGAGGCAAGCGACGGCACCGAGACCGCCACCTGCGTCAAGTGCGGCGAAAAGAGCGTCCGCAGAAAAGAGGGGACAATGCTCACCCAGCATTCGTTCACGAAGTATAACGAGATAGTCACCCCTGCCACCTGCACCGAGGACGCCATGGTTCGCGCCTATTGCGACAACGGCTGCGGCTCCTATATGGATCGCGCGGAGCCCGGCACGGCGCTCGGCCACCGCTACGGCGCCTACAAGCCGGATAACAACGCCGCCTGCACCGAAAACGGCACCGAGACGGCCACCTGCGAGGTCTGCCACGCCACCGACACCCGCGAAATTCTTAATTCCGCGCTCGGCCACGATTGGGGCCCCTGGAGCACCGTCGACATGCCCGACTGCGACGACAGCGGCACCGAATCCCGCAGCTGCAACCGCTGCGGCTTCACCGAGACCAACGGCCTTGTCGCCAGCGGCCATAAGTTCGACGAAAACAACTGGATAGTCGATACCCCCGCCACCTGCACCGAAGACGGCAGCCGCTCCGTCAAGTGCGACGTCTGCGGAGTTATAATCAAGTCCGAGGTTATCGCAAAGCTCGGCCACAGCTTCGTCACCTATGTCGACGACGGCAACGCCACCTGCACGCAGAACGGCACCGAAACCTCCACCTGCGAGCGCTGCACCGCCACCCAGACCCGTGAAAAGCCGTCCTCCACAATTCCTCACGAATATGACGAGACCGGCACCTGCAAGCATTGCGGCCACCGCAGGGTTGCGCCCAACGGCGACCTGAACACCGACGGCAAGACCAACGTCATGGACGGCGTTCTGATGCAGAGGATCCTCTCAGACCTCGAGGACAAGTCGAAATACCTGCTTGTCGCCGATTTCAACTTCGACGGCGTTATCGACGTCAAGGACGGAGTTTACATGCAAAGGCTGCTTGCCCAGCTTTAGTAAAATTCAAAATCAAAAATATTGCCGGGGGATCTCTCCCCGGCAATTTTACGCAAAAAACAGGGAGCGCTTTATATCCGCGCTCCCTTTTTAATTTATTTGCTTTTCATGAACGCTTCAATTCCGCGCTTAAGCCGCTTCAGCCCGTCGTCGAGGACGCTTTTGGGGCAGGCGGCGTTGAGCCTTAAAAATCCCTCTCCCGGCGCGCCGTATTCGGCTCCGGGGGTGAGATAAAGCCCCGTTTCGCTGCGGATAAACTCCCCGAGCTCCTCCGAGCCGCAGCTTAGCGATCGGCAGTCGAGCCAGATAAGATAGGTGGCGTCCGCCTTAACGGCGCTTATCCCGGGGATATTTTCTTCGATGAATTTTTCGGCGCGGCGCCTGTTTTCAAAGAGGTATTCCCTCAGGCTGTCGAGCCAGTCGCCGCTCTTTGTGAACGCCGCGACCGTCGCCGCGACAGCAAAGGAATTCGGCTCGGCCACCTCGTCGGTATTCAAAGCCCGCCAGACCTTATGCCTCAGCTTCGGGTCTGGAATCATCACCGCGGCGGAATTTATCCCCGGAATGCCGAAGCATTTCGTCGGGGCGATGCAGCTGACGGATATTTTGCGGCAGACGTCGGAGACCGATGCGAAGGGGACGTATCCCTTATTCGGCTCGGTGATGTCGCAGTGAATCTCGTCCGAGATGACGGTTACGCCGTGCTTTTTGCAGAGCTTTCCTATTTCGGCAAGAGTGGCGGCGTCCCATATCTTTCCAACGGGGTTGTGAGGATTGCAGAGGATCATCAGGCTCGTCTGGGGATCGCTCAGCTTTTTTTCGAGATCCTCAAAATCCACCGAATAAACGCCGTTTTCATAGACGAGCGGGCTTTCGATCACATACCGCCCGTTGTTGACTATCGAGTTGAAGAAGATGTTGTAGACGGGGGTCTGGATAAGCACCTTTTCGGCCGGGGTGGTGAGCTTTCTCACGCAGGAGGATATCGCCGGCACCACGCCGGTGCAGAATATAAGCTCCTCGGGGCTGATGTCAAGGCCGTGGCGGGTCTTCCACCAGCCTATATAGCTCTGCGCCCATTCGTAGGGTATGACCGAATAGCCGAAGACCCCGTGGTCGGCGCATTTTTTCACGGCCTCAATTATGCAGGGGGCGGTTTTAAAGTCCATGTCCGCCACCCACATGGGCAGCTCGTTTTCTTTGACGTCCCATTTTAGGGAGCCGGTGTTCCTTCTGTCGGTGACGCTGTCAAAACCGTAGTCCATTTTATCCCTCCGAAATATTTTTCAGTCCGCGCAGCACTTGCATTTGCACTTGCATTCCGGCGACTTTTCGCAAATTATCTTTGTCTTCGAGGGGTCTACCTTGTCCTTTTCGATGATAAGCTCGCCTATGCTCTCGGCGCGAATCGTTCCGCCCGAGGGGTTTATAACGCTGTCCACCGAGCCGTCGATTTGGGCGTCGACGGTGGAATATTCAAAGGCGAGGGTGGTGTTTATAAGCTTGCAGTTTTTCATCACGAGATTGTCGATGTAACACATTCCCTGCAAGCTCTCAATAGTGCAGTTTATAAGGGTGAGATTTTTTGCGTTCCAGCCGAGATATTCTCCCGAGATAAAGCTGTCCGACACGGTGACGTTTTCGCTGTTCCAGAACGCGTCCTTTGAAAGGAGCCGGGAATTTTTAACCGTCACGTTTTTGACGCCGTCGAAGGAGTAGTTTCCGTAAAGGGTGAGATTGTCCGCCTCGATGTTTTCGGAATTCATCGCGAAGTAATCGCCCTTTGCCTCTACGTTTTCAAGAGTGACGCCGTCGCAGCTCCAAAGTGTTTCCGAAGCCGCCGGGAAGGAGACGTCCTTTATTTTCACGCCGCGGCATCTTCTGAAACCCTTCGGTGCCTCGTATGCGCATTTTTCGAGCGAGACATTGTTTGTATACCATATCCCCGCGCGGGCCATCTCAAAGAAAACGCAGTCGCGGACGGTTACGCTTTCCGAGTACCACAGGGGATACTTCCACTTGAACATTGAATTTATCAGCTCTATGTTTTTGCTCTCTTTAAGCGGGGATTCGCCGTCGGTGAAAATTGTGTCGGTGATCTTAAGGTTTTCACCCATAAACAGGGGGCGCTCCCCGGTAAAATACTGCCTTCTGATAAGCTGCTGCATTTTATAATCTTCCTTTCATGGCTAAAAGCTGTCACGGGATATTTTACACCCTTTTGCCGCAAAATGCAATACCCTTTTCAATAAAGGCGGAAAAGCAATAACAATCCGCGAAGTCTTCGCTCGGCAAACGCAAAAGTTTTCGCCGGCCTTTTTCAAAAGGCCGCGGGGGTCTCGGGGGCGGAGCCCACGAGCCGCGACCGCGGTCGCGGAATCTCCCCGGAGGACGCCGAGCAGGCGTACTCCGGATAATGCGAAGCGAAGCGCAGGACGGGGAGAAAAAACTGTCCGGTGGACAGTTTTTTCGCGGGGAGACCCTCGCCGGGGGTCTCCCCGGCGAGGCGCCTATGGCGCCTCGCATACGGAAAAGGGCGCGGGAAGGGCACACCCCGCCTTGCTCCCGAAAAAATTCCCGACATCGGCGAATTTACTATTGAAATCCCGGCGCAAAAGTAGTAGAATAGCTTTAAATCCAACTTGGAACGGAGATATGACAATGAAAGTTAAAGCAACATATTTTCAGAACGATCCCGAGCGCCCGCTCGTCTACGGCGACGCCGAGATAAAAAACGTAAAGCGACGCAGGCTCAGGGGCGAGCCCGAAAAGGAGGGCGTTCTCTGCGAGCCGGTGCTGATAGGCTTTTGCGGCACCGATTTTGAGCTCATGAACATGGGTTCAAAGGGGCTTTTGGGGCCGAAATTCCCCGAGGGCGAAAACCGCCTCATCAACGGCCACGAGGGGATAGTCTGGGTGCCGTCTCAAAACCGCTTCGCTATAGTTTTGATCCGCGGCGGCGACAGCTATGACCCCACCCGCTATACCGAGGACGAGACCTATTTTGAATACGGCTGCGACAGGGCCGACGGCCTTTTTGCCGACGCGCAGTATTTCAACCCCGACATGCTCTTAAAAATCCCCGACGGCTATGTCAAAGACGGCAAAATAGACCTTGAATTCGCCAAAAAAATGGTCTTTCCCGATCCCTACGGCTGCATGCTCTTCCAGCTTGAGAGAATGGAGGATTTGGGCTCGGCCCACCTGTTCAGGGTGGTGATGGCGCGTGAAAAGTGCTCGGAAGACGAGGCGAGAATGATCGCCAAGGAGGAGGTATTTGACCGCACCGTCATCTTCGGCCTCGGCACCACCGGCATGTTCATGGGGGATCTCATATCGAAAAATCACCCCGGCTCGAAGATCCTCTTTGTAGCCCGCAGCCCCGAGGATTCCCAAAAGGTAAGGTTCGCCCTTCGCGAGACCGGCGCGGAATACCTTCGCAACACCTTCGACAGCGAAAAACAGCTTGCCGACGCGATAATCAAGCGCCTCGGCGGCAGGGCGACGATGTTCATCGGCGTCAGCGGGTCTAATGTCGAGCACAGGGTGGCGTTCGAGCATAAAGTTCTCGGCTGCAACGGCGTTTACAACAGCTTTTCTCTGGGCCCGAGGGTGGAATACGACACCATGCCCTTCGGCTTTGAAAACCACCTCATCTTCGGCTCGATAAACTTCCGTCAGTGCCATATGGAGTGCGCCATAGAGCTTTTGTCTAAGAGCCGCTATAACGAGATAGTCGAGCTTATCGACCGCGACGAGTTCGCCGCCGACCCGATAGGAGCCTACCGCGAAAAGATTTATTCCAAGGCCGCGCCTATGAAAACGGCGGTCATCTGGAACAAAAAATATATCAATATTTAAGGAGCAATATTTATGAAGACAGTTTTGATCAACAAACCCTTTGAGATCGCGGTGACCGACACCCCGAAGCCGGAGGCAAAGGAGGGCGAGGCGCTTTTAAAGATCCTCTACGGCGGAATCTGCGGGGCGGACGTCGCGAGCTACACCGGCAACCAGCCCTTTACCACCTACCCGAGGATCCCCGGGCACGAGTTTTCCGCGGAAATAGTTTCTATCCCCGAAAACAACCGCGGCCTGAAGCCGGGCGACGTCGTAACGGCGAACCCCTATTTTAACTGCGGCGAATGCTATTCATGCCGCCGCGGATATGTCAACTGCTGCACCGACAACCGCACCATGGGCGTTCAGCGCGACGGCAGCTTCTGCGAATACGTCTCCATGCCGGTTGAGAGAATTTACGATGGAAAGGGGCTTTCCGCCAAGGAGCTTGCGCTCGTCGAGCCGTTCACGATAAGCTATCACGCCGTGAACCGCGCCCCCGTCAAGGCGGGCGACAGGGTGCTCGTCGTCGGAGCTGGGCCGATTGGCCTCTTTGCGCTCATCGCCGCCCGCGAAAAGGGCGCCGAAGTCTATGTCGCCGACATTTTGGACGGCCGCCTTGAAAAAGCCCTCGGCTTCGGGGCTAAGGGCGTGATAAATTCCGCAAAGTGCGATATCGTCGCCGAGGCGATGAAAATAACCGGCGGCGACGGCTTCGACGTCTGCATCGAGGCCTGCGGGCAGTCGGTCACGTTCCTCAATTGCATCGACTGCGCGGCCTTTGCCGGAAGAATAATCCTTATAGGCAACGGCAAGAAGGAGACCACCTTCCTGCATTCCATACTCCTTAAAAAGGAACTCAACGTCTACGGCAGCCGAAATTCCTATCCGTCCGATTTCAAGGACGTCATCGACCTTATTGCCTCGGGCCGCGTAGACGTTCTGAAAATGGTGAGCGACGTCTACCCCATGGACAGGGCGGACGAGGCTTTCAAGGCGCTTGCAAACAACAAGGGCGATCTTTGCAAGGTGCTCGTTAAAATTGCGGAGGACTGATCATGAAAGAGAGAATCATTCAGTTTGGCGAGGGCGGATTTTTGCGCTCCTTTGCCGACATGTTCATTCACATAATGAACGAAAAGGGAGTCTTCGACGGCAAAGCCGTAGTCGTCCAGCCGATAGAAAAGGGCCTTATCGACGTTCTGAATTCTCAGCAGGGCGTATACCACCAGTATCTCAGGGGCGTTGAAAACGGCAGGGTGATAAATCAGTGCACCGAGGTGCATTCGATCTCCCGCGGGGTAAATCCTTATGCCGACTACAAGGCTTATTTGGAGCTTGCTCACAACCCCGACATGCGCTTTATAATCTCGAACACCACCGAGGCGGGAATTGAATATCTCGGCACCGAAAAGCTTAGCGACGCCCCGCCGAAGTCCTTCCCCGCAAAGCTCACCGCGCTTTTATACGAGCGCTTCAAGTGCGGCCTTCCCGGATTTATACTCTTTTGCTGCGAGCTTATAGACCACAACGCCGATTTTCTGAAAGAATATGTTCTAAGATATGCCGATCTCTGGAATTTGGGCGACGGGTTCAAGTCCTGGATAGAGACGGAAAATCACTTCTGCAACACGCTTGTAGACCGAATCTGCACCGGATACCCCAAGGACGAGGCGGAATCGCTCTGCCGCGAGCTCGGCTGCGAAGACAGGCTTTTGAACACCGCCGAGATATTCCACCTTTGGGTCATCGAGGGAAACTACGAGGACGAATTCCCGCTGAAAAAGGCGGGGATAAACGTCATCTGGACGGACGACGTCACCCCCTATAAAAAGCGCAAGGTGAGGATCTTAAACGGCGCGCACACCTCAATGGTTTTGGCGGCGAGGCTCTACGGGCTTTCCACCGTCAAGGAATGCCTTGACGACCCGAACGTCTGCGGCTTTTTGAAAAAGGCCCTCGACGAGGAGATAATCCCCACCCTCGGCTCCACCGACGAGGACAAAACCTTCGGCGCCGCTGTTTTGGAGCGCTTTGCAAATCCCTTTGTCAAGCATCAGCTTTTGTCGATAGCCTTAAATTCCGTAAGCAAATTCAAGGCAAGGGTTCTGCCGACGGTTTTGGAATACCGCGAGCAAAACGGCCGCCTGCCAAAGCTTCTCACGATGTCTTTGGCCGCGCTGATAGCCTTTTACCGCACCGACGAGGCGAACGACGGCGAGGAGATCATGAAATTCATGAAGACCGCCTCGGTAAAGGATATTTTATCGAGAACCGACTACTGGGGCGAGGATCTCGGCTTTATGCAAAATGATGTCGAGAATACATACAATCTTATTTGCCGCGAGGGCATGTCCGCCTATTACCGGGAGGCCCTAAGATGAAGCCGGGTCTTATAAAGATCCATCAAAACGACAACGTCGGCGTAAATCCCGAGACGGGGCATAAAATAGCCCTGCGCGCCATTGGCGCCGGTGAGAGCGTGATAAAATACGGCTTTCAAATCGGCAAAGCCGTATGCGACATCGCCCCGGGCGAGAGCGTTCACACCCACAATTTAAAGACGGCGCTGAATCTTCGGGAGGAATATTCCTACCGCCCCGAAAAATGCGAGATCGCGCCCATAGAGCCCATAACGGTTCAGGCGTATTTGCGCGAAAACGGCGAAATCGGCATAAGAAACGATATCTGGATAATTCCGACGGTCGGCTGCGTGAACGGCGTTGCGAAAAATCTCGGCGAGCTGACGGGAGCGATCGCGCTTACCCACCCCTACGGCTGCTCGCAGCTCGGCGGCGATCGCTTAACCACCCAGAAGATCCTTTCCGGCCTTGTCAGACACCCCAACGCCGGCGGCGTGCTCGTTTTGGGGCTCGGCTGCGAAAATAACAATATCCCCGAATTCAAAAAGATCCTCGGCGAGGTAAACCCCGAAAGGGTGAAATTTTTGAACTGCCAGGATCACCACGACGAGATCTCGGAGGGCGTCAAGCTTATTAACGGGCTGAAAGCCTATGCCGGCGGATTTGTCAGGCAGCCCGTGCCGATATCAAAGCTTCGGGTGGGCTTGAAGTGCGGCGGCTCCGACGGCTATTCCGGCATCACCGCAAATCCGCTTATCGGCCGCTTTTCCGACAGGCTTATTTCTATGGGCGGCTCCGCGGTTCTTACGGAGGTTCCCGAGATGTTCGGCGCCGAGACCATTTTAATGAACCGCTGCTCCTCCCGCGAGGTCTTCGAAAAAACCGTTCGGCTGATAAACAATTTCAAGGATTACTTCACCGCCCACGGGCAGGAGATATATGAAAACCCTTCGCCGGGAAACCGCGCCGGGGGTATCACCACCCTCGAGGAAAAATCCCTCGGCTGCGTTCAGAAGGGGGGCACCGCCGCCGTCACCGACGTTTTAAGCTGCGGCGACGCGGTCAAAAAAAGCGGCCTCAGCCTTCTTGACGGCCCCGGAAACGACATCGTCGCGATAACAAATCTTGCGGCCTGCGGCTGCCAGCTTATACTGTTCTCCACCGGCAGGGGCACCCCGCTCGGCTCGCCGGTGCCCACCGTGAAGATATCCTCAAACAGCGCGCTTTACAAAAACAAGCCGGGCTGGATAGATTTCGATGCCGGCGGAATGCTTGAGGGCGAAAATCCCGAAGACGCCTTCTTTGAATTCGTCGCGGATACGGTCAACGGCAAAAAAACCAAGAGCGAGCTCTCGAAAAACGCAGAGATCGCCATTTTCAAGGACGGTGTTACTCTGTGAATCCCTTAATTATCGACGCCCATCTTCATCTTTGGGAGCGCCAGGACGGAATGATAAACGGCATGCCTGTAAGACATATCCGAAACGGGCTTTCAAGCTTTTTGGGCGAGGAGCGCCAGATGATGCCCGCCTATATGGACGACGGCAAGAATACCGCCGAGCGCCTTATCGGCAACATGAACTACGCACGCGTGGCGGCCTGCTGCGTCACCCAGGAATATATGGACGGCAACCAGGACGAATACCTTTTAAGGGTGAGAAAAAAATATCCCGACAGGTTCCGCGTCTGCTCGCTTTATGAGGAGCGCGGCGGCTACCTGACCGAGGGCTTCGACGGCATAAAGATCTGCGCCTCAAGGCTCAGGGACAGGGACTTAAAAAAGCTCCTTCCCGTCTTTAAGGACGCCGAGAGCAAAAATATGTATATCTCCATAGACCTCGCCGACGGCGCCGAGCAGACCGCCGACATGCAGTATCTTATAGACCGCTGTCCAAACCTTCGAATCGCCATAGGCCATTTCGGAATGGTGACCACAGACGGCTGGCTCGAGCAGATAAAGCTCGCAAAAAACAAAAACGTGCGCGTCGAGAGCGGCGGCCTCACCTGGCTTTTCAACCGTGAATACTATCCCTATCCCTCGGCGATAGAGGCCGTAAAAGAGGCCGCGGATATCTGCGGAATCGAAAAGCTGATGTGGGGGAGCGACTACCCCCGCACGATGACGGAGATCACCTACAAGATGTCGGTGAGATTCATTTTGGAATCTTCACGCCTCAGCGACGGCGAAAAGAGGGCGTTTCTCGGCGAAAACGCGAAGAGCTTCTACGGCTTCGGCGATCTTCCCGAGCTGCCCGAGATACCGAATATGCTTTAAGGAGGAGCGAAATGTTAAAAGGAATACCCGAAATAATCACCCCAAAGCTGCTCATGCTTTTGGACGAAATGGGTCACGGCGACACCGTAGTCATAGGCGACGGCAATTTCCCGGCGGAATCGGTCGGCAAAAACGCCGAGGTGGTAAGGCTCGACGGCCACGGCGTCCCCGAAATTTTAGAGGCGATCTTAAGCCTTATCCCGCTCGATCAGTATGTCGATCAGCCGGTCATGCTGATGCAAAGGTGCGAGGGCGACAACGCCGACGTCTCCATCTGGCAGACCTATTTTGACCTTATAAAAAAAGCAGAAGCCAGAGATGAAAGCTCCGTCGGCTTTTTGGAGCGCTTCGAATTTTACGGGGAGGCCAAAAAGGCCTACGTCATCGTAGCCACCACAGAAAAAAGCCAGTATGCAAACGTCATACTCCGCAAGGGCTGCATAATTTAAAAAATCCGGGGAGCGTCCATTCCGCACGCATTATCCTATGCTAAAAAACGTCGCCGAAAGGCGACGCCTCGAAATTCTGACCTCTGACATCTAATTTCTGTTTTCTGATGTGGCCGTCAGGCCACAACGAAAATCCGCCCCCTCCCGTATTCGGGAAGGGGCGGTTTGATGTCAGCTTAGAACCAGTTTCCGAAGGGCAGATCTCCGAAGTCAAAATCCCAGTCCCAGCCGCCGCGGCTGTCATCGCCTCCGCTTTGCTGCGGAGTTTCGGGCTGCGGTGCGGAATCGTTCGTCTCCTGCTCGCCGACGGTTATGTCTATCTCAATTGTTTCGCCTCTGCGGTAGACCTTAGTTTTCAGAACGTCTCCCGAAGACGAGGCCGAGACAGCGTCCTTAAGCTCGTCGCTCGAGCTTATGTCGTTTCCGTTTACCGAGACTACGATGTCGTTTTCCTTAAGGCCGGCTGTGTCGGCGGGGGAGCCCTCTGTCACCGAGCGTATAATCGCGCCCGCGGGTATTCCGAGGTTTACCATGTCTTCGCTTACCGTTTCAATGGTAACGCCGATGTAAGGCTTTGAGACATATCCCTTTTCGACTATTTCGTTGATTATCCTCTTTACGCTGTCAATGGGTATTGCGAAGCCTATGTTGTCTATCGAGGCCTCGGTGAGGCTGTTGCTCGAATATTTCGCGTTGGTAACGCCTATCACCTCGCCGTAGATGTTAAAGAGCGGGCCGCCCGAGTTGCCGGCGTTAATGGCGCAGTCGGTCTGGATAAGGTTCATCGTCACGCCGCCCGAAAGGGTGATCTCGCGGTCAAGAGCGCTCACCCAGCCCTTTGTCAGCGAGAATGTGAGCTCGCCGAGCGGATTGCCTATCGCGATTACCTCGTCGCCGACGTTGAGCGAATCGGAATTTCCCAAAACAACGGGGCTGAGATCTTTGGCGTCTATCTTAAGAACCGCTATGTCGTTCGATTCGTCGCTTCCTACGATAACGGCGTCGTATTCGGTGCCGTCATAGGTTGTCACCTTTACAGACTGCGCGTCGTCTATGACGTGGTGGTTCGTGACGATATATCCGTCCTCGGTGAGAATGAAGCCCGAGCCGGAGGCGGGGGAGGTCGTCTGATAGCCGAAGTAATTGGTCGTCACCTGCGTGGTAATGCCGACGGTAGAGTTTACGTTCTGCGCGTATACCTCGGCGGCGGACATGGCCTCGCCGGGCTCTACGCTCGAGACGTTCAGCGCGGTGTGCTTTCTTGTCGATTCAAACATCTCGGAGGATTCCACCGGCGGGAGGATCTCGCCATCGTCCTCCTTGATGAGCGACGCCCCGAAGAGCGCTCCGCCCGCGCCGACTATTCCGCCGAGCAGCGAGCAGCATATTGCCACCGCTACTATCTTTCCTATGCCGCTCTTTTTCTTTTTCTCCTTGGGCTGCGGAGCCGGGTTCACGGGCATGGCGCTGTAGCCCATGTAGGGGTTATACTGCGGCGCCGCTTGAGAGGGAACCGGCTGCTCGGGAGAAGAAATCTGCGCGGTAGGGGGGATCTGCGAGGCTTGAGCCGTGTTTTCGGCTGCCTCGGGCTGCGTGTTCTGCGAGGAATATATATCCTGCTGATAGCTTTCATTTTCATAATCGGAAACCATTATTAAAAACTCCTTTCGGTTTTTTACTGTGCCTTAAGTATAACCCGCCAATTTGACAGTAAATTGAAGCGTTTGAGAAACCGTTGTAAAAACTGCGGGCGGGCATCTTCAAATTGCTTACATCATTCTGTTAAATAATTTCACGCGGTTTTCACATTCGCGATTATATCTGTGCTCCTTATTTCCTCAAAATGAGCGCGGGCGCTCCGCCGTGCAGGCGCATATAATAAACCGAGCAAAGGCGCTCGCCGCGTTTTTAGGCGGGCGGCATTTTTGAGGAGGTACTTTATATATGTGCGGAATTTTAGGACAGATATGCAGACAGGGCGAGGACGCCGGAAAATTTCTGGCGGTATACCGCGACATGCAGGCTCAGCTTTCCCGCCGTGGCCCAGACCAAAAAGGAATGTATACAGATCATAACGCCGCGCTTTTTCACGCAAGGCTTTCGGTGATGGATCCCGAAAACGGCCGCCAGCCGATGACGCTTTTTCAGGGCGGCGAGGAATACACCGTCGTCTACAACGGCGAGCTTTATAACACTGACGAGCTTCGCCGTGAGCTTACGGCCCTCGGCCACAGCTTCGCCACCCGCTGCGACACCGAGGTGCTTTTGCATTCTTATGCCGAGTGGGGCGAGGAGGCCTTGGAGCGCTTCAACGGAATCTACGCGTTCGCGATCTGGGAAAAGAACCGAAGGCGGCTGTTTTTGGCCCGCGACCGCATGGGCGTAAAGCCGCTGTTTTACGCGCTTCGCGGCGAAAGCATAATCTTCGCCTCAGAGATAAAGGCGCTGTTAAGACACCCCCTTGTCCGCCCCGAGATTGATTCCGAGGGCGTAGCCCAGCTCATGCTTTTGGGCCCGGGCAGGGTGCCGGGCAGCGGAGTTTTCAAAGACGTCTGCGAGCTGCTTCCGGGGCAGTGCGGATATTTTGACGGCGGAAAGCTTGCGCTTCGGCGCTATTGGCGCTTAAGCGACGCCGAATGCCGCGACAGCTTTGAGGAGGCCGCGGAAAAGGTGAGATATCTCGTCATCGACGCGATAACGCGCCAGCTTTCGGCCGACGTTCCGGTGTGCACATTTTTGTCCGGCGGGCTCGATTCAAGCATAATCTCCGCCGTCGCCGACAGATATTTCACCGAGCGGGGAGAGCGGCTTCACACGGTCTCGGTCGGCTACCGCGACAACGAAAAATACTTCCGCGCAGGAAAATTTCAGCCTACGAGCGACCCCGAATATATAAATATCATGTGCCGAAGCTTAAACGCCGAAAACCACCTTGTTATCCTCGACACTCCCGAGCTCGTCAGGGCGCTTTATTCCGCCGTCGACGCGCGCGACCTTCCCGGCATGGCCGACGTCGATTCCTCGCTGCTTCTTTTCTGCGAAAAGATAAAGAACGTCGCCACCGTGGCGCTTTCTGGCGAATGCGCCGACGAGATCTTCGGCGGCTACCCCTGGTACCGCGATCCCGAGATCCGCGAGCGGGAGGGCTTCCCGTGGGCGCAGTCGACCTTATGGCGGCAAGGCTTTGTCCGCCCCGAGATTTTAAAGGGTATAGACCCCGCGGAATACGTCGACGGCTATTACCGAAAGACCCTTTCGGAGAGCTCGGTGCTGCCCGGCACTTCAAAGCTTGAAAGGCGAATGAAGCAGATGATGAATTTAAACGTCGACTGGTTCATGCAGACCCTTTTAGACCGCAAGGACAGAATGAGCATGTATTGGAGCCTCGAGGTGAGGGTGCCGTTTTGCGACCACCGCATCGCGGAATATCTCTACACCCTGCCTTGGGAGTATAAAGACCATAACGGTTACGAAAAGGGTCTTTTAAGAGAGGCCATGCGGGGCCTTCTGCCCGAAGAAGTCCTCTGGCGCAAAAAGAGCCCCTACCCGAAGACCCACAACCCGAGCTATATGGCTGCCGTCTCCGCCGAGCTTAAAGACATTCTTTCGGACAGCTCCTCGCCGGTGTTCGAGATCGCAAAACCCGAGGCTTTGGCCGGGCTTTTGTCCGCCGAGCCGAAATCGCCCTGGTACGGCCAGCTGATGACCGCCCCGCAGACGATAGCTTACTTTTTGCAGCTCAACTACTGGCTCAAAAAGTATAACGTAAAAATCGTATAAAAACGCAGAAAAATCTGCGTATCCGGCCAGGAAGTGTCCATTCCGCACGCATTATTTGTAATATTTAGATATGTCGCCGCAGGCGACACCTTGAAATTCTAACTTCTAATTTCTAACTTCTATCTTCTTGATGTGGCCGTCAGGCCACATCAATTCGGCCATTCGCTATTGCAATTCGGGCGTAAATGTGATAAAATTTATCTCAGATATATAAAGGGGTGATAAATATGCCGCTTGAACTTAAAGCGCTTCATATAGGGTCAAGATCCGCAGTCGTCTGTCTTTGCGATCCCTCGGCGGACTACTCCGCCGAAAAATACGTCTTAACCGTCAACGGCAGAAAAACCGAGGAGGAGAGGGCGGTCGTCACCCTTTACGGGCTCGGGGCGGGCAGACATTACAGCGTCTTCGCCTCGCGGGGCGACGATATCGGCCCCGCCCTTGAATTCGACACCCCGCACGAGCCGGTCACCCTAAACGTCCGCGATTTCGGCGCCTGGGGCGACGGCGCCCACGACGACACCCCCGCCGTTCAGGCGGCAATATACTGCTGCCCGCCGGGCGGCAGGGTGCTTTTGCCGGAGGGGACATTCAACGTGACCTGCCTGTTTTTAAAGAGCGGCATCACCTTCGAGATAGCCTCGGGCGGCGTTTTGAAGGCCATTCCCCAAAAGGATCGCCTGCCCGTTCTCCCCGGCAGGATAGAGGGCGGCGACGAAAGCTCGGAATACCTCTACGGCAGCTGGGAGGGCAACCCACTCAACTGCTTTGCAAGCGTCATCACCGGCGTAGACATTAAAAACACCGTCGTCTGCGGCGAGGGCGTTATCGACGGCTCGGCAGATTTTTCAAACTGGTGGAACGCGGAAAACCGCATCGGCGATCCCGGCAGGCCGCATCTTATCTACCTCAACCGCTGCTTCGGAATAACCGTCACGGGTATCACCCTTAAAAATTCGCCGTCCTGGAATATCCACCCGTTTTTCTGCGAAAATCTCGGATTTTACGATCTGAAGATAGAATCCCCCGCGAATTCTCACAACACCGACGGCATAAATCCCCAGTCCTGCACCGGGGTGGAGATTGCCGGGGTGCGCTTTTCGGTCGGCGACGACTGCATAGCGATAAAATCGGGTAAGCTCTACATGGGCCGCACATATAAAACCCCCTCGCGGGACATACACATTCACAACTGCCTGATGTATCACGGCCACGGCGGCGTGACCGTAGGCAGCGAGATAGCCGCCGGCGCCGACGGCGTAACCGTGAAAAACTGCCGCTTTGTCGGCACCGACCGCGGCCTTCGCGTAAAGACCCGCCGCGGCAGGGGAGAGGATTCCTACATTCGGGGGATCGTCTTTGAAAACGTCGTAATGCAGGACGTTCTCACCCCGTTCGTCATAAATTCGTTTTACTACTGCGGCTCCGACGGCAAATCGGACTACGTCGCTTCAAAAGAGCCGCTGCCCATAGACAGCCGCACGCCGCGCGTCGGCGGGATATCCGTTCGCAACTGCGTATGCACCGGATGCCACGCCGCGGGGGTATATTTCTACGGCCTCCCCGAAATGCCGATAGAGCGTGTAGAGCTTGAAAACGTAAAAATCTCCTTCTCCGACGACGCCCGCCCCGCCGTCCCCGCGATGATGCGGGGCTGCAAGGCAATCTGTCGGCTGGGAGTGTTCATACGAAACGCTCGGGAGGTTCTTTTCAAAAATGTCGCGATAACCGGCTTTTCGGGCGAGCCGGCCGACGTAGACGGCGTCGATTCTTTCAGGCAGGTATAAATATGGATACTAAAAAAATAAAAGAATATGTCGAGGAATTTTTCGGGAGCGTCTACAGCTTTTCCGCCGACAAGTGGCGCTACGAGGACGGCGCGGTGATGCGCGCGGCGGAGGAGCTTTACTCCGCCACCGGCGACGGCCGATTAAAGGATCTCATAATCTCCTATGCCGACAGTTATACATACCCCGACGGCAGCATAAAAACCTACCGCCCCGACGAGCAGAAGCTTGACGACATTCTGCCCGGCCGCGCGTTGATATTCGCCTATTCCGAGACCTCGGACGAGCGCTATAAAAAGGCCGCGTTCACGCTTTTAAAGGAGCTTGAGAATCACCCGCGCACCGCCTCGGGCAGCATGTGGCACAAAAAAATCTACCCGAATCAGGTCTGGCTGGACGGCCTTTACATGGCTCAGCCGTTCAGAATGGCCTGCGACACCCGCTTCGGCAAAAAGGACAGCTATTTCGACATTTTGGGGCAGTTTGAAAGGGTGCGCGAAAATATGCACGATCCGAAAACCGGGCTTTATTATCACGGCTTCGACGAATCCCGTTCCGTCTTCTGGGCAGACCCCGGCACCGGCCTCAGCAAAAGCTTCTGGCTTAGGGCGATGGGGTGGTATCTCATGGCCCTTGCCGACACCGCCGAGGAGACCGACCCGAGCGTCTACGAGGTCAGGCGGGCTTTGGGCGACATCTACAAAGAGGCGATAAAGGGAATTTTAAATTATGCCGATCCCGACACCGGGCTGTTTTGGCAGGTGGCGGACAAGCCGGATCTTTTGGGTAACTACCTTGAAACCTCCGGCTCGGCGATGGTTGCAGCCTCAATATTCAAGGCGTGCCGCCTGCGCCTTGTATTAGAGGACAAGTATATCCCCTTCGCCGAAAGAATCCTTGAATCTCTTTCCGAATTAAAGCTTGTCCGCCGCGAGGGCAGACTTATCCTCGCCGACACCTGCGCGGTGGCGGGTCTGGGGCCTGATCCCGGGCGGCGGGACGGCACCCCGGAATATTACTTAAGCGAGCCGAGGGCGGAAAACGAGCCCAAGGGCGCCGCCGCCTTTATAATGGCCTACGCGCAGTATCTTAAATATATTGACTACAAAAACGGCCCGCGAAGAAAGCCTTCGCAGGCGGGGAGGTAAAAACTATGGACGTTACGGAGCTCTTTTCGCTCAAGGGAAAGACCGCACTTGTCACCGGCGCGGCCTACGGCATAGGCTTTGCTATAGCCGAGGCTTTGGCCTCGGCGGGCGCAAAAATTACATTTTGCTGCCGCTCGCGCGAGCATTTGGATAAGGCACTTTGCGACTACTCCGAAAGGGGGATTTCCGCCCAAGGCTTTTTGTGCGACGTCACCGACGAAAAGCAGGTCGGCGAAATGCTCGAAAAAATCGGCGGGGTGGATATTTTGGTCAACAACGCGGGGATAATCAAGCGTATTCCGATGACCGAGATGAGCGCCGACAGCTTCAAAGAGGTCGTGGATATCGATCTCGTCGCGCCCTTTATCTGCTCAAAGGCGGTTATTCCCGGCATGATAGAGCGTGGCGGCGGAAAGATAATAAACGTCTGCTCGATGATGTCGGAGCTCGGCCGCGAGACCGTTTCGGCCTATGCCTCGGCAAAGGGCGGGCTTAAGATGCTCACAAAAAACATCGCCTCGGAATACGGAGCCTACAACATTCAGTGCAACGGCATCGGCCCAGGCTACATCGCCACGCCCCAGACCGCGCTCCTTCGGGAGCCTCAGCCCGACGGCACCCGCCACCCGTTCGACAGCTTTATTATCTCGAAGACCCCCGCCGGAAGATGGGGCGTCCCTCAGGATCTTTACGGCGCGGCGGTGTTTTTGGCCTCGCGAGCCTCTGATTTCGTCAACGGGCAGATCCTTTACGTCGACGGCGGAATACTCGCCTATATCGGCAGACAGCCCTAACAGAAAGCAGAGGCCGGAAATCAGATATCGGAAAACAGACGGCAGAAGTAAGAATTCAGAAAGGCAGAATGATTATGAAGATAGCGCTTATCACTGAAAACAGCCAGGCGGCAAAGAACGCCGTCGTTGAAAATTCGCTCAGAAAGGTCGTAGAGCCGATGGGCCACACCGTTCGCAACTACGGCATGTACGGCCCCGACGACGCCGCGCAGCTTACCTATGTTCAGATAGGCATTTTGGCGGCAGTGCTCCTAAACAGCGGCGCCGCCGACTATGTCATCACCGGCTGCGGCACCGGCGAGGGCGCCATGCTCGCCTGCAACAGTTTCCCCGGCGTCATCTGCGGCCATGTCGAGGATCCTCTCGACGCCTACACCTTCGCCCAGATAAACGACGGCAACGTCATCGCGATACCCTTTGCCAAGGGCTTCGGCTGGGGCGGCGACCTCAACCTTGAATACATCTTCGAAAAGCTTTTCTGCGAGCCGTCGGGGCAGGGATATCCCCGCGAGCGCGCCGTACCCGAGCAGCGCAACAAAAAGATTTTGGACAATGTTCGCGCCGCGGCGTTCAGGCCGCTTGAGGATATTTTAAGCGATCTCGATCCCGAGCTTTTGCGCGGTGCCTTCGCGGGCGAGCATTTTAAGGAATACTTTTGCGCCGACAGCCGCTCCTGCGCTCTTAAGGATTATATCCTCGGCAGGGTTTTGGACTGAACGGATCTTTAAAACATAAACGGAGGTAAATATGAAAAAAGCTGCTGTTATTTTAATCGCCGCGGCGATAGTCGTCACGCTGACGGGCGGCTTCATGCCCGCAGATATCATAGCAACCGCCCCTGATGATATGCCCGAATATTCTCTCAGCGATCCTCTTTATCCCGAAAATTACGACGCTGCGGCATATGCCGATAATATCGCCATGCAAAAGCTCCCCGACAGCGACGCTTTTCAGGATTCCGACCTGTTCAAGCTCAAAATCACCGGCTACAGCGATTTCAGCGCGGCGTATGAGATACTTGACCTTCTGAACAGCCACCGCGAGGCAAACGGCCGAAAGCCCGTTAAGATGGATCGCGAGCTGTTAAAAGCGGCCATGCTGAGGGCCGCCGAGTGCGCGGTTTACTACAGCCACACCCGCCCCGACGGCACAAGCTGCTTCACGGCGTTCCCGCCGGTCAGCGGCAAACACAGCTTCGCCGAAAACATCGCCATAGGATACCGCAGCCCCGCCGAAGTCATGAATGGGTGGAGAAATTCCTCAGGGCACAATACGAATATGCTCAATGCCGATTACGTCTCGGTCGGAATAGGCTGCTTTAAAAACAGCGACGGCACCTGGAGCTGGGTGCAGTGCTTCTCCGCCGCAAAGGCGAACGAGGAGCCTGCCAAAACCCTCGGCGGCCTGCAGGAGACCTACAGCATCACCGCCGCTTATTCATGCCTCCAGGGGTATCTTTACATATCCGAGGGCGAAACCACGCTGATGATCGGCGACACCACGGTATTTTCCCTTTACATCAAAAATAAGGGATATCAGTATACCACGCCCAAAATCCACTTTACCGAAGCTTTGGCCGAGGACAGGTCGCTGGTGGACGTGATAATTCTCTCGGACGGCATGGCGCACGTCACCGCGGTGAACGAGCCGGGCGGCCATATAGGAGTCGGGCTCGCCTCTACAAAATACTCCACCGGCCTCGGCAATTCCTATTTCATCACCGTCAAAGCGGTTGAAGACGGCGACATCAACGCCGACGGCATCATCAACGTCAGCGACGGCGTAATAATGCAGCGAATCCTCGCCGGCCTCGAGCCCAAGGGCAAGTATTCCGATCTCAACGCCGACGGCGTGATGACCGTCGCCGACGGGGTAATCATGCAGCGCATTCTTGCCGGGCTGGAATAAGCCGAGATGACGGCTCGTCGGCTCGACTGCCCGACTGCGCCCGGAATTCCGAATATATGCCGGAGGCACAAAAATGAACACAGATAATCTGAACATTATTTTTGAGAATTACATTTCTCACTTTGAGAGGATAAATGAGCCGAACGGAGCAAACGAAAGCTTCAAGTGGTTTGCCGTCCATGATTTTCAGGAAGCGTTTGATATAGATGCTCCCGATTTCGCTTCCATGCTGAAAAAAGCTTGCAAGGCGACAAAGAACATGATAGACAACTATATGCAGCCATTCGGCGGCCTTGTTGTTATGGCGGAGAGAGACGGCGAGGCCGAAACAGTCAGAGAAATGTTCCGCCGGCTCTATGCAGACGACGGGGGCGATCTTGTTGTCAGACAGCGGAAGATTACGGCGTTTCTTGCGTCATGCGACGAATTGCTGGCAAAGCACTACCCCACCAGTCATCTGTATAAAAACGACCAGCGATCCGCAATGGCCTATCTTTGGTTCCATGACCCGGATAATAACTATATGTGCAAGACCACCGAGGCGCAGTATCTGGCCGACGCCGCCGAGTTTTATGACGATTGGGGTACATATGCGGATTTTCGTCTCGACGTTTATTATCGCTTCTGCGACGCCCTTGTTGACGAAATCCGCAAATGCCCTGCTTTACTGGAAATACATCAAAGCAGATTCGAAGGCCATGAGACCGAGATGCACCCGGACGCGCAGCTTCATATCCTGACTTTCGACATCATTTACTGCGCCGAAACCTACGGCCTGTATACCGGCGTGAAAACTAAGAAAATTTCCTCGGAAGACAGGCGGCTTTATCAACAGCGCAGGGTTAAAGCTATTGAACTGGCCGGGCGGCTTGCCGCCGCCGAAGAAAAAATGTCGCTGCTGCAGGAGGGAATCGCCGAGGCCGGGGCTATGTTGCGGGACGGCGCGTCTATTAAGCACAAATCATTCGGAATCGGCGCTTTGGAAAATTTTGACGGATACTGTCTTGTCATTCGCTTCCCGAAATTTGACGCTCTCAAAAAGTTTGAGCTTCCTTTCGCGCTCGGAAACGGTTTTCTCACTCTTGATACGCCGGATTTTCCTGCGTTTATTGAAAAATACGGTGAAGTATTGAAACATGCGGCGCGCATACCACAGCAGTTAAAAGCCGCAGAAGCGGCGCTTGAACCCTATGCCGCTTTTCTTGACTGATAGATCAGTGAAATATAAAACAGCCATACCCCGGATAGTTTTCCGAGTATGGCTGTTTTGTTGTTTACATGTTTGTCGGCACCTCGGCGCCGCCCTATTTTCAGTTCTTTTCAAGCTCCTTTAAGGCGTTCAGTTCCTCGCGGGAGAGCTTCATCACGGTGTCCTTAAGCACCTTTACCTGCTCGCGGGTGAATACCGCGTCGCCGCCGGTCTGCTCAAGCTTTACGTGCAGCTTTCCCGATATCAGGTTGGAATCGGTGACCGTTCCCTTGCCCGAGGGCGTCTCGACAATGGCGCCCACCTTCGGGGTGATCTTAAACAGCTCCTCATAGCCGTCCTGCTCATATTTTAAGCAGCACATAAGCCTGCCGCACGCGCCGGATATCTTTGTCGGGTTCAAAGAGAGGCTCTGCTCCTTCGCCATTTTTATAGAGACGGGCTGGAAGTCTCCCAAAAAGCTCGAGCAGCAAAACGGCCGTCCGCAGATTCCGAGGCCGCCAAGCATCTTCGCCTCGTCGCGCACGCCAATCTGCCTCAGTTCGATTCTTGTGCGGAACACCGAGGCGAGCTCCTTTACAAGCTCGCGGAAATCCACGCGGTTCTCCGCCGTGAAATAAAACAGCAGCTTCGAGTTGTCAAAGGTGCATTCAACGTCGACAAGGCTCATTTTAAGCCCCAGCTTCGCTATTTTTTCCTCGCAGATCCCGAAGGCCTCTTTTTCCTTAAGCCTGTTTTTTTCGATCTGCCTGAAGTCGTCCTCCGTCGCGATTCTGATGACGCTCTTTAAAGGGGCGACGATGGCGTCATCTTCGACGGGTTTGTTCCCGAAGACTACCTCGCCGCATTCCACCCCTCTTGCCGTCTCGACGATGACCTTATCTGCCGGGGTGATCTCAAGTCCGCCGGGGGAGAAGTAGTATATTTTTCCGACGCTTTTAAAGCGCACGCCGATTATTTCGGTCATAAATCTATCAATCCTAACTTTTAAAGATATATCGAAAGCCTGCCGCAGAGGTCTGAAAGCGTTATCTGTGCCGAGGCGTTTCCGTTTATTTTTCTTTCGGCGTCGGCGACGCTGTCATACATGCTCTCAAGGGCGGGCTGTCTTATTTTTTTCGACATCTCCGCGGCCTCGCTTCTGCATAGCGAGCAAAGCTCGCCGCCGAGCTTTGCCGCCACGGCGTCCCGAAAGACGTTTTTAAGCTCGTTAAGAACCGCCGAGCAAAATTCCCTGTCCTTTTCCAAAGACGAAAGCAGATTCAAAAGGGCATATTCGTCCCTCTTAAGCATTGACCCCGAAATTTCCGCAACGGTGTCGGGCAGCTTTTTTGCCCCCTCGTCAAAGATATATTCAAGGCATCTGCCTATATTCCCGCCGTATAAAGAAACTGCCTTTTCGGCGGCGCTTTTTTCGGCGCCCGCCTCTTTTAATGCCGAAAGGCATTCGTCCTCCGAGGCGGGGGAGACGTTTAACGCGACCGTCCTTGAAAGTATAGTCGGCAGCACCTTTTCCTTTGATTCCGCCGTCATAATAAATACGACGTGCGGCGGGGGCTCCTCCACAATCTTAAGAAGGACGTTCTGCGCGGCGGTGACGGCGGTGTCTATCCCGGGAATGAAGTAAACCTTTTTCTCGCCGAAATCGGGCGACACCGAGGCGTCGGAGACTATCGGCCGCAGGTCGTTCATAAGGTAGCCCCGCTTGCCCGACGGAGTGACGGTGATAAAATCGTGGTGAAGCCCGCGCTCAAAGCTTAGGCAGGAATTGCACGCCCCGCAGGCAGAGCCGTTCTTTTTTTCACAGAGGATTTGCTTTGCAAGCTGTTTCGCGAGCGTCTTTTTGCCGACGCCCCTTTCGCCGCAGAGAATGAACGCGTGGCATAGCCGGTCGGTTTTGATCATGTTTGAAATCAGCCCGACCGCATTGTCCTTTGAATATAGGGTCATCAGAATTTTTCGAAGCGCTCGACGTCGGTGACGAAAACGGTTGCCCCGCCGACGTTTATCTCAACCGGGTAGGTTGCGAACGCTCCGCCCAAAGAGGAAGAAGGCAGAAGCTGCTTGCGCTTGCGGCAGTGAGCGTGAATCAGCGAGATTGCGTCGTCGACCTTGTCGTCGTCGGTGCAGATCAAAAGGGTGGTGTTGCCCGATTTCAAAAAGCCGCCGGTCGAACTGAGCCGCGTCGCCTGAAAGTCCTTTGAGACCAGTGCGTCGGAGATGAATCTAACGTCGTCGTTGTTGATAACAGCAAAAATCAGTTTCATGGTTATGCCCTCCTAACCCTGTCGGAATTAAAATTCATGATTATAGGCTTCCGTGACTATTTTACCATACTTTTTCAAAAAAATCAACCCAAAACAGCCCCGATTGCCCCCTTAATGCAAAATTTACCCGCCCGGTGCAAACTTTCGGGACGGCGGGACGCTCCCTTAGCACAAATTTTCGCAAAACTGCGCCCTCCCTCCCGCCCCATACCGCGTCCCGCCTCAGCCTCTCACCGCAAATCTCAGCGCCGCCGCAAGCCTCCTTTTGCCCCTTTTTATCGTCCTTGAAACGGTGGACTTCGCCACGCCGTGGTCAAAAGCTATAGTCGGGATATTTTTCCCCTCAAAGTAGTATTCCGAGATGAAAAGCCGCTGCCTCGGGGTCAGGCATTCGCGCATCGCCCGCCTTATCACGCTTCGGCTTACGCCGTCAAAGGTCTTTAGGCCGCCCGCCTGCCATTCCGAAAACTGCTCATAGTCGGCCGCCGTCAGTTTATCCGCCATGTTTTTTGCGCTCCGTTATATAGTCGCGGATATGCCGCAGGTCGTCGATTATCTCATATCTCTCCGCCTCGGCCACCGCCTTCTTTTCCTCAAGAATATGCAGCCTGTCGGGGTCTCTCTCGGTTTTTATCTCTGACGCGAGCCTGCGGCGGTATTCGTAAAGCCTTGCCGCCTCGGCCCGGTAATTTTCTGCCATCTGAATGAATTCTTCCAATTTCTTTCATGCTCCTTTTGTCCGTTTATTTTTTATCCGCACAAGGAACAAATGTTCCTTAATTCCTTGATTACTATGATAGCGAAAAATTTTTCAAAGTCAACAGCCGCAAATAAAGGAGTCTGATTTTTTGGACAGAAGCTATTGCAATTGCGAAAAAAATATGTTAGACTTATTTTCAGGAGGGGAGCGTGCGATAAAATGGAAAAGCAAAAAATCGAAAGAATAAACGAGCTTGCAAAAAAATCGAAGACCGTAGGGCTCACGCCCGCAGAAAAGGCCGAGCAGACGGCGCTTCGCAACGAATACCGCGAGGAATTTCGGCGCAGCCTTGAAATTCAGCTCTCGCGGATAGAATTCACCGAGATAACCGAGGAAAGGAGAGAATCGTAATGCCGGACGGAAGATCCAAGCAAAAGCAGAAGCTTTTATATCTACAGAAGATACTTCTTGAATACACCGACGAGCAGCATCGCCTGACCGGCCCCGAGCTTATAGAAAAGCTCGCCCTTTACGGCATCTCCGCCGAGAGAAAGACAATTTACGACGACGTCCAGTCGCTCGCCGAGACGGGGCTCGATATCGTCACCGAGCGGCAGGGCCATTCAAACGTCTATTACGTCGGCTCCCGCCTTTTCCAGAACGAGGAGCTGTTTGTTCTCGCCGACGCCGTTGCCTCGTCGAAATTTTTGACGCAGAAAAAATCGAACGAGCTCATAAAAAAGCTGCAGCAGCTCACCAGCCGCTACAACGCCCAGCATTTGAGAAGAACCGTTTATGTCGGCAACCGCGCGAAGACCTATAACGAAAAGATTTACTACACCACCGACAAGATCCACGAGGCGATATTCAACAATTTGCAGATATCCTTTAAATACACGGAATACGATCTTCGCAAGAACAGGCGCTTAAGGCACGGCGGCGAGATATACACCGTCTCCCCCTATTATCTCATATGGGAGAACGACTGCTACTACCTTGTCTGCTACTGCAACAAGCACGAGAAGATAAGCCGCTACCGCGCCGACAGAATGGAGGACGTCTCGGTGCTGCAAAGAAAGCGCCGCGAGCTCACGCTCGACGAGGAGGGCCTCGCGAAAAGCCTTCGGGCGATGTATAACATGTACGGCGGCCCCGAGGCCTCGGTTGTCTTGGAGATGTCGGACAGCTTAATAAACGTCGCGATAGACCGCTTCGGCGAGGGGATCCACCCCGATCCCACCGGCGACGGAAAATTCACCTTCCGCGCCGACGTCCAGATAAGCCCGACTTTCTGGGGCTGGCTCTTCCAGTTCGGCACCGACGCCAGGGTGGTCTCGCCCGGGTGGGTGGCCGACGAGGGCAGGCGCCTTCTGAAGAGCATGTACGAAAGCTATCTTTAATGTCAGCCGCCGGCCGGATATAACTGCCCGAAAGGAGATTCGATTAAATTGACAGACGTAAAAAACAGATGGGCGCTTATAACCGGCGCCGCCCGCGGAATAGGATATCTCACCGCAGAATTCATGGCCGAACACGGCTGCAACCTGATTTTGCATTCAAGAAAGCTTGAGCACACCGAAAAGATCATGGCGCGGGTCAAAGAACTCGGCGTTTCGGCCTATGCCGTCGAAGCGGAGCTTTCAGATCTCGACGCCGTAAAGAAGATGCTTGATAGGATAGACGGCTTCGGCGTCAGGGTGGATTTTGTCATGAACAACGCCGGAATGCAGATAGCCTACCGAAACGACTATTTCTCCACCCCGGTGAGCGACTATACCGAGAGCTTTAAGATCAACACCATAGCCCCCGCGATGATAATGTATCATTTTCTGCCGAAGATGATCTCTCACGGCTTCGGCAGGATACTTAACACCACAAGCGGCATAAGGCTCGAGCCCCAGCAGGCGGGATATTCCGCAAGCAAGGCCGC
Organism: uncultured Clostridia bacterium; assembly: GCA_947625615.1. Lineage (GTDB taxonomy): Bacteria > Bacillota > Clostridia > Oscillospirales > Ruminococcaceae > Faeciplasma. The sequence continues at coordinate 6,228 of CANQPB010000021.1, read as the reverse complement.
GCTCGACAAGATAACCGTAGACCTCGGCTCGACGGTCGAGGGCACCGACGTGATGATCAACTTGACCGACCCCGGCTGGTGCCGAACCGATCTCGGCGGCCCTCACGCGCCGAACGCCCCCGAAAGCGCGATCCCCGGCATATGCGTCGGCGTATTTGTCGACGACAAGCATTCCGGAAGATATTTAAACGCCCCCTATTTCACCGGCATGACCCTCGAGCAGGCCGTTGAAAAGGCGGAGCGCGAATTTAAAAGTCCCTATTGATTTTTCGGGAAAGGAGCAAACATGTCAACATTCAGATTTGCGGTTATGGGTGCGGGAGACATATCCCATAAATTCTGCGACGCCGCCCGCCGGATCCCCGGCTGCGAAATTTGCGCGGTGTCGAGTAAATCACTTGAAAGGGCAAAGGCCTTCGCCTCGCGCGAGGGGATACCCTCAGCCTACGGCAGCTACGCCGAAATGCTTGAAAAGGAAAACCCCGACTGCGTTTACATCGGCGCCGACACCGGCTCCCACTATTCGCTCACGATGCTCTGCCTCGGGCACAAAACGCCGGTTCTCTGCGAAAAGGCGCAGTTTTGCAGCGTAAAGGATGCCCTCTCGGCGATGGAATTCGCCAAAAAGCAGGGCGTATTCATGATGGAGGCCATGTGGAGCTACTTCCTTCCCGCGATAAAGACCGCAAAGAAATGGCTCGACGAGGGCAGGATAGGCAAGGTCTACGCCTCCGACTGCGTTATAGGCTTCAAGGCGCCCACCCACGAGGGCAACCGCTATTTCACCACCGAGCTCGGCGGCGGCGCGGCCTACGATCTCACGGTTTACACCTACGATCTCACCACCTTCATGCTCGGCAGAGACTACCTCGACTGCGCGGTCTCCTCGCTCTGGCATGAAAGCGGCGTAGACACTTTGAATCACGCGGTTTTAAGATATCCCGGCGCGCTCGCCTCGATGACCTCGAGCATAATCGGCCCGCTGGACGAGCGTTTGATAATCTACGGCGAAAACGGCAGGATAGTCGTTCCCTCGAGCCACTTTGCCTCCCAGGCGATGCTCTATTCCCAAGACGGCAAGCTTTCGGAGCACTTTAAGGACGGGGTCACCCAAAACGGCTTTATCTACGAGGTTGCCGAGGCGGTGGAGTGCGTCCGCGCGGGCAGGCTTGAAAGCGAGGTCGTCCCCCACAGCGTCACCCTCGATTCCACAAAGTTCTACGAAAAGATTTTTGCCACGCGAAATAACTAAGGCCGGGCGGCATGGGTAATTCGGAGGATTTTATGGATAAAGATTGGCTTTTTACCGGCGACGGTTATGTTTGCGACCTAAGAACCGTCGGCGTTCTTATCAAGGATAATATGATTTTGGTGCAAAGGGATAAAGACGGAGACGAATACGCTTTGCCGGGAGGTCATGTTAAAATAGGCGAGACGCTTGAGGACGGCCTGATCCGCGAAATCAGGGAGGAAACGGGCGCCGTTATAAAATGCGTTCGGCTTTTGTGGAGCGAAGAATGTTTTTGGGAATGGAACGGCAGGCGTGCGCACAATATCGCGTTTTACTATCTTATCGAGCTTTGCGGCGAATTGGCTATTCCCGAAAACGGCGAGTTTGTCTATCAAAAAGAAAACTGCGATGTAGTCCTCGGGTGGATCCCTGTTGAGAAGCTTCAAGAGATAACGGTATACCCCGCTTTTTTGAAAGAGGAAATACATCGCCTTAACGGGCCGATAAAGCATTTTGTTTCAAAGGGGTAAGCATTTCATTCGGATAGTTTTCAAAAGAAAAGCAGACGGTTTTCCGTCTGCTTTTTGCCGTTATATTATCATCATCGCGTCGCCGAAGGAAAAGAAACGGTATTTTTCCTCCACGGCGGTCTTATAGGCGTTCATGGTGTTTTCATACCCCGCGAACGCGCTGACGAGCATTATAAGGGTGCTCTCCGGCAGGTGGAAATTTGTTATCAGCCCGTCTATCGCGCCGAATTTATATCCCGGGTAGATGAAGATGTCGGTCGAGCCCTCGTCGGCGGTTATTTTCCCGCATTTTTTATACACGCTCTCAAGCGTCCGGCAGGAGGTGGTTCCCACCGAGATCACCCGGCCGCCGCTCTGTTTTGTGCGGTTTATGAGATCCGCGGTCTCGGGCGGCAGAACGTAAAATTCGCTGTGCATTTTGTGATCCTGAACATTTTCCTCCTTGACCGGCCGGAATGTGCCGAGGCCGACATGAAGCGTGACATATCCTATGTTTATCCCCCTCGATTTAAGGTCGTCAAGCTGTTCGAGGGTAAAATGAAGCCCGGCGGTGGGCGCAGCGGCCGAGCCCGTCTCGCGGGAATATACGGTCTGATAGCGCTCCTTGTCCTCAAGTTTTTTTGTTATGTAGGGCGGCAGGGGCATCTGGCCGATCTCGTCGAGGACGGCGAAAAGACTGCCCCCGCAGTAAAATCTTGCTATGCGGTTGCCGTCCTCCAAAACGTCGAGAATCTCTGCGGTGAGCTTTCCTCCGCCGAAGACGAATTTCGAGCCTATCTTCGCCTTTTTTCCGGGGCGGCAGAGTATCTCCCATACGTTCTGCTCGCGCTGCTCAAGCAAAAGAAATTCTATGAAGCTTCCGTTTTCGGGGCGCTCGCCGTAGATCCTCGCCGGCAGAACGCGGGAGTCGTTCAAAATCAGGGTGTCGCCTTTTTTCAGGTGATCGCATAGATTGTAAAAGTGATCGTGAGAGACCGAACCCGTTTTGCGGTCTAAAACCATCAGCCTCGAGTGATTTCGCGGCTCTATGGGCGTCTGCGCTATCAGATCCTCGGGCAGACTGTAGTAAAAATCGCTCTTTTTGAGATCGTTTAAATCCAACATCTTTTCAACTGCTTTCTGTCAAATTTTATCGCGGCTGCGCGGCGGCCCGTCAGCCCGTCGGCCGAATATCATATTTTCCTTGACATCGCGCCGCAACTGTGATATTCTATATCCGTATGATTATATAACATTACGCGGGAAATTTCAACCCCCGCAAGAGAGGATTTGACATTATGAAAAAATTTGAAGTAGGCGTCATCGGCGCAACCGGAATGGTTGGCCAGCGCTTCATCACGCTTTTGGCCGATCACCCGTGGTTCGACCTGAAGGTGCTTGCCGCCTCCGAACGCTCCGCCGGAAAGCCTTACAGCGAGGCCGTCGGCGCAAAGTGGGCTATGAAGACCCCTATCCCCGAAAATGCCGCAAACATCGTCGTCAAAGACGCCGTCAAGGACATGGCCGAGATAGCGAAGTCGGTCGATTTCGTCTTCTGCGCGGTCGATATGCCGTCTGACGAGATCATCACCCTCGAACAGGGCTATGCAAAGCTTGAATGCCCCGTCGTCTCGAACAACAAGGAGCACCGCCTCTTCCCTGATGTCCCGATGCTCATTCCCGAGTGCAACGCCGAGCACGTCGCCGTCATCGAGACCCAGCGCAAGCGCCTCGGCACAAAGCGCGGCTTCGTCGCCGTAAAGCCCAACTGCTCTATCCAGAGTTATGTCCCCGCGCTTCACCCGCTCAAAGAATACGGCATTTCCGCCGTCCTCGCCTGCAACTATCAGGCCATTTCCGGCGCCGGAAAGACCTTCGAAACCTGGCCCGAAATGGTGGATAACCTCATTCCGTTCATCAAGGGCGAGGAGCAGAAGTCCGAGATCGAGCCTATGAAGATCTGGGGCGAATTAAAAGACGGCGTCATCGTTCCCGCCGAAAAGCCGGTCATCACCACCCAGTGCCTCCGCGTTCCCGTCTCGGACGGCCACACCTCGGCCGTGTTCGTCAAGTTCGACCGCAAGCCCTCGAAGGAGGCCATGATAAAGGCCTGGGCGGAATATAAGGGCGAGCCGCAGCGCCTCGGGCTGCCGTCGGCCCCCAAGCAGTTCCTCAACTATTTCGAGGAGGACAACCGCCCGCAGGCAAAGCTCGACCGCAACCTTGAAAACGGCATGGCCGTCTCGATAGGCCGTCTGCGCGAAGACGTCCTCTTCGACTACAAATTTGTCTGCCTTTCTCACAACACCCTGCGCGGCGCGGCCGGCGGGGGAGTTCTCGCGGCGGAGCTTTTGGCCGCCAAGGGATATTTCGACAGATAAACCCGTAAAACGCACAGACTTTACATACACCCCGGCATTTCGCCCAAGTTATTTTTAAGGAGCTTACTATGAAAACACCCGTCTTTACCGGTTCGGCGGTCGCTGTGGTGACCCCGTTTCACACCGACGGAAGTGTAAATTACGAAAAGTATGCCGAGCTCATCGACATGCAGATCCAAAACGGCACCGACGCGATAGTCGCCGTCGGCACCACCGGCGAGAACGCCACCCTTTCGGGCGAGGAGCACCGCGATCTCATGAAATGCGCGGTGGAGGCCGCGTCCGGGCGCGTTCCCGTCATCTGCTCCACCGGCTCGAACGACACCGCCTATGGCATCGAAACCTCAAAGGCCGCCGAAAAGGCCGGCGCCGACGCCCTTCTGTGGGTCACGCCCTATTACAACAAGACCTCCCAGCACGGGCTTATCCGCCACTACAAAATGATGCTCGACGCCGTCGGCATTCCCGCGATACTCTACCACATTCCCGGCCGCACCGGCCTGACTGTAAAGCCGGAAACCTTTGCAGAGTTTTCCCGTCACCCGATGGTCGCCGGAATAAAAGAGGCGAGCGGAAACGTCTCCTATGCCGCGAAGCTCATCAGCCTCTGCGGCGGCGATCTGCCGGTCTACAGCGGCAACGACGATCTCACCGTCCCGCTCATGTCTTTGGGAGCAAAGGGCGTCATCTCGGTGCTCGCGAACATTCTCCCACGCGAAACGCATGAGATCTGCTCCCTCTGCCTGCAAAACGACTTTTTGGCCGCGCGGGATCTTGCGATGAAATACATGTCTTTGGCAAACGCGCTCTTTGCCGACGTCAACCCGGTGCCGGTTAAAGAGGCGATGAACATGATGGGCCTCGGCGTCGGCCCGGTGCGCCCGCCCCTCTTTGAAATGACCGACGGCGATAAAAACATGCTTTTCAACGAATTAAAGATGCATGATCTTGTAAAGTAGATGTGCTTCACAATGGCCGCATATCAATACTCCCACTAATTTAAGGACGTGAAACAAAAATGACAAAAACCGTTATCTGCGGCGCCTGCGGCAAGATGGGCAGGGTGATATCCGAGATAATTTCCTCCCGTGACGACATCGTAACAATCGCCGGCGTCGACGTGAACCCTGTAAAGTTTTCCGACTTTCCGGTGGTATCCTCCTTTGGCGAGCTTGCCGAATTCCCCGACGTCGTGATAGATTTTTCCAACCCGTCCGCCCTCGACGGCATTTTAGGCTACTGCCTGACAAACGGCATAGCCGCCGTCCTCGCCACCACCGGCTACACCCCCGAGCAGGTGGAAAAGATCCGCGCCGCCTCCGAAAAGATCCCCCTCTTTTTCACGGCGAACATGTCCCTCGGCATAAATCTTCTTTCCGAGCTCGCCAAAAGGGCCGCCGCCTTTTTGGGGGAGCAGTTTGACGTCGAGATAATTGAGCGCCACCATAACAAGAAGATCGACGCCCCGAGCGGCACCGCGCTCATGCTCGCCGATAAGATCAACGAGGCGAGGGGAGGGGACTGCCACTATATGTACGACCGCCACAGCGTCCGCAGAAAGCGGGAGCCCTCCGAGATAGGCATTCATTCCGTCCGCGGGGGCACCATTGTCGGCGAGCACGAAATCGTCTTCGCCGGCCGCGACGAGGTTATCACCCTCAGCCATTCCGCCGCCTCTAAAGAGGTCTTCGCGGTCGGCGCGGTAAACGCCGCTGTCTTTCTGAACGGCCGCCCCGCCGGGCTTTACTCAATGTCCGATCTGCTGTGATATTGTTGAATTTAAGGGGAATGTCCAATCTGCACGCATTATTAAAAATATTTATATATGTCGCTGTAGGCGACACCTCGAAACTCTAACTTCTAATTTCTAACTTCTATCTTCTTGATGTGGCCTTTTAGGCCACATCTAATTTAAGGGACGCCCTCCCGCGGGGCGTTTCTTTTTGTTTGCCGGGCGATCAGCGGCAGCAAAGCGCCGAATCTATCGGCGACTATGCCATGTCTTTGAAAATAACTATCCCCCGGCAAAACCGAGGGATAGTTATTTCTGTACGTCTTCATAAAATCTTATTTGCACAGCCCGAAATGTTTCGCTATTGCGTCGCAT
>CANQPB010000020.1 GCA_947625615.1 uncultured Clostridia bacterium | reverse complement strand
CGGCATGCCGAGGGTGATAATCCAAAAATATTACTTCATTCTATATGAATTTGCGAAAAATACTTGACAGTACCCGGGGAGACCCCCGGCGAGGGTCTCCCCGCGAAAAAACTGTCCACCGGACAGTTTTTTCTCCCCGTCCTGCGCTTCGCTTCGCATTACCGGAGTACGCCTGCTCGGCGTCCTCCGGGGAGATTTCGCGCTCTGCGGAGCGCGACGAGGGGCTCTGCCCCCGAGACCCCCGCGGCCTTTTGAAAAAGGCCGGCGAAAACTTTTTGATTTTTCTCGGGAGTGTTCGTTCCGTGCGCAGTATTTAAATATGTCGCCGCAGGCGACACCTTGAAACTCTAACTTCTAATTTCTAACTTCTATCTTCTTGATTTGGCCTGAAAGGCCAAATCTTTTTTCTCATTTCGGTTGACAAAACCATGCGCAGGCCTTATAATATAGTATATGTGAAAATTTGCGCTCTTGAAAGGAAATGAGTTACTATGGGTAAATACTTCGGCACCGACGGCTTCCGCGGGGAAGCAAACGTCGGGCTTACGGCCGATCACGCGCACAAGGTCGGAAGATTTTTGGGCTGGTATTTCGGCGAACTCAAGCGCCGCGCAGGCTCCGACGAGCCCGCAAGAATAGTCATCGGCAAGGACACCCGCCGCTCGAGCTATATGTTTGAGTACGCACTTGTCGGCGGCCTCACGGCCTCCGGCGCCGACGCCTATCTTCTGCACGTCACCACCACGCCGTCCGTCGCCTACATCACCAAGATCGATGACTTCGACTGCGGCATAATGATCTCGGCGAGCCACAACCCCTATTACGATAACGGGATAAAGCTCATCAACGGCTCGGGCGAGAAGATGGACGAGCAGACCATCTCGCTTATCGAAAACTACATAGACGGCAGCGTTACCGTCTTCGGAGAGACTTTGAGCGAGCTTCCCTACGCCAAGAGAGAAGCCATCGGCCGCACGGTAGACTATGTTTCGGGAAGAAACCGCTACATAGGCTATCTCATCTCCCTCGGAATCTATTCCTTCCGCGGGGTCAAAGTGGGTCTCGACTGCGCCAACGGCTCGAGCTGGAACATCGCAAAGTCGGTGTTCGACGCCCTCGGCGCGAAGACCTATCTTATCGGCGCCGAGCCGGACGGACTTAACATCAACAACGGCGTCGGCTCCACCCACATTGAAAATTTGCAGAAGCTTGTCGTTGAAAAGGAGCTCGACGTGGGCTTTGCCTATGACGGCGACGCCGACAGGTGCCTTTGCGTAGACGAAAAGGGGAACGTAATCACCGGCGACCACATTCTTTACATCTACGGAAAATACATGCGCGAGCGCGGAAAGCTTCTGAACAACACGGTCGTCACGACGGTGATGTCAAACTTCGGGCTTTACAAAGCCTTTGACGAAGAGGGCATAGGATATGTCAAAACCGCGGTCGGCGACAAATATGTCTACGAATACATGCAGAAAAACGGCTGCCGTCTCGGCGGCGAGCAGTCGGGGCACATAATCTTCACGAAATACGCCTCCACCGGCGACGGCATTCTTACAAGCCTTAAGATGATGGAGGTAATGCTCGCGAAGAAAAAGAAGATGAGCGAGCTCTGCGAAGGGCTTGTCATCTACCCGCAGATTCTCAAAAACGTCAGAGTAAAGGACAAGGCGGCCGCCCAGGCGGATCCCGACGTTGCGGCGGCGGTAAAGGCCGAGACCGACAGGCTCGGCTCGCAGGGGCGCATACTCGTCCGCGAAAGCGGCACCGAGCCGCTTATCCGCGTTATGGCCGAGGCCGAGACCGAAACTTTGTGCCGCGAATGCGTTGACAGAATAGTCGACGTCATCGTGAAAAAGGGCCACGCGGCGGAATAAAATATCATTAACGAAATGAGGTTGATTTTATATGTGCGGAATAGTAGGCTTTTCGGGGAAAAAGCAGGCGGCGCCGGTTCTTTTGGACGGCCTTGCAAAGCTTGAATACCGCGGATACGATTCTGCGGGCATAGCCGTAAGGGACGGCAGCAAGCCCGTGGAGATTGTCAAGGCAAAGGGAAAGCTTAAAATTTTGAGGGAGATGACCGACGAGGGTCAGGCGGTATCCGGCACCTGCGGAATAGGCCACACCCGCTGGGCCACCCACGGCGAGCCCTCGGTTACAAACGCCCACCCCCACGCCTCGGACGACCTTAACGTCGTCGGCGTTCACAACGGCATTATAGAGAACTATCAGGAGCTGAAAGCTAAGCTGATAAAGAGCGGCTACGGCTTTTCGAGCAGCACCGACACCGAGGTGGCGGTAAAGCTTGTAGACTACTACTATAAAAAGTACAACGGCGGCCCCGTCGACGCGCTCGCCCGCGCCATGACGAGGATCCGCGGCTCATACGCCCTCGCGATGATGTTCTCGGAATACCCGGGAGAGGTATATGCTATCCGCAAGGACAGCCCGATGATAATCGGCGTTGCCGACGGCGAGAGCTATCTTGCCTCCGACGTCCCCGCAATATTGAAATACACCCGCAGCGTCTATTACGTCGGCGACCTTGAAATCGCAAAGCTCAAAGAGGGCGAGGTAGAGTTTTACAACATCGACCGCGAGCCAATACAAAAAGAGGTCACCGAGATAAAGTGGAACACCGAGGCGGCCGAAAAGGCGGGCTACGAGCACTTTATGCTCAAGGAGATCCACGAGCAGCCCAAGGCAGTCCGCGACACGATAAATTCCGTTCTCAAGGACGGCAGGATAGATTTTTCCGAAGTGGGCCTTTCGGACGAGGACATCAAAAAGATAAGGAACATCTATATCGTCGCCTGCGGCTCGGCGTATCACGTCGGCATGGCGGTGCAGTATGTTATAGAGGAGCTCACCTCGCTTTCGGTGAGGGTAGAGCTTGCCTCGGAATTCAGATACAGAAAGATGAAGCTGCGCGAGGACAGCCTGGTTATAATCATCAGCCAGTCGGGGGAGACCGCCGACAGCCTCGCCGCCCTTAAGATGGCGAAAGCCTCGGGCGCAAAGACGCTCGGGATCGTCAACGTGGTGGGCTCGTCCATCGCAAGAGAGGCGGACAACGTATTTTACACCCTCGCCGGCCCCGAGATATCCGTTGCCACCACAAAGGCGTACAGCTGCCAGCTTGCGGCGGGATATATGCTCGCAATACAGTTTGCAAGCGCGCGTGGAGAGATCTCGGAGGAGGAATATAAGCGCCTTCTCGACGAGCTTTCGGGGATCCCCCAGAAGATAGAGCGCGTTTTGGAGGACAAGGAGAGGATCCAGTGGTTCGCCGCGAAGTTTGCCGCCGTCAAGGACGCGTTCTTTATCGGCAGAGGAATCGACTACGCCGTAGGGCTTGAGGGAAGCCTCAAGATGAAGGAGATAAGCTATATCCATTCCGAGGCCTACGCCGCCGGCGAGCTTAAGCACGGGCCGATAAGCCTTATTGAGGACGGCACGCTTGTGATCGGCGTCGTCACCCAGCAGGCGCTCTACGAGAAGACGGTTTCGAACATGGTTGAGGTAAAGAGCCGCGGGGCCTATCTTATGGGCCTCACATGCTACGGCAACTACGCGATTGAGGATCTCGCCGACTTTACGGTGTACATTCCGAACACCGACCACCTGTTTTTGGCAAGCCTTGCGGTCATTCCGCTGCAGCTTTTGGGATATTACATCAGCTGCGCCAAGGGCCTCGACGTCGACAAGCCGAGAAACCTCGCGAAGAGCGTGACGGTGGAGTAATAGTATGATAAATAAAAAAGCAGGCGGCGTACGTCTGCTTTTTTCGTATATGGCGGTTATTTGCCGAGCTTTGCTCGGCAAAGCGAGGACAACCACGCTGTGCTCGGACTATGGCGGTTGTCGCACTGGCTGCGCGCAGCTGCTGCCGAGCCCATTGGTCTCGGCCGAACTAAAGGTTGTTTCTATAACCGGGTTTTCCCAGCACCCTTTTCCGGGCTGCGACGCTGCGGTCAAGTCGCCGCGTCGCAAAAAAGGGGACGCCCTCTCTTACAGGGCGTCCCCTCTTGCAAAAACAGTCCACCGGACTGTTTTTGCAATTCACCCCTTGCGGAGCGCGCGAAGCATAGGGATTTCGCGCTCTGCGGAGCGCGACGAGGGGCTGCGCGCCCCTCGACCTGCGCGGCCTTTTGAAAAAGGCCGGCGAAAACTTTTTTAATTTGAATGGCGGTTTTCAATTATCCGCAGACATTCACTATCGCCCGGGCGAAAATTTTTGCGTTCGTAACGAGTGCGTCGGCGCTTATGAATTCGTCGGCGCCGTGAATGCGGTTGTCCTCACCCTCGACCTCGCAGCCGAAGGCCACGCCGCCCGGAATGCCGTGGACATAGGTGCCGCCGCCGATGGCAAGCGGCTCGCCCCTCAGGCCGGTGACCGCCTCGTAGGCGTCAAGGAGCTTTTTGACAAAGGGGCTGTCGGAGGGAACGCAGTGGGGCTCGGTGCCGTTGATCTCGGGGACGAAGCCTATGCTTTCAAGCGCCGCCGAAAGCTTTTTGCCGACGGATCCCACGCTTTCGCAGACCGGAAAGCGAATGTCGATTCCGCCCGTAAGCCTGCCTCCCTCAAGGTCGAGCACGCTTAGAACAAGCGTAAGTGCGCCGGAGACGCCGTCCTTGGCGCTGACGCCGGCGCTTTGGCCGTCGGTCTCGCCGTAGGGGAAGATTTTGTTAAGCCCGCGGATAAGCCCGTTCGCCGGTTCGCCCAAATCGCAGAGTGAAAGAAGCTTTATCAGCGCGGTTAGGGCGTTGTCGCCCGCTTCGGGGGTTGAGGCGTGCGCGCTGACGCCCGAAGCGGTTATCTTAACGGCGCCGCCCTCGTCTTCAAAGGTGATGTTTGCGGTGCAGCCCGCCTTTTTTGCGGCGGTTATGAGATCAGATTTATCAAGCTTTACCGCCGCCGTTGCAAGCGCGGGGACTGCGTTTAAGGTCTTTCCGCCGTGAAGACCGATTAAGGTCTCGGAGAGGCAGTCCGCCGAAAACTTCGCGGCTATGCGGCCCTTTTCTATGTTTATCAGGGGATAGCAGGCGTCGGGGGTGAAAAGCTGAGGCGGCAGGGATTTTTTCGATCTGTAATACTCCATATCCGACGAGCCGCATTCCTCGTCCGTCCCGACGATAAGCTCGACCCCGCCGGGCAGGGATATGCCGAGTTCTTTGAGGGCATACATAGCGTAGAGCACCGACACCGCCGGGCCCTTGTCGTCCATGGTGCCCCGGCCGTAGATCTTCCCGTCCTCGACGCTTATTTTGTATGGCTCCCGCGTCCAGCCCTCGCCCGCGGGGACGGTGTCGAGGTGGGCGAGTATACCGAGGGCGCTTTCGCCGTCGGTTGAATACACCCGGCCGGCATAGCCGTCTACGTTTTCGGTCTTAAAGCCGAGGCCGCGGCATATCTCTAAAAATCTGTCGAGGCAGGCCCTTGCGCCTACGCCGAAGGGCGCGCCCTCGGCGGCGGGGGTGCGAAAGCTTTGGCAGGCCACAAGATCGCCCAGGGTGTTTATCATCTCGGGGCGAAGAGATTCGATCTTTTCAAAAACCTTCTGAATGTTCATTTTAAAAAACCTCCTGAAAAATTAAGGCTGATCCTTTCTTATAAGCACCATCGCCGATATCGGCGGAACGACTACCCCTTCGCAGTAGGTGGCGAGCGGCTTTATTGAGGCCGCGATGTCGCTGACGTAAAGATACCATTCTCCGTCGGGCAGCATGAACATCTTCGCCCGGGGTATAGGGTTTACGAGTATCAGAATGCTCTCGCCGCCGTCGAGCCTTATGGCGACGGTGCCGTCCTGGCTTGAAAGCACCTCGGAGGAATGCTCGATATCGTAATAGTTCGTCTGCCTGAGAAGCGGGTGGGCTTTGCGGAAAGCTATAAGCCCCCGGCAGTATTCCGCCTCGCGGAAATTTTTGTGGAGCATGTTCCATTTTATAGAGTTGACGGAATCGGGCGAGCGGTAGCTGTTGTGGTCGAATCTGCCGTTTCCGAGCGGCTTTGAGCGCAGAAATTCCTGTCCCGCCTGAATAAAGGGTATTCCCTGCGCGAGCATGACGAGCGCCATGGCGAGGCGGGACATCTTTTTTCTGTCCTCCTCAGAAACGCTTCCCACCGACACGCAGAGCTTGTCCCAAAGGGTGAGGTTGTCGTGGGCCTCGCAGTAGTTTACCGTCTGGCAGGGCGAGCCCGCCCAGGGGGCCGAGCCCAAAAGACCGTTTATAACGGTCTGGCGGTAGTGGTAGTTTCCGCTGATATACCCGAGCCCCGCCTCCATGAAGGTGTCGCCCTTTATGGCGTCGCGGTAGCCGTCGTTGAAATAGGCGAATTCGGGGGTGCGGCGGGCGTTGTGCTTTGCGGCCTGCGCTTCGTGAGAAATAGCAACCTCACCGCCCGTCCAGCCCTCGCCGTAAAGAAGCGCCGAGGGGTTTATTTTTTTGAGCTCATGAGCGACGCCGTTCATCGTGTCGGAATCGAGGATACCCATTAAATCGAAGCGGAAGCCGTCGATCTTATATTCCCGCGCCCAGAAGAGCACCGAATCGGTGATGAATTTTCTCACCATGGCGCGCTCCGAGGCGATTTCGTTGCCGCAGCCCGAGCCGTTTGAATACCGGCCCAAATGGTCGCGGCGGTAGTAATAGTCGGGGAAGGTGACTGAAAAGCCGCTGTCCTCGGTGCGGTAGGTGTGGTTGTAGACGACGTCCATGACAACGCCTATTCCCGCCTTGTGTAAAGCGAGGATCATTTTTTTCAGCTCGCGGATCCTCTCCTCGGGGTCTTCCGGCCGAACGGATAAAGAGCCCTCCGGCAGATTATAGTTTGCGGGGTTATACCCCCAGTTATACGAGGCCGAGGGGGAAAGCTCGTCTACGCCCTCGAAGTCGAATATCGGCATCAGCTGGACGTGGGTGACGCCGAGGCGCTTTAAATGTTCAAGGCAGGTGGGCTCGCCGGTGGAGAGCGCCGAGCGCTCGCACAGCGCCGCAAATTTTCCCCTTTCGGCGGCGGGAACGCGGGACGACGGATCGGCGGAAAAATCCCTGACTGACATTTCGTAGATAACCGCGTCGGTGGGATTTGACAGGCCGACGTATCCGAAGCGATCCCACCCGTCGGGATTGAGCCTTTCAAGATCGGCGATATATCCGCGGCTGCCGTTTGGGCCCGCCGCGCGGGCGTATATGTCGGTGCATTCTCGGGTTACGCCGTTGTAGGTGAATGCATAGGTATAATAAATGCCGTCGAGGCGCTTCGGGTAGTTATACTGCCAGACGCCGCTTTCGCCGAGGGTCATCGGCAGTATCTCGCTCGGGGGATTTGTCTGCGAGCCGTAAAGCCGAAGCTCCACCGCCTCGGCGAGGGGCGCCCACACCGAAAAAAGCGTCCTGTCCCCGCTTAAGATCGCGCCGAGATCGCCGCCGAAGTAATATTTTCTGTCGATTTCATTAAAGTCCATAGAGATATGCTTCTCCGTTTCGTGATTCATATTTATGGCGCGTTATGCGCCGCATCTGAGACCTTTATATTATATATCCTCCGCCGAATTATTTCAATAGGAATTTTGCGAAGATTTTTATTTCGGGATTGAAAATTTCTCATGAATGTGGTATCATTTAGTCAAATAATATCACGGAGGCGCAGCCATGTTAAAATTATCACCGCTTGACAAAAACATAAGATATACCGGCCGGGTGGATTTGAGCGACGAAAAGGCCACGTTTTGTTGGCCCGGCTCACAGCTGACGTTTCGCTTTAAGGGAACGTCCGTAAAAATAGAGGCTAAAAACGACAACTTCGGCGCCGGAACGATAATCGGCGCGGTGGTGGACGGCGAGGAAAAAAGCTTCGATATAGGCTGGTCGCAGGACGCCGACCTGACTATCGCCGACGGCCTTGAGGACGCCGGGCACGAGATAGTCGTATATAAGCGCATGGAGGGGCATTATCTCACAATTTCGGCAATAATTTTGGAGGGCGAAGACCCTAAGCTTCTGCCGCTTCCCGAAAAGCCGCATAAGAGAATCGAGGTTTACGGCGATTCCGTCTCGGCGGGCTCCGTCACAGACTGCGTCGATTACGTCGGCAAGCCGGATCCCGCCGACAACCGCGGGCAGTATGACAACGCATGGCACGCCTATCCACAGCTTGTCGCAAAAATGCTCCCCGCCGAGGTTTACGACACCTCGCAGGGCGGAATAGCCATATTCGACAAGACCGGCTGGTTTGAAATGCCGGATACTAAGGGCGTGGAGAGCTGCTATAAAATGCTGCGCTATTCGTCCTACAGGCCGCGCAGCGAATGGGATTTCAGCTTTAAGCCGCACGTCATTGTGTTCGCCGTCGGCCAGAACGACGCCAATCCCGACCCCGATGTCATAACGAGGCCCGATTCCCGCAAGAGGTGGATAGACAAATACGTCGAGATAGCCTCCGACGTCCGCGAAAGGGCGGGGGGCGCTGCGATTGTGCTGGCGCTGACGGTTTTGCAGCACGCCCCCGAATGGGACGACGCCCTTGACGATATCGCCAAGCTTTTGGGCGGCGAGGAAAAGCGCGCATATCATTTCAGATATAAAAGGTGCGGCGCCGCAACGCCGGGCCACCCGAGAATAAGCGAGCAGATAGAGATGGCCGAGGAGCTCACCGAATTTCTGCGCGGCCTGCCCGAAGACGTCTGGCAGGACTGAAACTGTAACCGTTTTTTAATCATTTTCCCCTTTTCTTTGTGGAAAAAGTGTGGTATCATATAAACAGGACTTTTTGTCGGAATTTTGTCTGCGGGGGATATTTATGTCTAAACTGTTCAGAATCCTAAGCGCCGCCGTTGCGGCCGTTCTTGCGGCGGTATATCTTTGCGCTTCCGTTTCGGCGGCGGGCTTAAGCTTTACGCCCGATTTCGACGTTTATTCGGAGGCGGCATATCTATTGAATCTCGACACCGGCGAGCCGCTCTACCAAAAAAACGCCGACAAGCAGCTCACCCCCGCCTCGCTGACAAAAATAATGACCGCCGTTTTGGTTTTAGAGCAGTTTGCAAACGACATTTCGGCGCTCTCCACTACATATGTCTCGGGCGGATATGAATGCTACGACGAGCTTTACCTCACCGGCTGCTCCACCGCCGACATTCAGCCGGGTGAAAAGCTTTCCTATAAGGATCTTCTGTACGCGCTTATGCTCCGTTCGGCCTGCGAGGCGGCGAATATAATTGCGGTGAACATTGGCGGGTCGCTCGCGGGCTTTGCCGAGATGATGAATCTTAAGGCCGCGCAGCTCGGAATGGATAACACCCATTTCACGAACGCCCACGGGCTTTTCTGGGAGAACCACTACACCACCGCCCGCGACATGGCGGTGCTCACCCAATATGCCCTGTCGCTCCCGATGTTTGCCGAGATTTCCTGCTCCGAGACCTATACCATGGAGGCGACGGCGTATCACCAGGAGAGGCTTATCAGCCACACCAACGTGATGATGTCGAAGGGCAACGGCGGGGAATACTATTATGAATATGTAAAGGGCATAAAGACGGGCACCCTTGACGAGGCGGGAAGATGCCTCGCCTCCACCGCCTATAAAGACGGCTACAGCTATCTTTTGATCACCCTGAATGCGCCGCAGTACGACGCCGACGGCAACGCAGTGATGTATAACATGATAGATCACAAGGCGATTTATGAATGGGCGTTCGACAACTTCGAATACACGACGATAATAAGCGACACCGAGGAGGTTGCCGAGGTGCCGGTTGAATACGGCGACGGCATGGATTACGTTATAGTCCGCCCGAGCGAGGAATATTCAAGGATATGGTCAAAGCGGGTTCCCGCCGATTCCGTCCACCGGGAGATTGAGCTTGAATCGAACGTGATAGCGCCGGTCAGGGCGGGGGACGTCCTCGGGAAGATGGAGCTGCAATACGGCGGCGAAACGCTTATAACCGTCGATCTCGTCGCGACCGCCGACGTGAACAGGTCGCAGCAAAAGGAGATGCTCGCCGTGGCCCAGAGCTTTATAGGCTCGGACGACTTCTACCGGGCGATACAGTATTCTGCCGCATTTTTTCTTGTCTACACTGTTTTGATAATTATATTAAAGATTGTCGTCGCGAGGGCGAATAAGAAAAGATCGAGAATGTACGGCACGCCGAAGAGGAGAAGATAAGGGAAAGGGAATCCCGTTAAGGGATTCCCTTTAAAATGCGCCCACACCGCGGGTATCAGGCATTTTTCTCAGAAGATGCCTGCATTTTATTGATTTTTTTGTCGGAAGCACTTGAAATCCGTCGGCTAAAGTGGTAAAATATCTCCGAAAGTATTTACAAAAACTGTGAGCGGCTTTTCGGCGCCGCAGCCGCCCCGAACAGGCGGCAAAAATTTATCAGACAGGAGAATGATGTGTATGGCAATTGCTGATGTAATCAAGTTTGAGGGCCCGCTTGACGCGCTCGTCTGGAAATTCCCAATTGAGGATTTCAACGCAACGTCGCAGCTTATCGTCGACGAGACCCACGAGGCGCTGCTCGTTGTGAACGGCAACGCGGCGGATCTGTTTACCGCCGGACGGCGCACCCTTTCCGTCCCCAATATCCCGCTCGCGCGAAAGCTCATCGAAATACCCACCGGGGGAGATTCGCCCTTCCCCTGCAAGGTGTTCTTCATCAACAAAGTCCACCAGATGGATCTTCTGTGGGGAACGCAGGGCCCTATAGCCCTTGAAGACCCCTTATACGACATCTTCATGCACGTAATGGCGAACGGCAGCATGTCGATATCCGTCGACAATTCCCGCAAGTTCATTTTAAAGATCGTCGGCTTCAGGGACAGCTTCAGCAACCAGGAGCTCGTTTCAAAGTTCAGGGGGATAATCTCCTCCCATGTAAAGGACTGCATCTCGAAGATAATGATAAACGGCATGCTGAGCTACTTCATGATGAACGCCCACCTGTTCGAGCTCAGCGAAGTTATCAAGGAGCGCCTTGACGCCATCTTCGACGAATACGGCATTAAGATCCAGTACTTCAACATCGAGACAATCGAGGTGCCGGAGGCCGACTACAAAAAGGTGAGCGAGGCCAAGGAGCGCAGAACCAGCCGAATGATAGAGGGCTATACCTGGCAGGAGGAGCGCCAGATGATGATTGCCGAAAAGTTTGCCGGCAACGAAGGAGCCATGGGCAACGTCGGCGGGGCTGTCGGCGGATTCATGATGGGCAGCGCTGTCGGCGGAACTATTGCCGACATTGCGCGCAGCGCCCTCGATCCCGACAGGATTCCAACCCAGACGCCCCCGAAGGACGCCGCCGGCACCCACCCGCACCCCGGAAACGGAGCGAGCAGGGTCGACGTGAACGAATTCTTCAAGGGCGGCGCAGCCCCGGCCGCTCCCGCAGCCCCGGCCGCTCCCACAGCGCCGGCGGCACCCTCAGCGCCCGCGGCCGAAAAGGAAAAATGCCCGAAGTGCGGCGCCGAGCTGCCCGACGGCGCGAAATTCTGCTTAAGCTGCGGCGAGAAGATTCAGCGCGACGACGGCACCGTCGTCTGCCCGAATTGCGGAAAAACCGTCCCCAAGGGGAAATTCTGCTTTGAGTGCGGATATAAATTCGCCGAAAACGTCTGCCCGAAGTGCGGCGCCAAGCTGCCCGAGGGCGCAAAGTTCTGCCTTGAGTGCGGAGAAAAACTTTAAGGAGAGATAAAAATGAAAAACAACAGTCTGAAAAACAAAAACACCCTGGGCGCGGCCCTCATCTACGTTATCCTGTTCGGAGTATTCAATCTTCTGGTATTCACCATCTTCAAGACGCACACAAACGTCTTCTGGCTCAGCTACGCTTTCATGACGCTTGCGTTTGCCGTGCAGATAGCAAGCATGTTCCTGTCCTTTAAGACCGCCGACGTCGAGACCGCATTCTTCGGTATCCCGCTGGCTTCGTTCTCGATCTACTACTTCTGCGCCGAAATGGTTATAGGCGCCCTGTTCATGATATTCCAGTCCGCCGGCATGACGCTTGCGCTCGTAGTGCAGCTTTTGGTTTTGGCGGCATATCTTATCATTGCGATAATTTCCCTCATGGCCCGCGACACCGTCCAGCAGATCTCCGAAAATGTCCGCGAGAATGTGGCGAACCTTCGCTCGGTGCTCGTCGACGTCGAAATGATAAGGGATTCCTGCTCAGACCCCGAGCTCAAGGAATCCTTAAGAAAGCTCTGCGAGACCGTCAAGTATTCCGACCCGATGACTAACGAATCCGTCGCCGACATCGAGCGCCGCATAATGGGCAAGGTCTCCGAACTCAGGCTTGACGTTGACGACGGCAACACCGAAGAGGCAAAGCAGGCCTGCAAGGACATTGAGAGGCTTTATGTCGAGAGAAACAAAAGGCTTGCAATTTCAAAATAAATCATAAACATAAGAGGTAAAGCGAATGGCCGTTAATTTTGTAGCCAGAAAATGCACCCAATGCGCGGGCAAGCTTGAATACATAAAGGAAAAGAAGATCTGGCGGTGCCTTTACTGCGGCGCGGAGATTGAGCGAGAGGAACAGTACGACGGGCTTTTTACGATAAAGAACGTGGTGAGGCAGTCGCTTCTTGATACCGCCTACCGCCGCCTTGAAAGCGCCTCCAAAAATCTCATAGAATGCGAAAAGATCGATTCGAGATATGTCGGAACGCTTATTGCGAAGATCTCCTACGACATGATAAGGGTGATAACTCCCGGCGCCTGCGACCAAAAGGACGTTAGGGCTGTGTTTGCGCAGCTCAAGAAAAATTACGATCTTCTTAAGGATATGGGCGATCAGATAACCGACGAGGAGGAAGCCCTCTATGAATTTTTAGAGGAATCGGACATCTTCGCCACCCTTGTTTTGGTTTACGATTCTTTGGGCGACGGCGTTCGCCGCGATTTCGCCCTCGGGCAGCTAAGCGCCAAAGAGGTATATTCAAAGCCGGCGAACGGAAACCTTCTCAGCTATGCTTTAAAGAACGGGAACGTATCCCTCGCCGACGAGGTGATTGCCAATTCGGATAACCTCGATATCCGCCCGGCGCTCGGCGACGTGATGGCGCGCTATCCCGACGGCCCCGAAAAGGGAAACCGCATAGCCTCGCTGATAACCGCCGGCGAGCCCGACCGCGAGATGAAAAAGCTCGTAGAGAATTATCTTTCCGAGACCTCTGACGGAGTTCTGACAAAGAGCCGCGCGAGCATTTCGGCCATGGAAAAGGGGATCCTTATAAGTTCGGATCTCATCATGGAGCATGTGGTAAAGGACGCCGACCCCGAGACCGTTAAGGCCACGCTGAAGGCGTTTTGCCGGGTGAAGATAAGCGACGACGACGTCATAAAAATCCTCAGCTTTGCGTTTGACTGCAATAATATGGAATCGGCCTGCGGCGCCATGGACTGCCTTAAAGACAGCGGGCAGTATGTTCTGGTGCCCGCAAAGCTTGTTATCGCAATGCTTTCCGACAGGCGCACCGACGGCGGCTATAAGCTTTCGCTCCTGAAAAAATCCTTTGAATTCAAGATGGATCCGAAGTCGTTCGAATCGGTGCTGACAAATTACCTCTGCAACAACGTCGATTCTCCGGAGGACAGAAAACCCCTCTTAGACTGCCTTATAGAACACGCCTCGAATATCCCCACCCAGGCGGTTGAAAATTACGTCTTAAAATGCAAGGCCGACGGCGAAAACAAGCCGGCGGTAGTAAAGGCAATATTCGACAAGGGGCTTAACGTAAGCTTCTTTAACGATCTTCTGTCCCGGTATATGACCTCCTCGCCCGACTCACGCGAGGTAAAAGCGGCGATAACTGATATCCTCTCGGGAATCGGCCTTAAAATAGACCCCGCCTGCTTTACCGAATACATCTGCTCGTCGCAGGACGAGCTGCCGGCGAAGATGCAGTTTATAAAGAAGATGATCGCGAACGGCTCGCAGCTCAGGGCAGACGCCGCAAACGCCTATCTCGAGAAGACCCCGCCCGAGCAGTTCAGCCCCGAGCTGTTTACGATGATATTCTCCCCGGCGAGCATGTTCTCGGCAAAGGCGGTTGAAAACTATCTCCTCAGATGCCGAGACCGCGAGAGCGTCAAGGCGGAAAACCTGAGGACGATTCTGGAGCATTCCTCGGCCGACCTTCACAGCGTAAGGTGCCAGATAAACCACCTCGGAAATAAAATAAGCTGCAATCTTTTGCAGGCATATCTTCTGACAACCTCCGATTCCGCGCCGGCGGCCGCGGCGATAGCCGACTGCCTTATAAACGCCGGGCGGCTAAAGATAAACGACGAGATGAATGTTTCCGGGGCGGGCATGAAGATGAAAAAATATGCCCTTGCGAACAGGTCTCAGCTAAGCGAGGCGGCCGACAGCGTATTTGAAAAATACAAGGTATACACTATGTTCTTCTGATTGCGTGAGGCGCGAATGCCCCCGGGGCAGGTTCAACCGAACAGGAAAGGAGTCTTCAGGAACATGACCGATGAAGAGATTCAAAGAGAAATTGAAGAAGCGAAGCAGCTTCAAAGGCAGATAGAGCATACCGTTGATGAGATAAACAGGATAAATGACGAGAACACCGTTTTGGAGGCCGAGCTCGACAGCGCTATCCGCGACGTAGGGGTGCTTATCGGCAACTGCGGCGAGCTCGACAAGGCGGTCTTCAAGGATATGACGGCGCTTTCCGGCGTTGTCGGCAAGGCGGACGTCAGCACCAAGGAGGTTTTTCAGGCTCTGAAAGAGCTTACCGTTCAGTATTTTTCCTTTAAGAGCATGTCTTCGGCCTCGAAGAACGTGACGCAGTATAACGACGAATATTTTACAAGATTTTCATATTATAACGAGCTGAGAAGGATAACTATCGGCTTTGTGATAGGCCTTGACGCCAACGTGATCTCGAGCGAGACTATGCGCAAAAAGGTGGAAAAGGCCTATCTGCAAAACACCGAATACTGGCTTGCCTATTGCATCGCGGCGGTTATGCTGTGGTCTTCCGACGAAAAGGAAGCGGCGGCCCGCGCGGTGGACAAAAGCCTGTCCGTCAGCTATTTTAATGCCTGCCTGTTTTATCTTCTGATAAATCTGAGATTCAACAGGATCGACGCCGCGAAAAAGTGGTATGTCAACTATTTGGACAGGGCGGACATGAACAACCTGGGCGACGAGTGGCAGTATCTTTTGCAGGCATATCTCTTCGGGGCGTTCGGCGCCGACGAGCAGTTCCAGGAGATCGTGGCGACCTGCTTTAAGAACATGCTCGCGCAGGTTGAGGTGACGACCGTAGACTTTGCAAAGAAGGCAGCCTCAAAGGCTATTGAATTTGCCGAGCTTTATGTTCACAAGACCGGCCACGAATACACGATCCTCGGCAGAACCTGCGAGGAATACGAGGGCATGAAGGATCTTTTATCTACTGCGGAAAAGAACGCCGAGCTTGCAAAATATTACGGCGCCCTTGCCGAGGCGGAGGCCGACGAGGACAAGGAGCTTCCGCAGAGGATAGAAAACGTGCTCTATTCGCTTGTGAACGACTACGACAGCGAGGAGCTTAAGGTTGTAGAAAAGATAAAATACAACGAGGCCGTTTTAAGCGCACGGGGCGACGCCGCCGCGGCGCAGGCAAGCTTTGACGCCGAATTCAGGGAGAGAAACAAAAAGAAGAATTTCGGCGGGCTGCTAATCTCCTGGGCGTTTGCCGGCGAGACGAGCCGGACAGACGTTTCGGTGAGGCGGTTTGCGGTGTCGCTTTTAAAGGAATCTGTTTCAAAGGGGCTTGAGCTGTTCGCTGAGCGCTATAGGGAGAGGGAAAAGGAAAAATACCGTTTCAATATCGACGACTGCGTTATGGAATGCAGCGAAAACGACTACCCAATCGCGGAAAAGACCCTTGACAAATTCTACGACAAAAATAAGCTCAAATATATTTTCAGCGACAGATATGTCATGATCTATTCCGGAATGTGCGCGGTCGCGCTGCTGCTTATACTTCTTCTGATACCGAAGTTTTCACCGGTGCTGCTGACTATAGGCATACTTTTGGGTCTTGCGGGAAGCTTTTTGCTCTGGCGGCGGATCGTGGACGTGCTTAAGATGCTCAAGGAAAAGAAGCGAAAGGGAAAGCTTTTGCTTAAACAGGCGCTCGGGGAGCTTTCGCAGTGGCGGACGGCCTATAAAGAAGCCGACGCGCAGAACAGCGGCCTTATAAGCGCCGTCGCAAGATTCTGATATTAAGGAGGCCAAAAAATGTCTAACGCAACGCAAGCGATAAATAATCTTGACAAAACGATAAATTCGTTCAAGTCGCGTGTCGACGTAAAGGTGAACGACGTCAGCGTGTCAACCGCAAATATCCAGGCGACTACAAACCGCATCTACCAGAACATTGAAAAATTCAAGACCGAAATGCTTCACGGCGAGGAAAAGCAGATAGCCCACGAAAACATTCTGCGCATCGACCAGATCATCAAGGAGCAGTTCAGCAACCACATCGCCATAAGGCGCACCGTAATGGGCGTGGTGAGGGATTTCGACATAAACCTCGTGAGAAACAGCACCATTCAGGAGCTTTCGGAGGAGCTGTGGATAACGAGCTCGAGATACTGGCTTTCCTACGCGCTGATTGCCATCACCGCCTGGGTGAACAACTACCCCGAGGTGGCAAAGAACGCCCTTGCGGAGAGCGGCAGAAAGGACGCCATTAAAACCACCCTCTTCTTCTGTCTGATGAACCTGAGATTCGGCAGAATGGAGGCCGCAAAGAAGTGGTTCTATGAATATTTCAGGACGCTCGACCCCACCATGCTCCAGCAGGAGACCGCCATTTTGCTCCAGGCATTTTTGAACGGGATCTTCGGCAAGGACAAGGAGCTTGAGCAGGAGGTTATAGAGCTCTTAGACGAGTGGATCTCGGTAATAAACGAGAACGAAAAGATATCGAACGAGCTTTTGGACGCCTACGAAAAGTATATAGACAACCTGAAAGTCCCCGCGGAATTTACATATCAGTCGGTGCTTGAATTCTGCGTGAACGCGGGCGAGCTGCAAAAATCCTATTCCGACGTCTCGAAATATGATAAGCTTCTGGAATTCGTAAAATCGCTCGACGTCGAGGCCGAGCCGCAGGACAGCGAAAACTACAAGAGCCGCGTGGACGCGATTCTTATGAATCTCATCTCAAACTACGACGCCGAGGAGCTTGAGCTTAAAAAGCAGCAGGACTATTACCGTCTTGTGGTTGAGAACAACGGCGTTGCAGAGCAGGCCGAGGCGCAGTTCAAGGCCAAGGAAGCACTTGAAAACGAGCAGTTCAACATAGGTAAGCAGATGCTCAAATGGGCGATATACGACGACAGCTCGCAGACCGACGTTCAGGTTAGAAAATTCGGCCTGCAAAACACAAAGAGCTGGTTCAAAAAGGCGATTGAGAATTTCGACGCGAAGCTTTCGGAGGAATTTCCGACGCAGTATAAAATTCATATCGACACCTGGGAGGGCATAAGCAACGGCAGCGACCAGGCCGAGCAGACCGAGAGCCTTAAGAATCATCTTGAAAACAACCGCTTCCAGTATATGTTCGTGAACACGCCTAACATTCTTGCGGCGCTTTTGATAATAGTCTCCGCGGGCCTCGCGTTCGTGACGCCCTATTCGCTTATAGTCACGGGCTTGGCGGCGCTGTTTCTGGCCGTGAGGGTGATTAAGGCAATAAAGGCCTATCCCGAGAGGATCCGCCGCGACCTTAACAGCCTGAACGAATGCATGGGCGAGATAGCGGAATTCAGGCGGAGCTTTGAAGAAAAGCGCGCCAAAAAGGAAGAGCTTTTAAGCACCCTCGAATTTCTTTGACAGCCGTCTTTCGGCAAATATAACGTAAGTATAAAGGAGATTTAGTCATGGCAAGCGAAAAGGACAATCAGAATCAGGATCTTGAATTTGAGAAGATGATGGAGCAGCGCATTCGCGACAACTTTGCCGCCCCCGCCGACAAGACCGTCGAAATTTCGGACGAGCGCCTTAAGGAGATGAGCAAAAAGCTCCCGAGCTGGAGCCTTGAGCCGCCCTACAGCTTTCTGAAATGACGGCGCCGTCCACCTATCAGGAATGGCTTACATGCTTCGATATCATAAAAAACGAGGCCAACCCCGACGGCGAGCTTTTTGAAGCTTTGTGCGCGGGCAGCTTTTCGGGCAGCGAGATTACCGCCGCCGCCCTGCAGCGGCAGATAGTTGCGGCGGTGAACGGGCTCTTGGATAAGGGCGTAAAAAGATTTACCCGCCGCCTTAACGAATGCCTCGCATTTAACGAGATATCGGGGGCGGATATGCTGTTCAAGCGGCTTAAAAGCAACGTCCGCCGGGCGATGTTCTTTACACGGCTCGAATTTTTGCCGGAAAGTTTTGTAAGCGAGCTTGAAGATTCCGTTAAGGCCGAGATGTCCGGCTTTTGGGAGGACACCTTGAGATTTTTGCGGGAGCAGTCGCTTGAAGCCGGCGACCCCGGGCTTGAGGACGCGCTTTTTGCGATTAAAAGAATCAGTTTATTTTGACGTGTGGTGAGAAAATGGGAAATTACAGATCGGCAAAGGCCGAGATCCGGGATTACATATGCGCGCGCACCCCGCTTGTTATAGTCGATTCGCCGGAGCGCGAAAGGGTGGAGCGTATTTTAAAGGAGATCTCGAACGAGCTCGGCATAAGCATAGGCTATTACACCGACGCAAAGCAGGTGGGCTCCTTTAACGGCGGCGCCGTAAAGGACGTCGACAGCGACCCGCTGACCTTTATAATATCCCTCTTTAAAAAGAACAGAAATTCCACCTTTGCCTTCGGCGACGTAAAGCGCATCGGCGACGACAACGCCTACAGCCGCGAGCTTCTGAACATTTTATATCTCGCCAAGGAGACAAACTGCACGCTTATTCTCATCACCGCCGATCCCGTCTGGCCGAGGTTTTCGCAGTTCGGAATGCTCACAACGCTCGATTACCCCGACATGGACGAGCGAATATCCCAGATAAATTCCTTTATATCTCAGTTTCGGGGGAGATACCCGATAGAGTGGTCGCCTGCGGACGTAAGAATGGCCGCCACCCTTTTGAGGGGATTTTCCGAGATACAGATAGACAATATTTTGTCCGCGGAGCTTGTCAGCAAAAAGCGGCTCGGGCGGGAGGATCTTTACAGCCTGACCGGCCAGAAGAGCCGTCTTTACCAGGCCGTGCCGAGCATTCAGCAGGTAAACGTCGACCGCGGGCTTGAGGTTTCGGGCCTTGAGGCCCTAAAGGAATGGCTCGACGCCAAAAAGAGCGTTTTCTTCGCCCCCGACGAAGACCTAAGGGACAGGGGCCTGACCACGCCGAAGGGGATACTTTTGGCGGGGGTGCCGGGCTGCGGAAAATCCCTTTCAGCGAAGATGATAGCAAAGCAGTGGGAGCTGCCGCTGTTTAGGTTCGACATCGGAACGGTATACGACAAATGGGTGGGCGAGAGCGAAAAGAGAATGCGTGACGCTTTGAGATTCATAGACAACGTGTCGCCCTGCATTCTGTGGATAGACGAGATTGAAAAGGCGCTTTCGGTTTCCGATTCCTCAAACGACACCGGCAAAAGGGTGCTCGGGCAGTTTTTGTTCTGGCTCCAGGAATCGACGAGCAGGGTGTTTTTAGTCGCCACGGCAAACGACGTCTCGGCGCTGCCCTTTGAGCTTTTCCGAAAAGGCCGCTTCTCCGAGATCTTCTTTATAGACCTTCCGAACGGAAGCGAGCGCCGTGCGGCTATATTGCAGTATGCGGGCCGGTCGCTTCATATAAACATTTCCGAAGAGGAGCTTGCGGCGCTTGTCGGCGCCTCGGAGGGATTTTCCTATTCCGACATTGAATACGCCGTAAAAGACGTGGCGCAGGCCGCGCTGATAGGCGGGCAGTCGGTTATAACGGCGAAGCTTTTAAGGGACACCTTCGACAGGGTGGTTCCCATTTCAAAAAACAATCCCGACACGGTGGCAAGGATAAGAAAGTGGGGCTCTGAAAGAGCCGTTGCCGCCTCGGGGAGGTCAGGAGGACAAAATGAGTAATGCCGAACTAAAAAGCCGGCTCAATCAGCTTGAAAACACCCTCAGGCAGGTGAAGCAGTATAACACCCAGCTTCACGGCGAAATCGACGCCGTTGCAAACGGGGTGAGCCGGGCCCATCAGGATCTCGAATCATATAACGAAAAGATACGCAGCTCACTTGACGGCTGCAATATCTCCATGCGCTCGTCGCACCAGTATATCGTCGATTCGATAGAGCTGCAGGGTGAGATAGAAAGGCTTTATTCGCTTTTCAAGAACGTAGAGCTCGCCAACAAAAAGATAAGAATGGCGAACAATAAGAAGTATTACGATTTTGCCAACTACAGAACCATAAGAAAGATCGTCCAGGGAATGATGGACAACCTTGACGTTAAAATGGTGAGCGACAACACCATAACAAAATCGGTAGAGGTGCAGCATTTGCAGACCCCCGATTACTGGCTCACCTGCGTGCTGATAAGCGTTATGGCATGGCGGAACGACGACCGCGAGCTTGCCGAGAAGGCCGTTGAAAGGGCGGTAAAGCTTGACAGAAAAAACAGCGCCGTCTTTTATATGCTCTTTAACCTGAGAATGGAGCGGGACGACGCCGCGCTGAAATGGTTTAACATCTATCAGCAGTGCGAGCTTAAGGGGAGCGATCAGCGCACATTCCTCATGCTTTTCTCGCTCGTCAGCAAGACGATAAACGAAAGCGTCGACGAAAAGACCCGCGACGAGGTTTTCACCTTTATTAAAAAAGTCGTGAGCGCAAACATGAAGGCCGCCGGCTACAGCGAGGACGAAATAGTCCGGCATATACTCAATTACTTCGACAGAATGCGCTCGCCGGGGCAGCTTAAATATCCGCTGCTGAGAAAATACTGCAACGAGGCGGATTCTCTGAACCTTGTCATGAATCTTGCCAAAAACAACGAAAATATCCTCGAATTCGTCCTCGGGACGGTTAATGTTCCCGTCGACGAGAAAAACACCTTCCTGAAGGGTTATATAGAGGATCTCATAGAAACGCCGAACGAGGCCGAAACAGAGGTCTACGACGAAATTGCCTATAACGAGCTCATCATAGACCGCAAGGGCGACGTTGAGGCCGCAAAGAAACAGTTTGAGGCCGAAAAGGCCAAAAAGGCCGACGACCTTAACCTTATCGCCGAGATGATAGACTGGATCTACGAGCGGGACGCCTATGAGGTGAACGGCCAGGTTAGGCTGAGCATGTTCGTGCTCACAAAGGATATTCAGGAAAAGGCGGTGGACGCCTATGCAAAGAGATATCAGAGCCAGCATAAGGCCAACCGCAAGGTGACAATAGGCGACTACTCGACCGTGGTAAACTTCATGCGCGAGGACGAGGAGCAGGCAAAGGTCACGAAATTTTTCACCGAAAAGCGGGACGCAGACCTTGCCGCCGTGAAAAACTGGCCGGCGATAGTCGGCTTCATAGTCGGCATAGCCGCGGCAATAGGCTGCTTCTTCGCGACAAAGGGGCTTGCGGCCGTCGCAGTCGGCGGGGTGGGTTTCGGGATAATAAAGCTGCTTTTGAACAGATCCCGCAGAAAACAGATAAATCAGTCCTGCGCGGAAAGCATCAGGATAACCTCGGAGACGCTTTCAAAGATGTTCGAGGAGTTCAGGCAGTATCTTAAAGAGCTCGACGAATACGATTCCTATCACGACAGGATTCTGGACGAGCTGCATAAGATTTAAAAAAATCAGAAAAATTTTATAAAAACTATTGACAAAACCGCATGGGGGGGGGGTACAATATAGATATTCAATTCAAGGAGGAATATCTATGAAAAAGTATCTGATTTTGTTAACAGCTTTGGTTATTGCGGCCACGCTGACGATAAGCCCTGCTTTTGCGGAGGGGAAGACCACGAATGACACCATTGCAATGACCGTTTCTGCAACGGTAACTTCCGGGACAACTATAAACGTAACTTGGAATGCCGTTTCAGGCGCTTCGTCTTACGATGTTGAAGTCCGCAGAAACAATTCTATTGTAAGTCAAAGAATGGGTATAACCGGCACTTCCGTTAGCATTAGCGTCAACGGATACGGCGACCATGTTGTCAATGTTATTGCAAAGACATCTACCGGCGGAATAGCCGGCTCCGGCTCAACAACCGTTAACGTACCCTACTCCTCAACCAATGGCGGAATCACCGTATCCTCAAGCGGCTCTGATACTATTGTTTCTTGGGCTTCCAGTGCCACGGTGTCGAGCTACTATGTCAGTTGGACGGGACAAGAATCCGGCAACGGCACCGCTACCAATTCCGGCACTACCTGCTCTTACACCATCTCCGGCGTAAGCTATGACAAAATCAGCTCCGTCACCGTAAGAGAAGGCAATTCAAGCGGCGCAATCGTCGGGGTATGGACTGCAAGCTATAGCGGTGGTGCAACAACCACCGGTGGTGTCTATATCAGCGGCACCACCCTTTACTGGACTGCCGTTCCCGGCCACTACTACAGCGTTACCGCTTCCGGCAACTACGGCTCTCAGACAGTCCTTGCTTCCTCTACTACCGAACATGTAGATTTCAGCGGCCTTGTCACCAATAACACTACCATTACTTTTACCGTCAGAGACACCACCACCGGCATTACAGTCGGTACTGCCACTTATTATCCCATCGGCTCAAGCACCGGCACGGTCACAAAATTTAACATAATTGTCAACGAAACAAGCGTTACCGCCACTTGGCTCAGAGACCCCTACGCCACCAACTACCGCGTAACCTACAAAGGCCTCGCGGAGAGCAGCACCGCAAGCTATTTTGAAACCGCGGTCACAACCGCGGCCTTTTCCCGCCCCGCCGGCGGCTTCAATATCGAGGTGGGCTTCTATTACAACAACCGCTATTACCCGATAGGCGCCGCAACGGTTTCGGAGAGCGGCGAGGTTACCTACAGCGAAAGCGGGCATATAGAATCTTGCGGAAAGGACGCATATGTCCACTGGACTAAGTGCGACGTCTGCGGCGAAAGCTGGGGCGTTGAGGAGCACGTTTTAGGCGAAGACGGCGTCTGCGAAATTTGCCGCTTCAAACCCGAGCAGGAGAGCACCGGCTCAGGCATTCGCGGCGACCTTAACAGCGACGGCAACGTAAACGTCACGGACGGCGTTACCATGCAGCGCATTCTCGCCGGGCTTGAATAAGAAAATAAAAACAACCCTCCCTCGGAATATCCGGGGGAGGGCATTTTAATGGAGGCTGTCCGAAAAGATGTCATGAATTTGTTTTGTATATCCACGCCTTGGCGCTGAAATCGCGCTCGGCTTCGCCGAATTCGTCGACCGCTTCCGCGCCCTTTGGCAGAACCTCCTCGGGCATCTCGGAATTTTCAAAGCGGTGCAGCACCGCAAGGCCGAGGCCGTTATATTCCCGCCTTACAAGTTGGCGGCCGGTCGGGCGGCTGTAGCTTTGAGATGTGCAGTCGACAGTCACGGTTTTGCCGTTTTTTATGATTTCGGCCGCACGGCGGTAGAAGCCGATTCCCTCCTCGACGATCGCCCACTGCTCTTTTGAAAGATCGCAGATATCGCCGCTGAGGCACATTCTGCCCAAAAGCGTTGCGATGAGCGAATAGTGGAGCCTGTCGGCGCTGTCGGGCCGCCTTAACACCGCCCAGATCTGGCTTTGTTCGGGGCGGATCACCCTGTGCAGGTTCGCCGCGATTATCGGTATGGATTTCGGCTCGTGGGCGTCGGAAAAGCTCGCCATGCTTGCAAGCTCCATAAACGGCAGGACGAGCCTGTGGCCGCCGCTCGAGCAGTTTTCGATGACTATCCCGGGTATCTCCTCGGCGATCTTTTTAAAGAATTCCCGCGAGGCCTCAATCTTTCGCCTTAATGCCTCGCCGAGGCTTTCCGCGCCGTCACAGCCTATGCCGATGGTGTCGTTGTAGTCGATTTTAACATATCCGAAACCGCAGTCGCGGAGCAGCCTGATGACGTTTTTTGACAGATACTCCTTTACCCAGGGGTCTTCCATATCCCAGAATCTGCGGTCGCCGACTGTCAGCGGCGCGCCGTATTTTTTCAGCAGGTGCTCGGGATTATTGAAGTATTCGCATTCCCGGCCGACAGATTCCGGCTCGAACCACAGCCCCGGAATCATGCCCTTTGAGCGGATATAATCGGCTATAGGCTTCATTCCGCCCGCAAAGCGGCTTTCGTTCACTTTCCAGTTGCCGGCGCTCAGCCACCAGCGCTCGGCGCCGAACCAGCCCGCGTCGATGACGAGATATTTAACGCCCTTTCCGGCGAGGCTGTCGCAAATTTTTTTGATGTTTTCAAAGTTAGGGTTTCCCCACGTCGTGCAGTATTCGTTGAAAACTATACCCATGTCGGAGTCGGCGGGGGAGATGTTTGGTCTCTGCGCCTTGACGAGCTTGTCGCAGACGTCCTCGAGGGAATTTCCGAACGCGACCGCCGCCTTTGGGGCCTCAAAGCTCTCGCCGGGGGCGAGCTTTTTGCGCCAGTGGCCGAAATCGTCGTCGGCAAGGCCGCCTACCGCCGAAAGGGTGCCGTCTTTGCTCAAAAGCTCGATCTGCCAGGACGAGCCGCAGTAAAGCTGAATCCCCACAAATTCGCCGGTCTTGCTGTTTTCAAGCGCGACAAAGGGGAAGTATTTTCTCACCGGCATCGAGCCGACGTTCCCGAATTTTTCTATCCTCATGCCGAAGCCGTTCCAGGAGGGCTCCAAATTGAGATCCTCCACCGTTTCGGCGCGGTGCTTTCCCTCGGCGCTCCAAAACGACTGAAGCCGGTGAACCCTGTCGGCGGCAATCTGCTTTATTGCGACCGACGCGAGCATTTCAACGGTTATCCCGTCCGCCGTTCCGTTTTTTAGAACTGAGGACAAAACGACCGCCCCGCCTCGCTTTTCTCGGTTTTGAACCAGCGTGACGCCCTCGGGGGTCTCCCAGACGGTCTTGTCCTCCGTCTCAGATACCTTTTTCAGTCTCGCGGCAGTCCCGCTCGATGTCATAGTCAGTCCGCAGGAGAACTCGCCGGCGTAGCTGTCCCCCGAAAGCTTTAATTCGGCGTAAAATTCCATATCACACCTCTACTTTATCGACGTTAGCTTTGCGATGAATTCGGAATATTTGAACACTGCGTTTTCGCGGTCATATTCGCCGCCGGGGGTGTCCCACAGAACCGGGCAGAAGCCCCTTTCGCGCGCCGCGCTCGCAACGTCCAAAGTCCAGCGCTCAATGACCTCGCGGGGCTTGTTGTCGCCGAGACACCCGTATTCGCCGACGATAACGGGTATTCCCTTGTCGGTATAGTGCTCCTTCATCTTGTCGAAAAGCCCGTTCAGCTGCTGATAATCCGCCTCGCTGCCCCATTCGGTGGTCGCCTTGCCCCAGCTTACGTCCTCGCTTATAAGGCAGAGGGTGGCGGGGGTGTAATAGTGAACCGAAACCGCGCATTTGCCCGCGGGATCGTAGGGCATTTTGAATAATTCGTCGCAGGCGAGGTCGATATCCGTCCAGTAGGAGGCTATCAGCAGGTGCCTTTTCTCGTTGTTTCCGCCCGAAGCGCGCACGATGTCCACAAACTGCTGATTTATATTATTGACTATTTCGTAGGCCCTGTCCTTGCCGTCGGTAGTCCCGCCGAACCTGTCCCATATGCCGTCTATGCCTACCTCGTTCATTGATTCGAACATGAGATTTTCGCCGTACTTTTTAAACCGCTTGCAGATCTGCTCCCACATTCCCGAGTAAAGCTGCATGGCGGCGTCGTAATCCTCTCCGAATCTGTCTCCCCAGCTGTCGTGGTGAGAATTCATTATGCAGACCATTCCCGAATCCAATATCCAGCCGACGACTTCTTCGATTTTGTTCATGAAATCCTTGTTGATATTTCCGTCGTCGTCCATAAGAACCGTCCAGCTGACGGGCAGGCGCATTGCGCCGAAGCCGGCGTCGGCGTAGCCCTGTATGATTTGCTTCGTTATTATCGGGCTGCCCCAGGCGGTCTCCTGCGCCTCGACGGTTCTTGCGAACCACTCGCCCGAGCAGTCGAAGGTGTTCCCGAGGTTTATTCCCACGCCCATGCTGTTTACGAAATCTACGGTCGACTGATCCGACATTTTCCCGTATCCGCAGGAAACAAGCATCGTCATCATCATTACCGCCGCGGTTATTATGCTGATTATTTTCATAGCACTATCTCCTTTCAGGGTCACACAAAAGGCCGTATCTTAATCAGATTTTACCGATTGCGGGGCCGAAAGTCAATAGCATATCTTCTGATTCTCCACCTTTTTATTAAAAAATTCACCTCGGGCGTTGACAATGAAGAATACATGATATATTATTGATAAAAAGGGAGGTGCTCTTATGCCCAAAAAGAGAATTGCCGTTATAACGGCAAAGGCGGACGACAGCGAGCAGAAGGCGATACTGGACGGAATAACCGACGCGGCGATTTCATTAAACTGCGACGTCGCGGTGTTTACAAACATCTACAACCACTGGATAATCGACGAAATTTTAAACTTTGAAAATATCATATACGACTTTTTTGCGCCCGAGCTGTTCGACGGCGTTATCGTCACCGGCGAGGCCTATAGGGATCTGTCGATGCTTGACAGCGTGATCAAAAAAATACGCGGCTCAGGCATTCCTGCGGTGGCCGTGGGAATGGAGATAGAGGGCTTTTTGAGCGTAAAGACCGACGACGCCGCGGACATGGAGCATATTGTAGACCACATCGTCGGCGTTCACGGCTTTCGGGACATTGACATTCTCACCGGCCGAAAGGACGACCCCGTTGCGCTTTTAAGGCTTTCGGGCTGCCGAAAAGCCCTTGAAAAACACGGGCTGACCCTTGACGAAAACAAGATCCATTACGGGAACTTTTGGAACAACACCGGCGAGGAGCTTGCTCAAAAATACCTTAGCGGCGAGCTGCCTATGCCGCAGGCGGTTATCTGCACAAACGACTATATGGCGTACGGCCTCTGCGACGCTTTGACGGCGGGCGGGGTTGAAATTCCCGGAAGGATAACCGTTACCGGCTACGACTGCACCGAGAGCAGGACGTATCACTACCCGTTTCTGACCACATACCGGCGTAACCGGCGGAAGATGGGCGCCGACGCTGTCGGGCTGCTCTTTGCCGAGGAATGCGTTCTTTGCGGCTGCGGCGAAAATCTGATATGCGGCGACACCTGCTCCTGCGGCGTAGACCGCGCGGAGCTGAGCGAGGAGATTCACAGCGCGAGGATAAACAAGGACAGGTCGGTGGCGATTTCTCGCGCGCTGCTTTTTACAGACCGCCTCACCCTCTGCCGCACCCTTGCGGAGTACACGTCGGTAATAAGGGAATTCTTCTATCTGCTCCACGACGCGCAGAAGCTCTATCTCTGCCTCGATAAATCCTGGAACAGCGACGCCTACGAGGGGGAGGATTTTCTCTGCTGCGCGATTGACCAATCCTCCTGCGAGCTTCCGGTGACGTTTCACCGAAACGTGCTTCTGCCCGCGCTTTCGGAGGAGCACGCAAGGCCGATCATATACTACTTTATCCCGCTGCATTTTCAGTCGAGGCTGTTCGGCTACACCGCGCTCTCGTATAACGCCCCATATAACTACGACCCGAGCATGCTTGACTGGAACAAGACGGTGGCGAACGCGCTGGAATTTCTGCGAATGAAAAACAACATTCATTACCTAAGGCAGTGCCTGCGCGATTCGACCCTTTACGATTCGCTCACAGGGTTTTACAATCTTCGGGAGTTTCGCGGAATAATGGCCGAGGTGGGAGCCGGGGACAATTCTCTTTATGCGGTAAAGCTGAGCTTTTACAACGGCAATGAGTTTTCCCGGGGCGAAAACTACCGCAGCGACGTAATTTCGGACGTCGCCGGGGCTATCAAGCAGGCAGGCGTGAACCACGAGATTTTTTGCCGCGCGAAGGACGATCTGTTTTTGGCGCTGAGCAAAAACCCCGACAGGCTTTTTTTCGACCGCCTCAAGGCGATAATCCACCACAGCCTGGCGGGAAGATATGACGAGACCGTCGTTTCGGTGACATATGCTTCGGTATGCGGCGCGGACAGCCGGGCGTTATCGTCCGTCTGCGAGACCGCCGAGCGCCTTGCCGATGAGGAGAATGAAAAGATCCGCGAGCGAAGCGGACAGACCCACTACAACGCCCTTTTGAAAATTCACGAGGGCATACACTCCTCGCCGAAAAGCGTGCCCTGCACGACCGAGCTCTGCAAGCGGCTCTGCGTTAGCGAGGGATATTTCAGGGCTATCTACCGCAAATGCTTCGGCATAAGTTATAATCAGGACTGCATAGACGCGAGGATAATGCTCGCAAGGTATCTTTTATGCACGACGGCGATGAGCGTGTATTCGATAGCGATAAGCTGCGGATATACCGACGAAAAATACTTCGCCCGCCAGTTCAGACAGTATGTCGGCTGCTCCCCGATGAAATACAGAGGGGAGGCTTACTGAAAAAGCGGCTCCGAGTGTTTGTAACGGCGGCGGATATTCGGATTGTCCACTTTTTCATCAGAACGTGAACTTGATTCCGTTGACAACTGCTTTGCAGAAGATTATACTTAAATTAAGATGCCCGGGGCTATCCTGCGCCGAAACGCATCTTGCTTAAGACTTTGAAAGCAACCCGTTGTCAAAGGAGGAAAACCGTTATGAAAAAAATTATCGCTCTGCTGCTTGCGGCGGTGCTGATCGTAGGGCTTGTCGGGTGCGGCAGGCAAAAGCGCCAGATAGTCAGGCTCACCCTGTCTACCGAGGATTCCGAGGCGATTCTTGCCGCGGCCGGCATCAGACTTCCCGATGTTGAAGATACCCCCGCCGCAGGGTCAATCATCAAGTTTTACGGCTGGGGCGACACTATCCACAACTATTCCGAAGACGAAATAGTGAACACCGGCTACTGGACTTTCCGTGAGAAATACGGCTGCGAAGTAGAATGGGTCGAGTGCACCTGGAGCGACCGCTTCACCCGACTTGCCACCCTTGTTCTGGGCGGCACATCTCCCGACTTTTACGACGCCTACGCCGAATCCTTCCCGAAGTATTACTTCAGCGGCGGAATTTTCGCCCCGGTCGACGACTATGTAGATTACGACGATCCGCTTTGGTCGGGCGTTAAGGAATTTGCCGAAAAGTTCTTCTCAATCGGCGATCACTACTATATGTTCATCACCGACGCGTCCTTTAACAATGTCTGCGCCTACAACCGCAGGGTTATAAACGAATACGGCTTCGACGACCCCGCCGAGCTGTTCTACAACAACGACTGGACTTGGGACAAATTCTACGATATGTGCCTTGCGTTCAGCGATCCCGACGAGGACAGATTTGCCCTTGACGGCTGGGGAGTGAGCCCCGCGTTCATGGCCTCCTGCGGAACCCTGCCCGTTATCCTTGACCCGGACACCGGAAGATTCGTCTCTAACCTTGACGACCCGAGACTTGAGCGCGCCGCCGGATATCTTTATGACCTCAACAAGAATGAGTGCGTTTACCCCATATGGAGCCGCGGCGGGCCGAGAGGCGAGGACGGCGCCGGCATTAACGAGGGCCTCTGCCTCTTCTGGCTGAGAATGTCCTGGGCGTTTACCGGCCCCGTAAGCGAAAAGGCCCCTATCTGGGGAGACATTGAAAACGGCGAGCTTATGTTCTGTCCGATACCGAGAGACGAGCACGGCGACGGCAACTACTATGTCGACACCGCCCCGACCGGCTTCAGCCTTATCAAGGACGCTCCCAACCCCGAAGGCGTTGCGCTTTACGCGGCGTGCTGCCGCTTCAGGACGATAGACCCTGTCGTCATCGCCGTAGATGAAAGGCAGCTGAAAGAGGTGTATTGCTGGAGCGACGAAATGGTAGAGATGAAAAACACCATCTACAAGCTCGCAAAGACCTATAACACCGTTATCGACTACGAGGGCGGCATAGGAGATCTCTCCGGCTATGTGAGCAACATGATTTATATATCCAATCAGCGGGAGCCCTCTACCTGGGCGCAGCTTAAAGAGGCAAACTCCGACGCGATAAGCTATCATGTCGAGAGGCTTAATAAGGAAATTGATGACTTTATAGACAGCTGAGAACAGAATAACATCATATAGACTGCCCTCCGTTTAAACGCGGAGGGCAGTAATGTTTTGCAGACGCAGATTTAAATATCTGCTTTTACCCCGAATGTGCAGAGCGGGACTTTTCCCGCGGGCAGCGCAAGGTCGCCGCGGGCCATGAGCTCCTCAAGGAGTATTGCCCCCGTTTCGAGGCGGTGGTGGATTTTCGCGATGTCGCCGCATTGGCCGCGAACGCTTGCCGGAGCGTGAGAGACAAGTATCTTTTCGCAGGCTCCCGAGGCGTCGATCATCATGCTTCCGACCTTTTCAATGGCGGGTTTGAGATATTTTTCGGTCAGTTCGTTATACGCCGCCTCGGAAAATACCGGGAATTCGGGCCTCATAACGCCGCCATCGACCGTGATGAAGCCGCCGTCGATGAGGATTTCAAGCTGCTCCTGCTCGTTCTCGCCGAGGTTTTCCGCCCGCTTACCGTCTATCGCCGAAATCATAAGCTTTGTCTTTTCGCTGAATTTCCAGTGATTCCAGAGCTGGCACTTTCCGATCGCCCTGTAATTTTCTGCCGAGAACCATGAGCTGCTCTCCGGAACCTCGGTGTGCAAAGTAACGCCCATAAATCGGCTGTTGTCATATCCGCTGTCGTACCCGAACACCCAGCCGTGGCCGCCCAGTTTCAGGGGCTGAGGATCGCCTAAGGGGGATTTATTGTGCGCATAGATAAACCCGTTCACGACGGCGATGTTTAAAAGCATAAACAAAAGCCTGTTGTCGTCGTAATTTTTGCCGCTGAAGTCGAGCTTCCGCACTTCGGGGGCTGTTTTTTTAATATCCTCGAATATTTCCTCCGCCCTGCGCGAAACGAGAGCCGTCAGCTTCTTGTCCGCCTCTTTTTCATATTCGGCGGTGAGGATAACGATGTTTGTCTGATATTTGCCGCCGATTTTCGCGATAATTCCCGCCGCTAAAAGCGCCTCTATTTCGTCTTCAAGATAGGGCATCGCGACGCCGAGCTCTACCGAAAGCTCCTCCGCCGAGACCGGGGCATAATATGCCGCCAAGGCGATCGCCCCAAGAATTTTCCTGTTAAAAAAGTCGGAATAGTGATTCCAATCGCCCCAGAAATCTATCTTAAATCTTCCCGGGTCATAGCTTTTTCTGCCCAATTTTCTCTCCATATAGTAACCCTCTTTCATTTTGGCGCGCGCCTTGAACAGGTGATATTTCACCGCCTCGACGCTTATGTTGAGTTCCTCCGAAATTTCCGAGCAGGATTTATTGCGGATATAATATCGCACGGAGACCTCGCGGCGCGTCTTCGACAAAAGCGAGAGCTCCCGCCGTATGAGATAGATATCCTCGGCGTTTTGGGAGGCGTCGATAACGCCGTCCTCCGGCGAGGGAATGATAGTTTCCTGATAAAACGTCTTTTCCGCGGCCGTTTCGTGTTTTTTTCTCTGCTCCTCGCGGCGAATGTATACGCGAAGGATATTTTTTGCGGTCGCCCAGACGTATCCCCAAAATGCGCGGTCGTCGTTAAGATTCCCGTTTTTTATCGATTCGAGCACTTCGCAGACGATGTCCTGCGCCATATCCTCGGCGTCGCCAGATTCGTAAAGGTTCCGCACGGCATACCCGTAAATCGCCGGCAGGTTGTCTTTCAGCATTTCCGCCGCCGTTTTTATATCCATAATTCTGCTCCTTTGAAGATCTTCGTAAATATAGTGTCAAATGTCCCCCACCGGTTAGCGTTTAGGAAAATTTATGGGGGATTGAATTATATTTTTTTGACAATGTGATTTTCGTATTGCACCGATTACAAACGCAAAGCATAGGGGATAGCGCCCCTATGCTTTGTGCTTTTCTTTGCTTGTTTCGAATTAAACCTACTCTAACTTCGCAAGTATCCTCTGCATTTTCACGCCGTCTTTAACGGTGATCTCGCCGTCGGCGTTCAAATCGGCGAGGGCGAGGATTTTCGGGTCGGTCTCAAGCTCGGCGAGCACGCGCTGCATCAGGACTCCGTCCTTAACGGTCACTTCGCCGTCGGAGTTGAGATCTCCCAAAACCGCGTCGGGCGTGAATTTCGCAACCAGGCGGGTATCTGCGGTGACGGTTGCGGTGTAGACCGGGTTGTCGGAGACAAGCGCGCCGTCAAGGTACCAACCAAGGAATTCCGCGCCGTCGTCGGGCGTTGCCGTGAGGGTGGCGGAGCCGCCGGCGATGAGCATCTGCGAGCCCGAAACGCTGCCCTGCCCCTCGGCGCCGGCGCTGAACTCGCACCAGCCGGGGGCCATGTACCTTTGCAGCACTTCAAAAAGCTCGGGGTAGAAATAAGTGAAACGCCCATATTCAATAGGATTGGTACCTACAAT
Source organism: uncultured Clostridia bacterium (assembly GCA_947625615.1). Lineage (GTDB taxonomy): Bacteria > Bacillota > Clostridia > Oscillospirales > Ruminococcaceae > Faeciplasma. The sequence goes on along the minus strand of CANQPB010000020.1, from coordinate 7,813 downwards.
GTTCTGCACCGGCGGTGTGGATAAAGTTGAATAAAAACCTTCGGCAGACCACCAGTTAAAGCCGTTCGCGGTAAATGCTTTAAGGGTGTCATCGATGTAATTTAATATGTCTTCATAGTACCGCGTTTCTGCGCCAAAAGGGGACTCCCATCTTACCGTGAGATTGGTAAAGCTGCCGGATTTTTCAGGAAGCATGTTTATATCTTCTGTGACCGTCTCGGGACTTGTCTCGTAACCTATATAGGGCGTCGAGTATGTCATATCCTCGTGTATCGTGATATCATGCGTAGCAAAGTTGTCGGCAGCGGGCCCCATAAGCGGGCCTATATAAACGTCCGAAGTGAGTTTCCAATATATTCCTGATTTATCAGCGCTGACAAGACCGTTCGCAATGTCATAATCAGTAGCATTCCAAAGCTGATTGACGGCATATTCCTTTGGCAGATGAACCTTTATGCCCGACCAATAGAGCCTTATAGAATTCTCATTCCAATATTCGTCAAATTCAATATCGCTTCCAATATCCATTATGACCGAATCGGTATCTTTGGGAAGTGTGACGGTTATCTGTTTTTCACTTTCAGCATATGGCATATGCCCCGAAAGCACTTCGCCGGTTGCATATTCCGTCGGTGTTAAATATTCTGAATAAAGTTCTTCGCCATCGGCGAGAATTCTGAGTGTCGCACCGTCAGGCATGAAATCGCCGTCTCCCATCTCAAATTTTCTCAAATTTAGAGTTATTTTGGTATCTGCCGGCAGGAATCCTCCTATTTTTATCGGGCAATCATGAGTTATAAGTTCATGGGCTTCATAACCGCAATACGGATAGCGCGCAACCGGCATGCTGTGATGATAGTTATCGACGTCGGGTTTGTCAAAATTCATATCGACATATAACCACCCGCCCGTGCCGGGGAAATTATGTGCAATAGCCGTGTTGGGCTTGCCTTTTATAGCGTCAATAACAGGCTGGCCGTATAAATCAAAATTATAATCTCTGTTATCAGCCTCAAACAAAACTATCCTGTCGGGATCGACCTCGTGCATTACATCAATGAGGTGAGCCTGATAATTCGCGACGTCCTGCGGAGTATATTCGATCCAGTCGGTATTTTCCTCGTTAAGGAAGCCGTTGCCGTGCTCAGTATAACACATTTCCTGCAAGGGCATAATTGTCAGGCAGGCATTCGGGATTCCTTTATATCTTTCTGTCAGAGTGCGCCACAGTTCGTCCGTCAGATCCTGATAATACTTGTCTCCGTAAAGATGATCGAAAATGACAGAGGTCATATAATTCCCGCTCGGCATGGTTTTGAACCACCTTCCCGGCGCATAATTGCATGTCAGTTCAAAATGAATTCCAAGCTTTATGGCCTCGGCGATCATCTGATCGAGCACCAGAAGATACAGATTGTTATTAAGGTGCTCAACTTTTTCGTCCATCGCTCTCGTCAGGTCGATTCGCACGCGGATACCGTTGAATCCCCATTCCTTGACGTCTCGGACATACTGCACCATGTCGCTGTAAAACGTGCCTTCCGTGTAAATAATGTGACCCGTCCACTGGGGCATGTTGTCGACGGTTATTTCGGGGTAAAGCGCCATTTTTTCGTTTATTTCGTCGTTGAATATGCCGGGGTCGCGGACGTTTTTGGGGAACAGATCGTCGAACAGCTCGGGATTTCCCGAAGCTATGACCCGTATAATTGCCAGCACGCAGTCGGCATAGCTCGGTAAAATGTCGAAGTCAAACGAGTTGTTGTCGGGGTTGTGATAGAACGGGCATCTTCCGCTTATCGGCGACCAATGATTGAGATTATATTCAACCGCGGCGCCGACGCCCCAGCCGTCGCCCTCCGGCCCATGCGTAACCGCATAGCCGTCGAGCAAATCCGTGTGACAGTAATCGCCCGGATCGATTGTCTGATCAGTTCTCAAAAATGCCATTTCGTTGCTGTAGTCGGTATAGATTTCGGCATACTTTCCGCCAATGGTAAGCCCGGCATAATAAATTACGACCATGGCGTCCGCGCGGTAGATGGGGTCATCAACTTCGCGGAAAACGGAAAACTCATTTTTCCACTCGCTGAGCTTTTCGGGCGCGGCAAAGCTGACGAACGCGTCGGCGAGCTCCATAAACTCCCGGCCAGAGATGGTGCGCCGGCCGACTTTCTCTGTCGGCAGGCCGAATTTTTCTGCCTGGGTGAGTTCGATTTCCTCCGCCGCGTCGATGACATCGGACGGGGTGAGGGGATTGGCGTCGGCGGAATCCTCCGCGGCGTTTGGCTGATTGAAATCAGCGGGTGCTGTCGCAAACGAGGCCGTAGAGAGCTGCATCGCGAACAGAACGGCCAGCAGGACAGCGAAAGCTTTCTTGATACTCATTTTTACCTCCGTTTTTTCAGACAAATCTTAAATGCTCTTTGATAAGTAAAGCATACCATATTATTTGGGCAAAGTCAATAATTGGGGATTGGAGGGGGTTTGGCGCCCATAGCGCTTTTTAAGCGGTTGCTTAAGAAACTCAGAGGCGCAATCTGAGCATGCAGAAGCGCATTTTGTTTGGATTATACCGAGGTTTTATGCCGCTGAAAATTACGACATTTCCGAAAAAAGACGTCATATTCATTTCTTGACAGAGTTAAATTTTCGGCTATATAATGAAAGCAAGTAAAATGTTTGGGAGATAGTTATGACAAGAAAAACATTCCTTATAGATATTAACGAATATGTTTTGCAGCTCACCACCGCAAAATGCGTTCCCGGGAAAAATTCCCCGGACTTTTCATCAATAAAAATCACCGCCGAAAAGAGCGACGTTATTGCGTATGACAACGTGGATTTCACCGGCGCGAAGTGCCTGCTTTTGGAGGCGGCAGTCTGCCCCGAAAGCGCGCGGACGATAGAATTATATATCGATGACGTGTCTGTCGAAAACAAGATCGGCGTTGTTTACATCGGCGGCAGGACTAAGGCAACCAACTTTGATTTTTCTGAATATTACGCCGATATCCCGCAGATTTTAGGCATTCACAGGCTGATTTTCCGTTTCACCGGGCATACCGAGCTTGAAACCGATTTTTTTAAGCTCAGCTCATACGCGGGCTCCGAGACCGAAGCCGAGCGCGCGAGCCGCATGAAGTGGTGGAAAGCCGCTAAATACGGCATGTTCATACACTTGGGCGCTTATTCGTATCTCGGCGGGGAATACCTCGGCAGGGCGACCGGTTGGTACTCCGAGTGGATAATGGACACGTTCAAAATCCCGAAAGAGGACTACGCAAAAAACGCCGCCGCGCATTTTAATCCAAAGGATTTCGACGCGAAAAAGATTGTCGCCGCCGCAAAGTCAGCGGGTCAGAAATATATCGTCATCACCTCCCGCCATCACGAGGGCCTGAGCATTTATGACACGAAAATCCGCAATTTTAAGGACTTTTGCCTGATGAATAAATCCACCTGCCCCGAATATTCCGGCGGAGATATTCTTAAGGAGCTGTCGGAGGAATGCCGCAAATCCGGCATTCACTTCGGCGCGTATGTCACAATTATGGATTGGCACGACCCGTCGCAGGAGGGCTGGAACGATAGCCGCATAGCCAACGGTCACGATAAATCGGAATATATTTCGCAGCTGAAAGGCCAGATGCGGGAACTCCTCGAAAACTACGGCGCGGAGGTGCTTTTCTTCGACGGCGAGTGGGTGGACTGGTGGACCGAGGAGGACGGCAGGGCGCTTTACCGCTTTATCCGCACGCTCTCGCCCGACTGCATTGTAAACAACCGCGTCGGCAAGCGCAACCCCTCCGACGGCGACTACGGCACGCCCGAGCAGGAAATTCCCGCAGAGGGTCTCGGTTATGACTGGGAATCGAACGTCACGATGAACGACAACTGGGGATATAAAAAGGGCGACGAAAATTGGAAGTCGCCGCAGTGGATAATTTCGAGCATTTTAGATATTGCGAGCAAGGGAGGGAATCTGCTTTTAAACGTCGGTCCCGACGGAAACGGCGCGCTTGAAAATGCGCCTGTTGATAATATGTCAGCTGCGGGAAAGTGGCTTGAGCGCTTCGGCGAGGCAGTTTACGGCACCGAAAAAAGCTGCTTTAAAACCGCGGTCGATGATGACATTCGGGTCACTGCAAAACCCGACGAGGGAAAAATTTACATATCTCTTCTTAAGACCGACCCGAGTAAAAAGGGCAGCATAATCCTCCCGCCTCTTGAAAATAAAATTATTTCGGTCAAAGAGCTTGCAAACGGCGAAAACGCGGAGCTTGAAGCGACCGGAAAGGGTATAGCGATAAATGTTCAAAAAACCGAAAAGCAGGATTACGCGACGGTTTATGAGATAACAACAGACGGCTTTGAAAAGCAGTGAAAGGAGAAAATCATGTTTAAAAAATTCGCTTCAATATGTTTGGCGCTGCTGATGATAACGGCGCTTGTGGGGTGCGGGAAACAAAAGCGGCAGATAATCCGGCTGACGCTTTCAACGGAGGATTCCGAGGCCATTTTAAGGGCTGCGGGAATCATGCTTCCCGATGTCGCAGATACTCCTGCGGCAGGCTCTACGGTCAAGTGGCTCTGGGATTCCGACCCGTTCCACAACTACGCCGAGGACGAGATCGTGAACACCGGGTATTTCACATTCCGTGAAAAATACGGCTGCGAGGTTGAATGGATAGAGACTACATACGCAAGCAAGTTTAACGATCTTGCAAACTATGTCGTTTCGGACATGTCGCCCGACTTTTTCAACGCGCAGTGCAACACCTTTATCGAGGTCTTCCCGATACCCTGCATAAAGGGAATGTTCCAATCGATCGACGATTATATGGATTACAGCGACCCGCTCTGGAGCGGCGTCAAGGACTTTGCGGACAGGTTCTGCTCGCTAAACGGCAAGCACTACGTCATCTGCACCGATCTTACTTTCGGCAGCGTTTGCGCCTATAATCGCCGCGTCATTGATGAGTGGGGATTTGAAGACCCCGCCGAGCTTTACTATAATAACGAGTGGACTTGGGACGAATTTTACGAGATGTGCGTGGAGTTTTCCGACCCCGACGAGGACAGATACGCCCTCGACGGCTGGGGCTTCGACGTCGGGCTTATGGATTCGAGCGGCGCTAAAGTACTTTATCTCAACACCGAAACAGGGCAGTTTGAAGCAAATTTAGACGACCCGAGGCTTGAAAGAGCGAACAATATGATGTATAATTTAGGCAAGAACGACTGCGTTTACCCGTGGTATGACCACGGCTGGACTATCCGCGACAGCACCGAGGGCGCAGGGATAAAAACCGGGTTCTGCCTGTTCTACATAAGGGGCGCGGGAGTTTTCACAGGGCCGGTCGATGAAATATCAAACGTCTGGGGAGACGTCACAAAGGGAGAGCTGATGTTTGTTCCCTGCCCGAGAGACCCCGAGGGCGACGGCAACTATTACACCGAAACATATCCCGCCGGGTATGCGATCTGCGAGGGAGCCGAAAACCCCGAGGGAGTGGCGCTTTTGGCGGCATGCGAGAGGTTCAAGGTCTTGGACCCGACGGTCATTTCAATAGATGAAAAGCAGCCGAAAGAGACATATCTCTGGACGGAAGAGATGCTCGACATGTGGGACGAATGCTATCGTCTTGCAAATTCGGGGAACGTAATGGTAGGCTACGGCGAGGGGCTTCAGGGCATGTGCTCTAAGGAAACCGCAATCACGACAAACGGCCACAATGCCGACGTGCAGACCTGGGCGCAGCTTAAAGAAGCGAACGAGGACGCCCTTCAGGCTCAGATAGACGAGGTTAATAAGATGATCGAGGATTTCATAGCTTCGGGAAATTAAGCAAAGAAGATAAAATCATACGGGGTGACAGGCATGACAAGAACCGTTTTAGACGCCAAGATCAGCTTTTGGTTTGACAATCTGAAAATCAGTCTCATAATGATAAATCACAGCATTGTCGAGTGGAATTATCCCCGGCACAGCCACGGAAACAACTTCTATGAGCTGCATTATATCGACGGCGGCGAAGGGAAAATCGTCTGCGGGGATAATGAATATGAGGTTGAAAACGGTTTGATCGTCATGACCGGCCCAAATGTGTTTCACGAGCAGATAACCGACCAAGATAACAAAATGAGCGAGTACTGCTTTCAGTTTGAAATCTCGGAGAATCCTCGGCGCAAGTCCACAAAGGAATCAAAGCTTTTAAAAGACACGGTTTTCTGGATAGGCAAGGATTCGCAGCGCATGATCGACATATTCCGGAGGCTCGATATTGAGTATTCCGACAACAATATCGGGTTTATGCATATGGCGCGAAGTCTTGTGAACGAGCTGCTGGTAGCGCTTATCCGAAATTATAACGGCAGCGTTGAATCAGAAGATTATTCAAAAGTATCTCTGAACGAAAAAAGAACGCTTATCTGCGACGAAATTTTCCTGTTTGAATATGCGACCGTAACGCTTGAAAGCTTAAGCAGCCGCTTGGGGCTAAGCATCCGCCAGACGCAGAGATTTCTGCAAAAGGCATACGGCGACGGGTTTATAAATATCCGAAAGCGGTTCAGGCTCGAAAAGGCCAAAGAGCTTATTCGCGACGGCATGAGCCCGCAGGAGGCCGCGATAAAAGTGGGGTATGAGAGCGCAAAGAGTCTCGGCAGTACGGAACGGGGAAGTTGACGTAGACGGTTAAATTGCGGAATATTTATAAAAGAGGATCAAAGCCGAACCGGAGGCGGGAAATAATTCTGTTGCAATAGCATTTAACAGCGTTAGACATACCGCTTGAATAAATAAAAGCACCCAAGCCTAAAGAGGTTTGGGCGCTTTTTGTATCTTGGTACGATAAGGCGGAGCACAGGCTTAACTGCCTATGCTCCACCTTTTATGTGATTCGGGTAAAATATAAGGTAACCGGCAGCTGCAGAGAATCTTCGCATTGCCGTCGGGAAAGTGAGATGAGGGAAAATATGGCAAAGAGCGATAGGAAATAAAGGTGTATATAGTTCAAATTTCCCGCGAACTTACTTTTTGCGCAGCATTTATTATCTTCCGGCAGTTGATTAAAACCGAAATCTGTAGGATAATATTAAGACCGTACCCAAATACGAAAACAATACAGGAGGTGCAATATGAACATCAGCGAGATATTAAAAAGATATTCCGAATATCTCTACGAAGCCGAAAAGTCGCCTGCGACGGTTGTGGAATATGTCGGCAATGTAAGAAGATTTTTGGAATATCTTGATGACAGACCATTGGACAAGTCTGCGGTTATCGGCTTCAAGAACAGCCTCGTTTTTGGCGGGGAGTATTCAGTCGGCAGCATAAACACGGTCATCGCCCCGGTGAACAGCTATCTGAGATATCTCAATCGCCGCGACTGCTGTGTGAGATCTCTGAGAACCCAGCGAAAGATATACTACCCCGAGGACAAGGAGCTGACAAAGCATGACTATCTTCGGCTCTTAGAGGCGGCGGGGCTGAAGCGGCAAGCAAGACCTACACCTTCACCGTCACCGGCCCGGACGGCTACAGCAACGATGTTGAAGTAACGGGCAGCGGCTCCGTAAAGCTCGACAACCTTGAGCCCGGAACCTACACCGTCTCGGAGGTCTATTATCCAGGCTGGACATCGATGGTAACGGGATCCATGGACGGAGGATTCGTCATCACGAACTACTCGACGAGCTATCCCACCACTCCCGACTATCCCACCTATCCGAACACACCCGATTATCCCGACGATCCGAACGGGCCTTACACACCCGAGACATTCGAGATTCCGGACGTGGACGTTCC
>CANQPB010000019.1 GCA_947625615.1 uncultured Clostridia bacterium | reverse complement strand
AATAAAGTTCTGTTTTTGCGGCAGACTAACATAAAAATGCATCAGAAAGGCGGAGAATTGTTATGAATCTTTCCGACAGGCAGTACGGCGAAATGGTGAAAAGGGCGAGCGCGCCCTCGAAGCCGTGGTTCAACATACCCAAGGCGTTTATAATCGGCGGGCTTATCTGCATGGCGGGGCAGGGGCTTTTGGAGCTGTTCGGGGCGTCCGGCCTTTCAAAGGACGAGGCCGCCGCATTCACCTCTATAACCCTTGTAATCTGCTCGGCTATACTGACGGCCGTGGGGCTTTACCCTAAGGTCGCGAAGCAGGGCGGCGCCGGCACGCTTGTGCCGATAACCGGCTTTGCAAACGCCGTTGTCTCCCCGGCGATAGAATTCAAGACCGAGGGCTGGGTGCTCGGCGTGGGCTCGAAGATATTTGCAATCGCCGGGCCTGTAATCCTTTACGGCACCGCCGCGAGCATGGTTTTCGGGCTTATATACTGGGCGTTCAGGGCGATAGCGGGTTAGCCGCAGGATCATAAGCAAAAAAATTCACCCCTTTTCCGTTTTCGGAGAGGGGTGAATGTCGTTGTACGGTTATTCGACGAGCTGCAGCTCGTAGAGTTTTTTGTAGAGGCCGTCCTGATGCAAAAGCTCCTGGTGGGTGCCGCTCTCCTGAATCCGGCCATGATGCATGACGATTATTTTGTCGGCATGCTGGATAGTGGAAAGCCTGTGGGCTACCATTATGGTTGTGCGGCCCTCCATCAGCTTTTCAAGGGCCTCGGTGATAAGCCCCTCGGTCTCGGTGTCTATATTCGCCGTGGCCTCGTCCAAAACGAGTATAGACGGCTTGTGCGCAAGGGTTCTCGCGAAGCTTATAAGCTGGCGCTGACCCGCCGAAAGGGTCGAGCCGCGCTCGGTCACCGCCGAATCGTAGCCCTCCGGCATTTTCTCTATGAAGGTAGAGGCCCGCACCGTCTCCGCGGCACGCTTTACGTCGTCGATGTTTATATCGTCGCTGCCGAGGGAGATGTTAGATTTTACGTCGCCGGTAAAGAGGAAGACGTCCTGCTGAACCTGGCCTATCGCGCCGCGAAGTACGTCGGTGTCGATCTCGCGGATATCTATGCCGTCTATGAGTATCTGCCCCTTCTGGATATCGAAATATCTGCCTATAAGGTTTAGAATAGAGGTTTTGCCCGCGCCGGTTGCGCCTACAAAGGCCACCTTCTGCCCCGGCTCGATGGTGAAGCTTACGTCCTTAAGGATATAGTCGTCGTTTTCATAGGCGAACCAGACGTTTTTGAATTCTATCCTGCCGGTCATGGCGGGGGTCTTCGGGTGCTCGGGGTTAACGATGTCCGGCTCGACGTCGAGGACGGAGAACACCTTTTCCGCCGAGGCGAGGGAGGATTGCAGGGTGCCGAACTGCTCGGCCAGATCCTGAATCGGCTCAAAGAAGGAGCTTATATAGCTTATGAAGATGTAGAGTGTGCCTATGGTGATCCTGCCGGTGAGGACAAAATAGCTGCCCACGGCGATAACTATCGCCCTCGCGATTATCGAGACCATGAAGATAGACGGGCGGAAGATCGCGAAGATCATCATTTCCCGCCAGCTCGCGTTGAAAAGCTCGTCGGATTTCTTTTCAAACTCGCCGTATTTTTCCTTCTCGCGGGCGAAGATCTGTATAAGCCTCATTCCCGAGATGTGCTCCGAGAGAAACGTGTTTATTTCGGTTATCTTGTTTCTCGTCAGCTGATATGCCTTTCGCGAGACGTATCTGAAATAGAAGGTCAGCACGCCGACTACCGGCAGCAGCGCGAAGGATACGAGCGTCATTCCGGGGCTTTTTGTGAGCATTATCACCGCGTAGCCGAATATCATGACCACGTTTTTAAAGAGCCTCACAAGAATTGTTGTGAACAGCTCGTTTATGGCCTCGGTGTCGTTTGAGACGCGTGTGACAAGCTTTCCGACGGGGGTGGTGTTGAAAAAGTTCAGCGAGAGGCTCTGAATGTGGCTGAACACCTCCTCGCGCATCGAGTAGATGATCTTCTGGCCCATTTTCTGCAAAAGCCAGGTGTCTGCCCAGTTCAGCAAAAATCCCGCCGCCATCACGGCAAGATACAGCGCCGCCGCTTTGAGTATCCCGTGAAAATCGGGCCGGCGGATAACTTTAAGTTCCTCCCTTTCAAGGGGAACGCCGCTCGAATAGCCGTCTATGAATTCCTTGACGACCTCCGGCTCGGCGTCTATAAGCATCTGGGATTCCGCGGCGGTAAGCCCCTCGGCCATATAGTAGCTGTCCTCGTAGAGCAAAAGCTGGTAATATTTTCTCTCGCCGCTTGAAAGCTCCTCCTCCGAAAATTCGCCGCCGCGCCGCGCAAGCCGCCTGCCGTTATAGACGGTCTCGCCTGCGTCGCTCTCCACGTACGGCTCGTAGTAGCCGTTTATGTAGTCGTCAATGGCGTCGCCTATGATTATCGGGCGGTAGAGCTCGACGACAATTATAAAGAGCACCAATACCGTCGCCGCGAGCATAACCCATTTGTGGGGCTTTAAATATCCTAAAAGTCTTTTCACTTTGCCGCCCCCTTTTCCGAAACCGAGGCGATGTCGCGCTCAAGGGCGGCCTTCTGCTCGCCTATTTCCGCCTCTAACTGCTGCTTTTCGAACATTTCCTTGTAGATCCCGCCGAGGGCCATAAGCTCCTTATGGCTGCCCACCTCGGCCGCCGAGCCCTCCTCAAGAACCATGATGACGTCGGCGTTCTGGATAGTCGAAACGCGGTGGGCGATTATTATCGTCGTCTTTCCGGCGCGGTTTTGCTTGAGATTTTTAAGGATATGCTCCTCGGTGTCGGTATCAACGGCCGAAAGCGCATCGTCTAAAATCAGGATAGGCGCGTCCTTTATCAGCGCGCGGGCTATCGAGCTGCGCTGCTTCTGCCCGCCCGAAAGGGTGACGCCCCTTTCGCCGACCACGGTTTTATATCCCTCCGGGAAGTCGATGATGTTGTCGTGAATGCAGGCCATCTGCGAGGCCGCGACGATTTTTTCCATGTCCTCGCCGTGGGCGCCGAAGGCGATGTTGGCGGCAAGGGTGTCGGAAAACAGGAAGTTGTCCTGCGGGACGTAGGCTATGTTTTCCCTGAGGGTGTGAAGCGGAATAGAGTTTATATCCCTGCCGTCGAAGAGTATCATTCCCGGCTTGGTGTTATAAAGATGCAAAAGCAGGTTCACAAGCGTCGATTTTCCGTTGCCCGTTCTGCCTATGATGGCGAGCGTAGTCCCGGCGGGAACGTCGAGGCAGATATCCTTGAGCGTAGGCTCGCTCATTCCCTTATGTATAAATGTGAGGTGATCAAACTTGATGTTTCCCTTTAGGGCGTCGACCGAAACGGTGTTTCTGTCCTCAACCTCCGGCTTTTCGGCAAATACCTCCTGCACCCTTCTTGCCGAGGCAAAGCCCTGCGAGAACATGTTAATCGCGTCGCCGCAGGCTATCATCGGCCAGACGAGCATGTTTGCATACATGTGAAACGCCGAGAATTTTCCGAGGGTTATGTCCCCGACAAGCGCGAGATATCCTCCGTAGATGAGCGTGATAAGTCCGCTGGTTCCGATGATGACGTCCAAAAGCGGGATTATTATCGCCTGAAGCCTTACAATGTTCAGATTCTTGTCCATGGCGTTTTGGTTGGCCTTTAAAAACTGCCTCAGCTGGCGCCTCTCGCGGACGAACGCCTTTATAACCCTTATGCCCGAAAAGCTCTCCTGAACGAAGTCCGTGAGATCCGAAACGGCCTCCTGGCGCTGTTTATAGCGCGAGTGCATTATCTTTCCGTAGAATATCTCCCCTATGAGGATAACGCCCATCGGCACGAGAGTCATCAGGGTTAGCCTAACGTCGACATAGAACATCATCTGCATAATGACCATTACCGCCATAACGGTGGCGTCGAATATGCTTATTATCGCGGGGCCTATCGACATTCTTATAGAGTTCAGGTCTGAGGTGAAGCGGGTCATAAGGTCGCCGGTCTTGTGCGAATTGTAATACTCCACGTCCATCGTTTCGAGATGCGCGAACATGTCGTCGCGGATCTCCTTTTCAATGCTTCTTGCCGAGCCGAAGAGGAAATATCTCCAGAGAAAACGCCCGACGGCAAGCGTCAGCCCGAGCGCCAGAATGATCCCCACCATGGAGAGCACTCCGCGCATGTCAAGGGTGTTCAGCGTCAGGCCGTCGATGATCTCGCCGGTTACCTGAGGTATGTACAGGTTTGCGAAGTCGACTATGAAAAGCGTGGCTATTCCCAAGATATAGTGCCATTTGTGCCGCTTAATATAGCCCATCAGAAACCTCAGCGGTGACAAATCCCTCTCTCCTTTCTTTTATTATAGTATAGGTGAACTTGACTATTATACAACATCTTCGCAAAAGATGCAAGCCCCTTTTTTAAAAACTTTTGTGCGCACAGGGCGCACAGCTTTGCTCCGAGTATGCACTCAAAACTGTATAATATGTATATTTCTGCACAATTGTGTATAGATAGTGTTTATACGGCGCACGGCTGTGTTTTTGCCGAGTGCTTTTTCATGATTTTTCCCTCCGCCGGTAAAGGGGCACGGATTTAAAGCCGAAAAGCGTCCGCCGGGCGAGGGGCAAAAGGAGAGCTTGGTCCTTTGGTTAATCTTGCCTAATTATGGGTCAAACCATTATTAAAAATGCTGTTATTGTCGGGCGCTGAACGCAAAAAAACAGTGCAAAACTACGAAAGTGAAAAAAAGCTATTGACAAAGGCGGGGCGATTGTATTATTATGCAAATAAGCTATGATGAGCGCAAAGTATACACGCTTATACGCTTATTGCAGCGCACACATGCGGAAATTTTTCCGTAATCCTTAAAGGAGGCAAACATTCTATGAGAAAGTTCTTAAGTCTGCTGCTTGCTCTTACAATGCTCTTCAGCCTTGTAGCCTGCGGCGACGACACCACTCCCGTTGAAGACAATAACGATGACAACAATGTTGTTGCCAACAACGGTGAGGAAACCCCTGTCGACGCTGACGCCGATACCGACGCCGATACCGACGCTGACGCCGACAACACCGAAGCCTCTGCCGATTACCTTGACTTTACTGCTCTTGCAGAAATGGACAAGGAAGAGGCTGACGAAATCGTTTACGATTACGTCCTCGGCGAATATGCAGCTGCTTATGCTGACGCCAAGGAAGAAACCGGCGACCTTCGCATGGCCAAGATGGCTCTTGCTGAGGCCAAGCTCCTCGAGAGCGGCGCCTTCCTTCCTGTTCAGACTTCCGGCGGCGCCTTCACCATGAGCCGCGTTGTTCCTCGTACCAACGCCGCTACCACCCTTTGGGGTCTTGATGAATACCGCTACCACACCCTTCTTGTTACCAACGAGCTCATCTCCGCTGCCGACAGAACCGAGTGCATCGCTCTGTGGTCTGCCGCTGAGAGCGCCGAGGACTACCGCACCAAGGTTAAGGAGTTCCTTACCGGTAAGGGCTACACCTTCACCGATACCTACACCTCCTCCAACGGTTACGCCATCAACATCTGGGACACCATCGCCACCTCCTACACCTCTGACTCCATGTTCGTTGCCGGTACTTACGACAACCTTCTTGAATATGACGCCAAGGGTGTTCAGCAGCCCGGCCTTGCCGAGAGCTACGAGGTTTCCGACGACGGCCTTACCTACACCTTCCACATTCGCAAGGGTGTAAAGTGGGTCGATCAGCAGGGTTCCGAGATCGGCGAAGTCACCGCTGACGACTGGGTCGCTTCCATGGAGCACCTTCTCGACAACTTTGACGCTTTAGGTTACCTCATGAGCGCCGACGGCGGCTGCGGCCTTGTCGGTTTCGATGATTACCTCGCCGGCACTGCCACCTTCGAAGATGTCGGTGTTAAGGCTATTGACGACTATACTCTTCAGTATACCCTCATCAATCCCTTCCCGCCCTTCCCCACCATGCTCGGCTACGCTTGCTTCGCTCCTCTGAACCGTGACTTCTACAAGGCTCAGGGCGGTACCTTCGGCGCCGAGGGCGATACCTACACTCCCGGTGACTACGGCAAGACCCCCGCTAACATTGCTTACTGCGGCCCTTACCTCATCACCAACTACACCGAAAGAAACATCACCAGCTATTCTGCTAACCCGACTTACTGGAATCCCGATTCCATCAACATCAAGACCCTTGTCTACACCTACAACGACGGTTCCGATGTAACCCGTGCCTACGAAGAAGCTAAGGCCGGTACCATCGCCGGCGCCGGCATTGCCGGTCCTAACCTCGAGAGCGCCAAGGTCGACAAGCTCGATGGCGACACCGAGACCATCTTCGAAAAGTATGCCTACGTTTCCGACGGCGCCGGCACCACCTACTGCGGCTGGATGAACGTCAACCGCGGCACTTGGGCCAACTGGGACGATCCTACCGTCGGCGTATCTCCCAAGAACGAAGAAGAGCAGCTCCGCACCAAGCAGGCTATGGCTCTTAAGGAGTTCCGTCTTGCCTTCCTCACCGCCTTCGACCGCGGCGCTTACAACGCCTGCTCCGTCGGTGAAGAGCTCAAGTACAACAGACTCCGCAACTCTTACGTTCCCGGCACCTTCCAGTTCCTCGCTTCCGATGTCACCGTTGACGTCAACGGCACCTCTACCACCTTCCCGGCCGGCACTTCCTTCGGTAAGATCGAACAGGCTCAGCTCGACGCTGACGGCGTAGACATCACCGTTTGGAACGATGAGACCGCTTCCGGCGACGGCTTCGACGGTTGGTACAACCCCGACTTCGCCAAGGCTCAGCTCGAGATCGCTATCCAGAAGCTCGCCGAGCAGGGCGTTGAGGTTTCCGCTGACAAGCCTATCTACGTCGACTATCCTTACGAGACCGACGCCGAGATCGCTGTCAACCAGGCTAATTCTCTCAAGCAGAGCGTTGAGGCTGCCCTTGAAGGCAAGGTTATTGTTAACCTCGTCGCCATGGCAGACAGCGCCGAGATGGAAAGCGCTACTTACAGATTCTCTACCGGCGCCGAGGCCAACTTCGACCTCTCTACCGGTTCAGGCTGGGGCCCGGACTACGGCGACGCCCAGACCTATCTCGATACCATTCAGGCTTACGGCTACATGGCCAAGAATATCGGTCTGTTCTGATTTTCAAAAGCTCTGATTCGGTTTCCGACAGTCATATCTCACAAGGGGGTGGGGGCTTCCGCACCCCCTTGCGCTTATTTATTTTAAAAGCTTTGCGAGGTCAGAAATTATATGGGAAAATATATCTTCAAGCGACTGCTTCACGGACTTTTCTCCGTGGTTTGCGTTGTGCTTATAGTCATGGTGCTGATATACTCGCTGCTTGACAGAAACAAGATTTTCGCTGGCGACCCTAACTATAATCATACCGTAAGCAATAACCGCGTTACCTACGAGCAGTCCCGATTCGAGGCCTTCGGATATCTGGACTACGTTCCCTACGCGGATTACATCAACAGTCTTGTCAAGTCGGGCGAGCTCACCGACGACCACCGTGTGTCGGTTGCAAAGATCGGCAACACCCCCGAAAACGATTCGGAACTTGCAGCGGAATATATCAAAAAGTTTACGGATTACTATGAATCCATGGGCTACACCGTTACACGTCTTAATGCCGATTTAAAGCGCAACGGTCAGATTCGCGACGGCGGCCAGCCCGTCCTTTTCGCAACCCGCGATATTCCGCTTTACATGCGCGCAATCACCTATTTCACCAAGATGTTCCAGTTTGACAACATACATTACGTTCCCGACGACGTAGATATCGGCGAGCGCAAGCTTACCTTTACCCTCTACGATCCCGTCAGAAATCCCACCGGCACCGAGAAGGTATTCTCTCCGGCGATCATGGGAAACGGCACCAAGCATAAATATCTTTTATATTTCGACAGCCGGTTCCCCTTTATTCATCAGAATTTCCTGACGCTCAACCTCGGCGAATCCTATACGGTAAACCGCGGCGTTGACGTCTTTACCACCATGACGGAGACTCAGGGCTCCTATATTCTGTCTACGATGACCTTCCCGACGGGAAACGTCCTTGACAGAGCGGACGACCTTCACACCGCCACATACGTCCCGAATTCACTCACCACCGATATAAACAGGCAGCGCTTTGTCGACGACTACACCAACGTACTCACCTTTAAGGACGGCATGTCGAAGATAGGCTACTCCTTCGTTATCGGCATCTTCTCGGTCATCATGGCCTATGTCCTCGGACTTCCGATAGGCCTTCTGATGGCAAGATTCAAGGAGGGAGTTCTGGACAAGGTAGGAACGGTTTACATAATGTTCATAATCGCCGTTCCGTCGCTTGCATATATTTTCCTCTTCAAGGCCATAGGCGGCTCGGTATTCCATCTGCCGACGCTGTTTAACATGGACTCTGACGACAAACTCATGTATATTCTGCCGATCGTTTCGCTGGCGCTGCCCTCGATTGCAAACCTCATGAAGTGGATGCGCCGCTACATGATCGACCAGATGAATTCGGACTATGTAAAGTTTGCGCGCTCCGGCGGTCTCAGCGAAATGGAGATCTTCACGAAGCACATCTGGAAGAACGCGCTGATTCCTATAGTCCACGGCGTTCCGGCAAGCGTCATCTTCGCGATGACGGGCGCCATCATCACCGAGCGCATCTATTCGGTGCCTGGCGCCGGCAACCTTTTAACCCAGGCAATCAACAAATACGACAACGGCGTTATAGTCGGCGTCACGCTGTTCTACGCCGTGCTGTCGGTGGTATCAATAATTCTGGGCGACGTGTTCATGTCCATGGTAGATCCCAGAATATCCTTCTCAGATAAGGCGAGGTGACATAAATGAATGACGATCTGAACAAAATGTTTAACATGACCGACGAGGAGCTCTTCGCCCCCGTTGACCACAGCGAGCTTGAATCCGAAAAGATCACCGCGCCGCGCTACTCATACTGGCGCTCGGTCTTCAGGGTGTTCTTCCACCACAGAATAAACATAGTTATTCTTGTGCTCTTCCTGTTTATAATCGTGTTCGCCTATGTCTACCCCTCGATAATCCACTACGACTCCGAGGTCGACCCGTTTATAAACCTCATGAATCCCGAATCGAAGCATCTTTCGCCCGCTAAGGCCATGGATATGTTCGGCCACAATCTCCACTGGATACTCGGCGCCGGCTCCTCCGGCGAATCCACCTTCGACTCTATCTGGTACGGCTCAAGAATTTCCATCTCCCTCGCGTTCATCTGCGCGGCTATCAACATGACCGTCGGCGTATTCATCGGCGCCATCTGGGGCTTCTCCAAGAAGGTCGACGTCATCATGACCGAGGTCTACAACATAGTCGGCAACGTGCCGCTTATCCTTATAATCTCCGTCATGGCCATGCTTTTCAGCCCGAGCTTCTGGACTATGGTCTTTGCGATGACTATAATCGGCTGGCTCGGCATAGCCTACTTCATAAGAACGCAGGTTATCATCATACGCGACCGCGAATATAACCTTGCGAGCCGCTGCCTCGGCACCTCAACGGTAAAGATAGCTTTAAAGAATATCCTTCCGTTCATGACCTCGGTCATAGTCACCATGCTTGCCACCGAGCTGCCGAGCTATATCTCGTATGAAGTCTTCCTCGCCTACATAGGAATGGGCATGAGCGACAGATCCCTCGGACGCCTTATCTACGCGGCCGAGCCCGCCATGGTCACCCCCGGCTGGCAGATGGAATTCTGGAGTCCTGTCGCCATAGCTTCAATAATCACCATTGTTCTTTACGTTGTCGGACAGAATCTGGGCGACGCCTCAGACCCGAGAACACACATGTAAGGAGGGACAAAAGTGGAAGATAAAAAGATACTTTTGTCCGTTAAGGACTTATCGGTGAAGTTCCGCGTCCGCGGCAGAATACTCACCGCCATACGCGGCATCTCTTTGGACATCTATGAAAACGAATCGATAGCCATAGTCGGCGAATCGGGCTCGGGCAAATCGGTCTTCACAAAGACCTTTGCCGGAATGCTCGATTCAAACGGCTTCATCTCCGACGGGCAGATAATCTTCTCGGACGACGAGCTCGCCGACACCAAGGTTTCGCTCAATTCCGTCGCGAGAGCGCTTATTAACTTCACCCTCGGCAAGCTGAACACATATTCTAAGTATGAGGCCGGCGCCGAGGATTACCGCAAGCTTATCGAGCTTGAGGCCGAAAAGCGCGCCCGCACCGAGCTCACCGACGAGGAAAAGGCCGACGTCGAGAAAAAACTCAGGGACACAAGGCACGAGAGCACCGAGCTGTTCAACCTCAGGCAGACCTTCGACCCCAAGAAGGAAAAGGACAAGATCCGCGAGGCCTCCGCAAAGCTCAAGGAATACAAGCGGGAGATAAAGCGGCTTGAGAGCGCCGAGGGCGAAATGCTGAAGGCCAAGAAGGCCAAGGCGAGCGCCGACACGAAATTCAACGCCGACTACGCCGCCAGAAAGGCTCAGCTCAAGGCGGAGCACGCCGAAAAGATCAAGGTTGAGATAACCGAAGATACCGTCAAGAGAAACGAGATCCTCGCAAAGGAGATATACCTCTCGGTCGGCCGCTACGGCTTGATCTCAAGGATAAAGCTCATCTTCAAGCTTTTGAAGAGCATGAAAAAGGCCATGCTAATGGGCGTTGACCTTTCAAACGACGAACTCAGGGATCACGTCTTCGACGAGGTCGTCTTCAGGGTAAGATATCTCGACGAGACCCCCGATCAGCTTCACGGCACCTGCATACTCAACCTTGCAAACGTCAAGTATTCCAAGGACTGGATGCAGATCCGCGGCCGCAGAATAGCCACCGTCTTCCAGGATCCTATGACCTCGCTCAACCCGATAATCACCATCGGCAAGCAGATTACCTCGATAATCATAAAGCATCAGGGCTGCTCAGAGGTCGAGGCAAGGCGCCGCGCGCTGGATCTCATGCACAAGGTCGGAATACCCAATCCCCAGGCGAGATTCGACGACTACCCCTTCCAGTATTCGGGCGGCATGCGCCAGAGAATCGTTATAGCCATAGCGCTCTCCTGCCAGCCCAAGATACTCATCTGCGACGAGCCTACCACCGCCCTTGACGTTACGATCCAGGCACAGATTTTACAGCTTATAAAAGACCTGCAGAAGGAATTCAATTATACCACCGTCTTCATCACCCACGATCTCGGCGTCGTCGCGAACGTAGCCGACAGAGTTGCGGTGCTCTATGCCGGACAGGTGGTAGAGCTCGGCACCGTCGAAGAGGTCTTCTACGACCCGAGACACCCCTATACCTGGGCGCTCCTCAGCTCGCTTCCCCAGCTCGCCCAGAAGGATACCAAGCTCTATTCCATAACGGGCACCCCGCCGTCTCTCTATAACCAGATAGTGGGCGACGCCTTTGCCCCCCGCAATCCCTACTGCATGAAGATCGACACCCTTGCAGAGCCGCCGATGTTCAAGATCAGCGACACCCACTATGCCAAGACGTGGCTTTTAGACCCCCGCGCCCCCAAGATCGAGAAGCCCGAGGGTATCCGCAATATCCACGAGACGCTCTGCAAAGTATTTAACATATGAGGAGGCGGGATAATGTCAGAAAATGAAAAGAAAACTGCGGGAGTGCGCGCCAACAAGCTTCCTGAGCACGGGCCCACAGACGAAAACGGCAGAGAGATCCTGCTTTCGCTTAAAAACGTAGACATCACCTTCGGCAAGGGCGAGGACGCCGTAAGGGCGGTTCAGGACGCGAGCTTCGACATCTACCGCGGCGAGACCTTCTCGCTCGTCGGCGAATCCGGCTCCGGCAAAACCACCATAGGCCGCGCGGTAATTCGCGTAAATCCGCTTGCAAAGGGCGAGATAGACTACAAGGGTGTCAGAATTTCGGGAAAGATTCCCCACTCGCTCGACCGCGAGGTAATAAGAAACATTCAGATGGTCTTCCAGGATCCCGCGGCCTCGCTCAACGAGCGCGCCACCGTCGACTATATCATCTCGGAGGGACTTTACAACTTCCATCTGTTTGAAAACGAGGCGGACAGAGTCCGCAAGGTTGAGGACATGATAAACGCGGTAGGACTTCTGCCGGAGCACCTCACCCGTTACCCACACGAATTCTCGGGCGGCCAGCGCCAGAGAATAGGCATCGCGAGGGCAATGGTAATGGAGCCCGAGCTTGTCGTCGCCGACGAGCCTATCTCGGCCCTCGACGTCTCGGTAAGAGCGCAGGTTCTGAACCTGATGAAAAAATTCCAGCGCGAGAAAAACCTCACCTATCTCTTTATAGCCCACGATCTTTCGGTCGTAAGATTCATCTCCGACCGCATCGGCGTTATCTATAAGGGCAGAATAGTAGAGGTTGCGGATTCGGAGGAGCTCTTCAATTTCCCGCTCCACCCCTACACCCGCTCGCTAATCTCCGCCATACCGATACCCGACCCGCAGCTTGAAAAGAACAAGGTTCTCTTTACCTACGATCCTTCCGTTCACGACTATTCCGTCGAAAAGCCGGAATTTGTCTGCATAGGCCACAATCACTGGGTATACGGCAACAAGAAGGAGATTGAGGAATACCGCGCCGTTCGCGACGCCGACGTTCCCCTTAAGGCGGTCACGATCTCTAACGGCGCACAGCCCGAGCATCACACCGAGGTCGAGGACGATATCCCGGTGGAAAACATCACCCAGCCGCCGGTACACGACACCGGGTCGGTATGGTATACCGTCTTCTCGTTCCTGCTGCCTGTGCTCGGAATACTTCTGGGACTGCTGTTCAAGCACTTCAAACACATGCGGAACTTCAGGGCGTGCCGCAAGGGCGCCATCGCAGGATTTGTTGTCATCGCCGTGATAATAGTGCTCTTCCTGCTAATGCTGCTTTTGGCAGTTATCTGAGTGAAACGCACAAGAATTCGCACGCCGGATCGCCCGAGACCCGTGGAAAAAATCGAGCTGTCCGAAAGCCGCCTCGGCCTTCGGATAGCCGCAGCGGTTTTCTTCCTGATATTGGGCGCTTCGGCGCTTGCTTTCGGAATTTCCGGGCTTATTAACGGCGAAAAGGGCTGGCGCGTTATCGAAGCCTACAGCTCGGAGACCACCTGCTCGCAGGATTTTATTCTTATCTATAACCTCGGAAGCGTCGATTCGGTTTCAAAGGAAAAGCGGGCGGTCACCCAGCTTTACACCGACGCCGCCAAGGCGGGCTATGAGCTTTTTGACGCCGAGATCGAGATGGAAAACGTGCACAACCTCAAATATCTCAGCGTTCACCCCAACGAGCAAACCGAGATAGACCCCGAGCTTTACGCCGCCCTTGAAAAATACGTCGAAAGCGGCGACCGCAGCGCCTATCTCGCCCCGGCCTATTCGGTCTACGACAACATCTTCGAAACCGCGCCGGAGCAGTCCTTTAACTACGATCCCGCCCAGAACGGCGACCTCGCCGAACTGTTCAAAAAAACGGCGGAGTATGCCAAAGACCCCGAAAAGGTGGACATAAAGCTTTACGGCGGCGGCAAGGCCGAGCTTTACGCCTCGCAGGACTACCTCGACTTTTTGGAGGAGTGGGAGATAACCGAGCTCTTCGACTTTTACTGGCTCAAAAACGCCTTTATCGCCGATCTCATCGCCGACAGGTTTGAGGAGGCGGGGCTGACAAACTGCGTTATCTCAAGCCGCGACGGCTATACAAGGTGCCTCGACAAAACCGGCGAGAGCTTTGATATGACGCTGTACTGTTCTGACGGCGGCGAGCTTTACCCCGCCGCGGTGATGAAATATTTTGGGCCGAAAAGCGTCGTCAGTCTGAACGCCTATCCCGTTTCCTCCGACGCCTCGACAAGATACATCACCCTTGACGGCGCCGTCCGCTCGCGCTATCTCGACATCTCGGACGGCATGAACCGCACCTCGCTGCCCGAGCTTTACGGCATGTCCGAAAAAGCGGGCTGCGCCGATATCGCGCTGTCCCTCGCGCCGATATTCGTAGGCGAAAGCTTTTCTCCCGAAAGCGCCGAGGCCCTCGCCGAAAAGGATATCGCCACCGTTCGGTTCGATGGGGAGAGGATAGTTGCCACCGGCGAAACGCCGACCTTCGGATTTTTATACGAAAACGGCGGCAAAAGATTCACGCTCGCGGAGTAAAAAAGCTCAAATTTCAGATACATTTTGTAGATTCTGATTTAAATATTACAATCTGTATATAAAAATCCGCCCCCGGACAGCACCCGGGGGCATTTTCCGTGTAAAATTCCGCCCTCTCAGCTCCGATTTTCGAACTCTTGTCGGAAGCGCCCATTCCGCGCGCATTATTAAAAAAATTTAAATATGTCGCCGCAGGCGACACCTTGAAATTCTGATATCCGACTTCTGACATCTGTTTTCTTGATATGGCCTTTTAGGCCATATCTCGCGCTTGTGCTCTTGACTATTCCCGCTTAAAATGGTACAATACTGTAAATACCCAAAAAGAAGAGTGAAACCGATGTCATTATACAAATACGAAACTCATATGCACACCTCGCAGGGCTCGGACTGCTCGTCGACCTCGGGGGCGAAAATGGTGGAGCGCCTTCACGCTCTGGGCTACGCCGGCTGCTTTATCACCGACCACTTTTTCGGCGGCAACACGGCGGTGAACCGCGACCTTGCAAAGTTAGGGTGGGAGACCCGTGTGAGGCTGTTCTGCCAGGGCTACGACGACGCCAAGAGGCGGGGCGACGAGCTCGGCTTTCAGGTGTTCTTCGGGCTGGAATACGGCTGGTTCGCGACGGAATTTCTGACCTACGGGATAGACATGCAATTTTTGATAGATCACCCCGAGATCGACAGAATGCCGATAGACCGCTTTGCGGATCTTGTGCACGAAAACGGCGGATTCGTCGTACACGCCCACCCCTTCCGCGAGGCAGACTACATCAGCACGATACGCCTCTATCCCCATAAGGTGGACGGCGTGGAGATCTATAACTGCAACAACCGCGACGACTTCAACGCCCGCGCCAAGTGGTACGCGGAATCATACGGCCTGCCCGCAACCGGCGGCTCCGATTCGCACCACCACTGGTGCCACCCGAACGGGGGAGTATGCGTTGAGAAAAAATTCGAATCGCCATTTGATTACCTTGAGGCGATGAGATCGGGCAAGCTCACGGTTATGGAGCGCGACCACTCGACCGACTGTGACCCCGGCGAGAACGCCTGGAAATACTGCGTAAGGCCGAACGTCAGCCTGCTGCCTGACGGCTGCCCTGATAAGGAGAAACAATGATATCAGTAGTGATACCCGCCTATAACGAGGAGGAAAACATCGCCGAGGCTGCCGAGGCCGTCTCGTCGGTTTTAAGCACCTGCGGCGAGGATTTTGAGATTATTTTTGTCGACGACGGCTCTCGGGATCTCACATGGGAGAAAATTCTTTCCGTTTCCGAGAGGCCCGGATCGAAGATACGGGGTCTCAGGTTTTCCCGCAATTTCGGCAAGGAGGCCGCGATACGCGCGGGGCTCGATTCCTCGGCCGGCGACGCCGTCGCGGTGATAGACTGCGATTTGCAGCACCCTCCCGCAAAGCTTTCGGAGATGATTGAAAAGTGGCGCCAAGGTGCCGACGTCGTAGAGGGAAAGAAGGCCTTTCGCGGCAGCGAGGCAAAAAGCTACGGCTTTTTGGCAAAGGTGTTCAATTCAATGATGAGCCGCGCCACCGGGTTTGACATGTCCGGCGCCTCCGACTTCATGCTTTTAAGCCGCAGGGCTGTAGAGGCCGTCAGGCTTTACGGCGAGGACGGCAGCTTTTTCAGGGCGCTGGCGCAGTTTGTAGGCTTTAAGGCCGAGGCGGTGGAATACGAAGTCTCCGCCCGCGAACGCGGCCGCGGCAAGTGGACGTTCAAAAAGCTTCTCGTATACGCCGTCAAGAACATCGCCTCGTTCACCGACGCCCCGCTTTATCTCAGTCTTTTCGCGGGAATTTTATCCTGCCTGTCGGCGGCGGTGCTTTTGGTGCTTAAAATCTTCGGCATACCGCTCGGCTCGTTCGGCGGCGCGGCAATAACCCTTATTTTTCTCGCGGGGCTGATTCTCATATCGCTCGGCGTTATAGGCTTTTATCTTTCAAGGATATACGGCGAGGTCAAATCGAGGCCGAAATATATAATCTCATGCGACACGCGTGAAGGGAGGCAGAAAAGTGTCTGAAAACGATATAATGGATACCGCCCCGGGCGAGATGACGCCCGAAAACGCCGGCGCGGCGGCTGATGCCGAGGCCACGGAAAACGAGGCCCCCCGCACGCCGCGGCATAAAAAATTCTTCGCGGAAAACCCGGTGGGCCGGTGGCTTTTTAAGCATCGCGTAGGGCTGGCGGCATTTATGCTGCCTGTGGCGATAATGTATCTTGTCTACGCCTGCTTCGGGGTGCACCCGTTCGGCGACATGTCCGTTCTGGTTCTTGACCTCAACGGGCAGTACGTCAGCTATTACGAAGCCTTCCGCGACGCCATCTGGGGCGACGGCAGCCTTATCTACAGCTGGTCACGGAATCTTTCCGGTGAAACGCTCGGCATGTTCGGATATTACCTTGCAAGCCCGTTCATGTGGATAGTTGTTCTGCTGCCTCGCTCGATGATACTCGGCGCGATCGAGATAATGGAGCTCGCAAAGGTGGGCTGCTGCGGCCTCTCGATGGCCTATTATCTCAGAAAGAGCAAGCACGCAAAGGAATCCTCCCAGATAATCTTTTCGCTAAGCTACGCCCTTATGACCTATATCGTGGTAGAGCTGATGAATCCCATGTGGATAGACGGCATGATTTGGCTCCCGATAATCCTCTACGGAATCGAGCGGCTTGTCGACGAGGGAAAGATGCTTCCGTTCATACTTCCCCTTACCGTCATGTTCATCTCCCATTTTTACATCGGCTACATGATAGGCTTTTTCTGCGCGCTCTATTTTGTATACTACATCTTCTCCCGCCCCGGCGTGGCGATAGCGAAGCATTGGCTTTCGGGCGGAGTGAAATTTGCCGGCTCGGCGGTGATATCCGTTTTAAGCGCGGCGATAGTGCTGATACCCGTCTACTGCTCTTTAAGCCTCGGAAAGCTCAGCTTCTCGACCCCCGATTTTACCCCCAAGAATCAGTTTGACATCTTCAGCTTCCTCTCAAAGCTCTATTCAAACAGCTACGACAACGTCCGCCCCGAGGGGCTGCCGATGATAGCCTGCGGCACAATTGTCATGATGCTCTTGCCGCTCTTTTTCCTGAACACGAAAATAAAGCCGAAGGAAAAGATTGCGAACGCACTTTTGATGTTTGCGGTGTTCGCAAGCATGTATGTCTCGACTATAGACATCGCGTGGCACGGCTTTCAGGTGCCTAACTGGCTGCCCTACCGCTATTCGTTCACGTTCTCGTTCATGATGATAATCTGCGCGTTCCGCGCGTTTGAGAATCTGGACGGCGTCTCCCTTAAGGAGATATGCCTGACCGCTTTTGGCTGGATAGCGCTTTTGGCGTTTATAAATCATCTGCAATATGAGCACATGTATCTCTTTGAGACGGTGTGGTTCTGCGTTTTGGCGATATGCGTCTTTGCGGGGCTTCTATATATCTGCAAGAAATATCCCCGCAGGGTTTCGGTGATAGTCACCGGGGCGTTTGTCGGCGTTGAGATATTCATAAACAGCCTCTGGACGGTATATTCGATAGACTACGACGTCGTATACAGCACCTATTCCTCCTACGTTCCCTATTTCAACAACGGGCGGGAGATTGTCAGGCAGCTTGAGGAGCGGGACGACGGCCTTTACCGCGTTGAAAAGACCTTCCACCGCACCGTAAACGATCCCATAGGCATGGGCTACGCCGGAATTTCCCATTCCAGCTCGACGATGAATTCGCCGGTGCTCTCAATGCTGAAATCCCTCGGCTACGGCATGCAGGGCCACTTCACGAAATATACCGGCCAGACCCCGGTGACCGACATGCTCTTCGGCATAAAATATCTCATGTATAAGGAGAACCAGCCGCAGGAGCCGGAGGAGGGCGAGACCCTCACTCAGGACGACATCAACCGCGTGAAGTATGAAAACGAGATAAAGCGCCCCTGGGACGGCTATCAGCTTATCATGACCCCCGAAACCACCGGCGTAGACGAAATTGAGGTTTATGAAAATCCCTACGCCCTGCCGATAGCCTATATGGCCGACAGCAGAATATTAAACGCAAAGCTTGATTCCGTAGACCCGTTCAAGAATCAGGAAAACCTTGTCGGCGCGATAACGGGAAATCTCACAAGAGACCTCTTCGACGAGATATACCCCCGCTTTACCGACACCACCAACTGCAACACCGCCACGACGGGGGATCACATAATGTATACCACCGCGGTGGAGGGCAAGGACAGCTATGTTGAATTCACCCTTGACATAGACACCGACGAGCCGATCTTTGCGTTCTTCCCGACGATTTACCAGCGCCAGTGCAATATGTGGCTCAAGGCGGATTCCTGGGATCTTAATACCTACGCCTTTGTCGACTACTTCTTCAAGGGCGAGAACTACAGCATTCTGAATTTGGGTTCCTTCGAGCCGGGCGAAAAAATTCGGCTGAGAATGACCCTTGCAAACGGCGAGGCGATATTCTCCGACGTGCTTTTCTACAGCCTTGACAGCGAGGCTTTGGCCGAGGCGTATTCCGAGATATCCGCCGGCGGCTGGAACCTTACCGAGCACACCGACACCCACTTAAAGGGCAGCGTGAACGCCTCAAAGGACGGCTATCTTCTGACGACTATCCCGCAGGAGCCGGGCTGGACGGTAAAGGTGGACGGCGAGGAGGTCGAGACGGTGACGCTTTTGGACTCCCTCATCGGAATAGAGCTTAAGGCCGGCGAGCACGAGATAGAAATGCGCTTTATGCCCGACTACCTTATCCTTGCCGTAATCGTCGAGCTGATAGGGCTGTCGTTTATCGGGCTTGTCGCGGTGTTCGAGGTCAGAAACGGCGCACTTCTGAAAAAGATAATAAGAAAAACGGCTTGACGTTTTAAGCTATCCATTGTATAATAAATCCGTAAGGCCGCCGCCGAAAAAAACCGGCAGGGCGGCGCGACGGAATAAATTTAAAAAAGAGGTAATCAAAATGAAATTCATCGTTGAAACATCTGCGCGCCACGTTCACGTCACCGAGCAGGATCTTAAGATCCTCTTCGGCGAAAACGCCTCGCTCACCAAAAAGAAGGATCTTTCCCAGCCCGGGCAGTTTGCCTGCGAGGAAAGGGTGACCGTTGTCGGCCCCAAGAAGGAGCTCGCCAACGTATCCATTCTCGGCCCCTGCCGCAGCGCCACCCAGGTCGAGCTTTCCGCCACCGACGCGAGATCCATCGGAATAGCCGCTCCCGTCCGCGAATCGGGCGATCTTGCCGGCTCGGGCGCCTGCAAGCTTGTCGGCCCCTGCGGGGAGATCGAGCTTAAAGAGGGCGTTATCATCGCAAAGCGCCACATTCATCTGACCCCCGAGGACGCCGCCTCCCTCGGCGTCAAGGACAAGGACGTCGTTTGGGTGAGATGCGACACCGCCGAGAGAAGCGCCATTTTGGGCGACGTCGTTTGCCGCGTAAGCTCCTCCTACGCCACCGCCATGCACATCGACACCGACGAATCCAACGCCATAGGCTCCGGCAAAGACCAGACCGGCGAGATCGTCAAAATCTGACAGGCCGCGCATTTTGCGCCGCATACATAGATCCGCGCCCGAAAAGCGCGGATTTTTCCTTTTTTCGCGTCGGGAGCGTCCGTTTTGCACTCAGAATTCAAAAAATATAAATATGTCGCCGAAGGCGACACCTTGAAATTCTGATATCTGACTTCTGACATCTGTTTTCTTGATGCGTTTCTATTGACACCCGTTTTTTGTTGTGGTAAAATTATTAAAAACCGAATCGGAGGGATTTCCATGTTAAAACGTCTGTTTTCGCTTCTGATAATCGCCGCGCTCTGCCTTAACGCGCTGCCCCTGTCGGCGTGGTATGAGCCCGCGCAATTTGCGCCCGCGCAGTTTGAGCCCGCGCAAGCCAGCACTCCCGCGCAGCCCATGTGGCCGACGGCATACGGGCCGGTCGGTGGCGAAATGCCGGAGCCCGTGGAGCCGGAACCCACGGTTGTCGAGCCCGTTCTGCCCGAAGACGGCGGCGAGCTGCCCCTGCCTTATGCCACAAATGCGTATCCCGATTATCCCATGTTTCAAAATACCGATGAGGCCGCCGCATATATGCTTGAGCAGATGGAGATGCGCAACGCCAACTTCGGCTATCAGATAATAGCGAATGATCCGTACAGCGACAGCTGGAGCGAAACGGTAAGCGCCCTCGGCGCAGAGGTAAGGGAAAAAGTATTTACCCACAATATAAATTCCCCCGCCGGCGGCGACTATCTGCTCAAGTCCTACCGCGGATACGACAGCTGCATGCTTCATATGCAGTACTATTACGAGAACGGTAATTATTACATCTCTTCCTATGTTGTGTGGTACGAAAACATGAAGTATTACACCACCCCCGAGCAGGAAGCCCAAGTCGGCCCGGCTATAGAAAAGCTGATATCCGAGCTCGACCTTCGCAGCTCCCACAAATCAACCTACGACAAGATACGCGCCGTCTACGACTGGATGGTAATGAACATCGAATACGATTTTTATCATCAGGAGAACGATTCCGACTACCCGACGCAGTATTCTGCCTATGCAGGAATCGTCGAAAGATGCTGCGTCTGCCAGGGCTTCGGCACGCTATTCTACAGAATAATGCTGACCCTCGGCATTGAATGCAGATATATCAGCGGAGTTGTCAGCGCCGAGGGAGGCCGCCACGGCTGGAACATCGTCGAGCTTTACGGGCAGTATTTCCTCTGCGATACCACCTGGGACAGCAACGGCCGCACCTATGCCGATCAAGGCGGCTATCCCTACCCCGGACACTCCTGGTGCCTGCTCGGTAAAAATTCCCGCTTCGGCGAAAGAATCTGCGACGAAGACAAGCAGGTTTTAATGGATACCCTCCCCGTCTCCCAGTGCTCATATGAGGCGCACGACGCCGCGCGCACAAGCGGCAAGCTTGCCCCCACCTGCACCGAAGCCGGCGCCACCGGCAGCGGCGTCTGCCCCGACTGCGGCGTCACGCTTGAAAACTTTGCCGTTCCCTCGCTCGGCCACGATTACGACGAAAGCGGCAACTGCAGCCGCTGCGGCAAGGTTAAGCCCGCCTATCCCCTCGGCGATCTCGACTTCGACAGCGACGTCAACGTCCGCGACGGAGTGGTTATGCAGCGGGTGCTCTCGGGGCTCGAAGCCGACGCCGAACTTTTGGAATCGGCAGACCTCAACCTTGACGGCGATGTCACCGTCATCGACGGAGTAATCATGCAGAGGATCCTCGCCGGGCTGCAAGCCGAATAACAACCGAATCCGCAAAAAGCCTGCTTTTTTAAGCGGGCTTTTATCTTTATGGGAGTGTCCATTCCGCACGCATTATCCTATGCTTAAAAACGTCGCCGGAAGGCGACACCTTGAAATTCTGACTTCTGACATCTAATTTCTGTTTTCTGATGTGGCCGTTTCGGCCACATCGTATCTTTATATAAGGCTTGACATTTCCGCCCGGCGGTGTTAAACTTTATTGAAAGGAGTGATAAACATGTTAAAAAGACTGATTTGCGCGGCGCTGGCGGCGGCGCTCATGCTTTGCGCCGTTCCCGCCGAGGGCTGGTACTTTGATGCGCCGGGCAATTTTTACCCCGACGGCCCCGTTCTTGAATATTCTTTAGAGCCGAGCATGGATCCGCGGGTGATTCCCGCGCTTCCCGAAAGCGATCTTTTGGCGCCCATGGCTATCGACTACTCGTCCTTCCCGACGTTCAGCACCGTCGAGGAGGCCGGCAGATACTGGGGCGACTGCGTCCGCGACAGAAAGGCGAGCTTCGGCGTGCTCATCACCTCGCACGGGGAGCACGAAAATGAAGTCGACTGGGAGAAAATCGCGAACGAATACTACACCGACATCATATACGAGGGCTTGAAGCACACCGGCGAGCCGGACAAGGGCGACTACCTTAGGCAGATAGGCGGCACCTACGGCGGATCGCTCTCCTATCTCGTCCGCTCGGGCACTGAGGGCAGGCGGGAGATTACAAAGTACATAATCTCCTATGAGCCGGGCTACTATTACTCCACCGCCGAGGAGGAGGCGCAGGTAGGCCCCCTCGTCGATCAGCTCATAGATGAACTCGGGGTGCGCAGCGACAGGATATCCGACTACGACAAGATAGCCGCGGTATACGGCTGGATAACCGAAAATATCCGCTACGACTACGACACCTTAAACGACGACAGCTACCACACTAAGCATTCCGCCTATGCGGGCATAAAGAACAGAACCTGCGTATGCTCGGGCTATGCGCTTTTGTTCTACAGAATTATGCTCACCCTCGGCATAGACTGCCGCTACATCACCGGCTACACCACCGGCGGCTATCACGCCTGGAATATAGTCAATCTCTACGGCGAATATTTCCTCCTTGATTCCACCTGGGACGAGGGCTGCGAGACCTACTCCTGGTTCCTTTTAGGCACTTCCTCCCGTTTTAAGGAGCGCAATAACGACAGCCAATTCGACGCCGAGGATTTCAAAGCGGCGTATAATATCCCGCCCTGCGCCTATGCCACCCACGAGGCCGCAAGGTTAGGCCCTATAGCCCCAAGCTGCGTCGCCGAAGGCTCCACCGGCTCGGGTCTCTGCCCCGAATGCTCGGTATGGCTTACCGCGTATTCTGTTCCGGCGCTCGGGCACGACTTTTCCGACGGCGTATGCACAAGGTGTAAGCGCGTTCGGCCGGCGCGAGGGGATCTCACGGAGGACGGCGGCGTCGACGTAATGGACGGCGTTATCATGCAAAGAATCCTCTCCGGCATTGAGGGAGGCATAGAGCTTTGCGACTTTGCAGACCTCAACCTTGACGGCCAGGCGGACGTCATGGACGGCGTTATCATGCAAAGAATGCTCGCCGGGCTTGATACTTAGGATATAAAAGCGAGATATTTCCGCTTTATTTTAAAGGAGGACTGCTGTAATGGCCGAGCTTACAAGGCAGGAAGCCTGGGAGCTTCTGAACGAATACAACAAAGAGCCCTTTCACATCAGGCACGCGCTGACGGTTGAGGGCGTGATGAAATGGTATGCCGAAAAATCAGGCTACGGCGACGAGGCCGATTTTTGGGGGAACGTCGGGCTTTTGCACGATTTAGACTTTGAGATGTACCCCGAGGAGCACTGCATCAAAAGCCAGGAGATCATGAGATCCCGCGGGATAGACGAGCGGCTTATCAGGGCGACGGCGAGCCACGGCTACGGCCTCGGCGTAGACATCGAGCCGGTTCACGAGATGGAAAAGATCCTCTACGCCGTCGACGAGCTAACCGGGCTTATCTGGGCGGCGGCGCTTATCCGCCCCTCGAAGAGTGTTTCGGACATCGAGCTGAAATCGGTGAAGAAGAAATACAAGACCCCGAATTTTGCCGCAGGCTGCTCCCGCGAGGTGATCGAGCGGGGCGCGCAGATGCTCGGCGTAAGCATAGATCAGCTCATCACCGACACCATCGAGGCGATGAGAAGCTGCGAGGAAGAGGTAAACCGCAGCATTCCGGAGTAATCGACAAACAAAACAAAGGCGCCCCTCCCGGCCGGGAAAGGGCGCTTATTTTAATATTCGAAAATGCAGTAGTCGTAGGCGTTTATGACGGTCGTTTCGCCGTGCTCCGAGCGCTGGGGAATGTTTATCCCGTAGTTTTTATGTATGTGCCCGTGGACGAAATATTTCGGACGGTATTTTTCTATCAGCTCGGTGAAAATCTCAAAGCCGCGGTGGGAAATGGAATCGAAGTCGTTTACATGCCGCGCCGGCGAGTGGGTCATCAAGATGTCGAAGCCGCCGTGGCGCCAGATTTTAAGCCTCAGCTTTGACACGCGGCGGCGCATCTGCTTTTCGGTGAACATGTTTTTGCCGTCGCGGTATCTGTGCGAGCCGCCTATGCCGAGAATCCTCACGCCCCTGAAGACGTATATACTGTCCTCTACGCAGACGCAGCCCTCGGGCGGATCCTTTTCAAAGTCGTCGTCATGGTTTCCCCTGACATACAGAACGGGGCAGTGCGAGGCGTCGACCAAAAATTCAAGGTAGCTGCGGCTCAAGTCCCCGCAGCAGAGAATAAGATCGAAGCCGTCAAGCTTGCCGGGTGTGTAGTATTCGTAAAGATATTTTGAAACCGTGTCGGCAACCGCCAGAATCCGCATTTTTACGCCTCTTTTCTATTTTTCTCCCGTGACCGCCTCAAGCCCCACGACGTCGGCCGTGGCCTTGCCGGTGTCGTCAAGCTCGTCGTAAAGGGGGATCCTCCCGACGACGTTTTCGACAAGCCAGTCCATGTTGATTATCTGCTCAAGGCTGAGGGTCTGCTGATCGCCGATGATCTCCTTGCCCTCCTGATTAAAGAGTGGCCCGCGGAAGGGCTCCACCCCGCTGCAGATGGAATCGCGGAGCATTGCGGCAAGCCGCCTTACGCTTTCGGGCAGCACGCTGAAGCATTCCACGCCGATGACGTCGGCCGAAAGACCCCAGTAATAGTTGAGCGCGCGGCTGCTCTCCTCATATTCCGCGCGGAATTTTCCGTCGCGGATAAGCCTTATGAGGGCTTCGTAATATCTGCCCCATTTCCAAACCGGCCGGGCAAGAGGCGTCTGGCCGTTGTCGTCTATAATCGCAAGGCCGAAGCCCGCCTGCGATTTTTCTCTTAACGAGCGGGTATCCTGGGTGGATATAAGCTTTACGCCGCTCTGCCTGAGGCGGGCCGTTGCGGCGTCCACTCCGCCGACCG
The DNA here is from genome assembly GCA_947625615.1 of uncultured Clostridia bacterium. Lineage (GTDB taxonomy): Bacteria > Bacillota > Clostridia > Oscillospirales > Ruminococcaceae > Faeciplasma. The sequence goes on along the minus strand of CANQPB010000019.1, from coordinate 17,586 downwards.
ACGACCATTCAAGCCTTACCTTAACAAGCGGGTTCACCATCTGAACGCCCAAGGCGAACGCGTTGATTCCCGCCACCTGGCCGTATATCGGATAGTCGCAGATATAGCCCACGTCGTTCGACTGCGCAAGGGTGCCGGCTATCGCCCCGATGATGAATTTCACCTCGTACATTCTCGCGTAATAGGTTCTTATATATCTGTGGGAGGTGTTGAGCGAGCAGTTCAAGACCGTCACCTTCGGGTGCTCCACCGCCGAGCGCAGGCTTGCCGATAAAAGTCTCGGCGAGGTTGTAAAGATTACGGTGTTGCCGTCGGAGATGGCGCGCTCGATCTCCTCCGATGCGTCGCCGTTGTCGAGCACGTTGAAATAGGCCGTCGTCTCGATCTCTCCGCCGAACACCCTTTCTATGTGAAGCCTTCCCCGCTCGTGGTTATACGTCCAGCCGGAGGTGTCGGGGGTTTTGTCGTGAATGAACGCCACCTTCATAGGCTTCGGGTCGCCCTTCGGCAGCACCTTTGAGAGTATCCCCGCCGGTTTTTCCGCAGACCCTGTGTCGTCCGGCTCGAGCTTGACCTCAATCGGCGCGTTCTCCCGCTTCAGGGTTATTTCCTCCTGGAGCTTTGCCACCGCCTTTTTGATGTCGGCGGCGTTTTTGCCCCGCAGATCGCCGTAGCCGTATACCTCGATATAGACCAAAAGCGCGTCGCCGACGGCGGGATCCGCCTTGTTGCCGTTGGGCGCATAGGCCTCGCGGAAATAGTGGTAAGCCGCCATGAAGTCGCGGCGCTCGTCCTCCGTCCACACCTCGTCAGGCTCCTTGCCCAAAAGGCGCTGCAGCCTTGCGTAGCTCTGCGGCTTTGAAAATTCCGGCAGATGCATCTTGCTGCACCTGTTGAACTCCAAAAACGCGTTGTAAAGCTCGACTTCCTTGGAGCCGTTCTGCTCCGGCATTATTCTTATGACCTTAGCGTATATCGTCGGCGCGCCGAAGAATTTCAGCACGCTCACGCGCTTGTTTCCCTCGCCGACGTAATAGCGGTTCATATATTCATAGCAGGTTATCGGGTCTCTTATCCCCTCGTCGATGTGGGCGCGGCAGAGGCTTATCCATTTGTCGGCAAACTCGGAATTCTCCGAGAGAAGAGGCAGGAAGTTGCGCGCAAACGCGTTGGCTCTCCCGGCGTTGCGGGTGCCGACTATCAGCTCGGAGGGTATCCAATCGGTTCCGAGGGTTATGCCGCCGTTTATCTTTTCTGAGGGAACGAAATCGTCTAAAAGCGGAAGATAGGGGTGTTCGCCGCGCGCCGCACAGGCCCTTACCTCGCGCTGGGCAAGCTTCAAGGCGTCTCTGTAATATGTCTCGGGCATTTTATAGTCCCCTTTCGTTGGTAATTTATCCAATAATTATGATTGAAGTTAGTGCACTATGCACAACATCAGTGACAGTATAACAGCAGGCGGCGAAAATGTCAAGAGCAAATTAAAAATTTTGCGGCCAAATCTTCTGACACTGCCTTATTTCCCGATTTTATAGGAGCAGGGGCCGTCCTGCGGGCCGTAGACGTTCACGCCGATAAAGGCGGTTTTTCCGTTCCCGCTGACGGTTACGCTTTTATATTCCCCCTCGCCCTCGGCGCGTTCGGCCGCCGAAACGGCGGAATAAAGGCTTTCGTCGGCGCTTCGCGAGGCGGCGTCATATTGCGAGGCCGCGGCAAGGGCCGTCGCGAGAATTGTGAGGGCTATTGCGCAAAGCGCCAGCGCCGCAAGGGTTTCGGCAAGAGTTTCGCCGCGGTCTGAACGAAGCTTATCTATAGGTTTCACGGCTTCGCCTCCCCGCTTTCCCGCTTGAAGACTATACCGTCGGCGTCAAAAACAAGCTCCGCCCCGCCGCCGAAATAGGTGACGTCATAGGTCTTCACCCGGCAGCCCGCCTTAAAGGTTATTTCGCAGTCCCCGCAGGAGACGGCAAAGGAAATCTCATCAAAGCTTTCACCGAAATCGATCTCTATTGCGGCGGGCAAAAATCTTTCGTCGCCGTTTACTTCAACGGTGAAGGTCTTCTTTTCGGGGATCTTTACCGCGGGCATCGCCTCGCCGGGGTGGGCGGCGCGGTAGTCGGGGCTCGAGTAGAATCCCGCCCTGAGGGCGCTTTTAAGCTCCTCCCATATAAGATATATAAAATCGCCGTCGTCGGGGCTCACAGCACTGCCGTAGGAGAAGTTTTCCGCCTCGCCGAAGATTGCCGAGATTTTCTCGGCCGATTTTATGCTGTCGGCGACAAGCCCGGCCGCCGATTCGGCGCAAAGGCATTCGCGGTAATATTCGGGGCCGCGCTCGAATCTCCCGAGGCCGGCGGCAGCGGCGTTCATGACCGCGCCGCCCGCAAGAGCGCATATTAAAAGCAGAAGAAGCGCCCACGCAAGGGACGCCCCTCGGCAGTCGTTCAGAAAATTCATCGCCGCTCCTTTCCGTTTAGCCGGCGCTTTCCGGCGAGAGATATTCGTAAAAGACTATGCTCCCCGACACCCTGAGGCCGCCGCTTGAGATGTCGCCGCTCTCGGAAGACAGAGAAACGCTTTTCAGCTGACACCTGAATCCCGAGCCTGTAAGAAGCGAGAGGGTGCTTTTCATCTCGGAATAGCTTTCGGCGGAAAATCCGAAGCTTACGGTGCGCATGACAACGCTGCCCTCGGCGACCGGCGTTTCGTAGTAAAGCTCGGGCGTAGAGCCCGAAAATACCGAGCCTAAATAGCCGGTCAGCGCGTCGATGTTGTCATATTCCGGCATCTCGCCGAGGCCGGGCGCGGCGGCCGCCTCGTAGAGCTCGCTTTTCATCTCGGCGTATTCCCTGACCGCTTCTTCGGCAAGGGCGAGATCCTCCGCGGCGGCCGCCTTTTTGCCGGAGATTTCCGAAAGCTTTCGCTCCGTCGGAATGTAAAACGCGGCGATGTATATAGCGGCGGCGACGGCCGCAAAAGCCGCAAGCAGGGCGAATTTATGGCGTTTTGGAAACATTTCATTCGCCTCCCGTTTTTTCGGCTTCACGGCTTAAGCCGCTCGCGTCGGCAAGGGTGACCGTCAGCGAGACCGACGGGCTTTTTTGCTCCTCTGAAAAGGAGGATATCGTTACCGTCTCCACCCGTTCGTCGCTTTTAAGGGCGTCCAGGAGCTTTGAGGTTTCGCTCAGCGTCGGCCCCGACACCTTTAAAGAAACCGTCCTGCCGTTTATGCCGAGGCTTTCAACCCGCCCCGCCGGGAATACGGTTTCCTCCAAAAATTCGAGGATCTCAAGGCGGTCGCATAGCGTGCGGTCATACGGCCCGAAGCCGCGGCGCTCATAAAGGCTTTTTATTTCGCCGAAGTCGGCGCATTCCTCCCGCAGAGCCGAAAGCCGTTCGGTCATTTCCGAGAGCTCCGCCTCCTCGCGTTCAAGCCTTTCAAGCCGGGCGATCACCCCGAAGCGCGCCAAAAGCGCCCCGCCGACGATTATTATCAGCGCCGCCGCAGCAGCCGGCCGAAGATCCGCCCTCGGCTTTGCGGCCATATTGAGGGTGCGTTTGGAAGCCGTTCCGAATTTTTTCATTGAGATCCTCCTATAAAAGCGCGGCGCCCGCCGCGCAAAGGCCGCTGATTCCCTCGCTGCCCGAAAGAATCTCCTCTGGGCCGCAGACGGTTATGCCGAGGGGTTCGAGAGCCGAGACTACTGCGCTTTTAAGCTGCGGCAGGGCCGAACCTCCGCCGACCAAAACCAGCTTTTTCGGTTCAAGCCCGGGATCCATATACCTGAGATAATGGAGCGCGCGCCGAAAGCCCTCGGCAATTTTCAGGCTTGATTCAAGCCCGCTTTCAACAGCCTGACAGCCGACGTCGAGGACATGTTTCGATTCAAACCTTCCGCCGCTGAAAACATAAAGCCTCGAGGCCGCAAGGCCGATGTCGGCGACGCAGTGGCAGGGGCCGCAGGCGGGATTTTTGTCAAACAGGCGGGAATATGCCGCCTCGGCCGGAACGGCCGTTTTCAGCCGAAGCCCCGCGCGGCGAAACATAGCCCTATAGTCCGAAATTGCGGAAACGGGCGCTGCGGCGGCCAAAAGCTCAAGCTTATCCGCGGCCTCCCCGGCGGGATTCATCACCGCGTAGTCAAAAATATAGGAATCCCTTCCGCCAGAGATGTAGTCCCGAAATTCATAGGGGAGGTTTATCATAAGCTGCTCGTGGGTCATCTTTTCAAGGTCGCACCTTCGGCAGAGGCAGACAGCCGGCGGCAGAACAACCGCGGCGTTTTTCGCCTTTACGGAATGCTTTTTGCACACCTCGCGGATAAATTCCCCGACGGCTTCAAAAGAAGAGATAACGCCGTTTTTAACGGCTCCCTCGGGCAGCGGCTCGGTGATAAAGCGGGTGATTGCGCCGTTTTGCGCGACAGCCGCGTGAAGATTTTTGCTGCCAATGTCGAACCCGACCGTTCTTGCGGACAAAGCCGTCCCTCCCTCCTAAATATTCACGCCGAAAACAGGCCGAGATACCGCTCCGCAAACCTGTCTGCAAAGAGCATGCCCGCCCAGGCGGCAAACGCGATATAGGGCAGAAACGGAAATTCACGCCCGAAGCCCTTTTTCGTGATCGCCGCGCCTAAAAGCCCCGCCGCGCAGGAGATTATCAGCACCGTGAGCGTGCCCGCCGGGCCGAAGTATAGTCCCAGCACCGCAAACAGCTTTATGTCCGCGCCGCCGAGCGCCGCCCGCCCTAAAATCCTGTCGGCTATGAGCGAAAATATCAGCAGCCCCGCGCCGTATATCAAAAACCCGAAGACGCCGTTCAAAAGGCATTTTAGCGGATCGGGCTGCGCGGGCAGGAAAATGAGATACACCGCCGCAAGCGCCAGATGTATCCCGTTCGGCACGCAGAGGGTGTCGATGTCGCAGAGCGCCCCGGCAAAGATAATCGAAAACGCTGCGGCATATTCAAGAGCCGTAAGGCTTAAGCCCCTCGCGGCGGCGATCCCTGAAAAGCCAGCGCCGCAAAGAAGCTCGGCCAAGGGGTATCTTGCGGAGATCTTTTTTCGGCAATAGCGGCATTTCCCGCGAAGAAAGACCCAGCTCAGAATGGGTATCAGATCTGCGGCGCCGAGGGCATGCCCGCACTCGGGGCATTCCGACCGCCCCCAGAGGGAGCCGGTTCTTTTCGTCAGGCGGATCACCGCGCAGTTGATAAAGCTCCCGAAACAGGCGCCGGCGAAAAATATCATAAGAAGCGCCGCCGCTGCCCCCGCGACGCTGAGGTCAAAGACGGACATTTTTGTCACGCGAGCACTACCGCCCATGCACCCTGATTTTGATTTCCCGCAGTCGGCGGGGTATACACAATGGTTATCTTTTTACCTTGAACATGAGTATCTTTGCCGCAGCCCGCCGATTCTCCGCATTCGTCGCCTTTGGCGGTCACTTGTAGAGTATAGCAGTTGTCGGGGCTGGAAGAGACGGAACCGTCGCGGTGGAAGTAAACAGTTGTTGATGTATAATTTCCGCTCGTTTCCCCGGCCTTAATTTCTCCGTCCCCGTCAAGGTCTGCCGAGCCCATAAGGTTTGCCGACTGCGCCCAGGTATATGCGGCGCGGATATTTGCGTGATCGGCGGCAAGGCGGGCCGAGCGAAGCTGCGAGGTGAACACAGGCATCGCAATGGCTATCAGGATCGCGATTATAGCGATGACAATAAGCATTTCCGCAAGCGTAAAGCCCCTTTTGTCAGGTGTTGTTGTTTTCATGGATTTTTATACTCCTTTCCGATTCGCTTCGCCCGAATTTTCAGGCTGATATTCCGTTATACATTCCGAACATCGGCATGTATATCGCTATAACAATAAAGCCTATGAACGCCCCGAGAAATACGGTGAGAGCGGGCTCGAGCATTTTCAGAGCCCTGTCCGAGGCCTCGGCGGCCTCGTTTCCGTAAAATATCCCGGCGGTATTCATGGCTTCCTCCAAAGAGCCGGACTCGTCGCCGGCGTCGGCCATTTCCGCAAGCATTTTCGGGAGAGTGCGGCAGTTTCTCAGAATGTCCCCGAGGCTTTTCCCCGCCTCAAGGCCGGTTATCCCGTTTAAGATCTCCTCGGCGGCGGCTCGGTTTTCCATGGCTCCCGAGGCGGCAGCCGCCGCCCTCGACACCGTAAGCCCCGCGCCGAGAAGCGCCGACAGCGTCCCGGCAAACTGGCTTGCGGCGTTCATAGATGATATCTTTCCTATCACGGGGAGCTTAAGCTTTATTCCGTCAAGCTTCATGCTGCCTTTTTGCGTGCGCGACCATATCCCGAAAACAACCGCCGCGGCGACGGCTGCACCCGCGATAACGGGCCAGTATGCCGCCAAAAAGCCCGACGCCGACATCAAAAGCCTTGTCGGCAGGGGCAGACTTTCGCCCGCGCCCTCGTACAGCCTCAGCATCACCGGCACCAGCTTTACCATGACTATCCCCACCACCGCGGCGGCAAGGATAAGCAAAAACACCGGGTAGATGAGCGCCGAGCGCACCTTTTTTCTCACGGCGTCCGACTTCTCGTAGTAAGCCCTCAGCCGCTCGAAGCAGACGTCAAGGGCGCCGGTCTCCTCGCCGGCGCGAACCGTCTCGACGAACACCGCGGGTATCTTTCCGCCCTGCTTTTCAAGGCAGGAGGCCAAGGGCAGCCCCGCGTTCACGTCGGCGGCGCATTCCGTCAGTATTCTTTTCATAAGCCTGTCTCCGGTCTGATCGGCTATCAGCCCGACAACTCTGCCTACGGGTATCCCCGCGCGGAGCATTATTGAAAACCTCGCGGCGGTAAGGGCGAGGGTGCGGTCGTCCGCTCGGGACGGCTCGGTCAAGCTGAGGCGAAAGCCTTTCGCCGCCCCCGTTTCGGATATTTTATCCACTACGGCGCAGTTCTGCCTTATAATGCCTATGGCCTCAAGCTCTCCCGCCGCCTCGACTATACCGCTCACGCGTCCGCCGTCGGCTTTTCGGGCCTTATATCTGTAATACGCCATATTCCACCTCTTAAGCCGCTCAGTCCGTCTCCGCCGCGTTCAAAATCCTTCTCATCTCCGAAACCGTAGTTATCCCGCTCATTACGAGCTCCCTCACGCCCTCTTTCAGCGGGCGGTAGCGCCCCTCGCGGGCAAACTGCTCCTCCAAGAGGTCTCGCGGGGCGTTTTCGGCGACCATTCTTTTAGTCCGGCGGCTCATTATCAAAATCTCGAACGCCGCTATTCTGCCATGGTAGCCGGTGTTGAAGCAGTTGGGGCAGCCCCTGCCCCGGTATAGCTTTAAGTTTTCCGTCCCGGCGGGCAGTCCGAGGGTGATGAGATCCTCCTCGTCCGCCGTATATTCGGTTTTGCAGTCGGGGCAGATCCTTCTCACCAGCCGCTGGGAGATCACCCCTTTCAGCGCCTCGGCGATGAGATAGGGCTCGCAGCCTATGTCGGTCAGCCTATCGAGCAGCGACACCGCGCTGTTTGTGTGAAGCGTTGAAAGCACGAGATGCCCGGTGATGGCCGCCCTCAGGGCTATCCTTGCGGTCTCGCCGTCGCGAATCTCCCCGACGGCGATTATGTCGGGATCCTGCCTTAGCACCGCCCGCAGGCCGTTTGCAAAGGTCATGCCTACTTTGTCGTTTATCTGCACCTGGTTCACGCCGTCAATATCGTATTCCACCGGGTCTTCAAGGGTGACGAGGTTTACGCCCTCCCTGTTCAGGGAATTTATCATCGTATACATCGTAGAGGATTTTCCCGAGCCGGTCGGCCCGACGATAACCACCATGCCGCCGGCGCTGTTCATAAGCATATTGTACTTTTCAAGGTCGCTCCCCATAAGCCCGAGCGCCTGCGCGCTGCGAAGCTGGGTGCCCTTGTTTAAAATTCTCAGCGAGACCTTTTCGCCGTATATCGTCGGCAGGGTGGATACCCTTATGTCTATCTCCGCGCCCTTTACCCTTACGTTGGCGCGGCCGTCCTGAGGCAGCCGCCTTTCGGTGGGGTCGAGATTCGACATCACCTTTATCCTTGACACCACCGAGCCGCTCAAATCCCGCGGAACGGTGAGTATCCTCCTTAAAATGCCGTCTATTCTCATTCTCACGGCAGTGTCGCCGGCCCGCGGCTCTATGTGAATGTCCGAGGCGCGTTCCGCCACCCCTCGCTCTATTATCGAATTTACAAGCCTGACGGTCGGCGCGGCGTCGGTGCCTCCCTCGGCGATCTCCTTCGGGCCGTCGGGATATTGCGGCGGTGTCTGCCCCTCGCTGAGCATGTCCTCTATAGCCCTTGCGGCGCCCTCGTTTCCGTAGAGTGTGGCGATAACCCGCTCGACCGCTGCCGCCTGCGCTATCTTCGGGACGACCTTTCTTCTTGTCGCCGCCCTTACCTCTTCAACGGCGACGTAATCCATGGGATCGGACATCGCGATGACGATCTCCTCCCGCGTGGCAGCCACCGGCGCCACCCCGTGCCGCCTTGCAATCCCCTCCGGCAGGAGCTTTGCCATTCGCGCGGGGACGGACACCTTTGTCAGGTCGATATATCCTATATTCAGCTGCTTCGACATGGCGTCGATAAGCTGGCGCTCGGTGATCTCCCCCGATTCTATCAAAACGGCGCCGAGACGCTTTCTTTCCGTCTTCTGGATTCTGAGCGCGCGCTCAAGACTGTTTTCGTCGATTATTCCCGCCGAAACAAGAAGATCCCCAAGACGCTGGTAGGACATGATTAAACCTCCGTAAAAAGCCTTTCGCCGCCCCTAAAATCTTAAGTTACTGTAGTAAAGTATAACATATAGGAATAAAATGTCAAGACATTTTTAGAAAATTTTGCACAAAATGTATTAAATACCCGCCTTTTTCGCCCCCTTTCGACCGCCGCCCCGCCGCCCGCCTTAAACCCTCAAAAAGCATTTTCCTTTGCATTTTTGCAAGATTTTTTACCGGGAATTCCCCCAAAAGCCGCGCAAAAAGCTGTCGGAAAAAGAGCGTGTTTTGACTTTTTGTGATATATTACAATTTCTGACGGAAAAATTGTACATTTTTAATTGAAATTTTTTGTTGACAATCGGTGCTTAAGAGCGTAAAATTTAAACTGTACTATATTATGCAGGGGCAGTGTGCCCAAACGGTGATATAGTGGAAAAATGATTAACAAAAAGGAGAGACATCATGAGTAAAATCAACGCTTTAAAGCGCATTGTCGCCGTTACTGTCGCTGTTATGCTCGTTGTCGGCATGCTTCCCACCTCCGTCTTCGCTGTAAGCGAAAACGGCGCGAAGATCCGTGTCACAAAGGCCGTGCCCTATACCGGCGCGTCCGTCAGCAGCATCAACATCGAAAAGAACGCCCAGACAGTCAATGCGCCCCGATACAGCGACGACGAAATGGTTACGGCCATAGTCCAGCTCGACGGCCCCGCCGTTCTGGACAGCTATAACGCAGTCGCGCCGGTGTCATTCATGTCTGCGGGTTCGGCAGTGTCCGAATATCTCGCATCTCCCGCGGCAAAGTCCATGGCGGCACAGATAACCGCCGAGCAGAACCAAGTTGCGGCCGAGATCAGCGCGATCCCCGTTGAAAACGGCGGCATTCCCGCCCCGATGGCCAGCTTTGGCGGCGGCAAAGTCATTTCTCAGTGGACTAACACCGTAAACGCCATGGCAGTGCGCGTTCCCTACGGCAAGCTTGACGAAATCAAGGCTATCCCCGGCGTCAAGACCGCCTATGTTTCGCACACCTTCGAGGCCCCCGAGACCGTTGAGGACATCTACGGCCCCGCCGGCTACGGCTATGACATGGTCAACCTTTCCGAGGCTTGGGAGGCCGGCTATACCGGCCAGGGAATGGTAGTCGCCATTCTGGATACCGGCCTCGATCTTTCCCACCAGGCATTCCAGGCCAATTCCTTCAAGAGCGCGAATTCCGTAAGCTTCGTAAAATATGACGAAGCCAGGATAGCCGCCCTTATCGCCGAGCACGAGCTCCAGGCTGAAAAGATAATCGCCGCCGGCGACAGCATGGAGAACGTCTACAAGAGCAAGAAGGTTCCTTACGCCTTTGACTACGCGGGTTCCGCGAAGCCGAACGGTCTTCTTGCCAACGGCGATACCGACGTCGTCCCCGATCTTTCGGCCGATTCCAACCACGGCACCCACGTTGCGGGCACCGTTGCCGGCTACGCCAAGACCGCCGAAGGCGCCGTTGAGCATTCCGGCATAGCCCCCGACGCTCAGCTGATGATCCTCAAGGTCTTCAACGATCAGGGCTCCATGACCGACGAATACATGCTCATCAACGCCATTGAGGACGCCGTTTTCCTCGGCGCCGACGTCATCAACCTTTCGCTCGGCTCCGACAACGGCTTCTCGGAAGACGACACCGTTGAGCCCGGCATCTTCAGAAGCATCGAAAAGGCCGGCGTCACCTCAATTCTTTCCGCCGGCAACTCCGGCACCGTCGGCTATAACAACATAGGCACCGGCTACGGCACTGACTACTTCATCAGCGCGCTTGTCGGCTCTATCGGATCCTTCGATCCCGCCAACGTGGACGTTTCGATGGTCGGCTCGCCCTCTACCTACGGTTCCACCATTTCGGTCGCCGCTGTCAACAACACGATGAGCGCCAACGCCACCGTAAACTTCAACATCGGCGAACAGACCGGCGCCGTTCTCGCCCCCTATACCGATAACGCCGTCAGGGGCTGGGTCGAAACCTTCGGCACCGCCACCGCGCCCATTCCGCTTTACAGAGCAGGCATAGGCTCGCTTGACGATTACGCGAATTCCGCCTTTGCGGATCCCTCCGTCACCGGTATTGCCCTCGTTCAGCGCGGCACCGAGAACTTCTTCAACAAGGTCTACAATGCCGAGGCCAATTATCCCAACGTACTCGGCGTCATCGTCTATGACAACGTCGTCGGCGACCTCATCAACATGGCCAATTCCGACGACACCCTCGGCATAGTTTCCACCCTCCCGGCTATCTTCATCTCGATGGCCGACGGCGATGCGCTTGCCGCAGCCATTGAAGCCGGCACCGAGGTAACCATGCTTCCTCCTACCGACGAGATCAGCATGTTCCCGTCCACAAGCGGTGGCACCATGTGCGATTTCTCCTCTTGGGGCCCGACTCCTAACCTCGAGCTCAAGCCCGAGATAGCCGCCCCCGGCGGAAACATCTATTCCGCTACATTCGGCAACAGCTACACCCTTATGAACGGCACCTCTATGGCCGCCCCGCACATATCCGGCCTCAGCGCGCTGGCACGTCAGGCCGTAGCCGCCAAGAATCCCGGCGCGAGCATCGACTTTATCCGCACCACCGCCGAGAAGCTTCTTATCTCCACCGCTGAGCCGTTAGTCGAAAGCGTCGACGAGACAACCGGTGCGATCACCTACTATTCTCCTCGCCAGCAGGGCGCCGGAATGGCCAACATCGGTGCGGCGGTAACCTCCGACGTCTACCTCGATGTCCCCGGCAAGAAGGTTCCTAAGTTAGAGCTCGGCGACGATCCCGATTACACCGGCACGCTCAATCTTGATTTCGACGTCGTCAACATGGGCTCCGCTCCCATCACCTACGAAGCCAAGATAATCGTCAACGCCCCCGGCTTTATCGATATTGCCCCTGAATACTACATCGGTCTTGATGTACCTATCACCATAGCCGAAAAGAGCCTCGGCCAGGTTGTTGCCGTTCCCGGCACTACCCACGCCTCCTTCACCTATACCGTTGAACCCGAAGATATGCTCTATCTTGACCACATCTTCCCGAACGGCTTCTTCATCGACGGCTTTGTAAGACTTATTCCCGTGACCGCTTCCGCCGCCGCTTTCGATCCCATGGCTCCCGCGGCCGAAGAGATCCCCGAGGTTGGTCTTCCCTTCCTCAGCTATCAGGGCGACTGGACTGCTGCCCCGATCTTCGACACCGCTGTCTGGAACGATCTTTATGAGCTCGACGAAAACGGCGAGGCTCAGGATCTTTCCGAAGGTGTGTACAACTCCTTCTGGTATGATGATACCATCGATAACGTCACCATGATGTATTCGTTCATCACCGGCACCACGCAGATCTTCCCGCTCGGCATCAACCCGCTCTCCATGGGCGAGCAGAACTATGTCGAATACGGTGTTCCGTTCTACAACGAGAACATGACCCTTTCGCCTAACGGCGACGGCTACTTCGATCTGATAGACTACTATCAGATCATTCAGAACCGCGACGCGAAGCTTCTCGTTCTCCAGGTAAAGAACAAGAAGACCGGCGAGATCTACTATCAGGATTACTATTCCGCTGTCGGTCAGACCTACGTCAATCCGAGCTACGGAATCGTATTCCCCTACAGCTATTACTTCGATCAGGACGGCTGGGACGGCACCGATGCCAGCGGCAAGGTTCTGCCCAGCAACACCGAATGCGTCTACACCATCGCTGCTTTCGGCGACGGCAACTATCAGTATGACGCCGACGGCTCTATAATTCTCCCCGCCAACTTCTCGCTCGACGACGAGACCACTTGGCCCACCTTCGGCGACGGAAGCAGAACCGTCAACGCCGATTTCATCAGCTTTGATGTAACCGTTGATACCGAGGGGCCCGATTTCGGCAACGGCGGCAATGTTACCATCACCGACGACAGAGAGAATTCCGGCCTTATCACCATCGAAGGCACTATTGTCGACGATCACGCATATGCCGGCATGGAGGTTTATCCTGCCTTCGTTGACAGCAACGGCGACGTTCAGATTGACTCCACCAACATGTTCTATAGCGACTATACATTTGATCCCGGCGTAAAGGAAACCGAATTCTGCATCGAAAGCGATTTCGATTATTACGGCCTCTACGATTGGCAGGGCGACGTAGTTGTCGCGCTCTTAGACTACGGTCTGAACGAGACCGATTATGTCGTCAACATCTTCGAAGACTTCGGAATCGATTCGTTCATCGAGGCCGACTACATCTCCGAGAACAAGTCCGCCTTTGAGAACAACGAAGTCGACGGCAAGTACGGCCCCGTCTTCCTCTATGGCGAGGGCGACATCGACACCTTGTTCGTCACCGTTACACCCGCCGAGAACGAATGCGATTTCACCTGGACTTCGAGCGACGAGACTATAGCCACCGTCGCCGCTGACGCCGATGATACCGCCGCGGGCGTTATCACCGCAAAGGCTCCCGGCTGCGCGATAATCACCGCCGCCGACGAGGTAACCGGCCAGGAAGTTTACTTCATTCTCTACGTATTCGGCTCCGACGAAACCACCGCCCTCGGCAACGCGGTAACTCTTGAAGACTATGTCAACAAGACCACCGTAAAGGCGCGTTCCGGCGACAAGCTCGTTTTGGATTCCACCGGACTTGACTACCTCGATTCCATCTGCGAATACTACAACGAATTCGAGAAGCTTGAGGACGTTCCCGGCGAGCTTTACACCGACATCGTCTGGACTTCCGACAGCGAGGATCTCACCGTTGCCGCCGACGGCACCATCACCGCCGACGCCGCTATCGAGGAGCCCGTCACCGTCACCGCAGAGATCTCCCTCAAATACATCAATCCCGCAAGAGAAGCCCTCACTCCCGAGGACGAGCCCTACGAAAAGACCTACGACACCGTTGCGGTCGTCTATGAGGTCACCGTTGAGCAGGGTCTCACTCCTTCCGATGACGACAGCGTCGTCACCGGCGAGACCGAAGACGGCAAGGAAACTCCCGTCTACATCATGGGCGCGGGCGCAGGTTTAACCCTCGCGGCCAAGGGCCCCGACGGCAAGACGCTCGGCGATCTTGAATGGTCTTCAAGCGATCCTTCCGTCGCCACCGTAGATCCCGAGACCGGCGCAGTAACCGGCGTTTCGTCCGGCACCGCAGAGATCACCGCCACCGATCCCGTCACCGGCGAGACCGTAACCTTCACCGTTGTTATCGTCGGCAGCGACGATACCACCGCAAATTCTCAGACCGTTGCTCCCGCCGGCGGCAACACCTACAATGTTTCGATAGTTGTCGGCGCCACCGATAAGCTCAGCATCGACGAGGAAGTTATCGCCGACCTTGCGGCTATCGCCGAGGCCACCGGCGGCAGCTACAGCGTAAGCTGGACTGCTTCCAACCCCGACTATGTCACCGTCGATGAAAACGGCTTCATCACCGGCGTAAAGCACACCCTTTACCAGCAGCCCGGCAAGGTCACCGCTAAGGTAACCCTCACCGACGCTTCCGGCAAGGTCGTTTCCGAGATCGAGGTCGTCTACAACGTAACCGTCGACAACGCGAACGAGCCGCACATCTACCACAACTTCCGCCCCGTTCCCGTCGATGAGTTCACCCACACGATGATCTGCTTCGAGTGCGGACTTCACATAAACAACGAGCCTCACCAGTTCTACAACGGCAGATGCACCGTCTGCGGCTACGCCGAGACTTACAACTTCCCGTTCGTAGGCATTGAGCCCGGCTACACTACTGATACCGACACCGGCGATCAGCAGCAGGTCGACGTCGATGCCCCGACCGATACCACCACTCAGAACACCGATACCTCTGACGACGAGACCGACGTCGGCGACACCGAAGCTCCCGCCGAAGAGGAATCCAACCCGAAGACCGGCATAGCCTTCGGCACCCTTTCGCTCGCTGTGGCAGCGGTTGTCGCAATGGCCGCCAAGAGAAGATAATATCTGATCTTCTCAAGTAAAGTTTATGAATCGCCTCTCCCCAATAGGGGAGGGGTGATTTTTTTGCGGATCGGTGTCCGCAAGAAAAGGGCGTGCATATAATATGGCAAGCGGCAGAATTTGCGTGCAGGCGCGCAGCGGCATCAGGATACATAAGGCGGCCGGGAAAAATCCTCGGCCAACGTCTTATAATAATCCTGACAGGGAGGGACAGAAAATGGATCCCGATAGGCTTGAAAAGCTCACCCGCGCCGGGATAGACGTCTTCGACGCGCTGCGCAGATTCAGGGGAAACGAGGCCCTTTTGGAGCGGCTTCTGAAAAAGTTCCCGGGCGACCGCAGCTTTTACGACCTTTGCAGCGCGGTGGATTCGGGCGACGTCGAGGCCGCAAGGGCGGCAGCCCACACCCTTAAGGGGGTGTCGGCAAGCCTTTCGATGACTGAGCTCTGCGCGCTTCTGACATGGCAGACGGGCGCATACCGCGCAAACCGGCCGGATATTGCCGCAAATCTCATGCCGTCGGTCAAAACAGCCTATGAAAAAGTCGTCTCGGCCATAGACGGCGCCTCGCCGCCCCCGCCGCAGGAATAGATCCGAAAAAAAGCCCGCGAGGCACGCCGCTTTAGGCATGTCACGCGGGCCGATTAAATTCCCGGGGTTATTTTATATTGAATAGCTCTTCGGCGTTTTTAAGGGTTTGAAATGCGATCTCATCGTAGTCGACGCCCCTTATCTGCGCGGCGCGCTCGGCGATATAAGGTATCAGTCCGCTGTGGGAGATCTCTCCGCGGTGCGGCTCGGGAGCCATATAGGGGCAGTCGGTCTCTAAAAGAAGGCGGTCGGCAGGCATGTTTTTAACCGTCTCGACGGCCTTTTTTGCGTTTTTAAAGGTGAGCACCCCGGTGAAGCCGAGATACATACCTACGTTAAGAATCTCCTTCGCGGTCTCCCAGGAGCCGGAAAAGCAGTGCATCACCCCGCGCGGACGAAGCTCCTTCAGAATTTCAAGGCAGTCCTCCGTGGCGTTGCGGCAGTGAACTATCACCGGCAGGCCGAGGCTGTTCGCAAGCTCCACCTGCCCGCGGAAAAGGCTTATCTGCGCGCCGCGGTCGTAGCCCTCGTAGTGGTAGTCGAGGCCGATCTCCCCCACTGCCACCACCTTTTTCGAAGAAGCGGCATAGCCGCGCAGCTTATCAACGTCTTCGGGGCCGAAGGAGGAGGCGTATTCCGGGTGAAGCCCCACCGAGGCATACGC
The DNA here is from genome assembly GCA_947625615.1 of uncultured Clostridia bacterium. Classification (GTDB taxonomy): domain Bacteria; phylum Bacillota; class Clostridia; order Oscillospirales; family Ruminococcaceae; genus Faeciplasma. Next base: position 1,629 of record CANQPB010000019.1, on the reverse strand, counting down.
TCGGGGGAAGTCCTCGGAAAGGCGCAGCCCGAATTTCAAGGATTCAAAATCGGTGGAGGCGTGAATCAGCCCCGCAAGGCCGTTTTCAAAGAGCGAGCCTATAAGGGCATAGGCGGATTTTTGCCCGCCGAACTGCTCGGCGTCGTAATGGGAATGGGTGTCGAATATGTTTTTGAGATCTTTCATTTTCTCCTCCTTGATAAAATTCTGGGCGGATCGTTTTTTGCAAATCCCGCCGCAAATATTGACTTGACCGCGCGGCCATGGTATAATTTAAAAAAAGCAGGGCGGCATCGCCGCGTGACGCAGAGAAAGGCGGTAAAAATTATGTTGAAGGTTTTGTTCCCGAACGGCCTGAAAAAGGCGTTCACCTTAAGCTACGACGACGGCTGTTATGATGATATCAGACTTATGGGTATAATGTCAAGTCTCGGTATAAAGGGCACGTTCAATATCAGCTCGGGACTTACCCGCCCCGAGGGAAGCAAGCCCGAGGGCCCCTGGCCGAGAATGACCCCCTCGGAGATCGAAAACTATAAAAAAGAGGGGATAGAGGTTGCCGTTCACGGCGAGACACACCGCGATTTCACCAAGATATCCGAGCCCGAGCTTGTCTATGAGATAATGTCGGACAAGGCGGCCATTGAGCGCAGGTTTGAAACGGTTGTCCGCGGCGCGGCCTATCCTTACGGGAGCTTTAACGATCTCAGCGTTGAAATCCTGCGCCGCTGCGGAATAAAATACTGCCGCACGGTTTGGTCTGATCATTCGATGAACATGCCTGCCGACTGGCTGAGGCTCCGCCCGACCGCCCACCACAACGATCCCGAGCTTGAGGCGATCGCCGACAAATTCGTCTCGGAAGACCCTAAGGATCTGAGAATGCTCTACATCTGGGGACACACCCCGGAATTCAACCGCGACGGCAAGTGGGACATGTTCGCAGGGCTGCTTGAAAAGTGCGCCCGCCGCCTCGATGTCTGGTACGCCACGAATATCGAGATCTGCGAATACGACCTCGCCTCGAAGAAGCTGGAATACTCCGCCGGCGGCGAATGGGTATATAACCCGACCGCAAAGGAGATCTGGCTTGAAAAGCCCTCCGGTAGGCCGTGGGAGATGAAGACCGAGGCCGTAAGCGTCAAGCCCGGCGAGACCGTAAGGGTGTAAATAAACGACTAAAAAATCCACCGCATAGGTGGATTTTTTTGGTAAAGGAGAAGCAAAGTAATTAAAAGACCGCTATTGCAAAGCCCTTTGGGGCAGGCGACGCGATTAAAACTCTTTGAGCACGAGCGGTCGGTCATTTATGACCGCAAAGTGCGAAAAGCAAGTTATAACGCTTCGCGACACGCCTCAGGTCTGCTTCGCAGACTGCCGGCTTTGCCGGACTCTTGGCATGAAAAGGCGCTGTGAGCTACATGAAGCATGCGACAGGAGCCCCGCAAAATCCGTGGATTTTGTGGGGAAAAGGCGGAGCAGCGGAATGAGTGAAGCGGCGATTTCAAATGCGAAGCATGAAGAAAGCGCCGCAAGCGATATGTAGCTTGCGGCGCCGTGGTGACCCGTACGAGAATCGAACTCATGTCTCCGCCGTGAAAGGGCGGTGTCTTAGCCGCTTGACCAACG
>CANQPB010000018.1 GCA_947625615.1 uncultured Clostridia bacterium | reverse complement strand
CTATGGCGCCTCGCACACGGAAAGGGGTATGGGGGAAACCTTGAAAAGGGTTTCCTCCAATTTGCCGCAAAAGCTCCCCGCCCTCCCTGTTCGGGAAAGCGGGGTCTTGTGATATCGGCAGCATGCACCGGGAAATCACTCAAAAATCAATTACTGCCTGTAATGCTTCCTTGGGATTATACTCCTCGTCGAACAAAAGCGGGTAATTTTCGCGGCCGCCATGGTTCTTGAAGTGGTTGAGCCAGCTGTGTCTGTCCGAAACTCCCCAAAGGGTGACGTTATCGATGACCTCCTTGAAGTCTCTGAAAATCGCGAAGACCTTGCGGTAGGTTTCGGTCACCTTGTTTAAGAGGTCGGCGGGGGGCAGAAGATCGGGGTTCTTCCAGTCGATGGCGTTTACGTCCATCTCGGTGATGTGAAGCCTCAGGCCGGTGTTCGCATACATCTCAAGCGAGCGCTTTATACCGTCGATCGCCTTTTCGTCCATCAGGGCGTTCAGGTGGCACTGGCAGCCTATCACGTCGACGAGTCCGCGCGCCTTAAGCTCGCCGACAAGCTTAAGAATGCTCGCCCTCTTCTGGGGGTTGTATTCGTTGTAGTCGTTGCAGACGAGCTGCTTGCCGGGGAAATATTTCCTCGCAAGGGCGTAGGCCTCAAAGAGGTAGTCGTCGCCGAGCTTGTTTTTAAAGACGGTCTCCCTAAGATATCCCCCGTGATCGTCGACGGCCTCGTTCACTACGTCCCAGCAGTAGACCTCCGGGAAGTGCTCCGCGACCATTTTATAGTGCTCCTCGGTGTTTATGCGGATCTCCTCGGGGGTGAGCTGCTCGAAGATCCCCCAAGGATAGCTTGCGTGCCACATAAGATTGTGCCCGCGGACGGCTATGCCGTTTTCAAGAGCAAAGTTGTAGATCTTATCCGCCAGGGCGAAATCGGTCTCCATCGAGGGGTGTACAAAGCGCTCGCGGCGGGTGATCTCTGGCGGCGGCGGGGGTTCCCGCTTTTCGCCCGGCTTCGGCGGCCTCATATGCCTGAAATCCGGCTTGGGGTAGTCGTGGGGGTGAATGCTGTTATACTTCATCTCGTTCTCGCAGGTGACGGTGTCGAAATGCGCCTTCACCGTCTCCGCGGCCTCGTCGAGCCAATAGGCCGACACGGCGGCTCCGACCTGAAAATAGTTTTTATAGGCTTCTTTTAAGGTCTTCATAATGTCTCCTTTCGGTTGTCTCGGTTGATGTGAAAATGGGGTGACTTTTGGCCTCGGGAGGCAAAGCCGTTATCTTTTTACAATTTTATCCATTCCGCCGACATAGGGCCGCAGCGCTTCGGGAATGTTCACGCTACCGTCGGCATTGAGGTTGTTTTCCAAAAACGCTATCAGCATTCTCGGCGGCGCGACGACGGTGTTGTTAAGAGTGTGTGCGAAATATTTGCCGTTCGGGCCGTCTACGCGTATCTTAAGCCGCCTTGCCTGGGCGTCGGAGAGATTCGAGCAGGAACCGACCTCGAAGTATTTTTTCTGCCTCGGGCTCCAGGCCTCGACGTCGACCGATTTTACCTTTAAGTCGGCGAGATCTCCCGAGCAGCATTCAAGCGTGCGGACGGGTATATCGAGGGTGCGGAAGAAATCGACGGTGTTCTGGAGCATCTTTTTGAACCACTCGCGGCTCTCCTCCGGCTTGCAGATTACTATCATCTCCTGCTTTTCAAACTGGTGAATGCGGTAGACGCCGCGCTCCTCAAGGCCGTGGGCGCCCTTTTCCTTTCTGAAGCAGGGGGAATAGCTCGTCAGGGTGAGCGGCAGATCCTCCTCGGGGATTATCCTGTCTATGAAGCGGCCTATCATCGAATGCTCGCTGGTGCCGATGAGGTAGAGATCCTCGCCCTCTATCTTATACATCATGGCGTCCATTTCGGCGAAGCTCATTACCCCCTGCGCAACCGCCGAGCGGATCATAAACGGCGGGACGCAATAGGTGAAGCCGCGGCCTATCATGAAATCGCGGGCATAGCTTAAAACCGCGCTGTGAAGCCTTGCTATGTCGCCGGTGAGGTAATAGAAGCCGTTTCCGGCCACCCTGCGGGCGCTGTCAAGATCGATGCCCGAGAGATTCTCCATGATGTCGGTGTGGTAGGGCACCTCGAAGTCGGGCACCTTGGGCTCGCCGAAGCGCTCGATCTCGACGTTTTCCGAGTCGTCCCGGCCGATGGGCACGTCGTCGTCGATGATGTTAGGTATGACCATCATGATGTCGGTCACCTTTTTCTGGAGCTCCTCCTCAAGCTTTTCAAGCTCTTCAAGGCGCTTTGCCGAATCGGCCACCTGCTTCTTGACCTTTTCGGCCTCCTCCTTCTGTCCCTTGGCCATAAGCCCGCCGATCTGCTTAGAGAGGCGGTTGCGCTCGGCGCGAAGGCCGTCCGCCTCGGTAATGGCGGCGCGGTTGCGCTGATCGAGCTCTATTACCTCGTCGACGAGCGGAAGCTTCTGCTCCTGGAACTTCTTTTTGATGTTTTCCTTTACGATTTCGGGGTTTTCGCGCAAAAATCTCAGATCTATCATACTTACTCTTCCTTTCGGATCTATTATCGGGCGGGAATTATTTCCCGGCCTGTTTTTTGTTTTTTATGTTTTCGAGAGCCTTAGCTATCTCGGCGAGGTCGTCGCGGTCGTAAAACTCGACGGTGAATTTTCCCCCGCCCGAGCGGTTCTCCTTGACGCTGCACACCCTGCCCATCGATTCGCGAAGCGAAAGCTCAACCTCGCGGTACCAGCTTTCGCGGCGGGCGGGCGCTTTTGCCTCCGCCTTTTTCGGCGGGCGCTTTGCAAGCTCCTCTATCTGCCGGACGTTGAGCCCCTCGCGGCGTATCCTTCTGACAAGCTCCTGCCGGAGCGAAAGATCCTCGACCGCCAAAAGCGCCCTTGCGTGGCCGGCTGAGATCTCCCCTTTCTTCACAAGCTCGAGGGTGTCGGAATCGAGCCCCAAAAGCCGCAGCGAATTCGCCACCGCCGAGCGGGATCTTCCCACCGCCCTTGCGATCTCCTCCTGAGTGGCGCCGGTGCGCTCCATAAGCGACTTATAGCCCTGCGCCTCCTCTATCGGGTTGAGATCCTCGCGCTGCAGGTTTTCCACCAGCGCAAGGCTCGCGGCTTCGTTGTCGGATAGCTCCTTTATATACACCGGCATCTCCTCGAGGCCGGCAAGCCTTGATGCGCGCCAGCGCCTCTCCCCCGCGACTATCTGATATCCGCCGCCCGGCATCGGCCTGACAAGTATGGGCTGCAGAACGCCGTGCTGCTTTATCGAATCGGCCAGCGCACCGAGCGCCGCGTCGTCAAAATCGCGGCGGGGCTGGTCGCGGTTCGGTGATATCTCGGTTATCCTCAGCTTCTGCGAGGCCATGCCGCCGCCGTCGTTTTCGATAAACAGCGCGTCCATGCCCATTCCCAGCGCCGGATTCTTTGATTTTGCCATATTATACCGCCTCCCGTCTCGGATTTTTCGTGATCATTTCTTTCCGCGTTCGCGTATTCTCTGCAAAAATTCCACGCAAAAGCTTTCGTAGGCCTCGGCACCCCTCGACGAGCGGTCGTAATACATTATGGGCTTGCCGTGGCTCGGCGCCTCGGATAGCGCGACATTTCGCGGGATCACCGTTTCGTAGACCTCTTTCGGGAAATACTTCTTTACCTCGCTAACTACCTGCGCCGTAAGATTGTATCTTCCGACGTACATGGTAAAGAGTATACCCTCTATATACATTTTCGGATTGTAGCCGTCCTTGGTTCTTTTTATGGTATCCATGAGCTGAACGAGCCCCTCAAGGCTGTAGAACTCGCACTGAATGGGTATCAGCACCGAATCGCAGGCCGTCAGCGCATTAAGGGTTATCAAACTCAGCGACGGCGGACAGTCTATCAGTATGTAGTCGTACCTGTCCTTTACGGTCAAAAGCTCCATTTTCAGCCTCATAAGCCGGTTTTCAAAGCTTGCAAGCTCAATTTCCGCCCCGGCGAGCTTTTGCGCCGAGGGTATAAGCGAAACCCCGCGGAATGCCGTCGGAACAACGGCGTCGGGCGCCCGGCAGGCCCCTATGATCACCTCGTAAACGGTCTGCCTGATGGTTCTCTTGCGGACGCCGAGCCCGGTGGTGGTGTTCCCCTGCGCGTCGATGTCTACGACGAGGACTTTTTTGCCCTTCCCACCGAGCGCCGCCGCAAGATTTACCACCGTCGTCGATTTTCCTACGCCGCCCTTCTGATTCGAGACCGCTATTATCCTGCCCATGCTCCGCCTCCTTTCCCATAAAATTTGCTACCTTTTAGTATAACATATTTTCGGCGAATTGCAACAGGTTAGAAAAAATTTTTAACTCCTGAAAATCCGATACAAGATATTGTATTTTGAGATCTCACACGGCGGCATATATAGAAACCCGCATGTTTCACATGAAACATGCGGGGGCGAAATCGGCGCGTTTTTCACACCTGAGAGCTATTTTTTCAGGGGGATCCTTATGTGATAGTCCAAAAATTCCTCCGACTGCGTCTTATCGACGTTGACGTCTACGCCGGCGATCTGCATGGTCTCGACCGCCTTGTTGACGGTGTTCATGAACAGGCGCAGATCCCGAAAAATCGCGCTCCCCTTTCGGATCCGCTCCTTATAGCGGTCGTATTCGAGCATGCCGTCGATAAGCCTCTCGGAGGCCTCGACGTTCAGCTTCCGGGCGATTATCTTCTTTAAGGCGTCGAGGCGCTTTTCGGGATCCTCGAGCTTCAAAAGGGCGCGCGCGTGGCGCTCGGTGAGGGAATTTTCGGTTATCAGGCGGCGCTCCTCGGGGGAGAGTTTTCGCAGGCGAAGCTTGTTCGCGAGGGTGGACTGCGCATAGCCCAGCCTGATGGCGGCGTCCTCCTGGGTCATGCCGTAGAAATCGATGAGCCGGGCGACGGCGTCGGCCTCCTCGAAAAAGTTAAGATCTTTTCTCTGGATATTTTCGACGAGAGACATGAGCGCCGAGTTTCGCTCCGAGATGTCGGAGATTATGCAGGGAACGGCCTGCAAACCGGCGAGTATTGCCGCGCGCAGGCGGCGCTCCCCTGCGACGAGCTCATACCTGTCGCCGAGCTGGCGAACGGTGAGCGGCTGAAGGATCCCGTCCGACTTTATGCTTGAAGCGAGGCTTAAAAGCTCGCCGCGGTCGAACTCCCGCCGGGGCTGATAGGGGTTAGGCGCGATCTGCTCGCAGGGGATCTCCACCACCCTTGCGACCGCCTTTTCGCGCTTTTGCTGAAAAATAACTGCCATTTTTGTCACGTCCTTTTTGTGATTTAATGACATTATAGCAGCTATTTACAGGGTTTTCCAGATATTTTTTCCGCCCGATTCCGACAGAGTGCGCAAAAAACTGCGCGGGTGTGAGCGAATACGGCGGAATCCGGCAGGATTTTTTGGGGGATTTGAGCAAATTTTGGGGGAAATTTTGTGACAAAAGTTTTAGGTCAAGCCTTTTTATTTGCCTCGCTTCGCTCGGCAAATTGGGGGAAACCCTTAACAAGGTTTCCCCCATAGCCCCTTTCCGCATGCGAGGTGCCGTAGGCGCCTCGCCGGGGAGACCCCCGGCGAGGGTCTCCCCGCGAAAAAACTGTCCACCGGACAGTTTTTTCTCCCCGTCCTGCGCTTCGCTTCGCATTATCCGGAGGACGCCTGCTCGGCGTCCTCCGGGGAGATTCCGCGATTGCGATCGCGGCTCGTGGGCTCCGCCCCCGAGTCCCCTGCGGCCTTTTGAAAAAGGCCGGCGAAAACTTTTCTAACTTATCACAGCGGCTTTTCCGCTATCTTCGCCTGTCGCCTCGGATACCTCGCCGGGGTGGGTGAAACCTTTCTTATCACCGCAAGGATGCGGCCGTCGCCGGTCGGCAGCGAGTATTCCACCGCGTTCTCCAGCTTGCCGCCGAGCGTTTTTATCGCCGTATACGCCGACTTTATCTCCTCGGCGCAATTTCCGCCCTTCATCGCCAGAAACACCCCACCCGTCTTCACGAGCGGCAGGCAGTATTCGCAAAGCACCGGCAGCCGTGAAACCGCCCTCGCCGCGCAGACGTCGAAGCCCTCCCGAAGCTCGCCCTGCCCGGCTTCCTCCGCGCGCAGATGCAGACACCTCGCCTCAATTCCGAGCGAAGCGGTCAGCTCCTCAAGAAAATTCACCCGCTTTTTAAGGCTGTCAATCATCGTCGGCCTGATGTTGGGGCGGATAATCGCCATCGGAACGCTCGGGAACCCCGCCCCCGCGCCGACGTCAACAAGCGCCGCACACTCGGGGATCTCAAAGAATTTCAGCGGCAGAACGCTGTCCAAAAAATGTTTCACGGCTATCTCCCCCGGCTCGACTATCGCCGTCAGGTTCATCACCGCGTTTTTTTCGAGGAGCAGCGCGGCATATCTCTCAAAAAGATTATATTGCCCCTCTGCGACCTCAAACCCGGCCTTTTTGAAAAGCCCGGCAAATTCGTTATAGGGAATCAGCATAAAATCACCCCGTTTTCGTCAACCCTTGCTTTCAAGCCTTATCAGCAAAACCGCGATGTCGGCGGGGTTTACCCCCGATATCCGCGAGGCCTGCCCCAGGCTCCGCGGCCTTATCTTCGCGAGCTTTTCGGCGGCTTCAAGCCGAAGCCCTTTTATCGCCGAGTAGTCGATATCTTCCGGCAGGAGCTTTTGTTCGAGGCGGCTCATCTTCTCCACCTGTTCCTGCTGGAGCTTTATGTAGCCCTCGTATTTTATCCTCAGCTCCGCCTGCTCCCACACCTCTTTCGGAAGCTCCGGCCGCCCGCTGTCAAACCGCGCGAGGCCGGCATATGTCACCTGCGGGCGCTTTAACAGCTTCGCAAGCGGCGTCGCCTCGGTTATCGGCGATGTTTCACATGAAACAAGCCACCCGTCAACCTCGGGCGAGGGCGAAAGCTTCGTTTCGTTCAGTCGGGCGATCTCTTTCTCGACCGCTTCAAGCTTTTTTTGAAGCTTTAGGTATCTCTCCTCCGAGACAAGCCCCACGCGGTAGCCGAAAGGAACAAGCCGCTCGTCGGCGTTGTCTTCGCGAAGCAAAAGGCGGTATTCGCTCCGCGAGGTCATCATTCTGTAGGGATCCGACACGCCCTTGGTGACGAGATCGTCAATAAGCGTGCCAATATAAGATGTCGTCCTGTCGAGAACGAGGGGATCGCGGCCCAAAATTTTCATCGCGGCGTTTATCCCCGCGACAAGCCCCTGCGCGGCGGCCTCCTCATAGCCGGAGGTGCCGTTGAACTGCCCCGCGCCGTAAAGCCCGGGGATCTTCTTGAATTCAAGCATCGGGTAAAGCTCCAATGAATCGCAGCAGTCGTATTCTATGGCGTAGGCGTTGCGCATTATCTCGACATGCTCAAGCCCCTCGATGGAGCGCAAAAACTTAAGCTGAACGTCCTCCGGCAGGCTTGAAGACATTCCCTGAAGATAGTATTCTTCGGTGTCAAGCCCCATCGGCTCGATAAAAAGCTGGTGGCGGGGCTTGTCCGAAAAGCGCACCACCTTGTCCTCGATAGAGGGGCAGTAGCGCGGCCCTATCCCCTCGATCCTACCGGAATAGAGGGGGGATCGGTCGAGATTTTCCAGAATTATCCTGTGCGTCTCGGCGTTTGTGTAGCTTATATAGCAGGAGACCCTGTTTTCAAGCTCGCCCTCGGTCTCAAAGGAAAAGGGCGATATATCGCTGTCGCCGTCCTGGCGCTCGAGCTTGGAAAAATCGATGCTTCTTTTGTGCACCCTCGCCGGGGTGCCGGTCTTGAAGCGGCGAAGGGTTACCCCCAGCTCGCGCAAACTTGCCGAAAGCCCGTTCGAGGGCAGGGTGGCGTCGGGCCCGCTTTCGTAAGAGGTCTCCCCGACATGGACGACACCCTTTAAGTACGTCCCGGTGCAGATTATCGCCGCGCGGGCGCCGAAGCGGCTGCCAAGGCGGGTTTCAACGCCGCAGACCCCGCCGTCGCCGTCGGTTAGGATTCGGGTGACCTCCCCCTGGCGGATATCAAGCAACGGTTCGCTCTCGAGGATCTTTTTCATGTAGGTGTGATATTTCACCCTGTCGGCCTGGACGCGGTGGCTGTGCACCGCCGGGCCCTTGCCCAGATTCAGCACGCGGCTCTGTAAAAATGTGGCGTCGGCGGCCTTGGCCATCTGCCCGCCGAGGGCGTCTATCTCCCTGACAAGGTGGCCCTTCGCGGTGCCGCCTATCGACGGGTTGCAGGGCATGTTGGCTATGGAATCAAGAGAAATGGTAAAAATTGCCGTTCGCAGACCCAGCCGCGCGGCCGCAAGCGCCGCCTCGACCCCGGCATGGCCGGCGCCGACAACGGCAACATCATAGTTTTCAAGGAAGGTCATGGCGATAGCCCCCTATCTAAAATCGGAAATCGGATCATTTCCCCACGCAGAAGCGGGAGAAAACGTCGTCGACGACGGCGTCGGTCGCCTTTTCGCCGGTCAGCTCCAGAAGGGCGTCGGCGGCGCAGTCGATAAGAACGGTGACGGCGTCGAGGGTCTCGCCGAGGCTCAGCGCCGAGATAGCCTCAGAGACATATTTCAGCGCGCGGTCGCAGCAGAGCTTCTGGCGCTCGTTCGCGAACACCTCGGGGTGCTGCGAATAGCCGCTAAGGCCGAACATCTCATAAACCGCGTCGGCGATTTTTTTCAGGCCGTCCCCCTCTTTTGCCGAAACTTCAAGTATAATTTCATCTGAAAATAACGATTTGTCTATTTTTTGGGGGAGATCCCCCTTATTTATCACGACGATATGACGCACGCCCTTTATTTTTTCAAGAAGTAGGCGGTCGCTTTCGCTCAGGGGTTCCGAGCCGTCGAAGACCGCAAGGACAAGCTGCGCTTCGCCGATGGCTTTTTCGGCCAGCCTGACGCCGATTTTTTCGGCCTCGTTGTCGGAATCCCGCAGGCCGGCGGTGTCGCGAAGGCGCAGAATCACGTCCCCCACCTTAAGCCTCTCTTCGACGACGTCGCGGGTGGTACCCGCCGCGGAGGTGACTATCGAGCGCTCGTAGCCCAAAAGCGCGTTCATAAGGGTGGATTTCCCGACGTTCGGCCGCCCGGCTATCGCGCAGGAGATCCCCTCCCGAAAGATCATTCCGGCGTCGTAGTCCGAGATGATTTTTTCAAGCCTTTGTTTGCAGTCTTCAAGCGCGGGGAGCACCGCTTCCGGCCCGGCCTCCGGCAGATCCTCGTCGGGATAGTCCGTCCAGGCGGCAAGGCTGCCTAAAACATGCACGAGAGAATCGGAGACAGATTTTATCTTTCGGAAAAGCTCGCCGTCACGCATCATGTTGGCGCTTTTAAGGGCGTTTTCCCCCTCGGCCGAGATGATGTCTGCAACTGCCTCGGCCTGGGTGAGCGAGAGCTTGCCGTTCATAAAGGCCCGCCGGGTGAATTCTCCGGCCTGGGCGGGCTCGGCCCCCAAAGAATAAATAGCCCTGAGAACCCTTCGGGTGACGTAAATGCCGCCGTGGCAGGAGATTTCCGCGACGTCCTCTCCGGTATAGGATCTCGGCGCCAAAAAAACGGTGAGCAGGCCGTCGTCGAGCGTCTCGCCGCCGTAGACGATCTTCCCGTAGACGCAGGTGTGACCCTTCATCTTTGCAACCTCGGTGCTGCCGAATGGGTGAAACACCTTGGCGGCTATCTCTATGGCGCGCTCGCCGCTTATTCTTATCAGCGAAATTCCGCCGACTGCCGGCGGGGTGGATATTGCCGCGACTGTCGCCATGGCGGATCCTCCTTTTCAAAACAGGCGGCTTCATAAAAGAAACCGCCTATTTCATCAGTTAAAATTCTATCTTTGAGTAAAGGCCGCTGCTGCCCATTTCGTCCTCGGGCTTCGGCTTTTTGTAGTCCTTTTCAAAGCTTGAGGATATATCAAGGCTCCTTGCCTTGAAATCCTCTCTGCGGCGGCCGTTGCGGCGGCCGTTCTTGTTGCCGTAGCGGTTGTTGTCGCGGCGGCCTCTGTAACCGTTTTGGCGCTCGGGCTTCTCGGTAGACGAAATTAGAACCTTTCTGTAGGGCTCCTCGCCGACCGAACGGCTTGTTGCGTTCTCTATCTCCGAAACCGCGGCGTGGATAATTCTGCGCTCATAGGGATTCATCGGCTCAAGGGCGACGGTTCTGCCCGTTCTCTTGGCCTTTTGCACCATCTTCTTGGCGAGCTCTTCAAGCTGGACTTTTCTCTTGGCCCTGAAGCCGCAGCAGTCGGTGGCTATGCGGTAATAGCTCTTGTCCGAGCGGTTTGCAACAAGCGACGCGAGATATTGCAGCGCGTCAAGGGTCTCGCCGCGGCGGCCGATTATTCCCTCGACCCCGTTGCCCTTTATTTCAAGCAGGGAGCCGCCCTCGATGTCCGAAATTTCAATTTCGGGGGTTTCAAATCCCATGGCCTCCATGACCGACACGATGTAGTCGGCGGCAAGCTCGGGCTTCGATTTTTCATATTCCGCTTCTACCTTTGCCTCTCCCTTAAGACCTCCGAAAAGGGTCTTCTTAGGCTCTTCGATGACATTAAAGACAATCTTGTCAATCTCGGTCTTGAATTCCGCCGCCGCGAGCGCCTTTGCCTCGTCGACCGTTTTTGCGGTAAAGATTTGTTTCATTGTGAAACCTCCTTGTGGTATTTGCTTTTTATCTATCCTGAATCCTGTGCGGACGGGATCTCATCAGTAGTCGTCGCCGTATTTCTCGGCCATCTTCCGCCTTGCCTCAATAACCCTCGGGTCGTCTTCGGCGTCGTCTTCAACAAGGCGCTTTCTCGCGTCGTTGATCTTCTGGCGCTCGATCTCCTTGCGCTCGTTCTTTGAAAGCTTTACCTCCGCCGGAGGGCCGTCCAAATCGTCCAAAAGCGAGCTCTGTCCGCCGCCCGCCTGAGCCTTCTGCTGCTCAAGGGCAAGCTGATAGATAGATGGCTTTCTGCGCTTTTTCTGGGCGTCCTTGGCGAGGATCTTATCCATTCTCTCGGGGGAGAAATAAAGCTGAAGCGCAACTGTCTGAACCAGCGAGAGCACCGAGCTGAATATCCAGTAAATGCCTATGCCGGCCGGGAAACTGAACGCTATCCAGAAGGATATTAGCGGCATCACATAAAGCATGCCGGTCATCATGCCGCCCTGCTGGGATATCCCCTGCCGCTTCATCATGAATGTGCTGATTATCGTCAGAAGCAGCTGAGAGAGCAGCGATAAAACGGGTATGAGAATGTAGATAGAAGACCAGCTCGGGTAGGCGCCGAGGTAGAGCCCCATGAAGGTGTAGTTAAAGCCTTCGCAGAATTCGGCGACCTCAGCGTCAAACAGCTGCGGGTAATCCTTTGCCACCGAGAGGACTAACAGCTCCACCCTCGAGGTGGCTCCGGCGGCCGCAAGCCTGCTTGAAAACTTTTTGTTGTCGTTGAAGTATTCGTCCATCGTCGGGTCGGCCTCAAATCCTGCGACTACGGTTTCAAGGCGCTCGTCGGTGAGCTTTAATTTGTCGCTGAGCTTTTCGTTATAGCCGGTGAAGAGCTCGGTGAGGTAATCGGCGTCAGATTCGCTCCCGGAAAGCTCGAGGCGCTGTGAAAGTGTGAGCGCTTCGGTCTCCCCCTCGGCGACGTCGTTTTTAACGGCCTGCGAAATGCTGTAGTAGTCTATAACCGTCTGAATTGATTCGTTTACCTTTTCCGACGGCAGCCCCGAAATATAGGTGAGCGGGGCGTATACGACCTCGATGACCGCGAAGAGCAAAACATATGTCAGTATCATTCCGAGGCAGCCGTTTGTGGAGCTAACACCCTCCTGGTTGTAGAGCTCCATGGTGGCCTCGTTCAATTTTTCCTTGTTGTTTGCGTATTTTTTCTTTATCTGCTCAAGCTTCGGCTGCATCTTTCTCATCTGCGCCGAGGATTTCTGCTGCTTTATGCTTGAGGGAATCATAACGAGCTTTGTGACTATCGTGAACAGAAATAGCGCAAAGCCGTAGTTTTTGACCAGCGTGTAGCATAGCCTGAGGATCCATCCGAACGGAATGGCCAAAATTCTCATCATAATAATCCAACTTTCCTGCCGGGCGGCGTCCGCCCTCCGATTGCATGGTTGCCAATACTCTTAAACTTTTCCGCGCCTGCTTTTTAACGTATACAGGCAGAATTTTTCCGGGACATGATCTACCCCGCCGTTTGAAAAGGGATTGCACCTTAAAATTCTCCAGGCTGCAAGAATGCTCCCCTTAAGCGCGCCGTGAATCTCTATCGCCTTTATCGCATATTCCGAACAGGTGGGGTAATATTTGCAGCAGGGCCTCTTTAAAGGCGAAATAAAGCGGCGGTAAAGATTTATAAGCCCTATAAGGATCTTTTTCATACGCTCTTTTTGATCTGCGCGGCGAGGCGCTGATAGAACCTGTCAAGCCCGTCCGATTTTTTCCCGTTTATCTCCGGCCGGGCGACTATGACGATGTCGTAGCCTATCGGCAGGAGCAGCTCGTTTTTGCGGTATGCCGCGCGGATTATTCTTTTGGCGCGGTTTCTCTGCACAGCGCCGCCGACCTTTTTGCCCGCGGTTATCCCCAGGCGGTTATAAGGCCTTTTGTTGGGAAGGCAATATGCCGTAAGACCCGCGCCGCCCGTTCTCTCGCCCTTTTTATAAAGGCGGGAAAAGACCTTTGGGTCTTTTAGTATCTCGGTGTAGAGCATGCTGCCTCCCTGATTAAAATAAAAGGACGAACATTACTGCCGCCCTCAGAAGCGAATGTCAGAAGATAGAGAAGTCTTTAGGCTGTCTCTATCTTCTGTTCTGAACTTCAGCTTTTACCCTGAGCAGCCCGACTTAATAAGTGAGCCTGGCTCTGCCCTTTGCACGTCTGCGCGCCAAAACCTTGCGGCCGTTCTTGGTCGCCATTCTCTTAAAGAAACCGTGCTCCTTCTTGCGATGGATCTTCTTGGGCTGGTAGGTTCTTTTAATCTGAGCCATTTTCCTGACCCCCTTTTTAATTTATAAACCTGAAATATTTTCAGATGTCCTACAAAGTGTTATTATATATCACTTTTAGGCCGCTTGTCAATAGCTGTGAGATTATTTTTTTAAATTTGACCCGTCATTTTTTCAACAGCATATCAAACTGTTGTTGAAATACACAAAAATTCGGGCCGGGAAAACATACTATTATAAATATAAAACGCTTGAAAAAAGCGGCGATTTGTGTTATAATGGATAATGAATGATGATGTGCTCTTTGACGGCACGCGCCGCCGAAGACGCCTTTTAGCGGAGCTAAAAACCCTCACAGCCGTATTATATTACTTTTATGAAAGGATTGTCAATATGGATTCGTTCTTCGAAGTCTTTGAAAGCGTCAAGCGCGTATGTCAGGCCGACCCCAAGGTCAGCGAAATCGGTTACAACAAATGGATAAAATGTCTTGAGGCGCAAAAATTTGAAAACGGCGTGGCCGTTTTGGGCACCGCAAACGACTTTATGCGCCGCACCACCCAGGAGGCCTACGGCGACACCCTTAAGCGCGCCTTTGAACAGGTGCTCGGCTTCCCGGTAGAGGTTGAATTCGTGGTAAGCGGCAGCGCCGCCCAGAATCAGGAGGAGGACGGCTTCTCGGAGATCGAGCAGCGCATGGCCGATCTTCTTTCCAGCCACCAGAGAAGCGATTACGAGCTCACCTTTGAAAACTTCATCAAGGGAAAATCCAACGAGCTCGCCTACGCCTACTGCATTGCGGTTTCGAGAAAAAACAATCTCTCGGGCGCCAACGGCAGGATAGTTTTCAACCCGCTGTTTATCTACGGAGATTCCGGCCTCGGAAAAACCCACCTTTTAAAAGCCATCGAGCACGAAGTAAGAAAGAATTTCCCCGATTTGAACGTCATCTACACCACCGGCGAAAGCTTCACCAACGAGCTTGTAAAGTCGGTCTCGGATAAAGACACCTATTCCTTCCACGAAAAATACCGCAACGCCGACTACCTTCTGATGGACGACATTCAATTCATCGCCGGCAAGGAGATGACACAGGAGGAATTCTTCCACACCTTCAACGAGCTCTACAACGCCGGTAAACAAATTGTAATAACATCTGATATTTCTCCTAACCGTATAAAAAAGCTGGAGGAAAGAATAAAGACCCGCTTCGCCCTCGGCGTTCAGGCCGACGTTCAGCCGCCGGATTTCGAAACGAGAATGGCGATTGTCAAGCGCAAGGCCGAGCTTTTGGATCTCAATTTACCCGACCCGGTTGCAAGAATAATCTCCGAGAAGATCAAAAACAACATCAGGCAGCTTGAGGGCGCGGTGAATAAAATCAAGGGCCTTACGATGTTCTCGAACGAATCGCCGTCGATCTCGATGGCGCAGAGGGTTATAAAGGAAACCCTGATAGATTCCCAGCCGGCCGAAATTACCGTCGACAGAATAATCAACGACACGGCGGCGGTGTTCGGGGTTCAGCCCGACGACATCAGAGGCGCCAACCGCAACGCACAGATCTCCCTTGCAAGAAAGGTCGCTATTTACATAATCCGCGAGGTAAAGGGACTTTCTTACACAGCTATCGGCGAGGAATTCAAGAGAAACCACTCCACCATGACGATAAGCCACAGCGACGTCAAGGAAATGATGCAGAAAAATTCCGATATTAGGGACACCGTAGAGGAAATTATTAACAATCTCAAGGTGGTCTGACAGTTTTCGGCGGCATTTTCAAACAGATTCAACGTTTTTTTCAACACCGAAAACCGCGGAGTTTTACCGCCGGGCGGAGATTTCAAAAAAATCTCGCCGAAAAATTTTTCAACACGTCGCGCGTTTTCAAAAATTTTTAAACATCTAACGCACAGCCTCGCAACTTTTTAACCCCGATTTTTCCTTTCAACGGTTTTTATATTTTCGGTTGAATTCATGTTGACGCAAAATTTCGCGTACTTTAAGGCCGAAAGGCGGTTTTCAACAATTCAACGCTCTCTAATACTAATACTAAAATATTATATTTTCTCTTTCTATATTTTCACTTTGAAAAAAGGGTTTTTCAGCCCGTTTTGAACAGGAGGATTGCAAAATGAAACTTATCTGCAACAAGCAAAATCTTTACGAGGCATTGGTGAACGTCTCAAAGGCAGCGGCAGACAAATCCACGATAATGGCTTTGCAGGGCGTAAAATTAAGCCTTTGCGGTGGCAACCTTTCGCTGACCGGCTACGACCTTGAAATAGGTATTCAAACCTCTATCCCGGTAGTTTCTGAGGACAGCGGCGAATTCGTCATGCCGACAAGATTTTTCTCCGAGATCATAAGAAAAATGCCGACCGAGGAGATATCCCTTGAAATTGAGGATAATTTGAACGTCACCGTCACCGGCGGCGTGACCGAATACGCCATAAAAGCGATAAGCGCCTCGGAATATCCGGCCATACCCGAGCTTGACAGCGGAGATAAGATTTCACTTTCGCAGGGGATTTTGAAAAGCCTGATAAACGAAACGGTTTTCGCGGTATCTCAGAACGACACCAAGCCGGTCTTAAAAGGCGAGCTGTTTGAGATTTCCGGCTCTAAGCTCAACGTCGTCGCTATAGACGGCTTCCGGCTTGCAGTCAGGACGGAAAATATAAAATGCGACAACGACATGAAATTCATCGTTCCCGCCAAAACTTTAACAGAGGTTTCAAGACTGTTGAAAGATGAGGACGGAATGACCTGCGAGATAAGGGTCACCAAAAAGCAGGTGGTATTCGATTTTTCCGGCTATGTCGTATTTTCAAGGCTTATTGCGGGCGAGTTCCACAACTACCGCGGGTCTATCCCCCAGAACAGCGTCACCGAGGTTATAATAAACAAGCGGGATCTTATCGACTGCTTAGAGAGAGCATCGCTTCTTATAAACGAAAGAATTAAAATGCCGGTGAGATGTTTGTTTGAGAACGATTCGCTGAAAGTCAGCTGCAAGACCTCTTTGGGAAAGATAGTCGACGAAAATCCCGCCGACGTCTCGGGGCCGAGGATAGAGATGGGATTTAACTGCAAATTCCTTTTGGATCCCCTGAGAGTTATACGGGACGACAAGATAAAGCTTGTTATGAACGTCGGCCTGCTGCCCATGAAGATAATCCCTCTTAAGGGCGACGAGTATACATACCTTGTAATGCCGGTGCGGCTTAAGAACGAATAAAGATAATCGATTAACGGGTAAACGGAGGAAAGCCGGTTGAACAGAGAAGCTGTTGAAATAACGGGCGAATTCATAAAGCTCGATTCCCTGATAAAATTTGCCGGGGTTACCGATACCGGCGGCATCGCCAAGGAACTGGTGAAGCTCGGAAAGGTAAAGGTAAACGGCGAGGTGTGCCTTATGCGCGGAAAAAAGATCCGCCCGGGCGACGTCGTGTCGATCGAAGGCCTTGAAGAGGAATTAGAGGTTGCTTCGAAGCCGGACGGAACGGGTTTCTGAAATTTTAGATATCGGATATGAAAATAGTCAGTTTTAACGCCGACGGGTTTAAAAATTTAAAATCGGTGTCCATGATACCCTCCTCCGACGTAAACATAATCTACGGGGAAAACGCGCAGGGAAAGACAAACCTCATCGAGGCTATGTGGATACTTTCCGGGGCAAGATCCTTTCGCGGCTCAAAGGAAAAGGACATGATAGCCTTTGAAAGCGACTACGCCCGCCTGACGCTCGAACTTGAGGATTCCGAGCGCAGGCAGAAAATAGAGGCTGTGCTTTCAAAAAATATAAAGGAAAGAAAAATTCTTTTAAACGGCGTAAGGCAGCGATATCTCACCTCTTTGTTCGGTACTTTCAAGTGCGTGGTGTTCACTCCCGAAGATTTGGGACTTTCAAAGGGCCCGCCCGAAAACCGCCGCGATTTTATAGATCTCTGCATTTCGCAGATAAAGCCGGCCTATTCAAGGACGGCAGCAAAATATGAAAACGTGCTCGCGCAGCGAAACGCGCTTTTAAAAAATATTCCCTTTTCTCCGTCCGAGGCGGCGTCTTTGGACGTCTGGGACGAGCAGCTCGCCCGCCTCGGGGCGTATATCTCGGTGATAAAATATCAGTACACCAAAAAACTGAATATCTTTGCCGGCAGGCTTTACCACGAGCTTTCGGGCGGCCGCGAAATTCTGAATATGAAATACCGCTCGACGGTCTATGAAGATCTTGAAGACCGCGCCGACTGGCAGGACGGACTTTACAAAGAATTTCTCTCGGCGCTCGAGGCTTCAAGGGCGGACGACATAAAGTCGGGGTTTACCGCCTTGGGGGTTCACCGCGACGACGTTGTAGTCACCGTGAATTCGGTCTCGGCCAAAGATTTCGGCTCGCAGGGGCAGAACCGCTCGGCCGCGCTTTCAATGAAGCTCGCCCAGGCGTATATCCTCTATGAGGAGACCGGAGAGATGCCGGTGATACTTTTGGACGATGTTCTTTCCGAGCTCGACCGCCCCCGCCGGGAATTCATAATCTCTAAGCTTAAGGATATGCAGATATTCATCACCTGCTGCGAGCCTCTCGGAAAACTCAACGGAAAAAAATTTGAAATGTCGGGCGGCCGGTTAAAATCTTAACATCGGCTGCGAAAGGAAAATTATGACGCTTCATTTGGGCGGCGGATATTCCGTCAACACGGCTCATGTCATCGGGGTGTTCGACATCGAAAAGGCCTCGACCTCGCGGGACACCCGAGAATATCTGGCGCGGGCGGGCAGACACAAGCATGTTGTAAGCTGCACCGACGATCTGCCGAAAAGCTTTGTAGTCAGCCTTGATAAGGATTTAACCGAGACGGTTTACATCTGCGGGACTGCCGCGGACACCCTGAGACAGCGCCTGATCGGCGAAAAATATTGATTATTTTGTAATATCTTTGCATTTATATACTAATTGTAATTTAGGAGGACAGTATTTTGAAGGATCTGAACGAACTGAACGAGTTTGAAGAAATCAGTGCAAACGCGACGGCGGTCGACAAATCCAATAACTACGACGCGAGCGAGATCCAGGTGCTCGAGGGTCTCGAAGCGGTGCGCAAGCGCCCGGGAATGTATATAGGCTCGACCGGCCCCAAGGGACTGCATCACCTTGTATATGAGATAGTCACCAACTCGATAGACGAGGCTCTGGCCGGATACTGCGACCGCATAGACGTCGAGCTTCTGCCCGACAACATCGTGCGCGTAACCGACAACGGCCGCGGCATACCCGTAGGAATCCACCCCAAGGAGGGCATCTCTGCGGCGACGGTGGTATTCACGGTTCTGCATGCCGGCGGCAAATTCGGCGGCGGCGGATATAAGGTTGCGGGCGGTCTTCACGGCGTGGGCGCTTCGGTGGTAAACGCCCTCTCAGAGTGGCTGGAACTGACCGTCAGGGACGGACAGCACATCTATTACCAGCGCTTCGAGCGCGGCGCCTATGACAAGGAGCTGGGCATCGTCGGCGATACAAAGGAAACCGGCACCACCATCGAATTCAAGGCCGACCCCGAAATTTTCGAGCAATCTACCGAATACGACTACGACACCCTTTTAAAGATGCTCCGCGAGCAGGCGTTTCTGAACGCCGGCGTGAGGATCGTATTTACCGACCGCAGGCAGGGCGGCGAAAACACCGTCGATCTTAAATACAACGGCGGCATACGCGAATTTGTCACGCATATCCACGAGACCCGCGGCCTCGACGTTTTAAACCCCGAGGTCATATACGTCAGCGGCACAAAGGAAGACTACACCGCCGAGATCGCCATGCAGTATAACGACAGCTATAACGAGCTGGTGCTCTCCTTTGCGAACAATGTGCACACCCCCGACGGTGGCACCCACGAGACCGGCTTCAAGAACGCGCTGACAAAGGTTATAAACGACTACGGCAAAAAAT
This sequence comes from uncultured Clostridia bacterium, assembly GCA_947625615.1. Taxonomy (GTDB): domain Bacteria; phylum Bacillota; class Clostridia; order Oscillospirales; family Ruminococcaceae; genus Faeciplasma. The sequence continues at coordinate 27,521 of CANQPB010000018.1, read as the reverse complement.
TCAATCTTTTAAAGGACGGCGTAAAGCTTTTGGGCGAAGACGTCCGCGAGGGACTTACCGCGATAGTTTCGGTGAAGCTCACCAACTGCGAATTTGAGGGCCAGACAAAAGGCCGCCTCGGCAACCCCGAGGTGAGACCCTTCGTTGAAGCGCTCGTCACCGAAAAGCTGATGAACTATCTTGAGGAGAACCCAGCGATAGCCCGTTCGATCTTCGACAAATCGGTGCAGGCGCAGAACGCCCGCGAGGCCGCCAAGCGAGCAAGAGAGCTCACCCGGCGCAAATCGGCGCTGGAATCGGCTTCGCTGCCCGGCAAGCTTGCCGACTGCTCGGAGCGCGACCCCGCCGAGACCGAAATCTTCATCGTTGAGGGAGATTCGGCCGGAGGCTCGGCCAAGGAGGGCCGCGAGAGAAAATATCAGGCCATACTCCCCCTCTGGGGCAAGATGTTAAACGTCGAAAAGGCGAGGATAGACCGCGTTTACGGCAACGACAAGCTCACCCCCGTCGTCACCGCCCTCGGCACCTCTATCGGCGAGGATTTCGACCTCGCCCGTCTAAGATACGGCAAGGTCATAATAATGGCCGATGCCGACGTCGACGGCTGCCATATCCGCACCCTGCTTTTAACCTTCTTCTTCCGCTTCATGCGCCCGCTTATAGAGCAGGGACACATCTACATCGCCCAGCCGCCTCTATTTAAGATCGCGAAGGGCAAGCAGGTGCGCTATGCCTTCTCGGACGAGGAGCGGGACGAATTCATAGCCGAGCTCGGCGGAAAATGCGACGTCCAGCGCTACAAGGGTCTCGGCGAGATGGATCCCGAACAGCTCTGGGAGACCACGATGAATCCCGAGACGCGCTCGATAATAAAGATCACCCTTGACGACGCTGAGCGCGCCGACGAGACCTTCACCATCTTAATGGGCGATAAGGTGAACCCGCGCCGCGAATTCATCGAGAAAAACGCGCAGTTTGCCCAGAATCTCGATTTCTAAAAGTAATTTTTATAAGATATTTTACTGAGAGTAAATTTTAAATACCTTAAATTGGAGCAAAGCATGGAAAAACTGAAACTTACCTACAAGATAGCGCCCGAGGAGTGGCTTGAGGGCTATGACATCTACTTCGCGAAATTCAGAAAAAAATCGATGATATTCCGCGCGGCGATATTTGTCATTCCCCTGCTTTTGTTTATTCAGCAGATATGGCTCGACCCGAAATTCGTGATGGGCTGGGTCTGCATAGCGGTCTGCATAGGCGCGATTTTCTGCATCTTCGCAAACGCTAAGATGGAAAGGCGAATGTCCGAACGCGCCCTTGACGAGATCAAGGACGACAGCTACGAGCTCTCCCTCTGCGACGACAGGCTCGTCGTCGAAACGGTCATTCCCGAGGCGGAGGACGCCGAGGAGGGCCAAAAGATTGCCCCCACCGTCATTGAATTTTCGGATAAGACCTACAGCGCCGTCGAGACGGAAAAGGTTTTCGCGGCGGTGACAAAGGCGGTCTGCGCGGTGATACCAAAGGCCGGGCTTTCGGTCTACGACACCGAGACCCTGCGGGACGCTCTTAAGGCGGCGCCGCAGAAGGCGAAAAAATAGATATCATTCAGCTATTAAAATATAAGGAGATGTAATCTTGTTTGCACAGGATAAAAAGGTAAAGCTAACCGAAATAAACGACGAGATGCGCCAAAGCTTTCTCGCCTATTCGATGTCGGTAATAATCCAGCGAGCCCTCCCCGACGTCCGCGACGGCTTAAAGCCGGTTCACCGCAGAATTCTCTATACAATGTATGAGGACGGGCTTACCCCCGATAAAAAATATTTAAAGTGCGCGACTACCGTCGGCGACACGCTGGGCCGTTACCACCCCCACGGCGACGCCTCGGTCTACGACGCTATGGTGCGTTTGGCGCAAAAGTTCTCGATGAGATATCCTTTGGTCGACGGCCACGGAAACTTCGGCTCCGTCGACGGCGACCCGCCGGCCGCCTACCGTTATACCGAATCGAAAATGGCCAAGATGGCCATGAACATGCTCACCGACATAGACAAGGAGACCGTCGACTGGGCGCCCAACTACGACGACAGGCTTAAAGAACCCGTAGTTCTGCCCTCAAGATATCCCAACATTCTCGTCAACGGCTCGGTTGGCATCGCCGTAGGTATGGCCACGAACATTCCTCCCCACAATTTGGGGGAGGTAATAGACGGCCTCAAGCTTGTCGCCGAAAATCCCGACTGCACCCTTGACGAGCTCATGGAAAAGATAAAGGGCCCCGATTTCCCGACCGGCGGCATCATCATGGGCAGGGCGGGCATTCGCGCGGCATACGCCACCGGCAGGGCAAAAATAACCCTGCGCTCGAAGACGAATATCGAGGAAATCCACGGCAGAAACTGCATCATCGTCACCGAGATCCCCTATATGGTCAACAAGGCCAGACTGATAGAATCGATAGCCCAGCTTGTAAAGGACAAGAGGCTGGACGGTATCCACTTTATCCGGGACGAATCCGACCGCTCCGGCATGAGGATCGTCATCGAGCTCAAAAAGGACGCCAACCCGCAGATCGTTTTAAACAAGCTCTTCAGCTTTACCCAGCTTCAGGACACCGTCGGCGTTATTATGCTGGCGCTCGTAAACGGCGTTCCGAAGGTGATGAGCCTCAAGGAGATCTTAGAGGAATACCTCGATTTTCAGATTGAGGTGATCACCCGCAGGACGAAATTCGAGCTTAAAAAGGCAAAAGAGCGTGAGCACATTCTGCAAGGCCTTGTCATCGCGCTCGACTACATCGACGAGGTCATAAAGATAATTCGCGCGTCGGCCGGCCCCGCCGAGGCAAAGGCCGCGCTTATCGAGCGCTTCGGGATAACCGAGGTGCAGGCGGAATACATCGCGAACATGAGGCTCATTCAGCTCTCGGGGCTTGAAAGGCAGAAGATATACGACGAGCTCGCCGCCCTTGAGGAGAAGATAGCCGATTTTGAGGATATTTTAGCCAACAGGCAGAGGGTTATAGACATAGTCGTCAGCGAGAGCGAGGAGATCGCCGCGAAATTCTCCGACGAGAGGCGCACCGAAATCCAGACGGTAAGCGGCGAGGTGGATATAGAGGATCTTATCCCCGAGGACATGAACGTGATAGCCCTGACGAACAACGGCTACATAAAGAGGACGAGCTCCTCGGAATATGCCGTTCAGCGCCGCGGAGGCAGGGGCGTCAGCGGAATGAAGCAGCGGGACGAGGACTTTGTCGCCTCGATGCACGTTTGCTCGACCCACGACAATGTGCTGTTTGTCACCGACAGAGGGGTTATGTTCAAGCTGAAATGCTTCGAGATCCCCGAGGGCGGAAAATCGAGCAGGGGCACAAATGTTGTGAATGTCCTGCCGCTTGAGGCCGGCGAAAAGGTGGCCGCAATGCTTTATTGCCGCGATTTCGACGAGGACAGATATGTAACCATGGTCACCCGCGAGGGCAAGATAAAGAGAACCGGCCTTGAAAACTATCGCAACGTGAGAAAATCGGGGCTTATAGCCATCGGCCTCGACGAGGGCGACGAGATCCGCGGGGCGCTGATAACATCAGGCGGCGACGAGCTTTTAGTTGCCACAAAGCAGGGCAGAATAATAAGATTCAACGAGGCAGAGCTTAGGCAGATGGGCCGCTCGGCCCACGGCGTCAGGGCGATAAAGCTCCGCGAGGGCGACGAAGTCGTCTCGATGGAGATCCTTAAGGAGGATTCTTATGTTTTGACTGTCACCGACCGCGGCTACGGCAGGCGGGTGCTTCCTGACGCATACAGGGCGCAGAAGCGCGGCGGCTACGGCATTCTGAACTACAAGACGGGCGGCGCCAAGGGCGACGTCTGCGGAATAAAGGTCGTCGGCGACGGCGAAGACGTCATCATGATATCGAACGACGGCATAATTATCAGGGTTCGCGCGGCGGACATCTCGGTAATGGGAAGATATTCCGGCGGCGTTACCATCATGCGCACCAAGGATACCCCCGACCGCAAGGTTGCGGCGTTCACGGTGGCCGAGCATGACGACGAGGCGGAAATCTCGCAGGTTGAGCAGCTTTCCGACGACGAGCTTAGGGCGATAGCCGAGGCCGAAGCGGCCGAGGAGAGCGCCGAGGTTATTGAGGAGCCGGAGGACGCCGACGACAGCGAGGAATAAAGCGAAAAACACACCCCCGAGGCGAAAGCCGAGGGGGTGGTAGTTTAAGTGAAAAAGTTTTCCCCATACCCCTTTCCGTGTGCGAGGCGCCGCAGGCGCCTCGCCGGGGAGACCCCCGGCGAGGGTCTCCCCGCGAAAAAACTGTCCACCGGACAGTTTTTTCTCCCCGTCCTGCGCTTTGCTTCGCATTAGCCGGAGCGCGCCTGCTCGGCCCGCTCCGGGGAGATTTCGCGCTCTGCGGAGCGCGACGAGGGGCTGCGCGCCCCTCGACTGCGCAAGCCTTTTGAAAAAGGCTTGACCGAAAACTTTCCTAACAAAACTCCCCCTCCCAAGCGGGAGAGGGAAAAATTTCTCGTCAAAATCACTCGCCGGTGTATTCCACCATCACGGCGCTTGTCACGCCCTCGACGGCCGTGATCTTCGCGAGAATGTCGGCGTTTTTCTTTGAATATCTCACGTCGGCGGTCAGCTCGTTTTCGCCCTTATACTTCGCTTTGCCCCGCATGCGGCCGTGTGCCGTTTTCAGGACTTCCTCCAAGGCGGACTCGGCGGCGTCTTCATATTTGATAACTATGACAAACGTCCTTCTGCCCCGCCCGCAGACGGTGAAGAGAATGTATAAAAGAGATATCGCGGCGGTGGCGATAAGCGCGAAAGGATAAAGCCCCGCGCCGGCGGTGATGCCCACGGCGATCCCCCAGAAAAGAAAGCCTACGTCCAAAGGATCCTTGACGGCGGAGCGGAACCTGACTATCGACAGCGCACCGACCATACCGAGCGACAGAACGAGGTTAGAGCCTATCGTGATGACTATGAACGCCGTGACGACCGTCGTCATGACGATAAGCACCGCGAAGTTTTCGCTGTAGACCGCGCCGCGGTAGAAGAATTTGTAGACCAGGTAGATTATCAGCCCGCAGACGGCGGCGCAGAGAAGCGACACCAGTATGTAGGCGACGGTTAAATGCTCGACGAGGCCGAGCTGCTCGATAGATTCGCGTAGGACTGAACGGATAGATTGCATGGTAAAGTTCCTTTCATGGGGTATTTGCCGGGTTTCGGTTTATTTTTTATAGAGTTTCTCTATTTTTGTGACTGTTGTTTTGCCGTCGCTCGCCTTGACGTCGCAGGAGAGCGTCATGCCCTCAAAGAGGTTGTATTTTTCGGCGAGCTTTTTCGGGACTGTAAGGGAATACGCCGAAGCTTCGGCCGGGTCGTCCCATATGCCGCTCGCCCTGATATTCAGGTCGCCGTTTTCCGACGCCGAAATTTCGTCGACATATACGCGCAAGTCCCATTTGTGCTGATAGCTCCCGCCGGCCCATTCCGCCGCAAACACCGAGCAGAGGGCTATCGCCGCCGCGGCTATCGGAACAATCACCGCCGCCCTTGTTTTCATCAGCGCCGAGCTTGCCGCCGCGATTCCGCAGCCCAAAAGCGCCGCGCCGAAAAATATTGCCGCAAGGATAAAAATGTAGACGTTTTTGGCGGCGTCCTGACCGAGGGTCATAAACATTATAACCGCCGCGAGGGCCGATATCAAAGCCGCGGCCGCGGATATGATCGCGGGCAGAAGCCTGACAATGCGCTTTTTCGCCTTTGAGAGCTGCACGGCTTGCAGGATAATCGCCGCGGCGAAGCCTATTATAGCCAAAACGGCGATGTCGTATGAGATCATAAAACCACTCTCTTAAATAAATTTATGCTAAAGCTTCGGCTTGAAGCTTTGAAGCTTATCAAGGCAGAGGGTAAATTTTGAAAGGGCGAGCCTCGGCCCATGCGCCGAGGAGATGATCCCCCGCAAAAACGCGGGCAGAACGTCGTCGTATTTCACCTCGAAGATTACAGAGCCGTCGTCGAATACCGGCAGGGTGAGCGCCGAGGGATCGAACAGGTCGCTCGAGGATATCCCGGCGTGGAGAGCCTTGTCGAAGGTCAGGCGGACGTTCGAGACCGGGTGGATAAACACCTCGCGGTCGTAGTCGACTATCACCGAGGGCTTAAGCCCCTTTCCCCCGGCCAGCGAGCAGACCTCGCGGGAGAGAGGGTCGTCATAGTTGTAAAGCAGAGAGAAATCCCCCTCGGACATCAGGCGGGCGCACTCCGGCGAAACGCTGACGGAGCGCTTTTTAATGCGGTCGCCCCGCTTTTCCTTACATTCGAGCTTTATTACGGAATCCGAGAGATTATAAATTCTCAGGCGGTATTTTTTTCTGTCGGCAACTCCCGAGAGCTTTTCGAAGTAGGAGCTTCGGCTGACGTCGTCGAAATAGAGGCTGCGGATAAAATATTCGCCCGAATCGCCGGCGTTGGGATCTGCCTGCAAAAGCGCCGCAAGCTTGGGCCTAAGCGCCGCGCACTCGGCCTCGGTAAGGAGTATTTTTATTTCATGTCTGAAGCCGTTCATCTACGGGGCGTCACCTCGGCTTTGCGGAAAAATTATCGGTAATTTACATTATACATCAAAACCCCGTATTTGGCAAGGAGTTTTGAAGATTATTTTTGGGGGAGGCAAGAATGGGGGGTTAGAAGAGAGGAAATGCATTTGTTTGCCTCGCTTACGCTCGGCAAAGCGGGGAAAACCCCGGCGAGGTTTTCCCCGCGCCCTTTTCCGGGCTGCGACGCGTCGGTCAAGCCGCCGCGCCGCACAAAGGGGACGCCCTCTTGCAGGGCGTCCCCTCTTGCAAAAACAGTCCGGTGGACTGTTTTTGCAATTCACCCCTTGCGGAGCGCGCGAAGCATAGGATTTCGCAGCCAGCGGGCTGCGACGAGGGGCTACTCGCCCCTCGACCCCCGCGGCCTTTTGAAAAAGGCCGGCGAAAACTTTTTAATTTTCCACTCTCAAACCCCTTGACAGCCGAGCGGCGGTGTGCTATAATAACCCTCGCACCGATCTTAAGACAGCAGGCGCCCGTAAGTGCGTAAGTCCTGCCGAGGAAAGGATATACATGATTTTCCATGTCCCTTTTCTCATGAAAAGGGATTTTTGATTTTAATTTCGGGGCAAAAATTCAACACATGGGTGGTGAAAACCTAAATGCCAAACGAAAATATCCTCAACCTTAAAAAGCAGAAGGTCGCCGAAATCACCGATATGATAAAGAATTCCGCCTCCGGCGTTCTTGTCAACTATTCCGGCATCACTGTTGAGGACGACACCAAGCTCCGCAAGGAGCTCCGCGAGGCCGGCGTTAAATACGCCGTCGAGAAGAACACCCTTCTTCGCTTCGCAATGCAGAACGCGGGCCTCGACGGCCTGACCGAAGTTCTCTCCGGCGCCACCGCTATCGCCCTTTCTTCGGACGAGACCGCCGCCGCAAGAATCCTCGGAAAATATGCCGAAGATCACCCCAATTTCGTCCTTAAGGCGGGCTTCATCGGAACCGAGCTCTACGACGCCGACGGCGTCATGGCCCTTTCCAAGATCCCCTCGAAGGAAACCCTTCTGGCTCAGCTCGTCGGCTCCCTCCAGGGCCCCATTCAGAAGCTGGCCGCAACCCTCCAGGCTTTGGCCGAAAAGAACGAGGAGGTCGCGTAATCGCAGCCTGATCCTCGCTCCGGCGCCGATTAAACTTTACGGCGCGTAAAAACTCAACTAATTATTACGAAAAGGAGAAAAATCATCATGGCATCTGAAAAGATCATCAAGTTTGTAGAAGATATCAAGACCCTTTCCGTCCTCGAGCTCAAGGAGCTTGTCGACGCTATCCAGGAAGAATTCGGCGTCACCGCCGCTATAGCTGCCGCTCCCGCCGCCGGCGCTGCTGCCGCTCCCGCCGAGAAGACCGAATTCGACGTTGTTCTCGCCTCCTTCGGCGACAACAAGATGAGCGTTATCAAGGCTGTCAAGGAAATCCTCGGCCTCGGCCTCAAGGAATCCAAGGAATTTGTCGAAGGCGCTCCCAAGACCGTTAAGGAAGGCGCTTCCAAGGCGGAGGCCGACGAGCTCAAGGAAAAGCTCGAGGCTGCCGGCGCCACCGTCGAGATCAAGTAATATTTTCTCGAACACGCGAATATGCAGAAATCCGGGACATGCTCCCGGATTTTTTTGTGCAAAAAAGGAGCCGGCCCACGCGGAGCCGGCGGATTCTCAGCTAAAAGTCAAGCTTCCTCTTCCTTTTTCATTTTCGCAAAGCAGTCGCTGCAGTATACGGGACGGTCGTCGTGAGGCTTAAAGGGGACTTTGGCCTCTCCTCCGCAGGCGGCACATACCGCTGTGTAGAACTGTTTGCCTTCCTCCTTCTTCTTGCGGCGGCAGTCCTTGCACATTTTCGGCTCGTTTTCAAAGCCTTTTTCTGCGTAGAATTCCTGTTCGCCGGCGGTGAAGACGAATTCGGCGCCGCAATTGCGGCAAATGAGTGTTTTGTCTTCGAACATAAGTGCTCCCTCACTTTGTTTATTTACCACGTCGGGCGGTCACCGACCCTTTTCGTTAAAAAATAATCGGTAATAGCACAATGGCATTTATATAAAAACCCTTAAGGGTCTTTAACGGAACTTTCGGCGGAGCTTTCGCCTCAGCCTTGAAAGCGCGTTGTCGACGGCTTTCCTGTCGGTGCCGAGGGCTTCGGCTATTTCGGAATAGCCCGCGCCGTTGAGATACATTCCCAGCACCTTTTTTTCCATCGAGGTGAGATTCTGAGACACCTCGCTGAAAATTTCGCTCAACGCCTCGCGGTCGATGATGATTTTTTCCGGCGAGATGTCCTCCCCCCCGACGGAATCAAGCGGTTCCTCTGCCCGGAGTATCCTCGCGCTTTTTTTGAGAGCCGTCAGCATGCGGTTGTTGATGCACTTTCCCGCATATGTTGAAAACGAGGCGCCGCGGCCGAGCTCGAAGGTGGAGACCGCGTTCATGAAGCCCAAGATCCCCTCCGACACAAGATCGTCCCTGTCGGCGGGAGAATTTGTGTAGATTCCCGCAAGACGCCTTATCGACGGCAAAAACCCCGCGAACAATTCGGAAAAGGCGCGGCCGTCTGTCCTTGCCTTGACGGCGAGCATGTCGCTGTTTGCAGAGCCGGAGCGAGAATAATCCATAAACTTCCACCTTTTGCTTTCTGCCAGTTAATAATAACATTATAATTTACGTTTGTCAAGCAATAAATGAATATTTTAACAGTTTTCGTCGAAATTTACAAACCAAAGGTTGATAATCAATACAAAAAGCCCGTGCGCGCTTTAATGCGCGAATTCTAAACACGATAAAATCCCGCTAACGGCGTAATTCCGCGGTTTACCCGACAAAAGCCGCCGGCGAAAGATTACTCGGTTAATTTTTAATCAGCTTTTCCATTACGAGGGCGTCCTCGGGCGGCAGGTCGTAATATCCCCGGCGCTTCGCGATCACCCTATATCCCTCCGATTCGTAGAGGCTTTTCGCCGGCGCGTTCGATTCTCTAACCTCTAAAATAATCCGTTCGGGGCGGCAGAGGCGCTCCGCCTCGTGAAGCAGCGCTCGGGCGACCCCGCGGTTGCGCATCTCGGGAGAGACGGCAAGGCTGTCGATGTTTGTTTCGCCGAGCTGCGAGTAAAGCGCGATATATCCGCAGAAGCGGCCGTCGGCCTCGGCGCAGAGGGATAAAAAGCCGTCGCCGCCGGTTTTTGAAGCGAAGTTTAGGCGGTAGATAAAGTCGTCGGCGCACCAGGCGTCGGAGGAAAAGCATATTTTTTCAAGCGCGACGACATCTGAAACGTCGTCAAGCGTCATTCGGCGGATTTTTAGCGTCATTTGCTGCTCCTTTAAGATGTTCGGCGGCATAGCTTCTGCCCGAGCCGACGATGAGCGGCGGCTCGATTTTCATGAACGAGGCGGAGGATTTAGCCAGTCGCCCCTCGACAAGAATAAGCCACGCCCCCGAGGAGGCGTTTTTGTGGACGGTTTGCAGGCGCTTCGGCTCGATCCCGTTTTCTCTCATCGCCGAAATGCAGTCGGCAAGGCGTTCGGGCCGGTTGCAAAGGCAGAGCCGCCCGCCGTATTTAAGGTTTCTCTTTGCGGCCGCGCAGACGTCGCCGAGGGTGCATTCAATTTCGTGGCGGGCGAGGGCTGCGGCTGCTCCCGAGGATTTTAAGCCCGCGCCGTCGGCCTTGTAGGGCGGATTGCAGACTATCAGGTCGAGGGGCTCGGGCGAGCGCCACTGCCTAAGATCGGCGTTCACCGGGAAGAAATTTTCCGCGCCCGAGAGGTCTTTTGAGATCAGCGCGAGGGAGTGGGCGTCCTCTAAAAGCTCGACTGCGGTGACGGAGGCGGGCTGAAAGTCGCGAAGGAGCAAAAGCCCTACGATTCCGCAGCCCGAGCAGAGATCTGCCACGCGGTCGCGGTGTTTTGCGGCGGAAAATTCGGCGAGCAAAAAGGCGTCGGTGCCAAAGCGGTGCTCCTTTGAGACGGCGGCAAAAAACCCTCCGCCGAGGGTTTCAACTGTGTGTTCCGGCATAGATCTTCCTTCGGGGCGGTCAGTCGGGGCTGCGGTTTTTTGTGCAGAGCGAGTAGAGCTCGCCCTTTGTGAAGCCGGTCTTTTTGGCGACCGCCTTGCATGCCTCGGAGAGCTTTGCTCCCCCCTCGACAAGAGACATCACCTCGGCGGCGGCGTCTTCGGGTCTAAGCTCCGCTGCGGGCGGGCAGGCAGCGCCCTCGATTATTAGGACGTATTCGCCGCGGGGCTTGTTTTCGTCGTTATAAAGATTTGCGGCCTCTGAAAGGGTGGTGCGGATTATCTCTTCATGGAGCTTTGTGAGCTCGCGGCAGAGGGAGATTTTGCGGTTGCCGAGGTACTTTAAAAGGTCGTTCAGGGTGGCCTCAAGCTTGTGGGGCGCCTCGTAGAAGATGAGGGTTTCGGTGTGGGCGGCGGCCTCCTCAAACATTTTTGCGCGGGAATTTTTGGCGGTCGAGGGGAAGCCGAAGAAGACGAATTTTGAGGTGTCGAGGCCGCTTACCGCCAGCGCAGAGAGGGCGGCGGTGGGCCCCGGGACGACTTCGACGGGGATTCCGAGATCGGCGCAGAGGCGGACGATGTCCTCGCCGGGATCGGAAATGCAGGGCATTCCGGCGTCGGTGACGACGGCGCAGGTCTCGCCGGCGGTGATTCTTGCGATTATGGCCTCGCCGGCATATTTGCGGTTGTGCTCGTGGTAGCTGACGAGCGGTTTTTTTATGCCGAAGTGCGTCAGCAGCTTCTGGGTGACCCTTGTGTCCTCGGCGGCGATGAAATCGACAAGGCCGAGGGTCTCGACGGCGCGGTAGGTAATATCCTTTAGGTTGCCTATCGGCGTGCCGACAATATATAGCTTTCCGGGCATTTTATCACCTTTTTTCGGGTCGAAGATTGTGGGGCGCGCGGCTTGTGGAAGGGGGCGAAGCCCCGGCCCCCGCTTCGCGGGGGCCGCCGAGGGGGCCGAAGGCCCCCTCGGGCCGCGGCCGCAGGCCGCGGCCCGAGGCCGTAAACAGCAGCAGGCCCCGTTAAGCCGGGTTTTTCACGAACATTATGCCGAGGGTGCCGGCGCCGCAGTGGCTTGAAATGGTGCAGCCGGCGTGGGTCTCATAGACGGTGCCGAAGCCGTATTCCTCGGCGACGATGCGCTTTACCTCGTCGACTATGTTTCGGTCGGCGTAGGAGTGCACCACGAAGATGAAGCTTCTGTCGATGTCGCTGCGGCCGTCAAGGCGCCCCCTGACGTAGTCGATTATCGACTTTTCGGCGCTTCCGCGGTATTTTCTGCCTACGTCCATCGAGCCGTTTTCCATGACGATCTCGGGGCGGAGCCTCAAAAGATTTGCCCCGAACGCAAGAACGCTCGAGCAGCGCCCGCCCTTCTGGAGATATTCAAGGGTTTGCAGCACGAAAGAGACGTCGATGCGGGTTTTGAGCTCCTCGAGTTTTGAAACGATCTCCTCGGCTTCAAGTCCCTGTTCGGCGAGCTTTGCGGCCTCAAGCACTAATATCCCCGAGCCGGAGGAAAGCGAGCGTGAATCGATGGGGTAGACGTTTCCAAGTTCCCCGGCCGCGAAGACGGCGTTTTGGTAGCATGCCGATATCTCGCTCGAGATGTTTATATGTATCACTTTATAGCCGTCGTCGACATACTTTTTCCAGCGGTCGATATATTCATACTCCGATATGGCGGAGGTCTTCGGCAGAACGCCGGTTTCGGCCACGTAGTCGTAAAGCTCGGACACCTCGAGGTCGACGCCGTCGTGCTTAAGGTCGTCGCCGAGGACGATTCCCAAGGGGATAACGTCCACCGAGCAGCGGCCGTAGAGTTCGGCTGTGAGGTCGCAGGTTGAGTCGCAGGTAATTTTGATTTTTGCCATGTGGTTTGCTCCTTTGGGGGTAGAATATGTCAAGCGCCGCCGGTTTCCCGGGCGCTCGGTGCCTTTTCGGGAGGCGGCGCCCTGCGCTTAAAAAAGCTTCGGCGTCCGCCAAGGGCGCGCGAAGCCCCGGCCGGCCCTTCGGGCCGGCACCGCGCCCCCGCAGGGGGGCGCGTCGGCCCCGCCCGCCGCCGCGGGCGGGGCCTCGGGGCTTCGCCCCTTTAAATTTATGCGTCAGGTGTTTGAATGCGGCGCCGCCGTAAGCCGGCGGCACGCTGCAAAGCCTGCATTTACTTGAGATTCCGATATCTGACTTCTGACAGCCGCTTCTTGATGCGGCTCAGGCCGCGTCTCGGGTTATCCCCAGCCGCCCCAGTTGCCGCCCCAGTTGCCGCCCCAGCCTCCTCCGTCGCCCCAGTTGCCCCAGTTGAATTCCGGGATCTCTGCCTCGAGAAGCCTGGTGTTATACCCGCAGGATACCTCGCGGTACTCCCCGGTCATGCCGTCATATCTCAGGGCGGTTTTTTTGTGGGCGAGCCTCAGCTCAACCTCCGAAATTTTCTCCTTGTCGGGGCCGTAAAGCGTGACGGTCTCCCCCTCCTTAAGGTTGAAGCCGCACTCTATGCAGCCTATGGCGTCCATCTTCGAGTAGTTCTTGCCGATGAGCTTTACCGTGGCGCCGGGTTCAAGATTCAAAGTCGGCAGAATGAATTCGTTCGTGCCGTCCGAAACCGTCATTCCCGAAGTGCTTATCAATTCCGCCCCTGTGTTTTTCAGAACGATATAATCCCCGCCGGCGGTGGCCTTATACGCGACCTCGTATATCACCGCGCCGCCCTCCGGTCTCAGGTTGAGCTTTATTTCCACGTTCTCCCCGAGATCCGCCGTGATAACGGTCTGCGGCTCGGTCACGGTCTTTCCGTTTATCTCCCAGCTCTCGAAGACATATCCCTTTTCGAGTTCGGCGGAAAGGGGTATCTCCATACCTTTAAAATAGAAGCCGTCGAAGCCGGCGCTGCTTATCCCGTCGTCGAAGACTATCGCCGCGCTGCCGAGGTTGATGATCGCGCCCTCGGCGGGCTCGCATTTCACACTGAAAATTTCGTCTCTGTTAAACGCATCGGGGAAGACCCTCGACATCTGCGTTCTTATGGCGTAGGGACGCTTCGAGGCCCAGGTCTTGCAGCTTTCAAGCTCACGCCCAACGCTCCAGACGTTCGCCTTTCCCTCCTCCGAGGCGGCCACAAGCTCGTGAAGCCTAAGCGTCGAGTATTCGTCGAAGTAATCCGCAACGCGCTGCGCGTTAAAATAGTATCCCGCCATTGCGCAGAGCTTCTCGACAAACCTGTCGCGGATATCCTCCCGCTTGCAGAGGGATATCAAAAGGTCGGAGCGCTTGTAGTAAAGGTCTCCCTTGTCGTGGACGTCGTCCCGCCAGTCCTCGGGATAGATCCCGAAGCTGTCCTCGTCAAAAAGCTGCTGCATGTGTATGGTCAGAAAGTCGTTTCCGTAAAGCCCGAAGGCGAAGTCGGTGTCGTAAAGCATGAACCGCCATCTGCCGTCATAGGGAGCCTCGTCCGACATCTCCACCGATCCCGAGCGGTATCGGTATACCTTATAATTATTGTTAGGCCAGTCGCCGTTGCCTATATAGGAGTTCAGCGCGTAGTAGGTCAGCATGTTGTCTATGTCTAAGAGCTTTGAAAGCTCGTCGAAATTTTTGTCGTCGGTGAGGTCTGTATATGCATACTCATACATCTTTCGCCAGTCGTCGTTCTTGCGGGCCCAGTCGGGGTCGTCCTCGTCCTCTATCATCATATACTCGCAGCCCTTGATTATGTCCCAGGAGCCGTCCTCAACGTTATATTTGTGATCCAACAGATCCTCGGAAAACACCTGCTGAAGCCACGCAAAGCCGTAATATTCGCCGTTTAGGAATATCGCCGCCGGGCGGGAATACTTCGATTCCACGCCGGTGGCCTGCGCCAGCGCCGAAATGGCGTCGTCGCGGGCATAAAGCGAGCCGGCGTCGTTTGCGCAGGCCCTAAGCGCAAGCTTTTTGTAAGAAACTATCTTGTTCCCCTGTGAATCTGAGGCGTCGGGGAAGAATTCATAGCGGAAGCGGTTGTCTGTTTCGTCGTATTCGGTGCGGGCGTAAAGCTTGAGATTTTTTTGTTCGTTCGAACGGCTCCACCCGCCGAAAATGCGCATTCCGCAGTTTTGCGAGATCACCGGCGTGCCGTCGTATTCGAACACCTCTACATAGCAGGGGCGCTCGCCGGCGCGCCCGCGCTGGTTCCAGTTGGCGGGGTCGGTCGGCTGGATCTCCCGCTCGGGGTTGGTGGCAAGATAGTCGTCCCTCATCTTTCCGGCGATGAAAATGCCGTCCTCGTAGTTATAGAGCATGTCGGGGTCTATTGTCAGCGAAAACACAAGGCAGTCGAACCGCGAGCTTATGTCCTTGCCCAAAATATATGAGCGGGTGACCGGCTCGGAGAAGGTGCCGTCGGAATATTTCGCCCGCGCGGTTATAGTGTAGCTGTTTATTTTATCGCTCTGCGCCTTAAGCTTTATCGGCCGCCGGTAGGTCTGTCCGCCGTCGGCGGGATCCGAGCCGTCGCGAGTGTAGAGGATCTCCGCGGAATCCTCGGCCGAAAGCGCCAGCGACTGCGCCGCGTCGTAAAAGCCGGCGTCGAGGGAAAACTGCACCGGCTCCCCCGCCGTCGATCCTATATTATTTATAACGGTATCCTCCTCGGCAAAAGCGTCCTGCCCCTCGCCGGGGGTCTGAGAGATCGCCGAGAGGTCTTCGGTTTCAAGCGGGTGCTCGGCGACAAAGCGTTCGGCCGCTGCGGTTATAAGGCATGCGGCGGCGAACACTGCGCAAACGCAGAGCAAAAGAGCAATTTTTTTGCCGCGGGAGGTCTCACGGGTGGACATAAAAAGGCTCCTTTCAAACATAGATACAAACATTATATCATATCGGAGTAAATTTGTAAAGTACCCTTGACGCGCTCGGCGCGTCAAGAGGATAGAAATTAGAGGATAGAAGATAGAAAAATTTGCGAAATAAAAAGTATGCGGTTAAATGAAAGCCGGAAAAGAGCATTTCGGGCAGCACCGCACCAAAAGTGCCTCGACAAGCTTCAACATAGCAGAAAGCCTTTGGGAACACACCCCTCCCCTTGAGGGGAGGGGTCGCGCCGTTCGCCGCAAGGTGAACGGCCGGGTGACGGGGTGGAACCCCCTCTCCCTCCGCGAGGGAGAGGGGGCAGGGGGTGAGACAGGCAAAAAATCAAACGCCCCTATAAAAAGGAGTGTAGAGGCACTTCCCCGCCGAACAACACAAAAAGCCCCCTCCCCGATTTGGGGAGAGGGCGGTTCGAAAATATGCCTTAATTATTTTGCCTTTTCTACAAGCATGTCATAGGTCTCTTTCGCGTTCTCCACAGCGCTTGCGAAGAGCTTTTCTGCTCTCTCGGGGTTGGAGCGCGCCAGCGAGTTGTATCTTACCTCGCCCATGATGAAGTCCTTGTAGTCGGCGGTCGGAGCCTTGGAATCGAGCTGGAACGGATTCTTGCCCTCGGCGGCGAGCCTCGGATCGTACCTGTAAAGGTGCCAGTATCCTGCCTCGACGGCCTTCTTCTCCTCGGTCATGGCGATGGACATGCCGCCCTTGATGCCGTGGTTGATGCAGGGCGCGTAGCCTATGATGAGGGACGGGCCGTGATAGCTCTCGGCCTCGGCAATTGCCTTGATGCACTGGTTGTAGTCGGCGCCCATTGCAACGTGAGCGACGTATACATAGCCGTAGGTCATAGCGATTCCCGCGAGATCCTTCTTCTTGGTAACCTTGCCGGCGGCGGCAAACTGCGCGATGGCGCCGGTCGGGGTGGCCTTCGAGGACTGTCCGCCGGTGTTGGAGTAAACCTCGGTGTCGAAGACGAAGATGTTGATATCCTCGTTCTGGGCGATAACATGGTCGAGTCCGCCGAAGCCGATATCATAGGCCCAGCCGTCTCCGCCGAATACCCAGACGCTCTTCTTTCTCAGGTAGTCCTTATCCTTGAGGATAGCCTTTGCCTCCGGCTTATCCATCTTTTCGAGGACTTCGATGAGCTCGTCGGTGGCCTTGGAATTCTCGGCGCCGTTGTCTACGGTCTCGAGGTAGTGCTCTATAACACCCTTGCAGTGCTCGCATTCGACGGTCTTGACAAGCTCAAGAACCTTGGCGATGGTGCGGGTGCGAATGGTGTTTTGGGCAAGGAACATGCCGTAGCCGTATTCGGCGTTGTCCTCAAAGAGGGAGTTAGCCCAGGCCGGGCCCTTGCCGAGCTTGTTGGTGGTGTAAGGAGTGGAGGGAGCCGAGCCGCCCCAGATAGAAGAGCAGCCGGTGGCGTTGGCGATGTACATTCTGTCGCCGAAGAGCTGGGTGATCAGCTTGGCGTAAGGAGTTTCGCCGCAGCCCGCGCATGCGCCGGAGAATTCAAGCAGCGGCTGCTTGAACTGCGAGCCCTTGACGGAGGTTTCCTTGAATTTCTCGTGAACCTCGGGCTTGTCGGCGAGGGTGAGCGCGTAGTTGAATACCTCCTGCTCGGCGAGCTGCTCGTCTAAAGGTCTCATGTTCAGAGCCTTTTCGCCCTTCTTGCCCGGGCATACGTTCACGCAGGAGCCGCAGCCGGTGCAGTCGAGGGCGGACATCGTCATAACGAAGTGATAGCCGGGCATGCCGGTCACGGGCTTTGCCTTCTGCTTTGCAAGCTCGGGGGCAGCCTCAAGCTCGGCGTCGGTCATAATGACGGGTCTGATAACCGCGTGCGGGCAGACGTAAGAGCAGAAGTTGCACTGAATGCAGTTGTCGCCGTTCCAGGCGGGAACGTCGATGGCTATGCCGCGCTTTTCATATGCGGCGGAACCCTGCGGGAAGGTGCCGTCGGCGGTCTCAACAAAGGTGGAAACCGGCAGGGCGTCGCCGTGCTGGGCGTTGCAGGGGATCTGTACTTTATTGATGAAATCGACAAGGGTCTTGTTGTCGCCGGTGGCGGCGGGCATGCCCATGGCGGTGTCGGGGGCGTTCTTCCACTCTTCGGGAACCTTGACCTCGACGACTTCCTTATAGCCGGCGTCGATGGCGTCGTAGTTCATCTTAACGACGGCCTCGCCCTTCTTGCCGTAGGAGGCAAGCGCGGCGTCCTTCATATACTTTACGGCGTCCTCTATCGGAATGATCTTAGCAAGGCTGAAGAATGCGGACTGCAAAACGGTGTTGATCCTTGAGCCGAGGCCGATCTTCTTGCCTATCTCTACGCCGTTGATGATGTAGAACTTGACGTTGTTTTGGGCAATGTATCTCTTTACCTGGCCGGGAAGTCTCTCCTCAAGCTCCTCGGGAGTCCACTGGCAGTTGAGCAGGAAGGTGCCGCCCGGCTTGACGTCCTGAACCATGTCGTACTTGGTGATGTAGGACTCGTTGTGGCAGGCGACGAAATCCGCCCTATTTATAAGGTATGTCGACTTGATGGGGGTGTCGCCGAATCTGAGGTGGGAAACGGTTACGCCGCCCGACTTCTTGGAGTCGTAGCTGAAGTAAGCCTGGACGTATTTGTCGGTGTGGTCGCCGATGATCTTGATGGAGTTTTTATTGGCGCCGACGGTGCCGTCGGAGCCGAGGCCCCAGAACTTGCAGGAAACGGTTCCCGCGGGGGCGGAATCGAGGGTGCCCTTGGATTCGAGGGAGAGGTGGGTTACGTCGTCGTTGATTCCGATGGTGAAGCGGGGCTTGTAGGTGTCCTTGCAGCAGGCGCAGTTGTCGTAAACGGCCTTGATCTGGTCGGGGGTGGTGTCCTTCGAGCCGAGGCCGTATCTGCCCGAGGCAACGGGGACGGTTTCGAGCTCGGTGCCCTTGAGGGCGGCGACTACGTCGAGGAACAGAGGCTCGCCCATCGAGCCGGGCTCCTTGGTTCTGTCAAGAACGCTTATCATCTTTACGGTCTTCGGAATGGCCTCAAGAAGCTTGTCGGCGCGGAAAGGCCTGTAAAGTCTTACCTTGACGAGGCCTAACTTTTCGCCCTTGGCGTTGAGGTAGTCTATGGTCTCCTCAATGGTGTCGCAGACGGAGCCCATGGCGATGATTACCTTTTCGGCGTCGGGAGCGCCGTAGTAGTTGAAGAGCTTGTAGTTGGTGCCGATCTTCTTGTTGACCTTGTCCATGTATTCCTCGACGATGCCGGGGACGGCGTCGTAGTAGGTGTTGCAGGCCTCGCGAGCCTGGAAGAAGATGTCGGGGTTCTGAGCCGAGCCGCGAAGAACGGGGTGTTCAGGATTGATAGAGCGGTTTCTGAAGGCCTCTACGGCGTCCCAGTCTATCATTTCCTCGATGTCGGACTTGTCCCAGGTCTCGATCTTCTGGATCTCGTGGGAGGTTCTGAAGCCGTCGAAGAAGTGAAGGAAAGGAACTCTTGCCTTGATGGTGGCGAGGTGGGCGATGGTGCCGAGATCCATGACCTCCTGCGGGTCGGTCGAGCAGAGCATTGCGTAGCCGGTCTGGCGGCAGGCATAGATGTCGGAGTGGTCGCCGAAGATGTTAAGAGCGTGGGAGGCTACGCATCTGGCCGAGACGTGGATTACGTTCGGCAGAAGCTCGCCGGCGATCTTGTACATATTCGGGATCATCAGAAGAAGGCCCTGCGATGCGGTGTAGGTGGTGGTGAGCGCGCCTGCGGAGAGCGAGCCGTGAACCGCGCCGGCGGCGCCCGCTTCGGACTGCATCTCGGCGATCTTGACGGGGGTGCCGAACAGGTTGGTCTGGCCCTTAGCCGACCATGCGTCGGTGACCTCGGCCATTACCGAGGAGGGGGTGATAGGATAGATAGCAGCTACTTCCGTAAAGGGATATGACGCCCAAGCGGCAGCGTTGTTACCGTCCATGGTTTTCATTTTTCTTGCCATATTTATCCTCCTTAAAAATTTTGGAAATAAAAAAGCTGAGCGTTACGGTATCCGCGTAACATTGCACACTATATAATATCACGCTTTTCGGATTTTGTAAAGGGGTAGAGGGGGAATTTTTATTGCAAGAGGGCGAGGCAGCGCCGCCGCTTGCCACATATTGGCAGGAAAGGCTGAGGTTGCCTCGCGATGCGTTCTTTTCCGGGCGCCGTGACGGTTGTTGTGCAAAGGAGCGTCTTCTTGGCATTTGCAGGAGCACAGGGTTATAGTTTCGCAATTTCGATAAGCACCGCACCGAAAGTGCCGAACCCGGCGCCGATTTTGCAGCATGCCTTTGGGAACACACCCCTCCCCTCGAGGGGAGGGGTCGCGCCGTTCGCCGCAAGGTGAACGGCCGGGTGACGGGGTGGAACCCCCTCTCCCTTCGCGAGGGAGAGGGGGCAGGGGGTGAGACAGATAAAAAGCCCTTGTTTTTGAAAAAGCGTTTGATATTGAGACGACTTTTTTATTTGCCTCATTTCACTCGGCAAATCGGGGAGACCCCCGGCGAGGGTCTCCCCGCGAAAAAACTGTCCACAGGACAGATTTTTTCTCCCCGTCCTGCGCTTCGCTTCGCATTATCCCGGAGCGTGCCTGCTCGGCCCGCTCCGGGGGATTCCGCGACTGCGGTCGCGGCCAGAGGCTACTCGCCTCTGGACTCTCGCGGCCTTTTGAAAAAGGCCGGCGAAAACTTTTTTATCGCTCGGTTGGGGGAACTCCCCCAAAAATAACCCCCACCCGCCTTGCATTTTTCGACGGGTTGTGCTATAATGTCATAGAATTATTATAGAGCAAAGAAAGGAGGCGGGGCGAACCGTGCTATTCGGAAAAAAACAGGACAAAAAGCAGCACCGGGAGGAGCCTATCGAGATCCCGGCGGGGCTTTGCGATCTTCACTGCCACATTCTCGCCGGCGTAGACGACGGAGCGCCGGACGACGAGCACATGTTCGACCTTATCGGCTATGAATACGAATGCGGGGTGCGCCACCTCTGCTTCACGCCGCACTACAATCCCGCGCTTTTCGAGCCGAAGCCGGAAAAAATTGCCGAATCCTTCGAAAAGGCAAGGCAGTTCTGCGCCGAGAACCTCCCCGATATGAACCTCTACCTCGGCAACGAGGTCTTCATGCGCCCCGACACCGTCGACCGCCTTCGCGACCGCAGCTGCAAGCCCCTCGGCGATTCAAGGGTGGTTCTCACCGAATTTCACCCCACCACCCCCTATTCCGACATGCGCATGTACGTCGTCAAGCTTCTCTCCGGCGGGAAGATCCCTCTGCTCGCACATATAGAAAGGTATGACCGCCTGACCGAGCCGGAGGATATCATGGAGCTGAAAAGCCTCGGCGTGAAGTTCCAGATAAATACCGAGGCGTTCGACTGCCAGAAGAAAAAGCTCATCTTCCGCCTTGTCGAGGAGGGGCTCATCGACGCCGTCGCCGACGACCGGCATTCGCGCCACCGCGGCGAGCCGAATCTTGCCGAAACCTATGAATTTGTAGCGAAAAAGTTCGGATTAAGGGCCGCAGAAGCGCTTTTTATCCGCAGACCGTTGAACATTTTGAACATATCATAAAAACACCCCCTGCGATTTTTGGCAAGATTGACGAAATTGTATAAAATTTGCTTCAACCGCTTGACAGATGAGGGTGATTGGGTGTATTATAAGCGTGGATTCACTTCAAGGCGTAATCTCATTAAAACGTGCTTGCGCGTTCGAACGGACAAAGCCGAATGAATTAAACGGCTCGGAGCGCCGTCAATGCTCCGAAGAATTTTAAAAAACTGTAAATGAAAGTGGGGAATTACTCATGAAGAAAATTCTTTCAATCGCACTGGCTCTTTGCCTGGCTCTCGCTCTGACTGTCAGCGTATTCGCTGACGGAAGTGTCACCCTTGACCGCAGCCCTGTCGTTTCCGGCGGCGGCGTAAGCAGCACCGGCACTACCGCTACCAGCCAGAACACCTACAGCGCTACCGTTAACGGTCGGCCTGTTCAGATCGCTCTTTCCGACGCCGTTGCTTCCGGCATCACCGCCAAGAGAGCTTTCACCCTTAACCTCATCTCCGCCGTTGATGGCGCTCTCACCGTTGACCTCTACTGCGCCGGCGTTGAGAATGGCGACGTTCTCGTTCAGTATGTAAACGGCGCTTGGGTTCCCGTTGAAGGCGCTACCGTTAAGGCCGATGGCAACAGAGCTATCATCACCCTTAACTCTTCCGCTCTGAAGGACGGCAACATCTTTGCTATCGTAAAGGCTGATACCATTGATGTCGAAGTACCTTCCGACACCACCACTCAGAACACCGATACCGACGATGAAGGCGATACCACCACCGTCGACGACACCGAGGAGCCCGCTAAGGAAGAGAACCCGAAGACCGGTCTGGCTCTGGCCGTAGTTCCTATGGTCGTTGCCGCTGCCGCTATCGCTATCTCCAAGAGAAGATAATTTCGGGCAGTTAATTCTGACAAAAACAAAACAACTATGAAATCAGCAAGCCCCACGGTTTGCTGATTTCAATAAGTATGGATTTTGAGGTAAACATGGAACAAAATCAATTTCAGACTGACGCCGCAGCACTTAAGAAAACTCAGAGCGCGGCGGCCGTCGACGACACCCAGGAAATTGACCTTCTATTGCTCTTTAATGCGCTCAGAAAGCACATTCTTGTGATTATCGCGGTGGCTCTGGTTTTCGCGCTCGGCGCGGGAATCGTCGTGCAGTTCTTTATAACTCCCCTTTACGAGGCCACCACGTCTACTTATATCGTGTCGGTAAGCAGCAATTCGCTCCTTGACATCGCCGACCTTCAGATCTCCTCAAACTTAGGACCCGACTATATTGACATCATCAAAAGCCGGTCGTTCCTTGGGGCTATCATTGATATGATGGATCTTGAATATGACTATGACGAGCTGTATGAGAAGGTAGAGGTCACCAACCCTACAGATACTCATATTATAAAAATTACGGTCACCGACGCAAGCCCATATCTTGCCAAGGATATTGCCGACACCCTCACCGCATATTCGGTCGAGAGAATTGCCGAGATCATGGAAGTCTCCACACCTAACACCTACGACGACGCCGTCGTCGCCGAGGAGCCGAGCTTCCCGAGCCTGACGAAGACCGTCGTCATCGCGTTTGTTCTCGGCGCGGTAATCGCCTGCGGCGTTATAATCTTCATTGCGGTTATGGATACCACCGTCAAGACTGCTGAGGATATCGAGAACCGCTGCGGCATGGTAACTCTCACCAAGGTTTACTTCGAGGGCGGCAAGAAGAAGAAACACGGCTACGGCTATGGCTACGGTTACGGATACGGCTATGGCTACGGCTCCACCTCCGCCGGCGAGGTAGAAAAGAAAAACGAAAAGCGCGGTAAGGGAGGCAGCGGCAAATGAGAAGCATAACCATTAACATTTCGCAGGAGCCCTCTTACGAGATGAGCGAGGCCATGAACGTTTTAAGGACGAACGTCTCATATTCCGGCGAGGGCGTAAAGCTTGTCGCCATCACCTCGGTCGACGAAAACGCCGGCAAATCGGTCATCTCCTTTGAGATGATGCGCAACTACGCAAACGCCGGCCTCAAGACGCTGCTCATCGACGCCGACCTTCGTAAATCCGTCTTCTCGGCGCGCCACGGCGCCACCGTCGACGACGGCCTGCCCTTTACCGGCCTTGCCGACGTTCTCTCCGGCAAGGGCGAGATAAACGACGCCGTCTATAAGACAAACATTCCCAACGCCTACGTTCTGCCCGTCGGAAACTATGTTCTTAACCCCACTCCCCTCTTCTCGGGAAAGCTGTTTTCGGCGATGCTCGACGTGCTTAAGAAGGCGTTCGACTTCATCATCATCGACACACCCCCTCTGGGCCGCGTTATCGACGCCGCCATCATCGCCCCCAACTGCAGCGGAGTTATCATCGTAGTCGGCGCCAACGAGGTCGACTACCGCCAGGTCAACGACGCGAAGAACCAGCTTCTGCGCGTAGGCGCCAATGTTTTGGGGTGCGTGCTCAACAAGGTCGGACAGGAGAACACGAGATACGGCGGAAAGTATAAATATTACAGCAAATACGGATCGGAATACCGCTATTAAAGGGGTGTTTTAAATGGCAAAAGACAAAAAGCCCATAAAGCTCAGAAAACGTGACATTCTCATCTACGCCGTTATAGTTGCGGTCGTCTTCCTGACCGTTGTAATTGCGGCCGAGGTGGTGGAGCATCTCCCCTCGAACCGCGCGAAGAATAACGCCGCCGACGGCACCCCCGCAACGGAGGCCGTCGAGCCCGCAGATAGCGCAGATGACGCCGACGCGGCGGTCACCACCGAAGACACCCAGGTTCCCGAGACGCAGCCCGCCACCGATCCCGTGACCGAGCCGACAACTACCGCCACCGAAGCGACCACCCCGACCACGGTTCCGGCCACCGAGCCGACGGCTCCCCCTGCGACCGAGGCCCCCAAGACCACGGAGAAGCCGAAGACCGAAAAGGTGACTACCGAGCCTGAGGCTGAGGACATCGAGGAGACGGAGGAGACCGAGAACGTCTCGGAGCTTGAGATGCCGGAGGACAACGGCCAGCCCGAAAACGCCCTGACCGAGGACGAGATCCCCGACAGCTACACCGCGACCGGCTATAACAACAATATCAAGAACATCGTTCTGATCGGCGTCGACGAGAAGCAGCTCGGCGTGCACGACGCCTACCGCACCGGCGGCCAGTCGGACGTCATACTCATTCTCTCGATGAACCTTAAGACGAAGGAATATTTCATCGTCACCGTCAACCGCGATCTTTCGGTGCCGGTTGAGAACTACGCCAGAGACGGCGGCTCCTACGGCTGGGTCGACGAGCAGATCGCCCTTGCGTATGCCTACGGCGACGGCGGAAGATCGAGCGGCAAGAACGTGTTGAAGTCGCTCAACATGCTGTTCGGCAACGATCTCAACTTCCTCGGCTACATAGCCGCGCCGATACCGATAGTCTCTACGGTTGCCGACAAGGTCGGCGGCGTAGAGGTCTACATCGAGGACGATTTCAGCGGAGTTGACGACACCCTGAAGATGGGCACCACTGTAAATCTCACCGGCATTCACGCCGAAAACTTCGTCCGCTCAAGAATGAACATGAAGTATTCTAACAAGAATTCGCTGAGAATGAACAGGCAGATGACCTTCATGCAGGCGTTCATCAACAAGGCAAAGACCGAGATGAGCGCTCAGCAGCTCGTCGATCTCTACTCCGACATTCTCGATATGGTCATGACCGACATGGGCAAGGGCGATATAACCAAGTGGATAATGACCGCCTACGACTACCAGTTCACCGGCTTCTACAAGGTCGAGGGTCTCGAGGGCGAGAGAAAGAACAACGCCCGCTGCACCTATATCGTACCCGAAGAGGTTCAGACGGTAAGAGACCTCTATTACAAAAAGTAATATTTATTGAGGTCATTACAAATAGTGCATACACAGCTCCGCTCCTTCCCCATTGGGGAGGGGGCGGAAATTTTTGTGTAAATTCAAATGAAGGCAAGAGGGGTAGAATATATCGACGGCAAGCACCGCACCGAAAGTGCCTCGCGGGCTTCGATTTTGTGGGACACCTTTGGGAACACACCCCTCCCCTCGAGGGGAGGGGTCGTGCCGTTCGCCGTAAGGTGAACAGCCGGGTGACGGGGTGTAACCCCCTCTCCCTTCGCGAGGGAGAGGGGGCAGGGGGTGAGACAGGCTAAAATGCCTTTTGAAAAAGGCCGGCGAAAACTTTTTTATTTTGCCTTTGGCGGCAAAACGCCGGCGAATTTATCCTTGACATTTCGTCTCATATGCACTATACTAAAATCAGAAAAAAGCCAACAGGAGGTATTTAAATGAAAGCGACACTTTTGGTTCTGGCGGCCGGGCTCGGTTCAAGGTTCGGCGGCGACAAGCAGATATCCCATGTCGGTCCGAACGGCGAATTTCTGATGGAATATTCCATTCACGACGCCCTTAAGGCCGGCTTCAACAAGGTAGTATTCATTCTCAAGAGCGAAATGGTGGAGACGGTAAAGCAGGAGGTCGGCGACAAGCTTGCCGGCCGCGCCGAGGTATGCTATGCCGTTCAGGATTACTCCTCGATACCAGGGTGGTATGATATCCCCGCCGAGAGGACAAAGCCTTTCGGCACCGTTCACGCGGTGCTCTGCGCCAAGGAGTATCTCACCGAGCCTTTCGTGACCGTCAACGCCGACGACTACTACGGCGCCGAGTGCTTCGAGATCATGCGCGGCATGCTTGACAAGATGGATAAGGATCGCGGCGCGATGGTGCCCTATATTCTCAAGAACACCGTCTCGGAAAACGGCGGCGTAACCCGCGGGGTGTGCAAGATCGAAAACGGCAAGCTTTTAAGCGTCACCGAAACGGGAGGTATCCTCCCGAAGGACGGAAAAATCGTCAGCGACGTCGGCGAGGTAGACCCCGAGGCAGAGGTTTCGATGAACTTCTGGGGCTTCAGCGAAAAAACCCTGCCCGCCATGGAAAAATATTTCGAAGACTTCCTGCGCGGCCTCACACCCGATCAGATAAAGGCGGAATGCCTTTTGCCGGTAATGGTCAACGAGATGCTCGAAAAGGGCTACGAGGTGCTGGCAAAGCCCTCTCACGACAGGTGGTTCGGCATAACCTACAAGGCCGACAAGGAGGACACCGAGAAAAACCTCCGCGAGCTGCACGCAAAGGGCTGCTATCCCGAAAAGGTGCTGTAACTCGGCAAAAAGCGAAAAATGCGCTCCGGCGGGGCTGCCCTGTCGGAGCGCTTTAATGTAAGGAGGCTTACTCATGGAACACAACTGCGGGTTTACCGACGGCGGCAGGTGGTTTCGCTATCGCGCGGCGGCTATCATCGTCGAGGAGGGCTGCGCCCTATTTGCCGGAAACGAAACGGACGATTATTTTTACTCCATCGGCGGTGCCGTCCACATGGGCGAAACGGCCGAAGACGCCGTCAGGCGGGAGGTTTTGGAGGAGACCGGCGTAGAATATGAGGTCGATCGCCTCGCGGTGATCCACGAAAACTTTTTCAGCGAGAATCACGGCTCGCTAAACGGCCTCGACTGCCACGAGCTGGCCTTTTATTTTCTGATGAAGCCGAGGGGGACGCGCGAGCTCAACAGCAACAGCTACACAGTCGGCGTCAGGGAGACGATGCACTGGCTCCCGATCTCAGAGCTTGACAAATTTAAGGCCTACCCGACTTTTTTGAAAGAGTATCTGACGTCTTCTCACAGCGGGATCGAACATATCGTCACCGACGAGAGAAAGGCCGGCAAGGCGTAAACTCCCGAAAACAAAACGGCGCGGCCGAAAGCGGTCACGCCGTATTTTGTTATGCGAGCTGCCGGATAAAGACCGAGGCGTTTGCGGCGCCGTCGGGCAGCGCGGGAAGGTTTGCCGCGCCGCTGCCGGTGTTTACCACGCTTATGCGATCCCCCGCGGCGGCGTTGACAATCACTGCGCCCGCCGAGGTGTTGCCCGAGGCGGGAAGCACCCCGCCCGGAACGGGCTGGCCGTTCAGCTCGACGGCGAACGTGCCGGGGTCGGTCGAGGTCACCGAGGCGAACACCGCGTAGGTTCCCGCTTCGTCGACGGTCACTTCGGTCGCGCCGGGGGCTGAGGTTATTCCGCGGGCGGCGGTCGAGCTGTCGAACGCCACCGGCGAGCCCGCCTCGACGGTCTGCCCCGAGGTGCTTATCGGCTGGGCGAACGCCCTCGGCTGCGGCTCCGGCCCCGCAGGCCCTGTCGCACCGATAGCCCCCGCTGGCCCGGTTGGGCCGGTAGCACCCGTTGCACCCGTTGGGCCGATAGGGCCGGCAGGCCCGGTGGCACCCGTCGCGCCCGTTGGGCCAACTGCACCGTTAGTACCTGCAGGCCCGGTAGCCCCAGTAGCGCCGGTAGGGCCGACTGCGCCGTCTGCGCCTGCGGGGCCGGTAGCTCCCGTTGCGCCCGTCGGGCCGACTGCGCCGTCTGCGCC
>CANQPB010000017.1 GCA_947625615.1 uncultured Clostridia bacterium | reverse complement strand
ACAGGACTTGAACCTGCATGAAATTGCTTTCACATGGACCTGAACCATGCGCGTCTGCCAATTCCGCCATACCCGCATATTAACGCCCGTAATTTTTACACGGCACGGGCCGCCGAGGCGGGGCCTATGAAGCCTGATCCGCTCCGCTTGACGCGGTAATGGTGATTATATCACAAAACCGCCGGCTTGTCAATATTTTCGCAAGCATTTTTCTGCGTTAATTTTACCGCGTTGAATTTTTGCGATCCGGCCGCCCGGCCGCTCAGCTCTCGCTTTCTTCGCCCGACTTATATTCGCCCATGTCAAGGTAGTCCTCGGCGTCCTCGGGGATATCTATCTTCGGCGCTTCGCCGAAATTCAAAAATCTGTAATCCGCGGTCATATCGGCGCCGAGGGTGAACCCCAGAACGGTCACGTTAGCCTTTGCGGTGACTGTCATGCCCTCTAAATCGTTATCGCCGTTGAAATTCATCGTGACGTCGGCGCTCTCGAAGCTGAGGCTTTCAAAGCCGCTCCCGGTCAGATCGCCCAAAAGCTGCCCCGCGGTCTCGCCGGTTATGTTCACCGTCACCGATTTGCCGCCGCTTTCGTCTTCGATTACGTCTACGCTGTCGAATACCTCCTCGGCAAGCTTTGGCAGGGCGGAGATCTCGCTCACATTTTTCGATACAGCGTCTTCGGGCAGGGTATATTTCAGCTTCACCCCTGCGGTATCCGTGTAAAGCTCGCGGTCTATGACGGTGGTGGTGGAGACGGGGCTGCCGTTTTGCATCAGCGTGTACTGCGAGTCGCTGCCGTTCTGCTTGAGATTCATCTTCATAGTGACCGAGGCTATCTCAAGGTCACGCATGCCGAAGGTGATGTCGCAGTCGGTCTCGAAGCCGCCGGCGTTCGCGATTTTTGAGGCCGCGCGGCTGTACAGCCCGAACGCAGTGAGCTTTTTGCCGAGGCTGCACCCCGAAAGCGATGCCGCCGCAATTACCGCCGCAGCGGCGACGGCGAATATCCTTGAAGACAGTTTCATGTTTTTCTCCTAAATGTCTGCGCCGGACGCGTGCGTCCGGCGCTGTGTTTTTGTGACTTTAACTTTTACGGGGCGGCCGCTCCCGCGGGGGAGGTTTCCGCCGGGGCGCTGTCGGAGCTTTCCTCTGCGGCGTCATATCCCGCGATGTCGCTGACGTCTAAAAACGTGCCCGCGCCGCCGCTGACGGTAGGCAGTCTGCCGTCCCACTTGTCTATCTTTTGGTATTTAATCAGCAGCTCGGTGAGCGAATCGGCGATGGTGGCGTTCGCCTCGGCTTCGGCGTCCGCGGTGATCTTAAGGGCCTCGGCTTCCGCCTCTGCGCGAACCTTTATCGCCTCGGCCTCGGCTTCGGCGTTGGTTATTTTGGTCTGCTTTTCTGTCTCGGCCTTTAAAAGCTCCTGCTGGGCGACCTGCTTTTCCTCGATAGCGGTGATATACGCCTCGGAGAATTCAAAGTTGATGATGTTTACGTCGGTGACGTAAAGGCCTATGTCGTTGAGCTTTGCGTTGAGCCCCTCTACAAGCCCCGTGGAGATGAGCGTGCGGTTGGTGACGCTCTCCTCGGCGGAATATCTCGCGACGATAGCCTTTAATACTTCGTTTACCGCCGGGACTACGAGGACATTTTCGTAGTCGCCGCCGATGTTTTTATAGATCGAGTAGGACTTCGAGGTGTCTACGCGGTAGTTTATGGCAAGCCTTGTCTCGACGGTCTGGAGGTCGCTCGAAAACGCCTCGGTGTCGACCTCAAGCTTGGTTATCCTGTTGTCTATCATCACGACGTTCTGGATAAACGGCAGCTTGAAGTGAAGGCCTTCCTGCCAGACGGTGTCGTCAACCCGGCCGAGCGTTACGATTACGCCGGTGTGTCCCGGTTGGACTATCGTGACGGCGCTCGCCGCAATTACCAATATAAGGACAACTGCCAGAACCGTCAGTATGACCTTTTTGTTGAAAATTTTCTGCATAAAACCTTTCTCCTTTCGTCTGCCGTTTTCGCCGAAAATCGGGCGGGCAGTCTTATCTGTTCTTTCTGTAATATTCAATTCCCACAACGCATACGGCCGTCAGCGCTATGGCTATCATGGCTATAAGCAGGGTGCCCCTGTTCGCGGCCTTGTTGTCCACCTCTTCAACGTATATGTCGGAAAACGCGGGCTCAGTCTCGGTGGTGGGCTCGGTGACGGTGGTGGGAAGATCCGTTGTAGTCGGGGGAGTGGTGGTAGTCGGCGGAGGGGTAGTCGGAGGGGGAGTCGTCGGCTCGGGAGTGGTCGTGGGGGGCTCGGTCTCCGGCTCGGGGGTGGTGGTGGGCTGAGTAGACCTCGTGCGGCGGGTGGTGGGCTCAGTCCTCTCGGTGGTGGGCTCGGTTTCGGTAGTTGTCGGCTCGGGGGTGGTCTCGGGGGGCTCGGTCTCGTCGGCGACTATCTCGGTGTCCTCCTCGATCTGATCGGTCTCCGCCTGCGAGGTCTCCTCGGGATTCTCGGGGGTGTCGGCGGGGGTGACGACGTTCGGGTTATTGGCGCCGAAGTATAGAATGGTGGTGTTGCCGTCTATTGTGACGGGAAGCCTGTTTTTGGTGAACGCCGAGACGCTGTTCGAAAGGGTGCTTCCCGCGGAATTCTCCCTCTTGCAGCGGAAGGTTATCGTGGCGGCAACGCCGTTGGCGTCGGTGTCGGAGCCGTTGCCCGTCCAGGTCAGCTGAACGGAGGTGCCGACGTCGGTGGTGTAAAAGCCCTCAAGAATGCTGCCGTTGCTGGCGCTTACAAATTCAACGTCTTCGTAGTTATACCTGATGTTGCAGCTAAGAACGGCGATGCCGGGGTTGTCGTTTAGGACGACGTCGACGGTGAAGGTCTCTCCGGCTGGGGCAGAGCTTGTCTGCGAAAGAGTGCATACGCCGGCGGCGAATACCGAAACGGTCATCGCGGCGGCGGCAGCGATTACGGCGGCAGCTACTGCCGCAAATCTTTTAAACATAAATTTTCCTCCCAAAGGTTGATCGCGGCGGATTAAACGCTGCGCTTCAAAAAACATACGCATTCATTATAACATGTTCCGGCATGAAAAGCAACTGTCATTTTACCAAATTAAAAAGAATTGATTAAAAGTGATTTTGTATGAAAATACCCCTTGACAAATCGGAAAATTTGGTTCATGATATAAATAGCGAAATAGAGGCAAAAATTCAGGTCTTCAAAAAATTTATTATGAGGGAGGAAAAAGAAATGGTTGACATAAACTTTGTTTGGCTCCATTCCATTCACGAACCTGACTTCACCTATTACGACAGCGTACACGACTGGTGGCTTTTGGTGCAGACCAAGTCTTACGCAAAGATCCATCTGCCGGATCAGGACGTCATAGTCCCCCCGGATACGGCGCTTGTTTTCCCGCCGAAGATGGTGGCGAGCTATGAGGCCTACGACGGCCCCTACGCCAACTATTATGTTCGCTTCTACACCGACGAGGATTTCATCGAGAAGCTGAACATACCCTTCGGCAGGCCGATAGCCCTGCGCTCGCCAGAGAGCATGGATCACCTCTTTGAGGTGCTCTCGAAGGAATTCTTCACCGATTTCTCCTACAGCCAGCAGTCCATGGGCATGATAATGAGGCTTATGGTGATGAAGCTTGCGGAATCGATCGAGGACACCAGCATGACCGAGCAGCAGCGCGAGCTCATCAATCTCCGTTATGATATCCAGACCCGCCCCGATTATCAGTGGACGGTGGGCGAAATGGCCCGCAGGGTGCATGTGAGCACGGGATATCTGCAGAGCATCTACAAAAAGCAGTTCGGCGTCTCCTGCATGCAGGACGTTCTGAACCGCAGGGTAGACCTCGCCAAGGAATATCTGCAAAGCTCGGCATATCCCTCGCAGAAGATAGCCCAGCTTTGCGGCTATCAGTCTATCGAGCATTTCTGCCGCCAGTTCAAGATGATCACCGGAATGAGCCCGCTGCAGTACAGAAAGCTTTTGATGATAAAGGCCGGCAAGGAAAACGACGCGGAGTGATTCCGCCCTATAAAGTGAGGTAGATTTTCGATGAAACATTTAAACAGAATAGTATGCTTCCTGCTGATTGCGGCAATAATGCTTTGCTCCTGCGGCTCGGAGGCTAAAAGAACCACTCAGCCCTACGGCGAGGGCGCGCCCTCGCTTTACAAGGCGTTCGAGGGCAAATTCCGCGTGGGAGCGGCCATAAACAGCTGGGATCTTGACGACCCGACGAGCTGGAATTATCAGACGATAGTGCAGCAGTACAACACCCTCGTTCTGGAAAACGAATCCAAGCCGGACGCCATTCACCCGAGCGAGGATCAGTATTACTTCGACAAGTTCGACAAGTTTGTGGATTTCTGCGAGGAGCATAACATCACCCCCCGCGGGCACACGCTTATCTGGCATTCTCAGGTGCCGGGCTGGTTCTTCAAGGACGGCAACCAGGACGCCTCCGCCGAGCTTGTTCTTGAGAGGATAAAGGAGCACGTCACCACGATAGTCAGCCGCTATAAGGGCAGGGTAAAGTCCTGGGACGTCGTAAACGAGGTAATCGGCGACGGCGAGCAGCTTAGATTTTCCGATTGGTCGAGACTTGTGGGCGACGCCGACGGCGACGGCGACAAGTATGACTTCATCGAGGCGGCGTTCATAGCCGCGCATGAGGCAGATCCCGACGCAAGGCTTATGATTAACGACTACAGCCTTGAAAGCTCTACCGACAAGGCGATAAGAATGTACAACGCCGTAAAGAAGATGCTCGAGGACGGCGTGCCGATAGACGGCGTGGGATTCCAGATGCACATAGGCAACGGGATCGACTATGACGCCATGAAGGAAAACTACGAGATAATCGCAAGGCTCCGCGACATCAACCCCGACCTCATGATAGAGGTCACCGAGCTCGACGTAAACTGCTACGGCTGGGGCGAGGAGAAAAAGGACGTTGAGGTGACAAAGGAATTCTTGGAGCAGTTCTCGAAGACCTATACCGACGTCTTCAAGCTTATGCTCGAGCTCTCCGACGAAGGCATTTTGGACAGCGTCGTTATGTGGGGCTACTACGACGGCGCGAGCTGGCTCAACGACGGCCACCAGAACTACCCCATGCTGATTGATAAAGATCACAACCTTAAGGACGCCTATTGGGACGTGCTTGAGCTTGCAGACTGAGGCAAAAGCTGAAGCTGAAATTTAATAAAAATTCCGCCCTCTCCCCAAAACCGGGAAGAGGGCGGTTTTGAGATGTGGCCTAAAGGCCGCATCAAGAAAACAGACGTTAGAAGTCAGATATCAGAATTTCAAGGTGTCGCCCTGCTTTCGGCGCGGGGGCGGATTTTATCTACAAAGGTCTTGCAATATCGGGAAAAATGTATTAGAATGTTTCCAATAAAATTTCAGGAGGCAGAAATGGTCAAAGCAGTAATTTTCGATCTCGACGGCACGATGTGGGACAGCTCGGAGGCCGTCACCGAGGCATATAACCGCGGCCTCGCGAGAATGGGGATAGCCCTGAGGCTCACCGTCGCCGACGTTCGCGCGGCTATGGGAAAGACGATGACCGAGATAGCGCATATGTATTTCGACGCCGTAGACCCCGGCCGCGCCGAGTATATCATGACGGAATGCATAGCCGAGGAGATGGAATATCTTAAAACCACCTCGGGAAAGGTCTACCCCGGCCTTGAGGACGCCCTTATAAAGCTTAAGGAGGACGGCTACTTTCTGGCCTGCGTTTCCAACTGTCAGTCGGGATATATCGAGGCGTTCTATTCGGCCACCGGGCTCGGAAAATATTTTTCCGACCTCGAATGCTGGGGCGGCACGGGAATGCTGAAGGCCGAAAACATAAAGCTCGTCTGCGAAAGAAACGGCCTTTGCCCGGCTATATACGTAGGCGACACCATGGGCGATTACGAATCCGCAAAAAAGGCGGGGACGGCTTTTATACACGCGGCGTACGGCTACGGAAGCGTGCCTGAGGGCACCCCCGAGATAAATTCCCCGGTGGAACTTTTTGACGCAGTAAAAAATATACAATAATTGTTGACAGGGCAACAAAAAAGGTGTAAAATATTATCAGCAATAAACCCGACAAAATTTTTACCGCATAAAAGGGGGATCGACAATGAAGCTTAACACCAAGCAAACCGTTCTTATAGGTCTGTCCTTTGCGTCGATACTGGCGTTTTGGCAGTTTTACGACCAGGTTATTCCCGTAATTTTGGAGAACCACTTCGGGCGTTCGACTTTCGTCACCAACGCGATAATGTCGATAGACAATATTCTGGCGATATTCATGCTGCCGCTTTTCGGCACGGTATCAGATCGCACGAAAAGCCGTCTCGGCCGCAGAACGCCCTACATACTCTTCGGCACGGTTGCGGCGGTGGCTCTTATGGCCGTCATGGCCGCGCTGACCGAGGGCCACAGCTTTTTGGGATTCTTCTTCTGCCTGATGGCGCTTTTGGTGACCATGAGCGTATACCGCTCGCCGGCGGTTGCCTATATGCCCGACGTCACCCCGAAGCCGCTGCGCTCGAAG
This sequence comes from uncultured Clostridia bacterium, assembly GCA_947625615.1. GTDB lineage: Bacteria > Bacillota > Clostridia > Oscillospirales > Ruminococcaceae > Faeciplasma. The sequence continues at coordinate 42,584 of CANQPB010000017.1, read as the reverse complement.
GGCAACGCGATAATCAACCTTGTGGGATATATCGGCGGGATATTCTCGACGATAATGATGGCGGTTTTGGTGAAGGGCAGCACCGCCGACGACGGCCATATAGAATACGGCAGCTTTATTCCCATATTCATGACCGTTGCGGGATTCATGCTCGTCACCGTGCTGATAATGGTTTTAACGCTGAACGAAAACAAAATAGTCCGCAGCTCGGGCGTTACCGAGGAGGACGGCGAAGACGCTGCAAGGCCGGGCGAGAGGCTTCCGAGGCCGGTGTTCAAAAGCCTGATCTTCATTCTGGCGTCGGTATTTCTGTGGTTCACCGCCTACAACGGCGTCACCACCTCGTTCTCGCGGTTCTTTGAAAACCGCTACGGCGTAGACGCCGGCGGCTCGTCGCTGTACTTAACGGTGGCGACGGTGGCGGCAATAGCCTCGTTTGTGCCGCTAGGGATAATATCCTCAAAGCTGGGCAGAAAGAGAACCATACTTTTAGGGATAATTCTCATGACGGTCTGCTACGGGCTGATCATCTTTATGAACACGGCCGGGGTCGTCATGTATATAGTCTTTGCCGTTATAGGCGTGGGCTGGGCGGGGATAAACGTGAATTCCTTCCCGATGGTGGTTGAAATGTGCTCGCAGGCCGACGTGGGCAAATATACCGGCTATTACTACGCGTTCTCTATGGGCGCGCAGATAGTTACGCCGCTTCTTTCGGGGCTGTTGATAACAAAGCTCGGCTACGGGGTGCTTTTCCCCTACGCGGTGGTGTTCTCGGCGCTTTCGTTCGTAACCATGCTGTTTGTGAAGCACGGGGATTCAAAGCCGGCCGGCAAAAAATCAATGCTTGAGCACTTTGATGTAGACGCGGGGTAAAAAGCGTGAAATGTATATGAAAAGTGACGAAATCTATTGACGTGAGCTTTTTTGAGGCGTATACTTAAGATATCACAGGGGTTCATAAGCAAAAGGACATTTTGCCCGTCCGTCCGCAAAAAATATGCGGGGGGGGGGAGCAAGAAAGGAGACCTTTTTATGAGGCTTATCAAAATTTTGGCTGTGGCTGTCGCTTGTCTTACGGTAGTCGCTATGTTCGGCGGCTTCACGGTCAAGGCAGTGCCCGGCGAGCAGAACAAGACGACGTTGGTTCTTGACGATCCGACGCCGATGATTTCACTTCATAAGGACGAAGACGGAAAATACAGCATTGTAAAAGGAAGCAACGGCGAACCGATGGAAAGAGAGTTCCTGTCCGAATGTCCCGAATGCGGCGGCGACGTTTATGTCTACACCTCTGAGATATTCGACGGCCTCGATATTATTGACGGCGCCGCATGCTGCGAGAACGGCGATTTTGACGCAGATGTTTGCGGCAGCAAGATGACCCGCATTACTCGCACAGCATATGAGCTTTACGGTATTGCAGACGGCAAGGCCGAGCTTGAGGAAACGGTCGAATACGACCCCGAGACCGAAATGGTATTTTCAAGGCTCGACAGCAACGGCGAGCCGGTATTGGAAAAGACCGACAAAACCAAAATGAATTTCTTTGCAAAGGACGAGACCGGAAAGTATACCTATTTCGAGGGCGCTTTAGACAGCGCGGCCGCCGTTGAGGGCGAGCACTTCGCCACCTGCCCCCTGTGCGGCGGCGAGGTAAAGGTTTACGAGCTTGGCAGCTTCGCATCGCAGAGTGTTCTCTGTGAAAACGGAGATTTGGAAGGCAGCCTTTATGATAACGTCATTTTCGACTATAAAATAGGCTCGAAGATAGGCTCGGTCGACAAATACCGCGTTTCGGACGGAGAAATTGAGTTTGTCGAATCGGTTGATTTTGACCCCAAGACCGAGGAGGCTACCTACGCTGTCGTCGACGGCGAATACGTCTGCAAGCCGGTAAACAAATAGAGCGTTTCAGCACACTGTTGCTGAAAAAATTTAAAGGGGGGGGGTAAAAAAGGACTGATATCCTTAAATCCTCCTGTCACCCCTTGTGATAAAACCGGGAAGCCCTCCCGGTTTTTTAATGTGAAAGTTTACGATAAAAAAAGTATTATATGTATAAAAAAGTGACAAATGATTATTGACAATAGTTTAATTGTAGTGTATAATATAACCATGGTTTTCCAAGACTGAACAAATCGCCGACACTATATTGAAAGGAGCTTTTTTATGAGATTATTAAAGGTATTGGCTGTGGCTGTCGCTTGTCTTACGATAGTCGCTATGCTCGGCGGCTTCAAGAGCACTAATGCCGTGAGAATCGTTACCGCCGAGGAAATCGCCCGCGTGCAGAAAGTTTCCGCCAAAGACGCGGTCAGCCCCTACGGCAACCCTTACTTTGTGGTAGAGTCAGACCGACTTGTTAAGTATCGCGAAGTTGGCGGCAAAACCGAGCTGGTTTATGAGCGCGAATATAATCCCGCAACCGACGTCTATTTCTTCGTTAAATTTGAGGGCGAGGACTATGAGGGCTACGTCATAAACAGAAATAATATCATCGACTATACTGTTGCAAAGTAACAAATTGATTCGGAGGGAAAATATATGAAGAAATTTTTATCAATTGTTTTATGCATCACACTGTTAGTTACAATGTCTGTCATTTCTGTAAACGCCGAGAGCATTGAGCACGATTGCCATGACTGTATTGTTGTTGTCGCTAAAATTGGCGGCGATGCAAGCGTTAACGGTAATGAAAGGATATGCCCTAATTGCAATTCGGCAAGTCTCATGTATGGAAAGGAAGATCAGGGCGATCAGGTTTTTGAACTGGAGTGCATACATGGGAAAAAAGGTTATGACATATGCGTGGCACACTTTGTTCGCGAATATGCCGTTTGCAACACCTGCGGTTCAAAATTTTATGTTTCTGAACCTAAGCTTGCTGACAATACAATTCGCATTTATCAATGCTGTGGCGTGTAAAAAATTTGAAATGATTTGTTCAGTCTCAAGAATCGTAAAAAACCGGGAAGCCCCCGGTTTTTTATTTTCCAGAAAAAAATTTTTTTCGGGTGCAATATTTCGGCCTCCTGATGAGTATTACATATAAGGACAAAAAAGCGCGCGGGCGCGGAATAAAAATGATTAAAATTTGATTACAATTTTTCTATACTATTGAAAATCCGCTAAAGCGGTGCTATAATTGTTCTGTTAAACACGGACGTGTGCCCCTTGGGCGCCGGGCGGCCGGCGGCGGGGGCTTTAAAGAAGTGTTTTAGGCGAAAAATAAAGGAAAGGAGTTGGCTTTATATGGCGGAAAAAACCGCGGCCCCGGCGGCTCAGGCGAATCCCGTTATCGTGATAAAAGACCTTGTGAAAATTTTCACCCTCGGCAAGGAAAAGGTCTACGCGCTTAACGGAATCGACCTGACGGTTTACCCGAACGAGATCGTCTGCCTTTTGGGCACCTCGGGCTCGGGCAAATCGACGCTTCTGAACATGATGGCCGGGCTTGAAAAACCCACAAAGGGAAGCGTGACCATCTACGGCGAGCGGATCGACAAGATGAGCGAGCGAAAGCTTGCGGTGTTCAGGCAGAAAAACATGGGATTTGTCTTTCAGGCTTACAATCTTCTGCCAAATCTCACCGCTATCGACAACGTGGCCTTGCCGCTTGCCTTTGCGGGCGTCAGAAAAAGCGTGAGAACGAAAAAGGCCAAGAAGATGCTTAAGCTTTGCGGCCTGGGAAAGAGAATGCGCCACCGGCCCACGCAGATGTCGGGCGGCCAGCAGCAGAGAGTGGGTATTGCAAGGGCGTTTGTGGCAACGCCAAAGATTGTCTTTGCGGACGAGCCCACGGGAAACCTCGACACGAAAACGACCATCGAAATTATGGAGATGATGGTGAGAATGTCGCGGGAAAACCACCAGACTTTGGTGATAGTCACCCACGACATCGAGATCGCGGCATATGCCGACAAGATCTATCACATCATCGACGGAAAGATACAGTCGGTCGAGGACAACCGCGACAAGCAGATAATTCCCGCGGGGCAGACCGGGGAGGACGCAGCGGACGGCCTCGGGATAAGAAAGGCCGAGAAGACCGAAACCCCGGCCGAGCCGAAAAACGGTGCGGAGGGGGAACCCGTGCTTGAGCCGATAGCGGCAGGCGCCTCCGCACAGCCCGACGATATTGAAATTACACGTATTCTTACCGAAGCGGACATTCAACCCGACACATTCAAGGAGGAATAACAAATGAAAAAGATAATTGTTTTTGCCCTTTGCCTTGTCATGGCGCTGGGCCTTTGCCTGCCGGCGGCAGCGGCCGGAGAAGTGGGAACCGCCACGCCTTATGCGCAGATAAAAGATTTGATTTATAATCCCAGATCTGTAACCTCAGGCTCGGAATTTACCGTCACATTCAATCTGGAGGTTTCTCATTATCCGGGAGCCGCCTCTGTGACAATTTCCGGCAGCGGATTCAGCCTTATCGGCAACCTTAACGATCAGGTTGAAGACATAACTGCGCAAACGACGGCTATTACGCTGAGAGTAAAATCGGACGAGGCGCTCGACGGCAGCTGCCCGCTTACCGTCAGCGTGACATACACGCCGAAATCCGGCAATATGAATTCGGCTACCAGCCAGAGAACCCTTTACGTAAACATGGACGGAAGCGAATATACTCCGCCGTCCGAGGATATAGCCACCGTTGAAATTGCAAATGTCAACAACGTCGGCAGCGTTACGCAGGGGAGCAACTTTTATCTTGGCGTTTCCCTGAATGCTAAGCTGAACGGCAAGCCCGTAAGCGGCACCGCGACCGTTAGCATTTCAAGCGAAAGCAGGAATTTCGCCATACATTCCACCATTCCGAGCGAGACCGTAAAGATTCAGTCCAACGGTCAGGGCAGCTCGAATCTTCGCATTCAGTGTCTGCCCACGGCGCCCGTCGGCGTAAGCTCTCTCACTTTAGAGGTAACATTTGTCGACGACAGCGGACATGTCGCGACCTGCTCAAGAACGCTTAATATTTTCGTCGTTGAGGCGCCTGAGACCCCCGAGCTCCCCGAGGCGGAATCGGATATCTCCCTCAACATCACCTCGGCGCCGAATGAGCCCGTCATGGCGGGCGACACCTTCAACGTCGGCTTCACCGCCTATCTCAACGGCACATATTACGGCTACAGATACGGCAGCGGCACCGTCACCGTTTCGGGCACCGGTTTTACCTTTGCCGGCGCGCTTGCCGAGCAGAACATAAGCTTCGGCACTAACGGCGTTTCGGTGCTCGTCGACAAAACCGTGCCGTCGGGGCGCCAGCTTGTCACCTTTACCGTAAAGTTTAACGTCGAGGGCAAGGAGCTCACCGCGTCGAAGTCGATAAACGTAGACGTCATAGGCAACGACGATTCCGAGGATATAGACGAATCGAAGGACGTCGCCTCGTTCGAGCTCACCGGGGCGTCTATCCCCGAGGGCAAGGGAAGATCGGAGCTTTCGACAAAGCTTAAGATGAGCTTTAAGAACACCACCGGCTTCGTGGCCAAAAACGTGAAGGTTCGCCTCTCTGCCCTCGGCGACATCATTCTGACCACCTATACCGACACCGCCGCCGTCGGCGACGTAGACCCCGATCAGACGGTGAACGCAACCTTCCCGATAAAATTCCCCGAGATGACAAAGCCTCAGCACACCGTCACCGCCGAGGTGATCTTCGACGGCCCGACCGGCCCCGTGACCGAAAGCTTTAACGTCTATTTGCAGGCCACCGAGAAGAAACCCGAGGAGGAGGCCCCCGAATCGGCCGCGCTCACCCCGAAGGTAATAGTCAAGAACTACTCCACCGACGTTGAAAAGGTGATCTCGGGCGAGGAATTCACCCTTTCGTTCGTGCTTGAGAATACCTCGGAGGAGAAGGATCTTCGCAACATGACCGTAAACGTGGTGCCCCAGTCGATAACCTCGTCGGCCTCCGGCACTTCGAGCGGCCCGGTGTTCAGCTTTATCGACGGCACCAGCTCGTTCTACACCCCCATTCTTGAAAAGAGCAGCACCCGCGAATACTCAATAAAGATGAAGTGCTCAGCCTCGGCCGGCGCGGGAAGCTATCCCATTCAGATATCCTTTAACTTTGAATACGCCGACAACGGTGGATATTCTTCCGGCAACGGCGAAATGGACATCAACATGCCGGTAGAGCAGCCTATCAAGTTTGAGCTTTTGGATTGGACGCCCCCGACCGAATCGGGTCTCGACGGCGTGCCCATAAGCTTCCAATACTTCAACAAGTCGCGCAACCCGATGAACGCCCTGACAATCACCTGCGAGGGCGATTTCGAGATGCCGCAGCAGTTTGTCGGCACCGTTCAGGGCTCGAACATGGACGTTTTCAGCGGGACTATCGTCCCCGTGGAGGGCGCTAAGGTGGGCGACACCAAGACCGCAGTTTTAGTCTTCACGTTTGAGGACGCCGCGGGCTCGGAGCAGCGCATTGAGGAGACCTTCGACGTCAACATCGTGGACGGCTCTGTCGGCGGCGACACGGGCGGAGATATGACGATTGACGGAGGCATGATGGGCGGAGACCTCACTTTTGACTACGGCGGAGAATTCGGCCCCGACGGCATGCCCGTCGACGGCGAGAACACCGAAGAGGGCGGCGGACTTCCTCTTTGGGCAAAAATTGCCATACCCGCCGGCATAGCCGTTGTCGCTATAATCGTGATTGCGGTAGTCGTCAAAAAGGTCAAGGCCAAGAGGGAAGAAGAGGACGACGAAGAGTGATCGCGCGAGCGGCGGATAAATGAGGTGGTATGACAGATGAAAAAATTTGATATAATCCGCTTCGCCTTTACCAACTTTTTGAGGCGCAAGGCGCGCAGCGCGCTGACTGTTCTGGGCGTCGTCATAGGCACCGCGGCGGTCGTCATAATGCTCTCGATAGGCATAGGAATGAACAAGGGCATTGAAGACCAGATGAGCTCGTACGGCGACCTGCGGCAGATTGAAGTCTGGGAGCAGTACAGCATTTACAACGAGGAGACCGACGAATATTCGACAAACGAGAACCGCGTTCCCCTTGACGACATCACTCTTGAGGAAATTCGCGCCATCGACGGCGTAAAGGTGGCAACGCCCTATTCGCAGCAGTGGTATTACCTCACAAAGGACGGCAAGGAAAAGGTTTCGTCGTCGCAGCTCATCGGCATCGACGCGGCCTCAATGGGGGAATTCGATTACGAAATTCTTTACGGGCGCCTTTTGGACGAGCGTGACGTGGGCACCACGAATTTCGTGATGAGCTATAACATTCCCTTCAATTTCTACAATCCGAGAACCGACGAGGAAAAGTGGTATGTATACGCCTCTAAAGACGAGGAGATGCCCTTTAACCCCATAGACCCCGAGATAAGCTACGCCTACACCTGGGATTACAATTTCGGCAGCGGCGCCATTGACGCCACCAAGCCGAGGATAGTCCCCGAGGAGGCGCACTGCGTGGGAATACTTGTCCGCGACGACGCGAACAACTACGGCATGGAATGCTATATGGATATTCAGGGCCTTAAAGCGATGGCGGAAAAGCTTGAGAAAAACCGCGACAAATACTACAACTCGGAATACGGCAGCGGTTACGGCACCGGAGTGACTGTAATGGTTAACGGCGTCGACGTCAACGAGACGGTCGCCGAGGGCAGGGAGTCCCTCTACGACGAAATTTTAGTCATGTGCGAGGATACCGACGACGTCATGGACGTTCAGGAGGCCATAGCCGACATGGGTCTTCAGCCCAACTCGAACATGGAATATCTCGTTCAGCAGCAGGAGCAGACAAAATTCCTGCGCTCGATACTCGGCGCGATAGGCGTTGTGGCGTTCTTCGTCGCGGCGATATCAATCGCCAACACCATGGTAATGTCGATATACGAGAGAACCCGCGAGATAGGCATTATGAAGGTCATAGGCTGCAAGCTCTCCGACATCAGGGGAATGTTCCTCGTCGAGGCGGCCATTATAGGGGTAGTCGGCGGAGTTTTAGGCGTGATTTTAAGCTATGCGATGTCGATAATCGTGAACAAGCTTGCCGCCGGCGGCGGAATGGCGGCCTTCGGAATATATTCCTCCGAGGCCACGCTTTCGATAATTCCCTTCTGGCTCGATATTGCGGCGCTTATTTTGGCGACCGCGGTGGGCGTGATATCGGGGCTTTACCCGGCCATACGCGCAACCCGGCTTTCGGCTTTGGACGCCATAAGAAACGAATAACGGCGCTTTAAATCTCCCCGCAAGGGGAGATTTTTATGCCCTTGCGCCAAATTTTATAAGGGAGCATCGGCCCTTTTCCCCTTGACACCGGCGGGAAGTTTTGGTATAATAGTGCTGTTCGCATTCCTTAAATTTAATAAAAAGGAGTTTTTGTTTTGGCGAAAGTTAAGCTTACCAAGGACGAAATGAAGTCCGAAATCACAAGAGTGCTTTTTGATAAGTTCGGCGTAAAGCCCCAGGACGCCTCTGACGGGCAGTTCTATGAAGCACTCGCAGGCGTTATCGTTCCCATTCTTGTCGAAAAAAGAAGAAATTATACCAATCACGTTCACAGCGTAGGTCAGAAGCAGGTCTATTACATCTCTATGGAGTTTTTGATGGGCCGCTCGCTTAAATCCAATCTGTTTAATCTCGGCCTGACCGAAACCGCCGAGCGCGCTCTTAAAGACTTCGGCGTGTCGCTGAATTCCCTTTACGAATCCGAGCCGGACGCCGGCCTCGGAAACGGCGGCCTCGGGCGGCTTGCGGCCTGCTATCTGGACGGCCTTGCCACCGACGGCTACCCCGCGACGGGATATTCCATACTTTACGAGTACGGCATCTTCCGCCAGAAGATTGAGGACGGCTGGCAGGTTGAGCTGCCCGACAACTGGCTTCCCGGCGGCTCGGTGTGGCTTGTTCCCCGCCCCGAGCAGCAGATAGAGATCCATTTCGACGGCAATCTGCGCGAATACTGGGACAACCAGTATCACCATGTCACCCTTGACAACTACACCACCGTTCTTGCCGTGCCCTACGACATGTTCGTCTCGGGCTACGATTCCGACGCGGTCTCGAAGCTTAGGCTCTGGAAAGCGGTCTGCCCGTCGTTTGATATGAACATGTTCAACCTCGGCAACTACGAAAAGGCCCTCGGCCAGAACATAGTCGCCCAGGCGATCTCTAAGGTTCTCTATCCTAACGACAACCACCTTGAGGGGCAGTCTCTGCGCCTGAGGCAGCAGTATTTCATGTGCGCGGCCTCCGTCGGGGATATCGTAAACCACCACATGGCCACCTACGGCACCCTTGACAACCTCGCCGACAAGGTAGCCATACAGATAAACGACACCCACCCGACCCTTGCAATCCCCGAGCTCATGCGAATTTTGCTGGACGACTGCGGCTATACCTGGGACAAGGCCTGGGATATCACATCGCGCTGCTTTGCCTATACCAATCACACGGTTATGGCCGAAGCCCTTGAAAAGTGGAATCAGAATTTTTTGGAGAGCATTATCCCGAGAGTGTATTCCATTATAGTCGAGATCAACAACCGCTACTGCGGCGAGCTTTGGGAGAAGACCCACGATTCCAATCTCGTCAACCGCATGTCGATAATCCAGGGCGGAAAAGTTCACATGGCTAAGCTCTGCGTCTGCGCGGCCCACCATATCAACGGCGTTTCGAAGATCCATTCCGAGATCATCAAGGACAGCGTCTTCCACGACGAATATCTGAATACCCCCGAAAAGTTCACCAACGTCACGAACGGCATCGCCTACCGCCGCTGGCTCTGCCAGTCCAACAAGCCGCTCTGCAAGCTTTTGGACGAAACCATCGGCAAGGGCTACCGCAAGAACGCCTCAGACCTTAAAAAGTTTGAAAAGTTCCACGACGACGAAGCCGTCCTCGAAAGGCTTGCCGCCATAAAGCTTGAGAACAAGACCTCCTTCGCAAAATACGTAAAGCAGCAGGAGGGCGTGGTCATCGACCCGACTACGCTGTTCGACGTTCAGGTGAAGCGCCTGCACGAATACAAGAGACAGCATCTCAACGCGCTGAACATAATCTCGGAGTACAACATGCTCCTTGAAAACCCGAATGCCAATTTCCAGCCGAAGACCTACATCTTCGCCGCAAAGGCCGCGCCGGGATATTACCTTGCAAAGCAGATAATAAAGCTCATCTGGGCGCTCGGCGAGGACATTCGCAAAAATCCTCAGGTGCGCGAAAAGCTGAATGTCGTCTTCCTTGAAAACTATAACGTCTCCCTCTCCGAACTTCTGATGCCCGCCTCCGAGATATCCGAGCAGATATCCCTCGCCGGCACCGAGGCCTCCGGCACCGGCAACATGAAGCTTATGCTCAACGGCGCGGTCACCCTGGGCACGCGCGACGGCGCCAACATTGAGATAGGCGACGTTGTGGGCGGCGACAACATCATCAACTTCGGCATGACCGCCGAGGAGGTTGAAAAGCGCAAAAACAGCTATTCGCCGGCATACTTCTACGGCTCCGATCCCGTTATCCACGCCGCAATCGACAGAATCGAGGAGGGCTTCAACGGCAACAACTTCGACGACGTAGTCAATTCTCTGAAGTTCCGCGATCCTTATATGGTTCTTGCCGACTTCGAGGATTACCGCCGCGCCCAGGCCTACGCTTCCGAGACCTACCGCGACGTTTCAAGGTGGCAGTCGATGTCGCTCATGAACATAGCGAACGCCGGCGTCTTCTCGGCCGACCGCGCAGTCGCCGAATATGCAAAGAACATCTGGAAGCTGTGACGGAATTTTCCGAAAAGTTTTGATATAGGTATTGCAATTTTCAGCGATATGTGCTATACTTGTAAAGATTCAAGACTTTTTGTCAGCAAATTGGAGGATTTATAAATGGCAGCAGTAAACATCATCAGCGGAATAATTCTCATTATTGCCAGCGTCGCGATAATTCTTGTGGTTCTCTTCACCGACACCCACAATTCGGGTCTCAGCTCGGCGATAGGCGGTTCGCAGGATTCATTCTTCGGGCGCAACGGCGGAAACACCCGCGAGGCCAAGCTAACAAGAATAACTACAATAATCGTTGTGGTCTTCTTCGTGGTCGCGCTGGTAGTCAATGTAGTCTCCGCCTATCTGGGATAATACGCAAAAACGCCGCCCGCAAGTCCGGGCGGCATTCTTTTTTAAGGAGAATCGGTATGAAAAAAACTCTTGCCGCAAGGATAGCGGTAATAGTTGTGGCGGCGCTGATGGTTGTGGGAATAGTCTCCTCGGCGCTCTACTACGCATTTTTAGGGTAGAATATGGTTAAAATCGGCAACGACTGGGACGACATTATCGGCGGAGAATTTGAAAAGGAATATTACCTTAAGCTCCGCGAATATTTAAAGACGGAATACTCCTCGCAGCGGATATTCCCCGACATGTATGACATCTTCAACGCATTGAAGCTCACCCCTTATTCGGCGGTAAAGGCGGTGATCCTCGGGCAGGATCCCTATCACGAGCCGGGGCAGGCTCACGGCCTGAGTTTTTCGGTGCGCGACGGAACGGCTCTGCCGCCATCTTTGAAAAACATCTACAAGGAGCTTGAGGACGACATCGGCATTCCCGCGGCGAAAAGCGGGGATCTCACCCCGTGGGCGAAGCAGGGCGTGCTTTTGATGAACGCCGTCCTGACGGTGAGGCAGGGGCAGGCGAATTCCCACAAGGGCATGGGCTGGGAAATTTTTACCGACGAGGTGATAAAAAAGCTGAACATGCGCGACACCCCGATAGCATTTATTCTTTGGGGAGCAAACGCCAGGAGCAAAAAGGCGTATATCACCAATCCGATACACGGGATATTTGAATCGGCCCACCCGAGCCCCCTTTCGGCCTACAGCGGATTCTTCGGCTCGCGGGTGTTTTCAAGGGTGAACAAGTTTTTGATTGAAAATGAGATACCGCCGATAGACTGGCGGGTGGAAAAATAGGCTGCTGAATCGGCATATTTATGGGGACGCTCTTTTCGGGGCGTCTCTTTTTTGCCGAGCAAGGCTCGGTAAATTGGGGGAATCACGCTGCGCTCGGACTTTAGCTCTTGCCGCACCGGCTGCGCGCAGCTGCTGCCGAGCCCGGTGGGCTCGGCCAAACTATAACATCTCTCCCCGTACTGCGGTTTGTAAAACACGACATAGCACCGCACCGAAAGTGCCTCGCCCAATTTCAACATAGCAGAAAGCCTTTGGGAACACACCCCTCCCCTCGAGGGGAGGGGTCGCGCCGTTCGCCGCAAGGTGAACGGCCGGGTGACGGGGTGGAACCCCCTCTCCCTTTGCGAGGGAGAGGGGGCAGGGGGTGAGACAGATAAAAAAGGCCGGCGAAAACTTTTGCTCTTTTGGGTGAAACAAAAGAGCAAGGGCAAAACCCTTGCTCTTTGTGTGTCTTACGCTTTTGCGGCTTCGGCCTGGCGGCGCTTGACCTCCTCGAAGCTTACGCCAAATTTCTCGTAGATAGTCCTTGCGTAGCCGAATTCCTGGGGCTCGGCGCGCTCTATGCGGTAAAGCCTGCGGTTGTCGGCGGTGCGGTCTACCGTGGTAACTATGCTTACAAGCTTGGTGTCGCCCTCGACCTCCTCGTTCAGCCTGTCAAGGCTCTTGGCGAGCTCTAAAAGGTGGGTGGCGTATATTCCTCTGACGCCGACGCAGCGGAATATCTTCGTCAGCTCGGTGGCGATGTAGACGCACTCGGTAGGCGTGGTGGACTGAATGGATTCGTTGAGCAGAAGAAGGCTGTGGCGGGTGGCGGTGTCGACGGTCTCCTTGAACTGCTTGCACTCCTGAGTAAAGCGTGAGGTGTTCAGGCCGACCTCCTCCTCCTTCGGGAAGTGGGTGTAGATGTAATCCACAGGGGAGATCTCGCATTCCGAGCAGGGGACGTATATCCCCGCCTGAGCGAACACCTGAATGATTCCCACGGCGCGGGTATAGGTGGTTTTACCGCCGTTGTTTGCGCCCGTCAGGACGAAGAAGCGCCCGTCGTCGTCGAAGCGGCATTCGTTGGTTATTATCTTGTCCTTTAAGCTGCCCATGGGGTCTGAGCCGACCATCTGGATATAGAATGAAAGGTCGAAGATCCCCTTTGCGTTCATTTTGCGGTCTTCCATAGGCAGATACTTCGGGCGGCACATGTCAAGCCCGCGAGCGCGCACGGCCTCGACTATCCTCTTTGCGCCGATGTAAAAGCTCATCTGGCTCTCAAAGGTGAGTATATCCTCGGTAGATTTCTTGAAGTATGCGCGGATAGCGGTGTCGAGGTGGCTGATATATTCCGAGTTGATCTCCTTGAGCTCGCGGAAGAGGGGAGCCTCAAGATCGTTGACGCCGCCGTTTTCGTTGTAAAGCGAATGGGTCTTGCCTATCGCCCTGCCGGTGTCGCCGACGCGGCTGAAAAGCCAGTCGAAGCGGCCCTTTTTCTTTATGGCGTCGGTGGATACCGAAAGAAGCATCGCCTCGACAGGCCTCATCATGTCGTCGAAGTTTATGCCCACGGTGACGCTCTTGACGCCCTTTGCGAGAATGCGGAGGCATTCGTCGGTTTCACGCTTTACCTCATCGAAATAGTCGGAATTATACACCGAGGCGAAGTAATCGGTGAGCCCCTTCAGCGCGGCGGAGTTGAACTTGTCGCGGTTCTTGTCGCAGAACTCATGGCACTTCGTTATGCATTCGATGAAGGTCTTAAGGCTTTCAAGACGCTGATTCAGCGCGTAGAAGCTGTCGGCAAGGCCGAGCTTCTGCACGTTCACATGCTCGTTTATATAGAGTTTGTGGATATTTTCGTAGAGCACCGCCTCGAGCGCCGGGACATTGAGAAAGTCCTCAAGGATATCGAGCCGGTAATTTAAGGTCTCGGGGTCGGTCGAAAGCTGGCCGAACACCCGCATGATATTCGTGGAATATTCCGGGGATATCAGCCTTGCAAGCTGTTCAAGCTCGAGGTTTGTGGTGTAGTCCTGCGGGAGCTTTGCAAGCTCGGCGCCTCGGTCGAGATGCCGGCGCTTTTTTTCCTCGCTCGGATACAGCAGATCTACTAAATGCATTTCATCGGGCATATAAATTCCTCCTTATTCGGCAATTTTTGCTTGTATTTCTGTCCATGCCGGAATAAATCCGGCCCGCAATGCGGTTTTGAATGACTTTAAATTGTTCCACCGGCAGCTGTAAAACGGCGTCTGCCCGGTTTTTATTATCTCGTGCGCGAGGGCCGAGGTGAGCGCCGAGGCGATCCCCTGCCTGCGGTATTCCGGCAGGACGTCTATGCCGATTTGCAGCATATCCTTCGCGTCCTGCGATGCCCCCGCCAGGCCTATCAGCTTTTCGTCGTCATAAGCGCCGACGGCTATTTTATCGTTATAGGGGCGCTTTTCGGAGAGCGCGTTTGACCACTCGGGGAGATAGAGCTCCCTAAAACCGTCGGGCATAAGAAAGCGCGTTTCATAGCGGCATTTAAGCGGCGTGATGTCTTCGCCCGCCGGCAGAAAGAAGATATCCTCAAACGCCGGCGTGAAGCCGAGGGGGACAATTCCCCCGACGGAAATATGCGAATCTCTGAGCGCGGCCGAAACCTGCGCAAGCTTATCCTCGCGTACTGAGAAAGCGCTGCCAAATCCGTAGTTTATCGCAAGGAAATCCACCCGCTCGGGGTAAAACGTCTTTTTGCCCTCGCGGCACCCGGAGGCTGCGAAGGTGTTTCCGGGTTTCATAAGATCCTCCGGCGCGCAGCCGGCGTCGACGGCCGACTGGCGAAGCGCGGTTTCGAAAAATCGGTTATTCATATTTAAAGCAGTCCATATATTTCAGCTTAAAGAGGTTGAGGCTGTGCAAGCGGTCGATTTTTGCCTTGATATCCGGCTCGGGGTCTACGCCCTCGCGGATATATTTATCTAAAACCGCGTAGGTAAAGCCCAGGTTTTCCTCGTCGGTCTTGCCGCAGAGGCCGTCTGCGGGCGGCTTTTCTATGAGCTCTTTGGGGAGCCCGAGATACCGGCCTATTGCCTTTACCTCCTGAACCGTGAAGCAGGATATCGGCGAGAAATCGCCGGCGGCGTCGCCGTATCTCGTAGAATAGCCCACCCAGTCCTCCGAAAGATTGCAGGTGTTCGCCACTCTTCCGTTGTGGGACTGCGCGACCGCGTATAAAACCGCCATTCTTATCCTCGGGGGAATGTTTGTCGCCGTCTGTACGGACGGCTCGAACGGGAGCGCCGACCTGAGCGCCTTGACCGTCTCGCCGACGTTTACGGTGAGGCTTTTTATCCCGAGGTGAGATATCAAAAGCTTTGAGCTTGAGATGTCCGGCTGCTCGCCCTGTGGCATCATCACGCCGATGACGCGTTCGCGGCCGAGGGCGTGTTTTAAAAGCGCCGCCACGACAGAGCTGTCCTTGCCGCCGGAGATCCCGACGACGGCGTTTGAACCCTTTCCGTTTATCTCAAACCAATCCTTTATCCACGCGGCGCACTTTTTGGCGGCGTCCTTGGCGTTAAAGCTGTAAGGCACGGATATCCCTCATTTTTATGCAGACCGAATCAGCCAAAAAAGCAGCGCGGCGTGCAGAATTATTCCTAAAAAATTCACCGCCCAAAAATACCGGCGTTTTGTTTTGTGGCGGAAAAGTTTCATTCCCAAAAGACCCCCGGGCGCGCCTCCCAAAAGACCGAGGCCTAAAAGCGTCTTTTCGCTGATACGCCATCTGCCCTTTACCGAACGGCGCTTATCCGCCCCGTAGGCGAAAAACGCCGCGAGCGACATGACAGCGATGTAAATAAGATAAAATGTCAGCGGCTTCACGGCGTTTCCCCCGAAAATTATTTTTGGTTCCCGGACGGGTATTATTTCCCGATGAGCTTAAGGGTGTCGCGGGCTATAAGAAGCTCCTCGTTTGTAGGAACTACCCAGACCTCGACCTTGGAGCCCTCGACCGAGAGCTTTGTAAGCTTGCCCCTTGTCTTGTGGTTGAGCTCGTTGTCTATCTTTATGCCGAAGTATTCCATGTTCTCGCAGACGGCCTCGCGAACCTCCCAGGAATTTTCGCCGATGCCGCCGGTGAAGATGACGGCGTCGATCCCGTTCATGGCGGCGGCGTATGCGCCGATGTACTTCTTGATCTGGTACTGGAGCATGTCTGAGGTGAGAATGGCCTTTTCGTCGCCGTCTAAAACGGCGTTCTGGATATCGCGGTTGTCGGAACCTATTCCGGATACCCCGAGGAAGCCGGATTTCTTATTCATGTAGTCGCTCATCTCGCGGGGGGTGAAGCCGTGCTTATCCATAACATAGGTGACGGCGGAGGGGTCTACCGAGCCGCAGCGGGTGCCCATAAGTATGCCGTCAAGAGGGGTGAAGCCCATAGAGGTGTCCACCGATTTTCCGCCGTCGACGGCGGTGATGGAGGAGCCGTTTCCGAGGTGGCAGGAGACGATCTTGAGATCCTTGATGTCGCGGCCCATGGCCTCGGCGAGGGCGGCGGAGACGAAGCGGTGAGAGGTGCCGTGGAAGCCGTATTTGCGGACATGGTAGTTTTTGTAGTCGTCATAAGGCAGGCCGAACATATAGGCCTTCGGGGGCATTGTCTGGTGGAAGGCGGTGTCGAAGACGACTACCTGTGGGGTGCCGGCGGGCAGAACCTTTGTGCAGGCCCTTAAGGCGAGCGCATGGGGGTGGTTGTGTACGGGCGCGAGCTCGGAGAGGGCGTCTATCTGGTTGATGACGTCTTCGGTGACCATGCAGGCGCGATCGAAGATCTCTGCTCCCTGAACTATTCTGTGGCCCACGGCGGAGATCTCGGACATCGAGTCTATGACCTTGGCTTCGCCGGTGGTGAGAACCTCGACGAGCTTTTCAAAGGCCTCGGTGTGGGTGGGGAAGGGGCAGTCCTGCTCGAGAACGTAGCCGGTGGCGGGCACCTTGTGAGAAAGGTGGCCGTCGACGCCTATGCGGTCGCAGTTTCCCTTTGCGATCACGGTCTCGCCGTCCATGTTGAGAAGCTGATACTTCAAAGAGGAGCTTCCCGCGTTGACAACTAATACAAGATTCATAAAGTGTAACTTCCTTTCAAGAAAAAATCATATAGGAATATTGTATACTATTGCGAAGGAAAAATCAAGGGGGTAAAAAAGAAAAATGCCCTCCCGCAGGGGGAGGGCAGCTTTGTCATGGCTCACATATACCGCAGGGGTCGAAACCGCGGGCTATTGCGTCGTCTCTTGTGCCGAACATTTCCTCGTAGTTTTCGGGAGCTATTTTTTTAACGCTTCGGCAATCGGGATAATGGAATTTCATCGTGTTGGTGTTCAGAACGTAGGTTGTGCCTTCGCTCTGTTCATGCTCGTAATCCGAGAACGGAGGGTCAGTGTTCCTCTCCGGCTCCTCGATATTCTCGATATCCTCGTCGATATCTTCGCTTTCCTCCTCGGTGGAAGCCTCTGTCTTCGCCTTTTCGGCTGTCGTCGCCTTGGTGGTGACCTTTTCGGCTTCGGTTGCTTTAGTCGTCACCTTTTCGGCCGCAGTTTTGGGGGCGGCGGTTTCGGCAGCGGGCGGCTCTGTGGCCTCGCTGACCTTTTCCGCCTCGGTTTGCGGGGCTTCGGTTGTCTTAGGCTCCGTCTCGGCGGGCGAGGTTGTCGCTTCGGTCTCCTTGCGGCGCCATTCGTCTATTTCAAAGGCCTCGGTAGCTTCGCCGGAATCGGTTTCGGGCGCCTCGGTGACGATAGCCGAATCGCTGTTGTCAAGATCGGCAGGGTCATTAGGTTCGTCGGTGTCGGGGGAAAGGGAGCCTATCGCCGCCACGGCAACGACGGCGCCGAGGGCGATCCACAGGCCCTTCTTTTTCTTCTTCGGGGTTCCCGCCGGGGTTTCCATGGTTTGCTTCTTTTTCACTTTTCTCACCTCTTTGAAAATTATTGTATCACGGCTTTTAAGATATGTCAAGTATTGTTTATTTTAATGATAAGTAAGATTGACAAGCGGATATAATACAATACAAAAGGGGAGGGGATACCGTGCGGTATGCGAATCTGTGGCTATATGAGAATATAAAAACCCTTCGCGAGCAGGCGGGGCTTACGCAGTCCGAGCTTGCGCGGCGGCTCAACGTGTCCCGCGTGAGCGTAAACGCGTGGGAGACGGGTCTGTCCGTGCCCTCGGCGCAGAATATCGTCGAGCTGGCGCAGATATTTCGGGTATCCACCGACACGATACTCGGGATAGAGCGGGAATATACCCTTGACATCTCCGATCTAACGCCGGAGCAGCGAAAGCTTGTCTCCGAGCTTGTTCAGCATTTTTACACCGAAAACAATAAGGACGGCTGAGCCGTCCTTTTTTTGCGGGTTTACGGTTATTTATAAAATTTTGCGATCGCGTGCGTCTCGCTTCTGTCCTCAGAAAGAAATGCGACGGTGCGGCTTTCGGCGTCCTCGCCGTAGCTTAAAATGCCGCTTTCGCCGAGGGCGTATGCCTTGCGGTAGGTGATCTCGAACTCATTCGGTTCGCTTTCGCCGGGCAGCATCTCCGCCGCGAGGTCGAGATATCTCACGTTGTTCATGTGGCGGTTGGGGTCGGCGAGGTTTTTGCCGACGGTGAACGCCTGCTCGGAAATTCCCTCCGAGGCGGATCTCAGCTTCGGCAGCCATAGCTCCCCGAAATTGGTGCGTTCCGGCTCGCTTTCATATCTTTCAAATGCCTCAGGAGACATTCTCTCAAGCCGCCCGGTCTCGGTGTTCATTCTCGCCCAGTTTGAAAGCGCCTTGACCAAAAGCCTGCCGTCGCCGTCTCTCATCTCGAACTCGCGGGAGGCCGAAACGCCCCTTGCCTCGCGGCTCCAGGTCGATACGGTGACGGTGTCGTTATATTTCGGGCGGTCGGAAACGGCGACGCGGTATGCGGTGACGAACCACCTGCCGGGGGTGTCCTTAAAGCCGTCGCCGACGGCCTCGCCCTGCATGCAGCAGGCGTTTTCAAACAGCCTGAGTATAGATGAATTTGAGATCCCGAGATCGGGATTTACGTCCGAAAAGCCTATGTAGAATTTTGCCGAGTAAACCATTTTGCGATGCCTGTCTCCTTTAAGTTTCCGTCGGCCGGTTCATGCGCTTACAGAAGCGGTATGCCGGCCTCGCTGCATATTTCTTTTGTTTCGGCGTCCCAGACGGACACCTGCACCTCGCCGATGTGGGCCTTTCCGAGCAGCAGCATGCAAAGCCGCGACTGCCCGATTCCCCCGCCTATGGTAAGGGGGAGCTCGCCCGCAAGGAGCTTTTTGTGGAATTCAAGGCCGGAGCGCCATTCGCAGCCGGCTTTTTTCAGCTGAGATCTCAGCGAATCGGCGTCAACGCGTATGCCCATCGAGCTAAGCTCGAAAGCGCAGCCGAGGGTCTCGTTCCACATCAGAAGATCGCCGTTTAAGCTCCAGTCGTCGTAGTCGGGGGCTCTGCCGTCATGCTTTTCGCCCGATTTCAGAACGTCGCCTATGCCGATGATGAAGGTTGTTCTGTGCTCTTTAAGATAGGCGTTTTCGCGCTCCTTGGGGGTGAGGGAGGGATAGAGATCCTCAAGCTCCTGAGCGGTGATGAAGCTGACCTCGCGGCTTAAATTGCAGACGACGTTTGGGTAGATCCTCGTAACCGCCTCGGAGGTGTCGCATACCGCGCCGACGATCTTAAGAACGGTTTCTTTCAGAAAGTCGATATTTCTCTCCTCGCGGGAGATTATGCGCTCCCAGTCCCACTGATCGACATAAATTGAATGGAGGTTGTCGAGATCCTCGTCGCGGCGTATGGCGTTCATGTCGGTATAGATGCCCTCGCCGTGGTGGAAGCCGTATTCTTTGAGGGCGAATCTCTTCCACTTCGCGAGCGAGTGGACTACCTCGGCGTTTTCGCCGGTCTCGCGGATATCGAAGACCACCGGCCTCTCAACGCCGTTTAAGTCGTCGTTGAGGCCGCGGCCGCCGTCTACAAACAGCGGCGCCGACGCACGCTTTAAGTTGAGCGCGCGGCAGAGGCTGATCTCAAAGGTATGCTTGATAAGACCTATCGCGGTCTGGGTTTCATATGGCCCGAGGCGGGGGGAATACCCCGCGGGGATAACGGTTTTGCTCATAAAAGTATCACGCTCCGAATGATTTTTTGATTTAGTGTATTATAGCACCGAGTTAGGCCGATGTCAAGACTTGAAATGATGTTGATGTGGCCTGATGGCCACATCAAGAAGATAGAAGTTAGAAATTAGAAGATAGAGTTTAAGGTGTCGCCTGCGGCGACATATCTAAATATTTCTAATAATGCGCGCGGAACGGACACTCTTGACAATGTTCATATGTAGTAGAAAAATTCACGGAAAAAAGCTATAATTATTTTGAAAACACAGGGAATATCAGCTCGGAAATGTCGTCTTTATAAGTGAAAGCTTTCAAAATCATAAATCTTGCGGAAAGAGGGATTGAAATGGAGGACTTAGAAATCATCGGATTGTTTTTCAAGCGTGATGAAGCTGCAATTTCGGAAACGGCAACGAAATACGGAGCCTTTTGCCGCGGTGTGGCGCTAAATGTACTGTCAATAAGCGCTGACGCAGACGAATGCGTAAACGATACATATTTGCGGGCTTGGAACTCAATACCGCCGCAGAAGCCCGACAAACTTGGCGCATGGCTTGGCAGGGTTGTCCGAAATATTGCATTTGACCTTTGGAAGAAAAACCACCGGCAGAAGCGCTATGCAGGCATGGAAGAGATTCTGAACGAATTAGAGGACTGCATACCGTCCCCGGCTGCTGTTGAACGCCAAATTGAAGAACAGGAACTGACGGAGGTCATAAATATATGGCTTGCGTCATTACCGCGAAACGACCGTATTCTTTTCATGCGCCGCTATTGGAATGGCGAAACGGTAAATACGCTTGCAGAGGAAAGCGGCACGTCTCCGGCAAATATAGCAAAGAAAATGTACAGACTCAGACAAAATCTGAAATCAAAACTTGAGCGGGAGGGTTATTCCCTATGAAAGAAAAAGAGACCTCAAAGCTGTATAACAGTATTACCAACGTCGATAATCGATTCATTGAGGAAGCTCAGACAAAGACAAGAAAGAGAATTTCTAAGTGGACTAAATGGGGCGCGGTTGCAGCTTGCTTCTGCCTTGTCGTGGTTGCCGCTTTGTTTATCCCAAATTTGACCCCGACCGTCCCGGACGACGAAGTGCAATCAGATACCAGTATTGATTATCCCGCCATGATTATGGTAGATAACCGGCTTTACAAGGATTGCGGAAAAGCGCTTGATCTCCCTGTTTCTACTGAACCGGACGGACAAATCATTACTTCTTGTGATACTATACCGACAGAGAATAATCAGTCAAACTTTGGAATAGGATATGGCTATCGGTACGGAGAAGATAACACGATTTATGTTCAGTTTGATGACGGGTGGCATATTTTTGTACTGAACGAAACCGAAAATACAGTTGATACAAACGGACTTACTGAGCAGGAGCTGATGAAACTTGATCCCGGCTACAATGCAGGTTAGTTTTATATATCGACGTATATAGCCGAGAGCAGGAGAAAACTTTTTCCCGCCGTTAAAAAATCCCCCTTGCGGGGGATTTTTGCTATTCGGCGGCGTACATTCCGTTCTGCGCCATATAGGCGTAAAGCTTTTCGCCGTGCTGCTGCTCCTCGGCCTGAATGTGGTTGAGGGCCTTTCGGGCGGCGGGGTCGGTGAACTCAAACACGCTCACGTCGTAAAGGCTCGAGGCATGCTTTTCCGAGGCGAGCATGTCGGTGCAGAGGAATCTGTCGATATTCCTCGACTGCTCGTCGGCATAGCGAACGCGGGTGCACCACTTGTTGTTTTCGTTTTGCAGGCCGGTGGGCATCTGCGGAACGGTGCCCTGAAGCATCTGGTTGATGGAATCGAAATGCTGTTTTTCGGTCATCGCCATCTCGCTGAACAGATTTTTCAGCTCGGTCGAGCAGGCGTCGCAGGAGTATTTGTCATACTTCTCCCAGCAGAGGCGCTCCTGGCCCCTGAGATCCTTAAGCAGGGAGGTTTCCTTTGGAGTTAAAGTCATAATAAACACAACCTTTCAGGATTTGGTATGCGCTTATTATGCCCAGGGCGAGGGGAGATATTCGGGGAATATGCTTACAATTTAGAATATTTAAGAGGGTGCATTGAGGCTTTTTATTTGCCTCACTATGTTCGGCAAATCGGGGAGACCCCCGGCGAGGGTCTCCCCACGAAAAAACTGTCCACCGGACAGTTTTTTCTCCCCGTCCTGCGCTTTGCTTCGCATTATCCCGGAGCGGGCCGAGCAAGCCCGCTCCGGGGGTGTTTCGCGATTGCGATCGCGGCCAGAGGCTGCTCGCCTCTGGACTCTCGTGGCCTTTTGAAAAAGGCCGGCGAAAACTTTTATCATCGGCCGAATATAAAAACCGCCCTCTCCTTTAACGGAAAGGGCGTTCATTTATTCCCACTTTTCCCACACCTCGGGGCGGTAGCCCACGGTGGCGAGGCGGCCGTTTCGGACGATCGGGCTTTTTATCAGCCTCGGGTCGTCAAGGAGCTTTTCAAGCTTCTGGTTGCGGTCGGAGAGATATTTCATAAGCGCCGCGTCGGGCGACTTCGATTTTTCGTCGACTATGTTTTCGAGCCCCACCGCCGCGACAACGCTGTCGAGCTCGCGGGGGCTCAGCCCCTTTGAGTCGAGGTCTATCAGCTGATATTTTATCCTGCGCTCCTTAAACCATCGCTCCGCTTTTTTTGAATCGAAGCATTTCGAGCGCGCGTAGATCTGAATATTCATCATATCCCTCCGTCACATTTCAAGAATAATTGTAAAAGGCCCGTCCGAGAGCTGGTCTATCTGCATATACGCCCCGAAGACGCCCTTCTGCGGCTTAAAGCCCAACAGGGCGAGCTCGTCGCAGAACACCCCGTAAAGGCGGTTTGCCGGCTCGGCAGGGGCGGCATCAAAAAAGCTCGGGCGGTTTTGGTGCGAGACGTCTCCGAAAAGCGTAAACTGCGATATCGCCAAAATCTCCCCGCCGATGTCCGAAAGCGAAAGATTCGTCTTTCCCTCACTGTCCGAAAATATCCTCAGCTTCGAGATCTTTTTTGCCAGCGCGCGGCAGTTTTCCTCGGTGTCGTTTTTGCCGACCCCCAACAGAACCGTTATCCCGCGGCCGATGCTCCCCGTAACGCGGCCCTCGGCCGTCACGCTTGCGCGGATAACCCGCTGAATTACCGCTTTCATGTCATCGCCTCCTTTTTTAACATTATACACCGCCGCGAACAATAAAGCAATACCCCGCGACGCATTAGATGTGGCCATCAGGCCACATCAAGAAGATAGAAGTCAGAAATTAGAAGTTAGAAGTTAGAGTTTTAAGGTGCCTCCTGCGGCGATGCCTCCGAATATTTTCTTGACCTGCACGCGGGGGTATGCTTTAATTTTTTCATAATTTAAGGTAGATTGGCATTTCGGGGGTTGATAAAATGAGAAGATACAAACTGACCGACGGCGACAGGAAGCTTATCGATTTAGCGCTCGACGTGTTGAAAAAGAATTTTGACGACGGCGTATACAATCACACGGTAGGCTGCGCTTTGCGCTGCAAAAACGGCAATATTTACAAGGGCGTCAACTGCGACGGTATCCACGGCTCCTGCGCGGAATATATCGCCATCGGCATGGCTATCTCAAACGGCGAGCGGGAATTCGACACCATAGTCGCCGCCCACGATAAACACCTTAACGGCGTTATTCCGCCCTGCGGAAATTGCCGGCAGATGCTTTTTGAATACTGCCCCGATATAAAGGTGATAGTAAACGACGAAAACGGAAACCTCATAAAGGTTAGGGCGCGCGACCTGCTGCCCTTTGCCTGGGAGCCGGTCATCTGCTGAGACGGGGTCAACCCGCGGTGGGCATGCCGTAATTTTGGGAGGAAAGATGAAAAAATTTTCTTTGGTGTCGCAGCTCGAGTGGCTCGAAGACGCGCTTTTTAAGCAGAATCCCCAGGGGCACAAATGGCTTTCATATATGAGATGCAAATCCGACGCGTGAGGAAAATTTATATTTTTGCATTTTTCCTATTGCAATCCTGCAAAATTTGTGGTATAATACCTTCATCACTTTTATAATTTACTGGAGGAAAGTACCATGACATTCAAAAACGAATACCTCGCGAAGGTTTACGCCGACGTCGAGGCGAGAAATCCCAACGAAAAAGAATTCTTACAGGCGGTCGGCGAAGTTTTGGAGAGCTTGGAGCCGGTCGTCGAGCGCAGACCCGACATCGTTGAATCGGGCATTATCGACCGCATAGTCGAGCCGGAGAGACAGATAATCTTCCGCGTTCCGTGGGTAGACGACAAGGGCAACGTAAGGGTCAACCGCGGCTTCAGAATTCAGTTCAATTCCGCCATCGGCCCCTATAAGGGCGGTCTCAGGTTCCACCCCTCGGTAAACGCCTCCGTCATAAAGTTCCTCGGCTTTGAGCAGATCTTCAAGAACAGCCTCACCGGCCTGCCCATGGGCGGCGGCAAGGGCGGCTCCGATTTCGACCCCAAGGGCAAGTCCGACGCCGAGGTGATGCGCTTCTGCCAGAGCTTCATGACCGAGCTCAGTAAGCACATCGGCGCCGACACCGACGTTCCCGCCGGCGACATAGGCGTTGGCGGCAGAGAGATAGGCTTCATGTTCGGCCAGTATAAGAGACTTCGCAACGAATTCACCGGCGTTCTCACCGGCAAGGGCTTAAGCTACGGCGGCTCGCTCGCCAGAACCGAGGCCACCGGCTACGGACTTTGCTACTTCACCGAAGAGATGCTCAACTGCATGGCCGGCGACAGCTTTAAGGGCAAGACCGTTGTAATTTCGGGCTCCGGCAACGTCGCCATCTACGCCACCCAGAAGGCCACCCAGCTCGGCGCTAAGGTTGTCGCCCTTTCCGATTCCAACGGCTATATCGTTGACAGAAACGGCATAAGTCTTGACGTCGTCAAGCAGATCAAAGAGGTCGAAAGAGGCAGGATCAAGGAATATGTCAACCGCGTTTCCGGCGCCGAATATCACGAGGGCTGCAAGGGGATCTGGACTGTCAAGTGCGACATCGCCCTTCCCTGCGCCACCCAGAACGAGCTCGACGGCGAATCCGCAGATATACTCATCAAAAACGGCGTAAAGGCCGTTGCCGAGGGCGCGAATATGCCCTCCACCCCCGAAGCGGTCGAGAAATTCCTTGCCGCGGGCGTGCTCTTCGGCCCTGCCAAGGCCGCGAACGCGGGCGGCGTCGCCACCTCGGGTCTTGAAATGTCCCAGAATTCCGAGCGCCTCAGCTGGACTTTCGAAGAGGTCGACCAGAAGCTCCACGGGATCATGAAAAATATCTTCCACAATGCATTCAACGCTTCTAAGGAATACGGCGCGGAGGGCAACCTTGTTGTCGGCGCCAACATCGCCGGCTTCTTAAAGGTCGCCGACGCCATGAAGTGGCAGGGCATTGCCTACTGATAACTTAAGACATCTTCAATTCTCCTAAATTTTCTAATTCTCCTCAACACGGGGCCGGAAGAAATTCCGGCCTCTGTGTTTTTGTCAATCCTTGTGTCGGTAAAAATCATTTATTTTCGGTAAAATATGTGATAAACTGTAATTAAATAACCCGAAAGGAGAATTTTATGAAGCACAAAGGATTTATTGCCGCGGCGGCTGTGGTTATTCTGGTTCTGTCGGCATGCGGAGCCCCCGAGAGCGAGCCCGGCGCGGCGGGGGAGGGGAATGTAAACTCCCCGATTGCGGAAAACAGCCCGGACGCAGACGCCGATACCCCGAAGGAGGAGACGGATTTGAAGCCGATAAACATTTTCTGGTCGCCGCACACCGGCAGCGACGAAACCGGCGACGGCACGCAGTATAACCCGGTGGAAACGCTTGAAAAGGCGGAGGAGATAGCCTTGGGCACCGCAGTGGGCGAGGGCGAGGAGCTTTTGCTCCTTGAATATATAATGACTGTGAACGTGAAGACCGAGGCCGCGGCGGGGGTAAGCTCAAAGTCGGGCGGGATCAACATGATACCCTTTACCGGCAGCGCCGACAGCTATTATTTCAAGGGCGAGATGCCTATAAAGGGCTGCGACACCCAGAAATACGCCCCCGACGGCAGCGTGATGTTCTCGGCGAGGTATATTCTCAAGGGCACCGACTGCGACGGCAAGCCGTGCAGCATATTTATCGAGAACAACGGCCCCGCGCTCGATCTGTGCACCCCGACGGTAATAACGGACAGCGAAGCTCTGGCAGATCTTGAGACCGCCGAGCTTAGGGCGATAGTCGTCCCGGTCGGCGGCGGCGTAGACGTGAATGTCTATAAGATTCACAGGGAGTAAGAGGCAGGGCGCAAGCGAGCGGGAATAATAAAAAAGTTTTCGCCGGCCTTTTTCAAAAGGCCGCGCGGGTCGAGGGGCGCGAAGCCCCTCGTCGCGCTCCGCAGAGCGCGAAATCCCCATATGCTCAAAAAGCGCAGGAGGGGGAGCCCGAAATCAGTCCGGTGGACTGTTTCGGGCCGGGGGAACCCTCGCCGGGGGTTCCCCCGGCGAGGCGCTTCGGGCGCCTCGCAACTCGGAAAAGGGAGCGGGGAAAACCCCGCAGGGGTTGTCTTCGCTTTGCCGAGCAGGGCGAGGCAAATAAAAACCGTTCACCCTCTCCCCATAGCTTCCGGGAGTGTCCATTCCGCACGCATTATTAAAAAAATTTAAATATGTCGCCACAGGCGACACCTTGAAATTCTAACTTCTAATTTCTAACCTCTAACTTCTTGATGTGGCCCTCAGGCCACATCTTGCCAAATCAGCGGAAACGTGGTATAATCATATTGCGCTTATGCGATTTATTTGAACATTTTATTATGAAAGGAAAAGGATTTATGAAAACTATCATCAGTCGAATTCTTCTGTCGGCGCTTTTGGGCGCGACTGTCTGCGGCATGGGAGGCTGCGCCAAGAAGGTCTCCGTCGTAGACGAGATCCCCGCGGAATACCGCACGCCCGTCGAAAACGGCGGCACCGTCACGCTGTTCAGCTATCCCACCAAGGATTACTTCGGCGACGAATCGCCCATCGAAAAGGAGGCTTACATCTATCTCCCGCCGAACTACGACGAGGGGAAAAAGTATAACGTGATGTATCTTCTGCACGGCATCGGCGGCGATATCTGGGAATGGGGCATGACCGGCGACAACTCCGACGTAAAGAAGATGATGGATAACCTGATTCTCAACGGCGATATCGACCCGTTTATCGTCGTCACCCCGAACGGCCGCTCGGCAAAGGATCACTCCTCGAACTCCGATTCCGGCTCGTTCTACATATTCGGCAAGGAGCTCAGAAACGACCTCGTGCCCTACATCGACGCCAATTACGCCACCTACGCCGATTATTCCGAGGGCTATGACATCTCCGCCGCGAGGGATCACCGCGCCTGCGCCGGCCTGTCGATGGGCGGCATGCAGACCACAAATATCGGCCTCTGCGAATGCCTTGACATGTTCAGCTATTTCGGCGGATTCTCCTCCTGCCCGACAACTTATACCTCCGACGAGATAGCCAGGCGGCTTGAAAGCTTCCCCGACTATGATATCAAGTATTTCTACAATATCTGCGGCACCGAGGACGGCATAGCCATGTGGAGCCACTCCGCAGCGATAGACGGCCTTTGCGACAAGACCGACAAGCTCACCGACGGCAAGAATTTCATGTGGCACACCCGCTCTGGCGGCCACGACCATAACATCTGGTACCTCGGCTTCTATAACTTTGCCCAGATAGCGTTTACGCAGTGAGAACGTGCAAGCCGGACGCGTGAAAACAATAAAAGTTTTCGGTCAAGCCTTTTTCAAAAGGCTTGCGAGAGCCCAGAGGCGAGGAGCCTCTGGCCGCGACCGCAGTCGCGGAACTCCTATGCTTCGCGCGCTCCGCAAGGGGTGAATTAAAATAACAGTCCGGTGGACTGTTATTTTAAGAGGGGCCGCTCCACGACTGTGTCCTGCAAGAGAGGGCGGCCCCTTGCTCAGTGACGACAGTCACTGAGCACCCGGAAAAGGGCGCGAGTGAGGCAAAAAGGTTCGACTTTTATGCGTCCAGCCAAAATTTTTCCCCTGCCGGTGACGCGCCGGCGGGGGAATTTTTCGGTTTTGAATCTCGCGTTAAAATTTTTAATATCCGATTGACAAACACCCGCGTCCCTGCTATAATAATCGCGACGCGGCAAGAGCCGCAGAACAATGTGAGAATTTTAAATACGGGAGGAATAAGCTATGCCAAAAAAACTTGCACTCACTCCGCCGATGGGGTGGAACTCGTGGAACACCTTCAGCTGGAAGATTGACGAAGAGCTTATAAAGGGCGCCGCCGACGCGATGGTCTCGACAGGACTTAAGGACGCCGGTTATGAGTACGTCGTCATAGACGACTGCTGGAGCCTTAAGGAGCGGGACGAAAACGGCTGCCTCGTCGCCGATCCTCAGAAATTCCCTCACGGAATGAAGGCGGTCGCCGATTATGTACATTCAAAGGGCCTTAAATTCGGTATCTATTCCTGCTCGGGCACACATACCTGCGCCGGCTATCCCGGCTCGTTTGAGCACGAATTCCAAGATGCCGCCACTTTTGCCTCCTGGGGCGTCGATTTTCTGAAATACGACTACTGCTATAAGCCCAAGGGGATTCCCGGCGAGCTGCTTTACAAGCGCATGGCCATGGCTCTGCGCAACTGCGGCCGCGACATTCTCTTCTCGGCCTGCAACTGGGGAGCCGACGGCGTTCACAACTGGATACGCGAATCTGGTGCGCAGATGTTCCGCTCGACCGGCGATATTCAGGACAGCTGGCAGTCTATAAAGAATCTTGCGCTTTCGCAGTTCGGTAAGCAGTCGCAGGCGGGAGTTTACTGCTGGAACGACATCGACATGCTCGTCGTCGGCATGAGCGGACATTCGGAAAACAACTGGATCGCCGGTGAGGGCTTCGGCTGCACCGATATTGAGTACAAGACCCACTTCTCTCTGTGGGCGATAATGAATTCGCCGCTTATGATAGGCTGCGACATCAGAAACATGAACGACAAGACCAAGGAGATCCTCATGAACCGCGACGTAATCGCCCTCAATCAGGATCCCGAAGGACGCGGCCCCTACGAGGTTCAGCATTGGAGCAACGACCGCGTAAAGGCGCTTGTAAAGCCCCTTGAAAACGGCGACTACGCCATAGGCCTCTTTAATTTCACCGATCAGCGCTCAGAAATGTCCCTCGAATTCTGGGATATCGGCCTGCCCTACGCTTCGGGCTATGCGCTTGAGTTTTACGACTGCTGGGCTCATAAGACCGTCGGGCAGTTCCGCGAGAGATATGTAACCCATATCGAACCCCACGACTGCGAGGTATTCCGCGCTAAGCTCGTGAATCTCAACAAGCGCCGCCGCAGAAAATAATCCCATGGCGAATTACGAGACCTGCAAAAAGTGCGGGGCAAAGCTTTCGAACGACGACATAGCCATATACAAAAAGCTTGTTCTGCGTTCGGCCGACGAGTTTTTATGCATCGACTGCCTTGCGGATTATTTCAAGGTGTCGCGCAGGGCGATCGAAGAAAAAATCAGGTATTTTCGCGAGAGCGGAGTATGCACCCTCTTTAAATAAAAAGAAAATGCGGCAGGGCCCAAAAGGCTTTGCCGCATCGGTGTTTTTTGGAGTTCATTTATCCTCGCCGGAAAGGCGGGCTATATGCCGCTTTAAGGCGTTGAAGGTTTCGTCGCAGATGTCGTGCTCGATTTTGCAGGCGTCGTCCGAGGCGGCCTCGGGGCTTACGCCGATGGAGAGGAAGAAATCGGTGAGGACGCGGTGGCGCTCATAGGTGCGCTCGGCGACATATCTTCCCTCGTCGGTGAGGGTGATGTAGCCGTCGCGGTCGACGAGGATATACCCGCCGTTTTTCAGGATTCCCACCGCGCGCGAAACGCTCGGCTTGGAATAGCCCATCTGTTCGCAGACGTCGATAGAGCGCACGCCGGAAAGCTTCTGTGAAAGAATAAGTATTGTTTCGAGATACATCTCGCCCGATTCCTGAAGACTCATGCCGTTTCCTCCCGCAGATAATGTGTAATATACTGTATTTTAACACACTTTTCCGAAATAATCAAGAGGTTTTGAAAAACGGGAAGGGGATTTATTAAATGGTAAAGTGATAAAAGTTTTCGCCGGCCGTTTTCAAAAGGCCGCGGGGTCGAGGGGCGGTGCCCCCGTCGCGCTCCGCAGAGCGCGAAATCCCCCGGAGCGGGCCGAGCAGGCACGCTCCGGAATAATGCGAAGCGAA
Source organism: uncultured Clostridia bacterium (assembly GCA_947625615.1). Taxonomy (GTDB): domain Bacteria; phylum Bacillota; class Clostridia; order Oscillospirales; family Ruminococcaceae; genus Faeciplasma. Next base: position 12,188 of record CANQPB010000017.1, on the reverse strand, counting down.
GCGCAGGACGGGGAGAAAAAACTGTCCGGTGGACAGTTTCGCAGTAAAGTCCGGCAAAGCCGGCAGTCTGCGAAGCAGACCCGAGGCAGGCGACGCGATTAAAACTCTTTGAGCACGAGCAGTCTATCGTTTTTGACTGCGAAGTGCGAAAAGCAAGTTTTAACGCTTCGCGAATTGCCGAGGCGGCTTTGCAGTGCAACGCAAAACGAAAGTACAATTTTGCAGCATTCTTTCGCGTTGCGCTCCCTGCCCCCTCTCCCTCGCGAAGCGTGGGGGTCTCCACCCCGTCACCCGGCCGTTCACCTTGCGGCGAACGGCGCGACCGCGGCCTCGAGGGGAGGGGTGTGTTCCCAAAGGTATACAGCAAAACCGTAATTGGGCTCGGCACTTTCAATGCGGTGCGTACCGCGCGTCAAAAACCTAACCCATCACTCCTCAATCACCCTCTGCCCGTCGCGGAGCTTTTTGCTCGTGCGCACCACCGTCGGCGCGCCGTTATATCCCTCCGCCTTTACCGCAAAATACCCTTCGCCCAGATAGCCCGTCTCGTCCGGCTCGCAGCTTGTAAGCCGCACCTTTGTTACCGTTAAAATCTCCGCCGAAAAGCCGACGCTCCCCTCAACCGTGAAGATATAGCTTCCGTCCGGCTCGAAGACCACCGCCTCCTCGGGCAGCAGCACGGCGTCGTTTATCCTCAGCGGGCGGTCTATCACTACCTTCGGCTTCGTCGAATAGTAGAGCTTTTCGCCGAAAAGGCTGAAAAATATGATTATCCCGCAAAAAATTATGCTTAAAGCGGTCACGGCCCTTTTCACAGCTTATACGCCTCCATAGATTCCTCAAGCGTCTCGCGGAACATCACAAACAGCATGATTATCGGGAACATGTACACCGTTCCGCCTGCATATCTCACGTTCTCGGGGATCTCGCCTAAAATTACTGAAAGCGGCATTATCTTTTCGTTTTCCATCGAGAATATCAGCGCCTGATCCACCATGTTCCAGCTCTCGCAGAATATGAGAATCGCGAGCGAAACCGTCGCCGGCTTTATCTGCGGGAGTATGGCATAGCGGAAGGTTTTTATCACCGACGACGTCTCCAAAAGCGTGCAGTCGATAAGGTCGTCGGGGATAGTCTTCATGAACTGCCGAAGCAAAAACACCGCGAAGGGCGAGAACATCATGGGCAGGGTGAGCGCAAGGGGAGTGTTCAGCATATTGAAATCCCGAAGCTGAATGTAATTCGGCAGGAGGGTCGCCTGAAAGGGCAGAAGCATCACGAGAATGAACACGAAGAAAAGGCTGTCGCGGCCCTTGAACTTGACCTTTGCGAACAAAAACCCGAGAGGCAGGGAGATTGCTATGCTCACCGCGGTTATCGCCGCCGCGTAAAAGACGGAATTCCAAAAATAGTCGAGGTAGGTAAAGTTTGTTACGAACAGCTCCCAATACTGCCCGAGACTGATTCTGCCATCAAACGAGAACGATTTTACCGCCGTGCTTATAACGGGGATTATAAACAGCAGAGCGAATACCCCTATAATTGCCGTTCTTAACGCCGGCAGTATTTTTCTTTGACTTTTCACCTATATCACCCGCTCCCTGTCATTTCGAGCCCGACTTGTATTTTTCGTAGGATATGCCGTACTTGTTAAAGATGAACTGCGCGTTGCGCGAGAAATCCGGCTTGCCCTCGGTTATCCCGTAAGTGGGTTTGCCGCTTGCGTCGCAGCCGGCCGTCAGGGTTTTCAGGCTGCTTTTTAAGTTGAGCCTGTTGATTTTCGGCGAAAGCTCGGCGATCTCAAGGACATGGGTGGTATAAAGCAGCCTGCACCCCATGTCGGCGAATATCTTCATAAGCTCCTCGGCGATGATAAGGCTGTCATATGGGTTTGTCGAGGATAGGCTTTCGTTCAAAAGCAGGAGGCTGTTTTCGTCGACTCGGCCGACTATAGCCTTTAAATCCTTGCATTCCTCGGTGAAGCGGCTCGTGTTTATGCCCACCTTCTCCTCACTCGGATAGTGGACGAAGATTCCGCTGCAGGGCGAAAGCTCCGCCCTTTGGGCGTAGACGTAAAGCCCCGCCTGAAAGAGTATCTGGTTTACCGCCGCGGCGCGAAGATACGTTGTCTTGCCGCCGTTGTTGGTGCCGGTGATTATGCATATTCTCCCGCCGCCGTCAAGCCTGCAGTCGTTTGTCCTGATCCCCGGGACATCGGGGTCGGTCATTCTTAATGTTCTCACCTTGTTTGCCAAAACCGGGTCGCTCATTCCGACAAGAACCGACTTTCTCTCGCTCATGGGCAGTATCTTCGGCCGGCATGTGCTTAGGCCGAGGCTTCCTGCGCGCTCCGCCAGATCCTTCGCCCCGACGAAAAATTCAATCTCCGGCGCAAGCTTCATCAAAAACTCGGTGCAGTCCTTGTAGCAGTTTGAGATCGAAACATTGAACTGCCTCAAAAACCCGCCGCCAAGCTTGTCGAGCTCGGAAAAAAGGGCCTGATCCACGGCCACCGTATCTCCGCTTTTGAATTTTCGGGAATAAACTGTCGAGATCGGCTCGGCGTTTTGGCCTCTTTGAGTGAGTCTTTCGAAAATTCCGCGCCGCCTGATCTGTTCGTGGCTGACGGAAAGAAGCATGACCTCCGACGGGCGCATAAGGCCGTCGAGGTTCACCCCGAAGGTGACGCTCTGAACGCCGCTTTCAAGGGCGAGCTTAAGCTTTGAAACCTCCGCCATAAGCTGCTTGAAGGATCCGTCCCGGTAGCGGCTTTCTATTTCGCTGAGGACGTTTTTCACGCCCTCTGATTTTACCTTCCCGCCGTATTCGCAGATAAATTCGTGGCATTCCTCCATGCAGGCGGCGAAATCCTCTATACTCTTGACGCTTTCCATAAGCTCGAAAAAGGACTGCGCCGCGCCGGAGCGGGCATATACCTCCAAAGAATTTCGGTAGATGGTGTGAATGCTGTTGTAAAGGCGTATTTCAAGCTGCGGCAGCGAAATGAAATCTTCCAAAATATCCTGCCGCCAGGATATCAGCTTTTCGTCGGTGACAATATCCGTAAGAACCCCGAGGGCGAATTCGGTGTTGTAAGGGCAGATGAGCATGGCTATATAGCGCAGCTCGAGGCTTTTTACGGCCCTTTCGTCCAAAGAGCGGCCGCTCGGCCGGCAGCCGTCGGGATATAAAAGACTGACCGCGTTATTCATATCAGAACGTCCCCTCCGACATTTTATTTTCGAGCCTATACCATATGAATATCACCGCGGCCATCGCCAGCGTGAAGATGACAACGGCGGTCGAAAGCTTTTGGTAGTTGAGCTTGTAAAAATGGTTGTTCATGTAATTCTGCACCATATACGCCGCGTTCGGCGGGTAGTCGGAATTGTAAAACAGATAGCTCTCCTTGAAAATTTTCAGCGAGTTTACAAAGCTTAACACCCCGACGAAAAAGAGGCTCGGCGATATAAGCGGCAGGGTTATTTTTCGGTGGAGCTTAAGCCCGTGGGCGCCGTCAAGGGCCGCTGCCTCGTAAATTTCGGGGGATACCTTTGTCAGCGCCGAGGTGATGAGAATGATGTTTATCCCGATGTTTTTCCAGAGGAAGATGACATACAGCGGCAGAACGTCGAAGAACCCGCCGAGGGTTTCAAGCTCGGTGAGGGCGGCGTAATGCTCGGCGCCGAAAAATGTCTGCCAGAAGAAGACTACGCTCGCCGACGGCAGAACGTAGGGCATCACAAAGAAGCTTTTAATGAACGAAAATCTCTTTGAAAGCTTCACAAGCCCTAAAGACAGCCCGAGCGACAGAAGCATAATAACCCCTACGCCGGCGAGGGAGAATATCACCGTGTTTTTAAGAGCCAGCCGAAAATATTCGTTGCCGAGCACCTCGCGGTAGTTGTCAAAATAAACGAATTCCCTGTTCGCAACGCTACCCGCAAAGGAATAGCCCACGCTCCTAAAAAAGGGGATTATATAGAACACCAAAAAGCCTAAAGCCGCAGGCAGGCTTAGCAGCGCAATCTTGAACCTGAATCTTCCCGTCATTTTATTCACCCATTCTCATGGCGACCTCGGCTGCGGCTTTGTGAGCGAGCTTTTTGAGATCTGCCTTGCTCATCTCGCCGTTTTTGCCCTTGACGTCGTTTCGCGCGTCAAATATCGGGGCAATTATCTCCACCGGCCTGCACCGCCATTCGGCGAAGCACCCCTCGGCCGATTCGAGCTTCGGATAGTAATCCTCCTCCGGCACTATCCCGGGGATATCGCCGTTATAGATGTCGAATAGATATTCCAAAAACCTGATCGCGCCGTCCCGGTTTTGAGCCTTCGGATTCATAAGATATACGTTTGAGGAGAGTATGGTCACGCTGTCCCCGAAGGGCATCTTTTTTCTGTTGCCGGTGGGGTTGTCGTTTATAAATTTAAACAGCTTGTAGAGCTCCTCGCCGTCGGGGTCGTCGTATCTTTGCTCGGCGACGTCTACGTTTTGCGCGAAGTAGATGAGCTCCGAGACCGAGAGCGAATAGCAGAAGCTGCTTCCGTCCTCGGGAAAATTCTCCTCGCTGCTGTAGTTGCTGATGAGCGCCGGCACGCCGAAATATTTATCGCCGCAGCTTGCCACCAATTCGGCCGCCGCATTTTTTGATATCCGCGAGCTTAGGCTTTCTACGGTCTTTAAATCCACGAATGTTCCGGCGTTTATGTAGTTCTGAAACGCCATGCCGTTGTTGAAAAGGTCGAAGTCGCTGTCGCCCGCCATCAGCTTTAATAGCATTTTGTCGTATTCGGTGTGAGCGGTGCGCACCAAAATGTCGGTGCTCTTTTCAAAGCCGTTTATTATCTCGGGGGAGGTGCCGGCGTATCCCATGATCGTTATGCTCTCTGGCGGGTTTAAATAGTCGTATACCATGATCACGCCGCCCGAGGAGGTAAACGCAAAGACCGCATTTTCCCAAGTTCCGAGGAAAAATTCAGCGTCGTATGAGACGTTGATATAATAGCGGTTCAAAACGATGCTGTCGGTGTCCGAAAGGGAGTATTCGGTAATCGGGCAGGCCGCGTTGATAATGGGTTCTAAATCGGTAAACCCGACGGAATAGGGCACGCCGAAGACAAGCACGGTGTCCGTCTTTTGGCTGTAGGCGACGGCGGGAGTATAGCTGTAGTCGAGGTTGCACAGGGCTTTGCTCTTGCCGGTTTCAACGTCGAATGCCCCGAGGTGCAAAACGTCGATGGTGGTGTCAAGCGTCACCGCCAAAAGCAGGTTTTCCTTGTAGGGGTAAAGGTTGATCCCCGACATCGGCGCCGACTTTGAAAGAATCTGCTCCCGCGTCTCAAGAGAATATGTCAATACGTCCGTCTCTATGAGCTTTTCGCCCCTCGTCCTGATCTTGAAAACGCAGTAGTCGTCGGTGATGTAAAGTCCCTCTATCGAATCGACCTCCCCGACCGGGATAACCGTCTCGCCGAGGGGTTGGCCCGAGTGGTCGTACTCCGAAAGCGTGTAGCTTTCAAACGTATAGGCGTAAAGCTTTTCGCCGTGGGAGGCGATGGCGTCGGCGGGGGTGTCGAACAGCTTTTCAGACGTCCCCGTTTCGGTGTCGAGGGAGTAGACCGCGCCCTCCCCCAAAAAGTAAAATATCTTTTCTATCTGCGCCGCGGATTCGACTGCGCCGGCGTCGAGCGGCAGTGCAAGCCCCTCGGCGGGGGTGTATGCGGCGTATTCTACCTTTCTGCCCAAGACGCTGCTTTCGGCGCTGCCCGACGGCTGCTCCGCCTCGGCCCTATAGTTTTCCCCGACGGCTTTCGGCGCGGCCTCTCCCGAGCAGGATGACAAAAGCGCGAGCGAAACAAGCACCGCCGCAAATTTTCTTAACCTTGTGAACATAATAACGCCTCCTTTGATTCAAGTTTAGCCCGCTGATGTAAAAAGGTCAACCCGCGTGGCACAAACGTACTTAATCAGGCATAAACGTCGCCGCGCAGGACAACAAAAAACAGCCCTCGCGGGCTGCCTTAGAATATATCAAATTTTCGGCTCAGCCGTTTAGGGCGGCAACGCAGATGTGGCCTAAAAGGCCACATCAAGAAGATAGAAGTTAGAAATTAGAAGTTAGAGTTTCAAGGTGTCGCCTGCGGCGACATATTTAAATTTTTTTAATAATGCGTGCGGAATGGACACTCCCCGGCAACGCTGAGTTCATATTGGCGGCTGAAGCCCGTTTCGGGATCGGCGAGCGTGTAGGAGGCGTTAAAGAACCCGTCGGCGTATTCGAGGGAAAATTCGGCGACTTCGAAGCCGCCGTATGAAGCTTCGGAAAAAAGAGGGGCGGTCTCGTCGTCCTGCGGCGAATCGGTAACGAAAAACACCGCCTCGAGCCGCCCGCCGGCGCAGCGCAAAGACATCTTGAACCCGGAATATTTTTGGCTGACAAAAACGGGATCGCCGCCGGGCTTTTCGACGGACGAATCGGTTAAAATGTCTCGCAGGGTGACGTTTATTGTGTCGGCGAGAAGATCGGCCTCGCTGCTTCGCGCGCTTGAGGCAGAGATGCGAAGCGCCGCGGAGATTATCACCGCTGAGGCGGCGGAGATCAGCGAAAATATCAGCAGGGCAACCAAAAGCTCGGTCAGGGTGAAGCCGCCCCTGCGGCGGGATTTTTCGTGAGCCATTTTTTGCGCCTCCTTTGCGGCGGTGGGGTATATGGGTAGTATAGCAAAGCAGGGGAAATTTGTCAAACGGTGAGAACAGGTCGCGACGAAAAAAGTTTTCGCCGGCCTTTCTCCCTGAAAATTCCTGCCAAAATACCTGAAATATATGACTTTACATCATTGATTTTCTTACAATTATACTATATTATATAGTTATGATTCCCGGAGGGGTCAGAAATTTAACTTGGAAAATTATTTTTGAAGGAGAGATCTAAATGAAGCCAATGCTCAGAGAAGTCAGAACAGAGAACGGCGTAGTCAGGGGCATTCCCGCCGCAGACCCGCGCATCACCGCGTTTAAGGGGATTCCCTTTGCCGCGCCCCCCGTGGGCGAAAACCGCTGGAGAGCTCCCCAGCCCGCCGCAAATTGGGAGGACGTGCGCGAGTGCTATAAGTTTGCGCCGATATCCATGCAGGATACCCCCGGCGTAGGCGAGGGGCTTTACGACCGCGAGTGGCATGTCGACCCCGAGATAGAGATGAGCGAGGACTGCCTTTACCTCAACGTCTGGACGCCCGCCCACACCGCCGACGAAAAGCTGCCCGTCATAGTCTGGTATTTCGGCGGCGGCCTTCAGTGGGGATATCCCGCCGAGATGGAATTCGACGGCGAGCGCGTAGCCCGCAGGGGAATTATCCTCGTTTCGGTAAACTACAGAATAAATGTATTCGGCTTTTTGGCGCACCCCGAGCTGAGCGCAAGCCAGCCCGACGCCCCGACAAACTTCGGCAGCCTCGACCAGCAGGCCGGCCTTAAGTGGGTGCGCAGAAACATCGCCGCATTCGGCGGCGACCCCGACAACATCACCATCGCAGGACAGTCGGCGGGCGGCGGAAGCGTTATGAGCCAGATGACCTGCCCCGCGAATTTCGGTCTCTTTAAGAGGGCGATCGTCCAGAGCGCGATGATACGCAGCCCATATATGCCCGGCGGAATAGGCAACCCCAACAGCCTTGAGCGCGCCGAGCAGAACGGCGTCAAATTCTTCGAGACCCTTGGTGTAAAAACCCTTGAGGAGGCAAGAAAGGTAGGCGCCATGACCGTGAAGCACAAATACGCCGAATTCGCTCAGTCGAATCCCAGATTTTTCACGGTTCAGGACAACGTATTCTGTGTAGGCGACCCGATGAAGCTTTACTGCGAGGGCAAGCACGCCGACGTCGACGTCATGGCGGGCAACACCGCCGACGAGTTCCCGAGCTTTATTCACGCCGACAGCGAAGAGGAGTATAGGGAGACCGTCAAAAAGCTCTTCGGCGAAAAGGCCGAGCGCTTTATGGAGCTGCCCGAAACGCAGCACGCCGACGAAAGGGGCAACCGCGCTTTCGTCAACGGAATTGAATGCACCGCAAAGGCGCTGTTCGAGCGTGACATCGAAAATGGCGGACAGAGAAACCACTACTACTATTGCTTTGACGTTCCCATGCCGGGCGACGACCACCCCGGAAGCTTCCATTCCTCAGAGCTGTGGTTCTACTTCGAGACCCTCGCGAAATGCCACCGCCCTTTCACCGGGAAATATTACGACCTTGCCCGCCAGATGTGCAACTACTGGTGCAATTTCATCAGGTGCGGAGACCCCAACGGAAAGGACATCGACGGCACCGACATGCCGAGATGGGATAAATATACCCCAGAGACCGACGCCGGCGCACGCTTCACCCCCGACGGCGTAAAGCCCGCCGAACCCACCGGCGAGTTCAAGAGAATACTCATAGACAGGATCAAAAAGAACATCTGAAACATCTGAAAGGAGATAAAGCATGAAGCTGCCCGTAAACCCCTATCTTCCCTCGTGGGAGTATATTCCCGACGGCGAGCCCTATGTCTTCGGCGACAGAGTTTATGTCTACGGCTCGCACGACATGTTCAACGGCTACGTCTTCTGCATGGGAGACTACGTATGCTGGTCGGCGCCGGTAAACGATCTCGGAAACTGGCGCTATGAGGGTGTTATCTATCCCAAGACGTCGGATCCCTTTAACCCCGACGGACATATGTGCCTTTACGCCCCCGACGTGACCGTCGGCCCCGACGGCAGATACTATTTATATTATGTTCTCGACAAGGTGTCAAACGTCTCGGTCGCGGTCTGCGACACCCCCGCCGGCAGATATGAATTTTTGGGATACGTCCATTATCCCGACGGAACGCTTTTGGGCAACGCCCCCGGCGACGAGCCGCAGTTCGATCCCGGCGTCATCACCGAAGGGGATAAGACATATCTTTACACCGGCTTCTGCGGCTTCGGCGACAAGAGCCGCCACGGCGCGATGTGCACCGTACTCGATAAAGACATGCTCACCGTCATTGAAAAGCCGGTATTCATAGCCCCCGGCGCGCAGTACAGCGAGGGCACCGGCTTTGAGGGCCACGCCTTCTTTGAGGCTCCCTCTATAAGAAAGATCGGAGATACATACTACTTTGTATACTCCTCCCAGGTGATGCACGAGCTTTGCTACGCCACATCTAAAAATCCCCGCGAGGGCTTTAAATATCGCGGTGTGCTCGTTTCAAACGGCGACGTCGGCATAGGCAGCTATAAGCCCGCCGATCTTCCCACCGCATACATCGCCAACAACCACGGCTCGATAATCGAGATAGCGGGGGAGTGGTATATATTCTACCACCGCCACACCAACGGCACCTGGTATTCTCGCCAGGGCTGCGCCGAGAGGCTTACGCTTACTGAGGACGGCTCCTTCCCGCAGGTTGAGATAACCTCGCAGGGTCTCGGAGCAAAGCCGCTTCCCGCCAAGGGAGAGATCCCCGCGTATATCGCCTGCAATCTGTTCATAAAGGGACAGCCCCGCCGCTTCGGCGAGGGTGCGCCGAAAATTGTTCAGGACGGCCGCGACGGCGACGAGGAGCTTGGGTATATAGCAAATCTTCAGAGCGGCACCGTCGCAGGATTCAAGTATTTCGACTGCCGGGGTGTCAAAAAGCTTAAGGTGACCACCCGCGGGTACGTCCACGGCGAAATTGTTCTGAAAACGGAAATCGAGGGCGAAGAGCTGGGCAGAGCGCCGGTTTACGGCTCGAACATCTGGAAGACCACCGAGGGAGAGGTGAGCCTCCCCGACGGAGTGCACGCGATTTACCTCGAATTCAAGGGCCACGGCGGAGGGCATCTAAAATCGTTTGAGCTTGAGTGATTATGATTAACTTTTCCCGCGGCGAATCCCGCCCCCCGAGGCCCCCCTTGCGGGGACGAGCGGGGGTGGGTGAGGCGCGGGACTTGCGGTTGGGTGCGTTTAGGGCAGGACAGCATTTGCCCGCGTTGACAGGGCTTGCGCCGCGCGCCGGTGCGCTGCCTCCGTCAGCCCCACCCGCCCACCCCTTTACCTTTCAGTTTCTTCCCCGCGCCCCGGCGCGGAAAACCTTAAAAAGGAGTAAAAAATGTCTAAAAAAGCAAAACTGACGGTTCACCCGTCTTATGTTATAGGCGAGGTATCGCCCCGGCTTTACAGCTCGTTTTTAGAGCCTATAGGCACAATGGTGAACGGCACCATGTATAACCCCAAGCACCCGGCCGCCGACGAGCAGGGCTTTCGCCGCGATATCATCGAGGCGCTGAAAACCACCCCGAATCCGGCGGTAAGGCTCCCGGGCGGAAACTTCGTTTCGGGCTGGAACTGGGCCGATTCTATAGGCCCGATGTCGGAGCGCAAGGCTCATCTCGATCTCGCGTGGCATCAGTATATCCCCAACGACGTCGGCCACGACGAATATCTGCAGTGGGCGGAAAAAATCGGCGCCGAGCCGCTTTATACCTTGAATCTGGGCACCGCCGGGATAAACGAGGCGGTCTCCTGCGTTGAATACACCAACCACGAGGGCGGCACCTGGTGGAGCGATCTGAGACGCAAAAACGGCCACGAAGCCCCCTACGGCGTTAAGCTGTGGTATTTGGGCAACGAGATGGACGGCCCCTGGCAGGTGGGCTCGTGGGAGCGCGACCCCCGCGGCTACGGCATAAAGGCCAACGAAATTTCTAAAGCGATAAAGTGGGTCGACGGTTCTATCGAGACCGGCGTCTGCGGATCGTCGGCGCCCTTTATGGCGCATTTCCCGGAATGGGATCTTCAGGTTATGCAGGAATGCTATGAATCGGTCGACTACCTCTCGATCCACCACTACCATTCCGCGCCTCCCGGCGATATGGGAGCCCTTTTGGGCGGCGCTCTTTATTACGAGGATTTCATAAATACCGAGTGCGCTATGCTCGACTATGTAAAGGCGAAGTGCCGCAGCCCGAAGACCATGATGATATCCTTCGACGAATACGGCGCGATGAGCCACTCGCCCCGCGACTACCGCTACGGCTACGGCATACATAATCTCTACGCCGACCACTATGTTTTCAGCCCCGAGCGCAAGTTTGTCCGGCACGATCCCGACAACATGTTCCCGGGTCACCGGCCCATGCGCCGCAGGGGCGACATGATAGGCGCCCTCGGCAACGCCTCGGTGCTGCTCGCATTTTTACGGCACGCAGACCGCGTAAAGGTGGGCTGCATGACCGGCGGCCTCGGCACGCTCGTCTCTTCGGACAAGGAGCATACCTGGCGCTCGGCGGGATATTACCCGTTCACGCAGCTTATGGAATACGGGCAGGGGGTTTCGCTCCGCGTCGGCGTAGATTCCGAGACCTTCGATATCCCCGGCTATATGGTGGACGACAACTCGCAGTATCCCACCAAGGAGGGCGTGCCCTACATCGACAGCTCGGCCACGCTGAACTCCGAAAAGGGGGAGCTCACCCTGTTCGTCATAAACCGCGACTGGGAAAATACCCGCTCGGTCGAAATAGACGCCTCCGCCTTCGGCGATTACACATTTAAGGAGCACTTGAGGCTTTATACCGACGACCTTGAGGCCGCGAACACCTGGGACAACGAGGTTATAAAGCCGGAGGCAGACGCCGCGACGAAGTTTGAAGGCGGCAAGGTAACCGCCGAGCTAAAGAGCCTTTCGTGGAACGTATTCAGGTTTGTAAAGGCATAAATTGATTGACACCCCCGCCGCAAGGCGGGGGATTTTGTTTGGGACGTAAGCAGTTTAAAAATAAAAGTTTTCGCCGGCCTTTTTAACCTGTCTCACCCCCTGCCCCCTCTCCCTCGCGAAGGGAGAGGGGGTTCCACCCCGTCACCCGGCCGTTCACCTTGCGGCGAACGGCGCGACCCCTCCCCTCAAGGGGAGGGGTGTGTTCCCAAAGGCTCGCTGAAAATCGGCGTTGGGTTCGGCACTTTCGGTGCGGTGCTCGTCGTTTTCTGACAGCCTGCGCATATACAACGTCTGTCAAGAAAGTCCGGCAAAGCCGGTGTTTGCGTCAGCAAACCCGAGGCATTGCCGAGGCGGCTTTGCAGCGCAACGCAAAACTAAAGTGCGATTTTGCAGATTTCTTTCGCGTTGCGCTCAGCCCTTGCATTTTTCACGGGTCTGTGGTATACTGGCATCATGAAAG
>CANQPB010000016.1 GCA_947625615.1 uncultured Clostridia bacterium | reverse complement strand
CCTTGCATTTCAGCAAGGCAGTTTTTTTGTTCATTCAACATATATTCAACATTGGCTTTATACTGATACAACTTTGGCAGCCTATACTACGGAATGTAAGGAGGGCACGGAAAACATTCAATAAAGGAGGCAGCCTATGAAGGGCAAAATATTATCTTTGGCAGCACTGCTCTTGGTTAGTGGTAGTTTAACTGGTTTTGCAAGCTCCACTGATACTCCCAATATCTTTACAGAGCAATCTGCGCCTACGCAGTTATCCACCGTTATGATTAGGCAAGATGAAGATACTTTAACATCAAGCTATGACGGTGGAAACACATGGAACCCTTTTTCTTATGAGGAAACACATGATTTTTACAGCCATAATGAGTTTTCCTCATGGATCAAGGAACAGGAAGCTGAAATATCAGCGTTAGTGGAAGCCGGGGAATGGACACAGGAAAACGCTGACGCGGTTATACAGCACTACTATGAACTACTGGAAAGATTAGATGACGGTTTGCTTATAGGAAAAAGAGAAAGCGACACTGACGACCAGTATTTCGTAAGTTACCCCAATGCTGCTCATACAGAGGAATTTCAGACAGTGATTTGTACCAAAAATGGATATGAATTTATCGGCACCTATGATACGGAAAAGGAACTGTATGAGGCATTGGAAGCATATACCGAGCTTCAAGTGGAAGCAGGAAACATGACCGCTGACAAAGCGAAAACAATTTTGAAAAAATATGAATAGTTAATGGTTTGCCGGACGACGGAAAAAGAAAAAGTTGTCGTACAGCAAATGTCCTTTCATGTGCCTATTCTTACACGGCGGCTTTGAGAAATCAGGCCGCTGTTTCTTTTATCTCTCAATCGAGACAATGGCTAATCGCTGATAGATACGGCGGCTAACAGGAGGTAGCCGCCATGAAGCCACTTTCATATCGACAAATTCCAACAAGGGCGCTCCGCTCAAAAAAAGTTTAACCCAGCAAGCGGGCTACCCTGCCGAGGAAGATGAACACACAAATCATATTGTAGACTTTAATAACTCATATTACCCAAACACCCATGCAGTTTTGCGCTGTATGGGTGTTTGTTGTAATAGCCCCCTGCCGGGAAGAAAGGGGGTGAGAAAAAATGAGTTATTCCGAAGAATACAAGGAGCATATCGAATACACCTTTAATGCCTTTTGCAAGCTCGTTCTCCGTAATGCCGCAATCAACGCATACCGTGACTTAAAGCGGAGACAGGAGCATGAAATATCCCTTGACTACCTTATGTCCGAAACGTCTTATGAGCCGTTTACTACCGATACTTATTTTGAGCAGTACGATACGCCGACGGTCTTTGTGGTAAAAGGGAAAAAGGTTATCGTAGGAAGCAAGCGGTTAGCAGACGCATTGTGCCGATTGTCAGAGCAGCGGCGTACTGTCCTGCTGATGTACTTCTTTCTCGGCTATACCGATACGCAGATCGGGCGCGAGTACGGGCATTGCAGAAGCACAGCGAATTACTGGAAGTTAGCGGCTCTGAAACAGTTGCGAAAAGAATGGAGGAAAACAGAACATGAGGAATAAGCATTTAATACCTTTTAAGGTGATTGAAAAAGCCGTTACCGGAGAGCCGAAAGCGGTGAACGTCGTATTGCAGCATTACACAGGATATATCAAATACTTGTCATTCTTTCAAGGGTGTGCCAACAACGATATACAAGACCTCTTGAAAGCGCACCTTATCAAATCTATCCTGCAATTCCGTTTTGACAGGTAGCAGGTGGCAGTCAAGAGAGCGCAATCGGATAGACCGCTTGCGCTTTCAATCCAGTATGGAGTGTAACGCGATAGAGGTCGGTTTCCCCTTGATTTAAGCGGTTCTATGGGCATAAAAACGGCAGGGTAAGGGTTTTATACGTCTACCCTCAAAAATGGGCTTCTATTGCGTAACATAGCAAACGATATTTTTTGTATTGCCGCTCCTGCTCCATTCTTTTCCGTTCCGGCGGCTCTGCCGCTATACCTTGCTCCAAAGGGGAGGGGAGGGGAAAGGATAGGAATGGAATGGGTAATTGATATAATCCGTACTTAGTTAATCTTTACTTTATATATCTTTATTTAATTGCGTTGGATTTTCCAACGTAGGTTTTTCCTACGTTGGATTTTCCAACATCGGATAATCCAACGTAGGTAAATCCAATATAGGTGAGCGCATATTGCGGCAATAAATGACTTTATAGCGACAACATTCTTTTTAGGGGGGCAGACTGTTACACAATATAGCCTGTTTCCTGCCGCTTTAAGCGGTCTTGCAGGCACGAAAATGACGTTGGTAAGGGTTTTATACGTCTACCCTCAAAAATGACGTTCTACTGCGTAACATAGCAAACGATATTTTTGTATTGCCGCTTCTGTTCCATTCTTTTCCGTTCCGGCGGCTCTGCCGCTATACCTTGCCCCAAAGGAAAGGGGATTGGGGAAAGGATAGGAATGGAATAGGTATTTGATTAAATCTGTATTTGATTTTTCTGTAGTTAGTATATCTTTATTTAATTGCGTTGGATTTTCCGATGTCGGATAACCCGATGTCGGAAAATCCAATATCGGATAATCCAACAACGGAAGCTATGCGTCATTCAAAATATGTCTAATCCAGCCGGTTTACAAATCTACCGATTTTGGGATAGGTATGTTACGCAGTAGAGGGTAAAAAGTCCTTGATTTATGCGGCATTACAGACGCAAAAACGACAGGGTAAGGGTTTTATACGTCCGCCCTCAAAAATGGACTTCTATTGCGTAACAGGCAAAGAAAAAGACGGGCAAAAGCAATCGCTTTCCGCTCGCCTTTCTCTGCACCCTGTACGGCAGCTACCCTATTTCAGTTTGTAGGTTGATACTGTTTTATGCGTAGCTACCATTTAGGAGGGGATTTTTTTGCTCACCCTTTCGCCTCGTACCAGCTGCTGCCTGCGTTTACGTCGGCTATAAGCGGCACCTTAAGGGTGACGGCGCTCTGCATCTCTTCTCTTAACACCTTTGCGGCGGCCTCGCGGCATTCCTCGGCCGATTCGACTATAAGCTCGTCGTGTACCTGCAAAATAAGCTTTGCGTCAAGCTTTTCCTCTTTAAGCCGGCGGTATACCCTTATCATCGCAATTTTGATGATGTCCGCCGCGGTGCCCTGAATAGGCGCGTTCATGGCGGCGCGCTTGCCGAAATTCTGCACGTTTCGGTTGGACGCCAAAAGCTCGGGGATATATCTTCGGCGGCCGAACAGCGTGGTGACAAAGCCGTCCTTTTCCGCTTTGGCGACGGTCTCGTGCATGAATTTGTCTATCATGGGATATGTCCCGAGGTAGGTTTTAATATACCTGTCCGCCTCGGCGACCGAGCAGTTGATGTCCTTTGAAAGGCTGAAAGCGCCTATTCCGTAGATTATTCCGAAGTTTACCGCCTTTGCAGCGCGGCGCATGTCGGGATCAATAAACTCCTCCGGCACGCCGAACACCTGCGAGGCCGTGCGCGTGTGGATATCGGTGCCGCTTAAAAACGCCGAGCACATCGCCTCGTCGCCGCTCATCGAGGCCAGCACCCTAAGCTCTATCTGGCTGTAGTCGGCGTCAAGGAGAACGCGCCCCTTTGGGGCCACGAAAAATTTTCTCATGTTCCGGCCGAGCTCCTTGCGGACGGGGATATTCTGCATGTTCGGGTTCGAGGAGGATATGCGGCCGGTTCTCGTCTCGGTCTGCTTGAATTCCGAGCGCACCCTGCCGTCCGGCGAGACCTCCTCAAGAAGGCCGTCGACATAGGTGGATAAAAGTTTTGTCAGCGTGCGGTATTCCAAAACGTCCTGCGCGATCGGGTGTATCGGCACGAGCGATTCCAGCACCTCGGCGCTTGTAGAAAGGCCGCGGTGGTTTTTCTTTCCGCTCGGCAGCCCCAGCTCGCCGAAGAGAACCTCGCCGAGCTGCTTCGAGGAATTTATGTTGAATTCGTGCCCGGCGGAGTAGTATATCCGCTGCTCAAGATCGTGAATGTCGGATTTAAGGCCGTCGCCGAACGCGCGAATGCCGTCGGTGTCCGCCTTTACGCCGAGCACCTCCATTGAGGCGAGCACCTCGCAGAGCGGCTGTTCGATGTCAAAGAGCAGCGACGACATTCCGCCCGAGACGACTTCCTCATGGAGCTTTTTTGCCAGTGCCGGCAGCGAGATGATGTCGGCACGGTCGGGGTCGCGGCTGTAGCTCACCCCGTTCGAGGCGCAAAGATTCGCCACGGTATAGTCCGTCGCCTGCGAGTTGAGAAGATACCCCGCAAGATCGCAGATAAATTCGAGCCCCCTAAGCTCCTTGCCCCTTGAATAGCAGAATTTATAGGCCTCCTTGGCCGAAAAGGCGGATTTTTGCCCCTCAAGGCCGAAATAATCGAGCACCGCTTCGGGATCGCTTCCCGCGTCGGCGCAGTATATGCGGTTTGCCGAGATAACGCTCAGGCTTTTTCCGTCGAAGATAAAGCTGCTTTCGGCGCA
This sequence comes from uncultured Clostridia bacterium, assembly GCA_947625615.1. Taxonomy (GTDB): domain Bacteria; phylum Bacillota; class Clostridia; order Oscillospirales; family Ruminococcaceae; genus Faeciplasma. Next base: position 47,525 of record CANQPB010000016.1, on the reverse strand, counting down.
GTCGAGATTTTTTAAAGCCTCGGCGTCGAGCGGCAGGGTTTTTATCTCCTCGTTGGGTATCGGCGCGAGCTCGGGCTCGGAGGGCAGCGACACCGCCGCAAGCCCCAGGCGATCCATCATGCGGAACATTTCAAGCTCGGTGAGCAAAAGGGCTGCGCCGTGCTCGTCCGGCTCGCCGGGGAGGTATTCGCGCTTGTCCTGCGGGACGGGCGCGTTTTTCACGATAGTCGCGAGCCACTTGCTCAAAAATGCCGAATCCCGCCCGGCGGCCAGCTTCTCGCGGGTGCGGGGCGTCAAATCGTCGTCGTCAAGATGCCCGTAGAGATTTTCCACCGAGCCGAAGCGCTTTATCAGGCTGAGCGCCGTCACCGAGCCCACCCCCGCCACTCCGGGAATGTTGTCCGAGCTGTCGCCCTGAAGCCCCTTTATGTCGATAAGCTGCGCCGGTTCCACGCCGTATTCCTCAAAAAAGCGGTCGCGGTCATATTCCGAGGTGTCGCGGTTTGTCGCCAAAAGCACCTTCGTGTTGCCGCCTATAAGCTGCAAAATGTCTCTGTCCCCCGAAAGAAGATATACCTCGTCGTCCTTGCCGGAAAACAGCCCCGATATTGAGCCTAAGATGTCGTCCGCCTCAAAGCCCTCGCATTCTATCACGTTCACGCCGAGATCTTTCAAAAGCTCCTTCGCCTTGGGAAGCTGCCTCGCAAGGTCGTCCGGCATGGCCTTGCGGTTTGCCTTGTAAAAATCGCAGGCCTTGTGGCGAAACGTCGGCTCCTTGCGGTCGAAAGCCGCGGTAACGCCGTCCGGCTTTAGGCGGTCGACCTCTCTCAAATAGACGTTCATAAGGCCGGTGATGGCGTTTGTCGGGAAACCCTTTGACGAGTTCAGCGGCTTAACGCCGTAATACGCGCGGTTTATCACCGAATTTCCGTCGATAACAAGAATACGCATTTTTGCACCTCTTTCGCTGGTTTTTGTCTTTACATACAGTATAGCACATTTTCGGCCGGTTGTCATTATAAAATCCGAAATTTTTGAAAGCCGTCCTCCGCCGGCATTTTTGCCGGTGTATTTTTATACATTTTGTGTATACTCGTCTGTAAAAACTACACAAAAACCCATGCCGTCAACAGGGGTTTTATATATCTGTACGAAAATGCGTTTTACCCCTTGATTGCTCTTCGCGGCTGTATTATAATGTTCCTCGGCAGAAAAAACGGAGGTGCGAAGATGGTTTTTGCAATAGACGCAGGCAACACAAACATTGTTCTCGGCGCGTTTGACGCAAGCGGCAGCCTTCACTTTACGGCGCGCGTTGCCACCGACACGCTTATGACCGGCGACCAATATGCCGCCACCCTCGGAAATATACTGAATTTATACGGCGTCCCGCGGGATTCCGTCAGCGGCGCGGTGATATCCACCGTAGTTCCGGCGCTGGTGCAGTCGCTCGGCAGGGCGGCGAAGATCCTGTTCGGCTTCGAGCCGATGATAGTCGGCAGGGGAGTGGACGCCGGCCTTAAGGTAAAGGGCGGAATTCCCGCCGATTCGATAGGGACGGATCTCGTATGCGGCGCGGTCGGCGCGATAAAAAAGTACGGTGCCCCACTTATAATCTTCGATTTCGGCACCGCGACCACCGTCAGCGCCATCGACCGCGAGGGGACTTTTTTGGGCGGCTCGATAATCCCCGGCGTGATGATATCGCTGCGGGCGCTCACCTCGTCGGCGGCGCTTTTGCAGGACGTCACCCCCGACGGCAGCGAGCCCGACCCCATAAGCCTTGACACCGCCGAATGCATGCGTTCCGGCTCGCTTTTGGGCAGCGCCTGCATGATGGACGGCATGATAGAGCGCTTCCGCGAAAAAATCGGCCATGACGCCAAGGTGATCGTCACCGGCGGGCTCGGCGGAATAATAGTTCCGCACTGCCGCACCGAGGGAATAATCCACGATGACACCCTTTTGCTCGACGGCCTTTACGAAATATATAAGCTCAATTCATAATTCACAAACAGGAGGAAATTTTTATGGCAAACACAAGAGAAAAAACGCTGATGCTGGCGGCGATGGGTCTTTTAACGGCGATAGTAGTCGTTTTGCAGGCGGTGGCGTCGGTAATAAAATTCGGCATGTTCAGCATAGCGCTCGTATTTATTCCGATAGTTGTCGGCGCGGCGCTTTACGGCTGGAAGGCGGGCACCTGGCTCGGGTTTGTTTTCAGCGTAGTAGTCATGTTCACCGACACCGCGCTTTTTATGGCTATAAGCCCGGTGGGCACCGTAATAACGGTAATGTTAAAGGGCACGCTTGCGGGCTTCTGCGCGGCGGTCACCTATAAGGCCCTTGAGAACAAGAACAGCTGGCTCGCGATAATTTTGGCGGCGACGGTCTGCCAGGTAGTCAACAAGGCGATCTTCCTTTTGGGCTGCGGGATATTCTTCTACCCGACGGTTCAGGGCTGGGCCGAAAGCGCAGGCTTCGGCAACACGATTTTATACCTCATCTTCGGCATGACCGGCCTCAACTCGCTTGTAGAGCTTGCGGTAAACCTCTGCCTCAGCACCGCGATAGTCAGGATCTTAAGCATAGTCACCCGCAAAAAGGCCGCGTAAATAAAAATAAGATAAATACAAAACCCCGGGCGAAAAAATCGTCCGGGGCTTTGCATATTTGGAAATGAGAGTGAAGAAGTCGATATCATGCCGCTTTGCGACATCTTTATAGTAACATGTCCCCGAGGATTTGTCAAGCACTTTTTGGTTGAAAAATCAAATTTTTCCCCATTTAAAAAAGACGCCCCTGCGGGCGTCCGTTTTCGATTTGTGGGGGCCGTTACCCCTGCCCCTCCGGGAAGGAGGAGCAGGGGGCGTTCTTTAAGACCCTTTCGGCCGTTAAAGAACGGGAACTCTCATTTCCAAGCCCTGTAACGGTTGAGCGCCTTCGGCGGTCGGCTCAATCCACCCTTACGGGGGTTACGGAGGCCGGGCGGCAGCTTTCCGCCTCAGACCACTCGCCGTTATAGGATCTTATGATGAAACGGCATACATTTGCCGATTTCAGGCCGGTGGCGATGAATTCGTTGCTTTCGGTTTCGCCAATCTTGCGGTATACGTCCGAGCCGTCGTCCGACATGTAGATCTTATAGCTCTCGGCGTCTGAGCTGCACGCCCACCTGAGGTAGACGGTGCCGTTCTTTTCTACGCGGCAGACGGTTATAAGCGGGGTGCCGGGCATGTGGGAGGCGTAGACGGTTTCGTTTTCGAATTTGCCCTCGCCCTCGGGGAACTCTATGATTTCGGACTGAACGCCGTTGTCGGTGAAGATTTTGACCGCGTCGTAATCTCTTCTGACGGTGTAGGCGGTGGAGTTGTCGGTGCGGGAGGACTGATCGTGCCACTTGCCGTCATGGGAGCTGCGGAAGGAGAGGGAATATCCCGCTGCGCCCTCTACCGGCGACCAGGAAAGGCTTACGACTTCGTCGTGGAAATAGGCTTTGAAGAAGGAGAAGGAATTCTTTGAGACGGCGCTCTTGAAGCCGGCCTCTCCGGGAAGAAGGTAGTCGTCGTCCTCGGTGGGATAGCGGGAGGTGAATTCTTTAGAAGCGTAGCCCTGCTTGACTATGTGGTGCTCGCCGTCGCCGATGAAGCTGTCGTTGCCCGCAAGGAAGCAGTCGTAGCGCTCTTTGCCGGCGTCCCATGTCGCGTCGAGCCAGTAATATTTGCCGTCGAGGCCGACAAGATTCCAGCCGTGGTAGCAATTGTCGCCCTCGGTTCCGAGGCCGGAGACATAGCGGCACTCGACTCCCATGTGGTAGAGCATTCTGTAGACGAGAAGTCCGTAGCCCGCGCAGATGGCCTCGCGGTTCTTGAAAGCGCCGTAGGGGGTCTGATCTATTCTGCGGGCCTCGCCGGCGTGATATTTCACGTTCGAGGTCACCCAGTCGTAGACGGCCTTTATCTTTTCAAAGTCGGTGTAGTCCTCGGGAACGAGGTCTTCGACGAAGTCCTTTATTTCATTGTCAAGGGCTTCGATGTTCTTTTTGCTGACGGGGGTGAGGTAGACGAGGCGGTAGACCTTTACCTGCTCGTTTGAAATGTTGTCGGTGATGGTGAGGGTGTAAAGCTCGCTGCCGTCCTCGTTGTCGCCGGAGATTCCGTAATGCCAGAGCCAGTCGCCGTCGGGGTAATCGCCGAGGTTTTTGGTGAAGGCGTAACGAAGGGTGTTCCATGCCGAGGCGATGTCCGCGTTGTCAAAGGCCTCGGGATAGATGTTTACGATCATCTTGTCCGGCCATTCGCTTTCGGCGAGATCGCGGACGTATTCAACCGCGTCTTCTATCGAGACAAAGGGGGTCTTGTTTCCGACGTCCATTACAATACCGGGTTCCTCGGTGTAAAGTTCCACAACATCGTCGGAAGCGTCATATTCCGCAAGAGCCTGAACGGGCAGGCAAACTGTTAAAATAACTGCGGCCAAAAGAGCTGATAAGAATTTATACATGATATGTATCCTCCATGATGTAGATTTAAGCTTGAGTAACCCCGGGTGTTGTCATCATTATAGCAGACCCTTTTTTCCGACAGTCCAACTCGTTTCCTCGGGAGAAATGCAAAAAAATTCCGAATAAAATTTATATAAGTGTTGCAAAAATGCGAAAAACATGCTATACTAATCAGGAATATAACAATTGACGCTCGGCAGGGCGTCTGAGAAAGGCAAACGGATATTAAAATGCTGCATGAAAAATCCTGCGGTGCTATAGTCTACCGCAAGTTTCACGGCAACACGGAGATCCTGCTCATCAAACACATCAACAGCGGACATTGGTCATTCCCCAAGGGACATGTCGAAAGCGGAGAGACCGAGGTTGAAACCGCTCACCGCGAGATCCTTGAGGAGACCGGAATCGACGTTATAATCGATTCAAGCTTCCGCGAGACCGTCTCCTATTCGCCCAAGCGCGGAACCCAGAAGGTCGTCGTATACTTCCTTGCAAAGGCAAAGAATACCGACTACGTTCCCCAGGAGGACGAGATAGCCGAGATCCGCTGGATTGAGATTGACAGGGCGCAGAACGTGCTGACCTACGAAAACGACAAAAGCATCGTGAACAAGGCAAGAGCGGTCATTGTCTGACCGCCCCGCCGCCCAAAACCGGAGGCAAAGGCAGGCTCTCAGCTGAGGCGCCGGCTTTTGCCCTTTGACTTTTTTAGCTTGGCGAGGCTTCGCTCAAAGCATGATAATAAGCAGAGAGGATTTCGTCCTCCATTTTCATGCGCACTTCGCTTGATATCGGGTGAACGATATCGCGGAACGCGCCGGAATCGTCGCGCCTTGACGGCATGGCGACGAAAAGCCGGTCGTCTCCCTGGACGACCTTGATATCGTGCACCGCGAAAGCGTCGTCAAACGTCACGCTGATGATGCCCTTAAGCCTGCCCTCCGGCAGAATTTTGCGAACTTTGATGTTTGTGATAGTCATGAATAACCTCCGACAGTTTATTTTGCGATGATATTTTTGCCTGTTTTTTCGCATAATATACAAAAAGCGAGGCAAAAAACGGCAATGCTTAAATTAAATGAAAAGTTGCACTGAAAGGCAGAATAATTATGAATACCGAGATCCTTGAAGGAAAAAAGCATATACACTTTGTAGGCGCGGGCGGAAGCGGGATCTTCCCCCTTGAGCAGATTCTTCTGGGCATGGGGTATGAGCTCTCCGGCTCGGACAACAACGAGACCGAGACGCTCGATCTTATCCGCAGCCTCGGCTCGAAGATTTATATGGGCCACCGCGCCGAAAACATCAGGGGGGCGGATCTTGTAGTTTACAGCTCGGCGATAATGAAAGACAACCCCGAGCTTGCGGCCGCCCGCAAGGTGGGAATCCCCACCCTTGAAAGAAAGGATCTTTTGGGCCTTGTCACGCGGTGGTATAAAAATGCAATCTGCTTTGCCGGAACCCACGGCAAGACTACCTCGACCTCTATGGCCGCGCAGATCCTTCACGAATGGGGAGACGACTTCGGCTGCGTTATCGGCGGAAAGCTGAAAGCCATCGGCGGGGGATCGGGCAGGGCAGGCAGCTCGGATAACATGGTCTGCGAGGCGGACGAATATGTCGACACGTTTTTGAAGCTCAGCCCCGACATTTCGGTGATTTTAAACATCGACGCCGATCACATGGAATATTTCAAGACTATGGATAACCTTATCGCTTCGTTTCGCAGATTTGCCGAAAACGCCACAAGAGGGGTAATCTACAACGGCGGTGACAAAAACACCTGCGAGGCCGTAAAGGATATCCCCGCCGAAAAGAAGATTTCCTTCGGCTGGGGCGAAGAATGCGACTACCACCCCGTCATCACCGGGCGGAGCGGCCTTGAGACAAAATTCGACGTCATATATAAAGGCGACGTCATCATGAAAACCGCTATACACGTCCCGGGGCGGCACAATGTGCTGAATGCGCTTGCGGCTATCGCCGCGATGAGGCTTACCGGCGTGCCGGACGAAATAATCGAGCGGGGGATATCTTCGTTCAGGGGCGCGATGCGTAGATTCGAAAAGATCACCGACGCCTGTGGGGTGACGGTCTGCGACGACTATGCCCACCACCCCGCCGAGATCTCCGCCACACTCGGCGCGGCAAAGGAGATGGGCTTTAAGCGGATAATAGCCGTTCACCAGCCCTTTACCTATTCAAGGACGAAGCGGCTTTTAAAGGAATTCGCCTCGGCGCTCTCCTTGGCCGACGAGGCCGTAATAACCGAGATAATGGGCTCGAGGGAGATAAACACCTACGGCGTCTGCGCCGCAGATCTCGCCGCGATCACCCCTAACTGCACCCTTACGCCCACCTTCCCCGAATGCGTAGACTACTTAAAGGGGCATGTCAAAGAGGGGGATCTTGTCATCACCCTCGGCTGCGGAGACATATACAAGGTGGCGAAATCCCTTGCCGCCGAGCTTGAAAAGCGCGGGGCGCGATAAATTGAAGGAGGACTAAAATGGAGCTGAACGAAAAGGATCGCCGGGTATACGAATATGTCAAGTCGCGGCTGGACGGCGGCTACTGCCCCACAGTCAGGGAGATATGCCGTCAGCTCGGTTTTCAGTCCACCTCGACCGCCCACCGCTGCCTTTGCCGGCTGGTTGACGCCGGGCTTTTAGAGAAGCAGGGAGACAACTTAAACCGCGCCCTTAAGCTTGCCGGCGGCGAAAGCGTTCAGGTGCCGGTGATAGGCACGGTTGCGGCAGGCCGGCCGATAACCGCCGTCGAGCAGATTGAGGGATATATCGGCTTTAAGCCGGACAGGAGCTACGCCGGCGAGCTGTTTGCGCTTAAGGTGAGGGGAGAATCGATGATAAACGCCGCTATCTTGGACGGCGACACCGTGATAGTCGAACAGACGCCCTATGCCGAAGACGGCGAAATTATCGTCGCGCTGACCGACGAGGGCGAGGCCACCGTCAAGAGATTTTACCGCGAAGACGGGCATTTCAGACTTCAGCCCGAAAACGATTCCATGGAGCCGATAATTCTTGACAGCGTTTCGGTTCTCGGAAAAGTTGTGGCCGTGCTGAGATATATAAAATAAAAGGGCCCCGCGGCGGGGCTTCGGAAAGGATAAAATATGGAGGACAGGCATTTATTTGAAGAGACCGTTTCAAGCGAGCAGGTCTTCGACGGGGTGGTGGTAAAGCTTTTCCGCGACGGGGTTATCCTTGAAAACGGGGAAAAGTCGGTGCGCGAGGTGATAAAGCACCCCGGGGGAGTCTGCGTTCTGCCGGTGGACGGCGACGGCAATGTCTATATGGTTCGCCAGTTCAGATATCCCTTCAAAAAGGTGCTGTTAGAGCTTCCCGCAGGAAAGCTCGAGCCGGGGGAGGATCCCAAGACCTGCGGCATTCGCGAGCTTTCCGAGGAAATAGGCGCAAAGGCCGAAAAGGTTACATACATCGGCAAAATATATCCCACCGTCGCCTACGACACCGAAATCATCTGGATATATCTCGCCGAGGGGCTTACATTCGGCGGCGGGCAGCATCTTGACCCGGAGGAATTTGTAGACGTGGTGAAGCTGCCGTTCGACAAGGCGTATGAAATGGTTCTCAATGACGAGATCCCCGACGCGAAAACCCAGGTGGGAATTTTAAGGGGCATGCATATGCTGAAAAACCGAGACAAATAAATATCGGCCGGGATTTTTACCCGGCCGGTTTTTATCTGTTTTTGTAAAGATTTCCGAAGCATTGGCCCACAAAGGAGGACAGCGCCGCAATCGGTATGTATATCCACGCGCTGGCGCCGTAATAAAGAAGCATGCATAACAAAAACATCGCCGCGCAAAATACCGGCATTATAGGGTCGCGCCCGCACCTTTTGCCGTAAAAATACCCTATGGCTATCGATATGCAGCAGTTGACTATCGGGGTGAGGTTGAAGATCACGCCTCGCGCCGCCTGGAGCGACATCTCGATATATGCCGCCGCAAAGGGCAGCGCAAGATACATCAGCCCGGTGACGAGCATATAGGGCCAGGATTTTTTCAGCCTCGGCGAAAGATTCGATTTCATATTTCCTCCTTTGGCGCCTCACTCCCCCTCGGGGGTGACGTAAACGGTGCGCTGGTTTGTATATATTACCATTCCGGGCTTTGCGCCCGAGGGCTTCTTGACGTATCTTACAAGAGTGTAGTCGACGGGCACCTGCGAGCCGTTTTTTGCCGACGAATTTTTTGCCGCGATCTTTGCAGCCTCGGTTATCGCGGTTTCGGAGGGCTCGCCGCCCTCGCAGCAGATGATGACGTGGGAGCCGGTCATGTTTTTGACGTGCAGCCAGACGTCGCTTTTTTCGGCGAGCTTAAGGGTGAGAAGATCGTTCTGGCGGTTGTTTCTTCCTGCGAGTATCCTGAAACCGTCCGACGAGCGGTATTCCGACGGCGGCAGCGGCTTTGTCTTACTCTGCTTTGCTCCCCGGGATTTAATATATCCTCCGTCGGCAAGCTCGGCGCGGATCTCGGAAAGCTCCGCCTCGGTGGAGGCGCGGGAGAGTGAATCGAAGACGGAATCGAGATATTTTTCCTCCTCCTCGCCCTTTTCGATGAGCTTGCGAAGCATTTTGTCGGCGGTGTCGGCCTTGCGGTATTCCGAATAGTATTTCTGCGCGTTCTGCGACGGCGTAAGGCGGGGGTCGAGTTCAATTTCCGTCTCGGGCGAGCCGTCTTCATAAAAGTTTTCCAGCCGGCAAAGGTTCATGCCCCTTTCAAGGCGGTAGAGGTTTGCCATGATAAGGTCGCCTTTTATGCGCAGGGCGTCGCGGCCGCGGCAGTCTTCAAGCTCGAGCTTTTGCGCCGACACTCTGCGGCGGGTTCTTTCGCTGAGAGAGACTATCAGCTTAAAGAGGTCGTCGGCGCGCTGCTTTGTCTGCGCCAGAACGTCCCGCTGCGAGTAGTAGACGTCCAACAGCTCGGAGGGTGAGGAAAATTCGCGGTCGAACATCAGGCTGCCGTACTGATTTATCTTTATGAATGCGAAGTCGCGCATCATGCCGTCGCGGTCTTTTAAAATGTAGTATCTGTTCTCGCCGGCGGCGATTTTTCTTGCGGTCTCCTTAAAGAACCATGCGAGGCGGGTCTTTTCGCCGCCGTCAAGCTCGGAGGACATTTTTTCGGCGCCCCGCGCCGCAAAGAAGGCTGCCTCCCGCGCGATTATCGGGGAGATGCCCTCGAACACCCTGACGAGCGCCTTTGAAAGCTCGGCGTTTTGTGCCGAGAGGCGCTCAAAAAGCTCCTCCTCGGAAAAATCGAGGGGATTAAGCCTGTCGTCGCGGGGAGGCAGGGTATATTCTATTCCCGGCAGGACGCGCCTTACGCGGGACATGTCCTCGCTCACCCGCTTTATCGAATCTATGACCCGGCCGTCGGGGCCGATGAGCAGGATATTCGAGCAGCGGCCCATTATCTCCGCCGCAAGTGTAAGATTCACCCTGTCGCCGAAGTCGTCGGTGGATTCAAAATCGAAAAAGAGAATTCTTTCAAAGCCGTCCTGCCTTATGCCGGCAAGCCTTGCCGACGAAAGATGCTTTCTTAGAAGCATGCAGAACATCGGGGGCACCTTGGGGTTTTCCGGCTCGCGCGAGGTAAGATGCACCCTTGCCGTTCCGGCCGACGAGGACAGAAGCAGCTTTTTGCTGCCCTGCCCCTGCGTGCGCAGGGTGACGACAATGCTGTCGCGGGAGGGCTGGTGGATCTTGTCCACCCTTGAGCCGATTATTACCGGCGAAAGCTCGGATTTTATCAGGCTGAGATATACGCCGTCAAGCGCCATTTATTTCACACTCCAGAATTTTTTGTCGCGGTTTAAAGACCCTTTACAACCCTGTCCGCCGTGGTGACGGTGCAGCTTAGATCAAAGCGGTCTTCAAGCTTTTTGGCGAGATATTTTAGGGCTATGGCCTCGGTTTCGTAGTGGCCGGCGTCGATTAACGTCATGCCGATGCGGGAGGCCTCCAAGAAGACGTCGAGCTTTACGTCGGCGGTGACAAGCGCCTGAGCGCCCTTTTTGAAAGCGTCGTGCATGATCTCGCTGCACGCGCCGGAGCCGCAGGCCACGGTGTCGATATCCCTGCCGCCGTCGACCCATCGCAGGGCGGCCGAGCCGAACACCGAGCCGGAGAGCTCGGCAAGCTCGCGCGGGGACATTTTTTTGCACTTTGCCATCGCGCCGTAGCCCACCGGGGCGCCGGTTTCGGGGTCGCGGCGGTTGATTTCGGGGACGACGCCGAGATTTTCAAAGCCGAGGGCGTCCGCCATCATGTCGCTGACGCCGTAAGGCGCGCTGTCGAGGCTGGTGTGGCAGCCTATGCAGGCGATTCCCTTTGAAAGCGCCCTTGCCGCCGGATAGGAGACGTCAAGACGCTTTAACGGGTGGAAGATTACGGGGTGGTGTGTGAGAATAAGCTCGCAGCCGAGCTTTTCGGCCTCGTCGACGACGGCGTTGGTGGCGTCGAGAGCCAAAAGAACGCGGCTAACTTCTGCGGAGGGATCGCCCACGCAGAGGCCGCTGTTGTCAAAGCCGTCCTGATTGCGAAACGGCGCGAAGGAATCGATGCAGCTGTAAATTTCGGACAGTGATGTCATGGCGGTATGCTCCTTTATAAATATTGTTTTCGGCGACTTAAAGGCGCTGCTTCCTGCGGGCTTTCGGCCAAGGCGCGCCCCGCCCGCCCTCCCCCTGCGCCTTTAAGTCGCCTCGGGGGAAAGCCCCGTTATTTCGTCTATAAGCCTTGAAATGTCGTCCCGGGTGGAGATCTCGGAGGTGTGCGCCCGGATTTTAGCCGCGCCCCGGACGCCCTTTAAATACCACGCCAGATGCTTTCTCGCCTCCCTGACGCCGGTGTCCTCGCCCTTATACATGATTATTCGGTCGACATGACCGAGCATGACCTTAAGGCGCTCCTCAAGGGGCGGCTCGGGCAGCTCCTCGCCGGTCTCAAGGAAATGGCGTATCTGCGAAAACACCCAAGGCCTGCCGTTTGAGGCCCGCGCTACCGAGACGAGATCGCACCCGGTTTCGCGGTACATTTTTTCGGCGTCGGCGCCGCAGCGTATGTCGCCGTTGCCTATCACCGGCACGCTGACCGCCTGCTTTACCCTTTTTATCACCGACCAGTCGGCGAGGCCGCCGTAGAGCTGTTTTTTTGTGCGCGCGTGGACGGCTATGGCCGCGGCGCCCGCGCTTTGCATGTATGCGGCGAATTCGGGGGCGTTTATGCTGTTTTCGTCCCAGCCGGAACGTATTTTTACGGTGACGGGGCATTCGGCGCGGCTGACCGCGGCTTTGACAAGCGACGCCGCGAGATCGGGATTTTTCATCAGCGCCGAGCCGCCCCCGGGATTTACCACCTTTGCCACCGGGCAGCCCATGTTGATGTCGATGATGTCCGGCCGAAAGCGGTTGACTATTTCGACCGCCCTTGCCATGAATTCCGGCTCCTCGCCGAAGAGCTGGACGGCGCAGGGGCGTTCGGCTTCGTGAATCTCGCAGAGCTCGAGCGAGCCCGCCCCGCCGTAGCAAAGCCCCTTCGCCGACACCATTTCGGTGACGAGATAGCTTGCGCCGAATTCGCGGCAGAGCTCCCTATAGGCGCGGTCGGCCACCGAGGCCATAGGGCTGAGGGCTGCGGTCTGTTCAATTTTAACGCTGCCTATCGAAACGGTATTCATTCTGCCTCCGAAAAGGGCGCTGGGGGCGCCGCGTTTACTTCGGAGTACATTATAGCACAAATTTTGCGCTTTGCATATACCTTTTTTGAAAATTTCAGCGCGGTTTCGGTAAGTGCGTGACAAAGCGCCCAAAAGGTGGCCGCCTCGGCGGCAATCAAAATCGCCCCACCCCCGCGAGGCTTTTGCTCCTTAACAAAAAGCCGGCCGCCCCCTCCCCGCCGGGGAGGGGGCGGCTTGCGTGCGCCCCGAAATATCAGTGCGAATTTCCGTTAGTCGAGCCGTTGGTGTTTCCGGCGTTGTTGTTGCCGTTGTTCTGCGAATTAACCTCGGCCCGGTGATCCTCGGCGCTTTCGCCCTGCGAGACCTCGCCGTCTCCGTCGGCCGCGCCGTCTCCGTCAGCCTCGCCGTCTTTGTCGTCCGCGCCGTCAAGTCTGTCTTCAAGCCTGTCGGCGCCCTCTTCTATGCCGTCTCCGATGTCGTCGAGACCCTTTTCTACGCCGTCGATGCCGTCTTCAAGGATTCCGTCAGTGGTCTGGGAGACGTCGCCGTCCGGGTCGGCGCTGTAGGAGCCGTTGTCCGAGCCTATCGGCGGTTCGGTGACGGCGTTGTCTATGGTGGTGCCGGTGCCGGGGCGGTCGTAAATATCGCCGTCGCCGCAGCCGGCAAGGGCGAGAGCCGCAAGCGATAACGCGAGCAGCAAAGTGATGATTCTTTTCATAGCAATATCCTTTCAGAATAAAAATAGCCCTGAGCTATTGCTCGGGGATATTATGGCCGAAAAAGGGCAGGAATATTCGCGGAACAGAGCGCCTGCGCGCCGACAAAAATAATTTTGTCCCGCCGCCGCAAGCCGACGGCGGCGGAACTGCCATGCGAAGCGCTGTGAAAATCCCATAGAAATTTCAAAAAAATCACTCTCATAATTTTCCGCTTCGCCGTAAAGGCCGAAAAGGAATATTGCCCGGGTTTTATTTTCCGGGGCGCTCGGTTATTCCGCCCTCCTCGGGAAGGGCGAAAAGATATTCAAAAGGCAGATCGAAATATTTGCAGATCGCCCGGCACTCGTCGGGCAGGAAGCTTCCGCGCCGCATTTTTCTGCCGAAAGCGTAACGGCTCACGCCGATAATTTTTCCCATATCGCCGTTTGTAAGCCGCCGGGAAGCCTTTACTCCCAATAGATTCGGAAACATAGAAAAATCTCCTTGAATGCTTGCCGCCGGAAAAATTTTTGCGGCAAAACCGCAGCCGTATGACCGACAGTCTGCCGTTGATTTGCAAAACGCCAAATATTTATAATATTATATCAGCAATTCGCCAAAGTGTCAAGCGTTTTTGATAATTTCTTGACGAAACGGGTAAAAGCGTGATATATTAAAAATGAGGTGAGAATTATGGGATTTGCCGAGCAACTGAGAAAAGCGAGACTACGCACGGGAATGAATCAACAGCAGGTGGCCGAGGCGCTTGGGGTGACGGGGAGCACCTATTGCGGTTACGAGACCGGCAAGCGCCAGCCCGACGTTTTGAAAATAAAGCGTCTTGCCGAGATTCTCGGAACCTCGGGGGACGTCCTGCTTGAGACCGGCTTCGGAATGTCGGGGGACAGATCGCGCGGCGACCCCGAGGACTATGAGGAGGCGGTGTCGCTTTTGCGCCGCATGGACGCGGAAACGCTGAAATGCGCCTCGGCCCAGCTTAGGGCGCTTCTTGAATACGGGGCGCAGAGCCGGGCGGCGGGGCAGCCGGCAAAGCCCCGGTGCCGCAGCTGCGCAAAAAATCAGGCGGACACCAATTTGTGATGTCCGCCCGGCGGGCAAAACGCATCAGGCGCATTAAGGGGCCGCCCACGCAACGCGAAAGAATCCTGCAAAATCGCACTTTAGTTTTGCGTTGCACTGCAAAGCCGCCTCGGCTCTTCGCGAAGCGTTAAAACTTTCTTTTCGCACTTCGCAGTCAAAAACGACAGACTGCTCGTGCTCAAAGAGTTTTAATCGCGTCGCCTGCCTCAGGTTTGCTTACGCAAACACCGGCTTTGCCGGACTTTCCTGCGAGAGGTGAAACGCGAAAGAATCCTGCAAAATCGCACTTTAGTTTTGCGTTGCACTGCAAAGCCGCCTCGGCTCTTCGCGAAGCGTTAAAACTTTCTTTTCGCACTTCGCAGTCAAAAACGACAGACTGCTCGTGCTCAAAGAGTTTTAATCGTGTCGCCCGCCTCAGGTTTGCTAACGCAAACACCGGCTTTGCCGGACTTTCTTTATGTTTTGCCCCCGACATGCATTATATAAGTGCAGGCTGTCAGCATACCGGCAACCGCCGCACCTAAAGTGCCGAACCCAACGACGATTTTGCTGTATGCCTTTGGGAACACACCCCTCCCCTTGAGGGGAGGGGTCGCGCCGTTCGCCGCAAGGTGAACGGCCGGGTGACGGGGTGGAACCCCCTCTCCCTTCGCGAGGGAGAGGGGGCAGGGGGTGAGACAGGTTAAAAAGCCTTTTGAAAAAGGGTTGACCGAAAATTTTTTTCATGACGGGTGCCCTTCGCTCCCCGGCCCGCGCCGAAAACGCCGCAAAATGAATAAAATTCGGAAAAGTGCTTGACAAACCCTGCCGCTTCTGCTATAATGTTGAGGCTGTTTTCAGCAAGACAGCAAGAGCCATTAGCTCAGTTGGCAGAGCATTTGACTTTTAATCAAAGGGTCTGGAGTTCGAATCTCCAATGGCTCACCAAAAAAGGGGATCCGCTGTCGGCAGACCCCCTTTGATTTTTTCGGAGCTGATTTTTATGGATCCTCAAAGAGCACGCGCCGCATATCTGCGCGAAAGATTTTCAACCCACGGCGCCGATTCCTTCATGCCCCGGGACGCCATAGAGCTCGTCCTCGGCTACTGCATGTGCGACGCCGACGCCGCCAAGGCCGTCGACGGCCTTTTCGAGCGCTTCGGCACCGCCGGGCACATTCTTGACGCCGGATTTTCCGAGCTGAGCGACGTCGGCGGAATGACCCAGAAGGCCGCGCTCATGCTTGCCGTAATGAAGGATTTTTTCACCGTCTGCCGGGATCTGAGCATAACCGGGGAAAAGGTCGCGGACAGCGGCGTGGCGATCGAGATGCTGAAAAAGATCTTCGTCGGCGTGAGCGTGGAAAAATTCGTCATCATGCCGCTCGACAAGAATTTCAGGGCTCTCGACGCCGAGACCGTCGCGCAGGGCACCCCCTTTACCCTCGGCCTCGACATTGGCGCGGCGGTGAACGCGGTGAAATACTATAACAGCGACAGGTGCGTCATCGCGCACAACCACCCCGGCGGCAGCTCCATGCCCTCCGAGGCGGACATAGCCTCGACCTATAAAATGGCCCGCGTAATGGCCGAAAACGGCATAATTCTTTTAGACCACATCATCGTCGGCCGGGACGGCGCGTCGTCGGTATACAGAACGGTCGGCGCCGACTGAAACAATCGCAAAAGGCAGAGCCGCCTCAAAAATGGGCGGCCCTGTTTTTTTATTTACTTTTTGATGCCGTTCTCGCCGCTTTCCGGGGGAATTGCGCCGGGAAGGCCGCTCATTCTTTTGGCCCTTTTGCGCCTCGCCGATCTGACGATGATAAACACTATCAGCGCGATAATTGCGATGACCGCGGCGTAGATGGCGATGTAGGGCAGCGAGCTCACGAAGTTTACAAAGGTGCTTTTGGCGCCCTCGGAGATGTCGTAGATGTTCTCCTTAAACTGCGTGGAGATCCTCTCGCCGACGGTTTTCGGTTCGGGCGGGGTAACCCTTGCAACCTCGTCGACGGAGATGTTTACGGTGCTGTATGAGACGAGATCCTTCAGGGTGTTAAGCTGCGAGGTGTAGCTCTCTATCTGATAGTTTACCTCGGTGAGCTGGTTCTGGATCTGCAAAATCTCCTCGACGGTCTCGGCCCTGTCCAAAAGCGCCATAAAGCTGTCGCGCTCGGCCTTATAGGCCTCAAGCCTCGCCTCGTAGTCTATGTATTTCAGCGTGACGTCCTGCGTCGAGGTCGAGGAGGACACCACCGTGCCGAGGCCGCCCACCTTGTTAATGAACGAATCGTAGTTTTCGCCCGGCACCCTTACGGTGTAGTTTGCACCGCGGTTCGAGCCGCTGCCGTAATGAGACGAGCTTTCAACGTAGCCGCCGTATTCGCTCACCGAGCTTTCAAGGTCGTTGATGAACCGGTCGAATTCGAGAGTTTCAAGCGTCAGATCGCCGTTCTTGATTATCTTTCTTGCGGCTTCCTGAGGGGTGGTGGCGCTTGCGGCCGTCGGGTTTGTATTAGGGTTGGGCGTGGGCTCCTCGGCAGGAACCGGAGCCTCGACCGGAGTGGCGACCGTATCGTAGGCAACCTCCGCTTCAACCTCTTCGAGCACGTTGTCATAGTCGGCGTCCCAGCCGTACATGGCGTTATTCTCGGCCGGAGCCCAATCCGAGGCGAAGCCGTCGGCCGTTTTCGAGCCGCAGGAGCATAGCATCGCAGCCGCGCAGGCCGCCGCGAATATAACTTTCAGTGATCTTTTCATTTTAACCGTCCTTTCTTTGTCGCTTCGGGGAAGTGTTCCGCCCCCTCGAAACGGTTTCATATACAATACGTTTTAAACGCCCGAAATATTGCACCGCCTCCGAAAAAATTTTTCGGAGGGATTATTTTTGGCTATTTTGACCAAAAATTTATCTGTAAAGGCTTTTTACTTGCAATTTGCTACGAAAATCATTTTTCACCAAATTTCCTCTTGACAACCCGCCCCTCTTGCGCTATAGTTGATTATGTATCATAGCAAAATGGAGTATAAGCGCTTTGTTGCCGAAAACGCCGTTTTTACCTGAAATTGTAAATTTTTTGGGAGAAATTTTTCAACGGTTTCAGCTCTAAATTCGTTGTTTTCAACAAAAATGCCTGTTCTCCGCTCAAAACCCCAATCTCTAAAAGGAGTGACCGCCAATGAACGTCAGGGACGTCAAACTGGGCAAGAACGTCCGAAAGAGCTTCGCCAAGATAAACGAAGTTCTTGAAATGCCCAACCTTATCGAGGTTCAGAAAAAGTCCTACAAGTGGTTTTTGGAAGAGGGACTTAAAGAGGTGTTCCGCGATGTAGCGGCTATCAAGGACTACAACGAGACCTTAGAGCTCAGCTTCATCGACTACCGCCTTGACGCCGAGCCGAAATATTCCATCGCCGAGTGCAAGGAGCGCGACACCACCTACGCCGCGCCGCTTCGGGTTACCGCCAGGCTCAACAACCTTGAGACCGGCGAAATCAAGGATTCCGAGGTATACATGGGCGATTTCCCGCTGATGACCCCTTCGGGCACCTTTGTCATCAACGGCGCCGAGCGCGTCATAGTCTCCCAGCTCGTGCGTTCCCCCGGCGTTTACTATGCCGTTGAAAGGGACAAGACCGGCAAGGAGCTGTTCAAGTCGACGGTAATACCCAACCGCGGCGCCTGGCTTGAATATGAGATGGATTCCAACGACGTGGTTTACGTCAGAATAGACAAGAACCGCAAAATACCCATCACCACCTTTATCCGCGCGATAGGCATAGGCACCAACGACGACATCGACAACGTCTTCAACAACGATCCCCGCCTGAGGGCCACTATCACCCAGAAGGATTCCACCACCACCACCGAGGAGGGCCTTATAGAGGTCTATAAGAAGCTCCGCCCCGGCGAGCCCCCGACGGTGGATTCCGCGATCACCCACCTGAACAATCTGTTCTTTGACGCCGCAAGGTACGATCTTTCCCGCTTCGGCAGATATAAATACAACAAAAAGCTCGGGATAGCCTCCCGCCTTTCGGGACACCTTCTTTCCCGCCCCGTGGCCGATCCCATTACCGGCGAGATTCTTGCCGAGGCCGGCGAGACCCTTTCGAAAGAGCGCGCGGCCGAGCTTGAAGCCGCCGGCGTCACCGAGGCGTACATCACCGTCGAAAAGCGCGAGACCCTCACCAGCCCCACCGGAGAAGTCACCCACAAGGTCGACATCGACGAGGTAAAGGTAATAGGCTCGGGAATGGTCGACATCGACCGCTTCATAGGCTTCGACGCGAAGCCCCTCGGCATCAACGAAAAGGTATCCTTCAAGGTTCTGCGCGAGATACTTGAATCGGCGAACGGCGACGAAGAGATCGCCGAGCAGATCCGCGCGCGCCGCGACGAGCTTATCCCGAAGCACATCGTCATCGAAGACATCATCGCGACTATAAGCTACTTCCTCAATCTCTGCGAGGGCGTGGGCACCGTCGACGACATAGACCACCTCGGCAACAGAAGAATCCGCTGCGTGGGCGAGCTTTTGCAGAATCAGTTCCGCATCGGCTTTTCGAGAATGGAGCGCGTTATCCGCGAGAGAATGAATATCCAGTCGCAGGATTTGGAGGTCGTCACCCCGACCGCGCTCATCAATATCCGCCCCGTCACCGCGGCCCTCAAGGAATTCTTCGGCTCCTCGCCGCTGTCGCAGTTCATGGATCAGGTAAACCCGCTCTCCGAGCTGAGGCATAAAAGAAGAATCTCCGCCCTCGGCCCCGGCGGTCTTTCCCGCGACCGCGCAGGCTTCGAAGTCCGCGACGTTCACTATTCTCACTACGGCAGAATGTGCCCCGTCGAGACCCCCGAAGGCCCGAACATCGGACTTATATCTTACCTTGCCACGTTTGCAAGGATAAACGAATACGGCTTCATCGAGGCGCCCTACCGCCGCGTCGATAAGTCCACCGGCGTCGTCACCGACGAGGTGGTTTACATGACCGCCGACGTCGAGGACAACTACATGGTAGCCCAGGCCAACGAGCCGCTGACCGAAGACAATAAATTCGTCAGGGCAAGGGTAAACGGCCGCTACCGCGATCAGATCATGGAGATAGACCGCGAGAACATCGATTTCATGGACGTCTCCCCGAAGATGGTTGTTTCGGTCTGCACCGCGATGATACCCTTCCTTGAAAACGACGACGCAAACCGCGCTCTGATGGGCGCCAACATGCAGTGCCAGGCGGTTCCGCTGCTTGTCACCGAAAACCCGATAGTCGGTACCGGCATGGAATATGCCGCCTGCCTCGACTCCGGCGTAGCCGTCGTATCCGAGGGCGCGGGCGTTGTCGAAAAGGTCGACGCCTCGACCATCGTCGTCCGCGAGGATTCCGGCGAGATGAAGACATATAACCTCACCAAGTTCAAGCGCTCCAACTCGGGCACCTGCACCAACCAGCGCCCGATAGTCTCAAAGGGGGAGCGCGTCGAGGCCCACCAGGTCATCGGCGACGGCCCCGCCACCTGCAACGGCGAGATCTCCCTTGGCAGAAACGCCCTCATCGGCTTCATGACATGGGAGGGCTACAACTACGAGGACGCCGTGCTTCTGAACGAGCGCCTTGTGAGGGACGACATCTACACGTCCATACACATTGAAGAATACGAGATAGAGTGCCGCGATACCAAGCTCGGCCCCGAGGAGATCACGAAGGATATCCCCGGCGTCGGCGACGACGCTCTGAAAGACCTTGACGAAAACGGCATTATCCGCATAGGCGCCGAGGTCAGATCCGGCGACATTTTAGTCGGAAAGGTCACCCCCAAGGGCGAGACCGAGCTCACCGCCGAGGAGCGCCTGTTGAGGGCAATATTCGGCGAAAAGGCCCGCGAGGTGCGCGATAATTCGCTCAGGGTGCCTCACGGCGAATCGGGCGTCATCATCGACGTAAAGATATTCACCCCCGAAAACTGCGACGAACTCAGCCCCGGCGTAAACATGCTTGTGCGCTGCTATATCGCCCAGAAGAGAAAGATCTCCGTCGGCGATAAGATGGCGGGCCGCCACGGCAACAAGGGCGTTGTCTCAAGAATCCTCTCGCAGGAGGATATGCCCTTCCTCTCGGACGGCACGCCGCTTGATATCGTTCTCAATCCTCTGGGCGTTCCTTCCCGTATGAACATCGGTCAGGTGCTCGAGGTTCACCTCGGCATGGCCGCCAAGAAGCTGGGCTGGAAGATAATGACCCCCGTCTTCGACGGAGCCCACGAGGAGGATATCCGCGAATGCTTCTGCCTGGCCGGAATGGACGAGGACGGCAAGACCGTTCTTTACGACGGCAGAACCGGCGAACCCTTCGACAACCGCGTCACCGTCGGCATAATGTATTATCTTAAGCTTCATCACCTTGTCGACGACAAGATCCACGCGCGCTCGGTCGGCCCCTACGCTTTGGTTACACAGCAGCCTCTGGGCGGCAAGGCGCAGTTCGGCGGCCAGAGATTCGGAGAAATGGAAGTCTGGGCGCTCGAGGCCTATGGCGCGGCATATACGCTGCAGGAGATCCTCACCGTCAAGTCGGACGACACCACCGGCCGCGTAAAGACCTACGAGGCCATAGTCAAGGGTCAGAACGTCCCCAAGGCCGGCATACCCGAGGCCTTCAAGGTTATGGTCAAGGAACTGCAGTCTTTGGCGCTCGACGTAAGAGTGCTTGACGAGAACGGAGAAGAGATCGACCTCACCCAAAGCTTCGACGACGATGCCGACATTATCCCGGCGCCGATAAGCGACTACGGAATGTCCTACGAAAACGAGCCGGTCGACGACGATTACACCGAAAACGCCGACGACTATGACGAGGACATGGACGACGAGGACGACCTTAACTTCGACGACGAGCCGGACACGCTTGACGGCTTCTCGATAGTAGATTCCGACACGGACGACGCCGACGTAATGTAAGCGGCAGGCAACGGATAATTTAACGTAAAGAGGGTTTTGAATTTTGGATTTTAACGTATGTGATTCTATTAAAATCGGCCTCGCCTCTCCCGATCAGATAAGAAGCTGGTCGCACGGCGTTGTCGAAAAGCCGGAAACCATCAACTACCGCACCCAGAAGCCTGAACGCGACGGTCTTTACTGCGAGCGCATCTTCGGCCCCACCAAGGACTGGGAATGCCACTGCGGAAAGTACAAGAAAATTCGCTTCAAGGGCAAGATATGCGAGCGCTGCGGCGTCGAGGTAACCCGCGCCAAGGTAAGGCGTGAGAGAATGGGACATATCGAGCTCGCCGCCCCCGTATCTCATATATGGTATTTCAAGGGCACCCCGTCGAGGATCGGCCAGATGCTCGACATCTCCCAAAAGCGCCTTGAAGAGGTTTTATACTTCACAAAGTATATCGTCATAGATCCGGGCGACACCGGCCTTGTAAAGAAGCAGATCCTCACCGAGCGGGAATATCAGGACGCCCGCGAGAGATATGAAGATCAGTTTGTCGCCGGAATGGGAGCCGAATCCATCAAAAAGCTCCTTGAGGAGATAGACGTTGAGGAGCTGGCAAACAGCCTTAAGGCCGAGCTTAAGGATCTCCCCACCGGCCAAAAGCGCATAAAGCTTCTTAAGAGGCTTGAGATCGTCGAGGCTTTCCGCACCTCGGGCAACCGCCCCGAGTGGATGATACTTGACGTCGTGCCGGTTATCCCGCCGGATTTAAGGCCGATGGTTCCCCTTGACGGCGGCAGATATGCCACCTCGGACTTGAACGACCTCTACCGCAGGGTTATAAACCGCAACAACAGACTTAAGAGAATGCTCGAGCTTGACGCCCCGGACATCATCGTGAGAAACGAAAAGAGAATGCTCCAGGAGGCCGTCGACGCCCTTATCGACAACGGCCGCCACGGCCGCCCCGTCACCGGCCCGAACAACCGCGCGTTCAAGTCGCTCTCCGACATGCTCAAGGGCAAGCAGGGGCGCTTCCGTCAGAACCTTTTAGGTAAGCGCGTCGACTATTCCGGCCGTTCGGTTATAGTCGTAGGCCCCGAGCTTAAGATGTATCAGTGCGGCCTGCCCAAGGAAATGGCGCTCGAGCTGTTCAAGCCCTTTGTAATGAAGCGCCTTGTAGACACCAACCCGAACATCAACATAAAGTCCGCCCGCAAGCTTGTCGAGCGGGGCCGCGACGAGGTCTGGGACGCCCTTGAAAACGTAATTCAGGGCCACCCGGTGCTTTTGAACCGCGCGCCTACGCTTCACCGCCTCGGCATTCAGGCGTTCGAGCCGGTTTTGGTTGAGGGCCGCGCCCTTAAGCTCCACCCGCTCGCCTGCACCGCCTATAATGCCGACTTCGACGGCGACCAGATGTCCGTTCACGTTCCGCTTTCGGTGGAGGCTCAGGCAGAGGCAAGATTTTTGATGCTCGCCGCGAACAACCTTCTGAAGCCCGCCGACGGCCGCCCCGTCACCGTTCCTACACAGGATATGGTTTTAGGTTCATATTACCTCACCCTTGAGCGCGAGAACGAGCCGGGCGAGGGCAAGATCTTCCGCGACGTGAACGAGGCCATGATGGCATATCAGGCAGGGATAGTCACCTTACAGGCAAAGATCAAGGTCAGGGTTACAAAGACGATCGGCGACAGGCAGGTTTCGAAGATTATCGACACCACCGTGGGGCGCCTCATCTTCAACGAAAATATCCCGCAGGATCTCGGCTATGTCGACAGAACGGACAGCTCGAAGCAGTTCGATCTTGAAATAGGCTTCCTTGTAAAGCATAAGCAGCTCGGCGACATCATCGACCGCTGCATTCGCAAGCACGGCACCACCCGCACCTCCGAGGTGCTCGATTCCATCAAGGCGCTCGGCTTCAAATATTCCACCAAGGCGGCGATCACCGTAGCCGTAAGCGACGCCGTCGTTCCGCCCACCAAAAAGGACATTTTGGCCAACGCCGACGCCCTTGCCGACAAGGTCGACCGCCAGTATAAGCGCGGCATGATCTCGCGGCAGGAGAAATCGAAGAGATTTATAGACATCTGGAACAAGGCGACCGACGAGGTCACCGCGGCGCTGCAGTCGGGGCTCGACAAGTACAACCCGATCTACATGATGTCCGACTCGGGAGCCCGCGGCTCGATAAACCAGATCCGTCAGCTCGCCGGAATGCGCGGACTTATCTCGAACACCTCCGGCGCCACCATAGAAATGCCTATCCGTGCAAACTACCGCGAGGGGCTTAACGTCCTTGAATACTTCATCTCCTCGCGCGGTGCAAGAAAGGGCCTTACCGATACCGCCCTTAAGACCGCCGACTCGGGTTATCTGACGCGCCGTCTTGTAGATGTTGCGCAGGACGTTATAATCACCGAGGAGGACTGCGGCACCGAAGAGGGCATAGACGTCTTCGAGATCCGCAACGGCAAGGAGGTAATCGAGCCGTTCGCCGATCGCCTTGTGGGCCGCTTCCTCGTGAAGGATCTTAAAAACGCCAGCGGAGAGGTAGTCGTTTCGTCTTCGAAATTCATGACCGCCGCCGACGCCAAGAAGGTCATCGAGACCCTTGAGGCCGAGGGCAAGGACAAGATAGCCATTCGCTCGGTTCTCGGCTGCAAGTCGAAGAGGGGCGTATGCGCGAAGTGCTACGGCATGGATCTTGCGCACTCTACGGTCGTATCCACCGGCGAGGCCGTCGGCATAATCGCCGCGCAGTCGATAGGCGAGCCGGGCACGCAGCTCACCATGCGTAACTTCCACACCGGCGGCGTAGCCTCGGCCGAAGACATCACGCAGGGTCTTCCCCGCGTTGAGGAGCTGTTTGAAAGCCGCAAGCCCAAGGGCGCTGCCATTCTTGCAAGGATCGGCGGCACGGTGAAGATAGAGGAGGTCAAAAAATCCCGCGTTATCGTCGTCACCAACGAGGAGACAGGCGAGAGCGAGCAGTACACCGTCCCGTGGGACTACAGAATCGTCGTTCACGACGGCGACGTCGTTCAGCCCGGCAACGAGCTTACCGCCGGCTCCAAGAATCCCGCCGACGTTCTGGCCATTCAGGGAATTGAGGCCGCAAGAAACTATATCCTCACCGAGGTTCAGAAGGTCTACCGCCTGCAAAGCGTTGCCTTGAACGACAAGCACATCGAAATAATCACCCGTCAGATGCTTCGTAGGGTGAAGATTGAGGATCCCGGATCGAGCTATCTGCTCCCCGGAACGCTCGTCGACAAGAACGAGATCGCCGAGATCAACGCGAAGATCCAGCAGGAGATAGACGCCGGCGACGAGGACGCCCGCCTTGTTACCACAAGTCCGGTTATTCAGGGCATCACCAAGGCTTCCTCGAGCTCCGAAAGCTTCCTGTCGGCGGCCTCCTTCCAGGAGACCACCCGCGCCCTCACCGACGCGGCAATCAAGGGCAAGGTCGACCACCTTGTCGGCCTTAAGGAGAATGTCATCATAGGCAAGCTTCTGCCCGCCGGCACCGGCATGGACGTTTATAACAACGTAAAGGTTGTCAAGAACGAGCCCTACGCCGCCCCGGCCGTCCACGAGACCGCGCCCGCCGAACAGCAGGTATAAAAACAAAAAAATTTCCCGTCCGCAGCCCGCGGGCGGGAATTTTGTCTTAATGCATGAAGTGCGCCCGAAATTGCGCTTTTGTCTTGACAAGCCGGCAAAAATCTGATATAATAAGCGCATTCGCCGGTGTGATGGAATTGGCAGACGTGCCGGACTCAAAATCCGGTGGTAGAGATACCGTGCGGGTTCGACCCCCGCCACCGGCACCACGTCGCGGCGAGCCCTTGTGGCTCGTCGCGATTTGCTTATAAATCTATTGCAAATCGCGGCTTCGCTTTGCGGGGCCCCATTCATAGGCTCTCACCCGCTTCGGCGGGTTTTTATTTTACTTCCTTATAAATCCTCCCGTAAATGCCGCCCGCGGGCTCGTCAAATTCCAGAAGCAGCCGGTCGCCGCAGGTGTAGCATATTGCCCGCTCCTGACGCTCGCCGTCGGGCAGGGCGCTTGCGAGGTTGAACTGCCACCCCGAACCGCTCGTTCGGCGGCCATCAATGTCAAACCACGCATAGTCAACACGGTCCCCGAAATAGCGGAATTCGTTCACTTCCTCCCTCGTCGGCGTATTTTCGCAGAGCTCCCAACTGCGGCCGTATTTCTCCGAAACGATCTTGTGAACGCCGTCCGTCTCGGAAAATTCCCTTTCGAGCCGCTTAAGATACTCCGCCGTCTCGCTCTCGCCGAGCATCTCTGCGGATTCGTCGCCGCAGTAGTAGAGCCGCGCGGGTATCGGCGCAAGATCGCCGTTATAGATCGGCTCGTCGGGAATCGCCATGATGTAATCCCCCGAAAGATAAAGCGGCACGCCGGGCAAGAGGTTCGATGCGAAGCAGTCGTAGTCGTTTGCCTCGCGATAGTCGTAGTATTCAAAATCGCCGATGTCAAAAAGCTTGTCACCCGGGGAGGTGTAATCGGAGGTCTCGGTGAATTCTTTCAGCCGCCTTAGCAGCCTGTCGCAGTCCGATTCGCCCTCAAGCGCCGGGAATTCGCTGTATCCGAACGCGTCTGTGCCGGCGTAGTCCGAAAACATATCCTCCTCCGGCATAGAGGGGTTGTAAACGCTCTCGCCGATATATTCGCCCTCCGCCTTGAAGCGCTCAATCTCCTCCGCCGACGGGTGATAGGGCGTGCAGTGGTAATTTTCGCCCCGATAATATACATGCGCGCTGCTGCGGGCATAGCGATAGAGAAGACTGTAGTAGTCGGAGAGCTTTTCAAAGCCGTCGGGATCGAGCCCGTCATAGGGCGAAGCGTCTTTTCTGAAGACCTGCGCGTAAAGGGTGTCGCCGTTTTCCTGCTCTATCGGGAAGTCGTAGCACAAAAGCCGGTAGTCGTCGCCGAGGCAGTAGACGGTCGTCCTTTCGGTCATCTGCCCCTTGCCGTCGGCGTGGTTGACATAGTTGCCGTGCGTTTTCCAGACGGGCGTTAAGCTGTAGCCCGAAAGCGCCTGAAATACGCGCATGCTCTCGGGCGTGATATAGCAGTCCAAAAGATAGTAAAATTCGTAGCCTGTCCTTCTGCCCTCGTCGAAGAGGCCGTAATAATAGATGTAGCTTTCGCGGCTTTGCTCGAAGCCTATAGAATCAAGGGTCGCCAAAAGCTCCTCCCGCTCGCCGGAAAGATCGGGAACGAGCTTATAGGGCTCCGCGCCGCTTATCATCTCATAGCCGCTGCCGATAGCCTCAGGCCCGGGATTGTTTAAAAACGCGAATTCCTCGAATTCCTCGCAGTCAAGATAATGTCCCTCAAGCTTTTCGGCGAATGCTTCAAGCTCGGAATCGGTGTAGGCGCAGTCGGAATCGGAAAACTGGAGACGGGAAAGCCAGGTCAGGCGTTTCGGTTCGCCCTCTGGGGAGGTCTCGTAAAGGCCGTCCCAGGCAAGGCGCACCACCGTCCCCCGCGGGACGGGAGTGACGCTTTTATAGTAGTCGGATCGCCCGGCATAGCTGCAAAACGCTTCAAAAGCTTCAAAGCTCTTTTCGGAATCGCGGCCGAGGGTTATTATCTGATCCCACATATACACCGCCGCGTAGATATTCTTGTCACCGCTCCCGGGGTCGTTGTCTACAAGATATAAAATCTCGCTCGGGCCCGAGGTTATGTCTATAACGGCGAATTCTTTCATGACAAGCGGCAGACCGTAGTTGTAGATAGGCGTGTTATCCCGATACATCAGCGTCACGCCGTCGCCCGCGGGGACGATGAACTCGTTTAGCTTTTGCTCAAAAAATTCCCGCGCCATGTCGGTGTATTTAAAGCTTGCGTAGTAGCTCAGCTTGTTTTCTATCTCCTCGGGCGTCAGGCCGGCGGCCTTATAGTCCTCAACGCCGTGAAGATATACCCAATAGGGGCTGTAGGCCTTGTCTTCCTTGACGATCGCGTATTCCGTCGCAAAGGCTTCGGTCACGGCGGGCACGTCGTCGGAGAGGATAAGCCGCAGCTCCTCGTCGGAAAAATCCGCCTCGCTTTTAAGATCGCTTTCGGTTATTCCGAAGCTGTGAACGAAGGAATAGAGATTTGCGTAGCCCTCAATGCTGTCCGGCGCGCTTAAGATCGCCGCAGACATCTTTTTTGACCAGCTTTCGTAATCGCCGGCGGGAACGAGATCTATAAGCCCCTCGGGAATGTCGCCGAGGCGGGAGGAGCAGGGCTCGGTGAAAAGGCGGCTTTCGGGGCTGTCGAAGCCCTCAAAGGGTATAGGCACGGCGACGCCTCTCACCCCGTCGTCTTCCGAATAAGGCGGCGGCGAAAATTCCACCGGCTTGCGCCCCGTGTTTATCTTAAGATTCATGGCGGCAAACGCCGATGCCCCGATAACCGTTGCCGCGCAGGCGGCCGCCGCCAAAATCTTTAAATATGGAAGCTTTCTTTTTTTGCTTAAGCATGCAGCCTCGTCCACAAAGCGGTCGTCGATATAGCCGAGAGCGTCTGCAAGCGCGGGTATATTCACACTGCCACCCCCTTATCCGTTAAAAATTCTCTGAGCCGTTCGCGGGTGCGATGAAGGCTCGTCTTTATCTTTGCCTCGGAGAACCCCGTTCGCGCGGAAATATCCGCCACCGAATCGAAGAACCAATATTTTCGAAGAAAGACGGTGCGCGCGTCGCGGCCGAGGCCGGCCAAAAATTCATTGAGCAGTTCGCCGAGCTCCTGCGGCGAAAGATCGGGCGGGCAGGCGGGCAGGACGTCCTCGAGCTCTGAAAGGGAGATCTCAAGCTCGCGGGAGCGCTTTTTCGCAAGATTTTGCCGCAGCCGCGAGATCGCGATATTTCGGGTGATCTTAAGTAGATACGCCCTAAGCGAGGCCGGCCTTGCCGGGGGAATGGAATTCCAGGCGCCGAGATAGGCGTCGTTCACGCATTCCTCGGTGTCCCGCCGCGAAAGAAGGATATTATAGGCGCAGTCGGAAATGGCGGGGCCGTATTTTGCCTCGGTCTCGCGGATAGCGGATTCGCTTCGCGAAAAGTAAAGGGAAACTATGCTTTCGTCGTCCATGGCGGAACCTCCTTTCGGTCCTCAATTATAAAGTCGCAATCCGCAGCGAAAAGGTTACGGATAGTATAGCATAATTTTTAAATAATTGGTAGTGTTGTGTCCCCAAAGGTTTACAGTATAATGGCACCTTCGGTGCGGCGGTGATTTGGCGCTCTCACCCGGCTTTTTGACGGCAGGGGTTTATTTTCCCCATTTTTCGCTTGACAACCGCGCTTAAGTGTGATATCATCATATAGACAAAAAGCTTTGAAGGAAAAAGCCGGCACGGAATGCCCAAAGAGAGCGCGGAAAAGGTGGAACCCGCGCGGCAAATCCTTGCAATCGGACACCGTTTCCCGAGCGCGCCCAATAAGCGCCGAAACGCCCGCGTTAAGGGCATTTGAGTTATAAATTCGGGTGGAACCGCGATCTTATCGCCCCGTAAGCCGAAAGCTTGCGGGGTGTTTTTGTTTCTTTGATGTCGTCAAAGAGGTGGACTTTCGATGAACGGTTTATTTTGCGGTTTATTTAGCCGCCGGCCCGCAAAAGTGATTTGCGGCGATTACTACTACGGCACCGACACCGACGGCGATCAGTTTTTTTGAAGACGGGCCCGGCGAAACATGGAAAGAGAAGTTTATAAGGTGCGGATTTGAAATCGAATCCTGCGATAAGCCGTACTATCACAAATGGGATAAATCCGACAACGAATTCGGCAAACAGGCCGAGCGTGTAGGTGTCGATATAGGAGACATCACCACACTGTATGTTTTGAGAAAAGTTTAATACTGTATAAATAGGAGGATACATCATGAAAGTAATCTATTCAAACGGCACGGTGGGCGAATGCGCCCCCGAGGAGGAGCTGCATATTCTAAGGCATTCCGCCGCACACATTATGGCGCAGGCGATATCCCGCCTCTGGCCCGAGGCGAAGTTTGCCTACGGCCCCGCCAACGAGACCGGCTTTTATTACGACGTCGATCTCGGCGACCGCACCGTCGGCGAGGAGGATCTCGGCAAGATCGAGGCAGAGATGAAAAAAATCGTCAAGGAAAATCTGCCTATCCGCCCCTTCATTCTCCCGCGGGAGGAAGCCGTGGCGTATATGCAGGAGCGCGGCGAAAAGTATAAGGTCGAGCATATCGCCGATCTGCCGGAAGACGCCGTCATAAGCTTTTATAAGCAGGGCGACTACGTAGACATGTGCGTCGGCCCCCACCTCACCTACACAAAGGCGCTCAAGGCCTTCAAACTGACCGCAGTTTCCGGCGCATACTGGAAAAACAACAAGGACAACAAGATGCTCACCCGCATAAAGGGAATTGCGTTTCGCACCCAGCAGGAGCTTGACGACTACCTCAAGCTTCTTGAGGAGGCCGAAAAGCGGGATCACCGCCGCATAGGCAAGGAGATGGGCCTGTTCATGCTCGCCGAGGAGGCTCCCGGCTTCCCGTTCTTCCTGCCCAAGGGAATGGCGGTCAAAAACGCCCTAATAGACTACTGGCGCGAGATCCACACCCGCGAGCATTATGTTGAGATCCAGACGCCGATGATAATGAGCCGCAAGCTCTGGGAGACCTCGGGCCACTGGGATCACTACAAGGACAACATGTATTCCACCACGATAGACGACGAGACCTACTGCATCAAGCCGATGAACTGCCCCGGCGGAGTTATGGTTTACCGCTCGCAGCCCCACAGCTACCGCGATCTGCCTATAAGAATGGGCGAGCTCGGCCTTGTCCACCGCCACGAGCTTAAGGGCACCCTGCACGGGCTCTTCCGCGTAAGATGCTTCACCCAGGACGACGCGCACATCTTCATGACCCGTGACCAGATCACCGACGAGATAATCGGCGTAGTCAATCTCATAGACGAGGTCTACAAAAAATTCGGCTTCAAATATTCGGTCGAGCTCTCCACCCGCCCTGAAAACTCCATGGGCTCAGACGAGGACTGGGAGGCCGCCACCAACGGACTTATCCACGCGCTTGAAAAGCTCGGCATGCCCTACACGATCAACGAGGGCGACGGCGCATTCTACGGCCCGAAGATAGACTTCCACATCGAGGACAGCCTCGGCCGCACATGGCAGTGCGGCACCATTCAGCTTGATTTCCAGATGCCGCTGAACTTCAATCTTGAATATGTAGATCAGAACGGAGAGAAGCAGCGCCCGATAATGATCCACCGTGTGGTGTTCGGTTCGATAGAGCGCTTCATCGGCAACCTTATCGAGCAATTTGCCGGCAAATTCCCGACATGGCTCGCCCCCGTTCAGGCGAAGGTACTTTTAGTCTCGGAAAAGTGCGCCGATTACGGCAACAAGGTATACGAGGCGCTTCGCGCCGCCAAGGTGAGAACCGAGCTTGACGACCGCAACGAGAAGATCGGCTATATGATCCGCGAGGCGCAGGTTGTCGACAGGGTGCCTTACATGGTTATCGTAGGCCAGAAGGAGGCCGAGGAGGGCACCGTTTCGATAAGAAAGCTCGACTCGACCGCCAACGAGACGATGAAGCTTGAAGAATTTGTCGAAAAGCTCACCGCCGAGATAAAGGACAGAGTTTAACGCCCAAGGCCCCGCAATGTGGGGCTTTTTTGGGAAAACCCTTTTTCGTTTTTTGCGAGGCGCCAATGGCGCCTCGTCGGGGGGAACCCCCGACGAGGGTTCCCCCGGCCCGAAACAGTCCACCGGACTGATTTCGGGCTCCCCCTCCTGCGTTTCGCTTCGCATTATGCCGGAGCGTGCCGAGCAGGCACGCTCCGGGGGGATTCCGCGACTGCTGTCGCGGCTCGTGGGCTCTGCCCCCGAGACCCCCGCGGCCTTTTGAAAAAGGCCGGCGAAAACTTTTTCATTTTCTTGACACTTTGCCTCGCGCATGATAAAATAAAATCAATAAGAATGGTTTATCCGAAGGAGAAGCAATCATGAAAAAACCTGCCGCCGTCGCTTTGGCGACCTTTGCGGGGCTCTGCGCCGCAGGGCTCTGCGCAATTTTCGGGCTTAACGTCTATGTCAAAAATTTCGCCGCGGACTATATTATCCCGCCCGAGGAGGCTTCGCGATTTGGCGCCGACTGCATAATCGTTCTCGGCTGCAAGGTCAGGGAGAGCGGCGAGCCCTCCGACATGCTCCGCGACAGGCTTACGCGGGGCGTAGAGCTTTACCGCCTCGGCGCTGCTCCCAAAATAATCATGAGCGGCGACCACGGCCGCACCGACTACAACGAAGTCGGCACGATGAAGCGCTTTGCGACCGAGAGGGGCGTTCTCTCCTCAGACGTTTTTATGGATCACGCGGGATTTTCCACCTATGAGACGATGTACCGCGCCCGAGACGTCTTCGGCGCGAAAAAGGTGATAATAGTCACGCAGGAATACCACCTCTACCGCTCTGTCTATATCGCCCGAAAGCTCGGGCTCGACGCCGTGGGCGTTTCCTGCGACTATCAACAATATTACGGACAGCTCAGGCGGGACGTCCGGGAGGTGCTGGCAAGGTGCAAAGACCTTGTAAAATGCGTTGCGAAGCCCCTGCCTAAATATCTTGGAGAGGCCATTCCTGTCAGCGGCGACGGCGATCTGACGAACGACTGACAGTTATATAAATCAGGAGGTAAAATTATGTGCACAGCAATTTCATTTAAAACTCACGACCACTATTTCGGCCGCAATCTCGACCTCGAATATTCATATAACGAGACTGTCACCGTTACCCCGCGAAACTTTCCGTTCAGCTTTCGCCGCGCCGGCGAGATAAAGTCGCACTACGCGATGATAGGCATGGCCTATGTTTCCGAGGGCTACCCCCTTTATTACGACTGCACCAACGAAAAGGGCCTTTCCATGGCCGGGCTGAATTTCCCGACATATGCCGATTACAAGCCGGAGGCCGAGGGCAAGGACAACATCGCGCCCTTTGAATTTATCCCTTGGATACTCTGCCGGTGCGCCGATTTGGGCGAAGCCAAAAAGCTCCTTGAAAGAATAAACATCGCGAAGATAGATTTCAGCGCGCAGCTTCCCGCCTCGCCGCTTCACTGGATAGTCGCCGACAAAACCGGCTCTCTGACCGTCGAATCGGTAAAAGAGGGGCTTAAAATCTATGAAAACCCCGTCGGGGTGCTCACGAACAACCCGCCCTTCGATTTTCACATGCTGAATCTTGCAAATTATCTTAATTGCACCCGCGAGGAGGCCGTAAGCCGCTTTGCCGACGGACATGAACTCACCCCCTACAGCCGGGGCATGGGCGGAATCGGCATTCCCGGCGATCTTTCCAGCGCGTCAAGATTTGTCAAGGCCGCGTTCACAAAGCTGAATTCCGTCTGTGGCGACACCGAATCGGAGAGCATAAGCCAGTTTATGCATATACTCGGCTCGGTGGCGCAGCAAAAGGGCTGCTGCCGCGTCGGCCACAAGTTTGAGTACACCATCTACTCCTCCTGCTGCAACACCGACACCGGCGTCTATTATTATACCACCTACGAAAACAGCCAGATAACCGGCGTAGACATGCACAGGGTGGATCTTGACGGCGCCCGGCCTGTAAGCTATCCTTTAATCACCGGCCAGCAGATAAACATGCAAAATTAAACCGCAAAAACTAAAGACCCCTTTTCTTCGGAAAAGGGGTCTTTTCGTGATTAAGGCTGATTATTTCACAACACTCTTTGAGCGGTCGACGTAAGAGGTGTGCAGAACCTCATGGGCCTTGTGGCTGCCGGGCTCGCCGAAGAATTCGCTGTAGAGAACCTTCATTACCTCGCTGTCGTGGCTCTTGCGCTTGACGTTTGCGGCGTCGTAGCTGTAAAGGGCGGAGGCGCGCTTTGCCTTGATATCCACAGTGGCGCGGGTGGTAGCGGACTGAATGGGCTGGCCGCCGCCGTTTACGCAGCCGCCGGGGCAGCACATGATTTCGATGAAGTGGTAATTCTTCTCGCCGTTTTCAACCGAGGTGAGCACCTTGTGGGCGGCGTCGAGGCCGGAGCAGACGCAGATGTTTACGTCCATTCCCGCAACGTGAACGGTGGCCTCCTTGATGGCGTCGGTGCCGCGGACAGCGTGGTAGTCGACATTGTCGAGCGACTTGCCTTCAAGGGTGTCGGCAACGGTTCTGAGGGCGGCTTCCATAACGCCGCCTGTCGCGCCGAAGATAACTCCCGCGCCGGTGGCGTCGCCGAGCGGGCTGTCGAATTTCTCATCGGGAAGGTGAGCGAAATCGATGCCGGCGCGCTTTATCATTCTGGCGAGCTCGCGGGTGGTGATGGAAATGTCAAGATCGGGGATACCGGCGGCGGACTGGTCGTCGCGCTTGATCTCAAACTTCTTGGCGGTGCAGGGCATAACCGAAACGGAGACGATCTTCTTGGGATCGATGCCGTTCTTTTCGGCGTACCAGGTCTTTATGACCGCGCCGAACATCTGCTGAGGAGATTTGCAGGAGGAGAGATTGGGTATCATGTTCGGGTGGTAGGTCTCGCAGAACTTTACCCAGCCGGGCGAGCAGGAGGTGATCATGGGAAGAACGCCGCCGTTCTGAACGCGGTGGACGAATTCCGAGGCCTCCTCCATGATGGTGAGGTCGGCGCCGACGTCGGTGTCGAAGACCTTGTCGAAGCCGAGCCTGCGCAGGGCGGCAACCATTTTGCCCTCTACGCCGGTGCCGATCTCCATGCCGAACTCTTCGCCGAGGGCGGCGCGGACGGCGGGAGCGGTCTGAACTATGACGACCTTTTCGGGATCATTGATGGCGGCGAATACCTTGTCGGTATCGTCCTTTTCTCTTAAAGCGCCGGTCGGGCAGTTTATGATGCACTGTCCGCAGCTTACGCAGCCGACGTCGGCAAGCCCGAGGCCGAAGCCGCAGGATACGTTGGTGTCGATGCCGCGGTCGTTGGTGCCGATTACCGAAACGTGCTGGGCCTTGCAGGCGGCAATGCAGCGGCGGCAGAGAACGCACTTGTTGTTGTCGCGGATCATGTGCGGGGCGCTGGTGTCAAGCTCGTAAACGGGCTTCTCGCCGTCGAAAGCGTCTTCCTTTTCAACGCCGTAGTCGCGGCAGAGCTTCTGGAATTCGCAGTTGTCCGATCTCACGCAGGAGAGGCACTTTCTGTCGTGAGTTGACAGAAGCAGCTCAAGGGTGGTTCTGCGGGATTTCTGAACGGCGACGGAATTGGTTCTGACCTCCATGCCCTCGGTGACGGGATATACGCAGGAGGCAACGGTGCGGAAGCCCCTTCCCTCGTTGGCCTCGACGACGCAGATGCGGCAGGCGCCTATCTGGTTGAGGTCTTTCATGTAGCAGAGGGTGGGCACGTTGATGCCGGCAAGTCTTGCGGCTTCAAGTATAGTCGTGCCGTCGGGCACGCTGACGGCGACGCCGTCTATCTTAAGATTTATCATTTTATCCATAACTGAACGACTTCCTCCTTATTCCTTGGAAATGGCCTTGAACTTGCAGGAGCTCATGCAGGCGCCGCACTTGACGCACTTCTGCGGGTCGATCGCCATAGCGGGGAGCTTCTTGCCGGGAGCGGTGTAGTCGGTCTTTGAGATGGCGCTCGCAGGGCACTGACGCGCGCACATTCCGCAGCCTATGCACTTTTCGCGGTCGATCTTATAGGTGAGAAGCTTTTTGCAGACGCCGGCGGGGCATTTCTTGTCGACGATGTGGGCGACATATTCGTCCCTGAAGTATCTGAGGGTTGAAAGAACGGGGTTGGGCGCGGTCTGACCCAGGCCGCACAGAGCGTTGTTCTTGATGTAGTAGCAAAGCTCTTCCATTCTGTCAAGGTCTTCCATGGTGCCCTTGCCCTCGGTGATCTTGGTGAGCATTTCAAGAAGCCTCTTGGTGCCGACGCGGCAGGGGGTGCACTTTCCGCAGGATTCGTCGACGGTGAATTCAAGGAAGAATTTCGCGATGTCTACCATGCAGTTGTCCTCGTCCATGACGATAAGTCCGCCCGAGCCCATCATCGAGCCGATGGCGATGAGGTTGTCATAGTCTATCGGGACGTCAAGGTGCTCCGCGGGAATGCAGCCGCCGGAGGGGCCGCCGGTCTGGGCAGCCTTGAACTTCTTGCCGTTCGGTATGCCGCCGCCGATCTCCTCGACTATCTGCCTTAAGGTGGTGCCCATAGGAACCTCGACGAGGCCGGTGTGCTTGATCTTGCCGCCGAGGGCGAATACCTTTGTGCCCTTCGATTTTTCGGTGCCCATGGAGGCGAACCAATCGGCGCCCTTGAGGATTATCTGGGGGATATTTGCGTAGGTTTCTACGTTGTTGAGAATAGTCGGCTTGCCGAAGAGGCCCTTAACGGCCGGGAAGGGAGGCCTCGGTCTCGGCTCGCCGCGCTTGCCCTCGATAGAGGTCATAAGGGCGGTTTCCTCGCCGCAGACGAAAGCGCCCGCGCCGAGCCTGAGCTCGATGTCGAAGTCAAAGCCGGTGCCGAAGATATTCTTGCCTAAAAGGCCGTATTCATGCGCCTGCTGAATGGCTATTTTCAGGCGGCTTACGGCGATGGGGTATTCTGCTCTTACATAGATGAAGCCCTGGTTTGCGCCGATGGCGTAGCCGGCAATGGCCATGGCTTCCAGAACGGCGTGGGGGTCGCCCTCCAAAACCGAGCGATCCATAAACGCGCCCGGGTCGCCTTCGTCGGCGTTGCAGCAGACGTATTTCTGATCGGCGTCGGGAACGAGAGTCCTCGCCATAGACCATTTTCTGCCGGTCGGGAAGCCGGCGCCGCCGCGTCCGCGAAGACCCGACTTGAGGACGACGTCGATGACCTCCTCGGGGGTCATTTCGGTGAGAACCTTGCCGAGAGCCTGATAGCCGTCCATGGCTATGTACTCGTCGATGTTTTCGGGGTTGATAACTCCGCAGTTGCGAAGGGCAACGCGGTGCTGCGCCTTATAGAAGGCGGTGTCGGAAAGAGATACGTCGGCGACGTTTTCAACGGTCTGATCGCCGGTGTCGGCGTAGACAAGGCGCTCAACGACGCGTCCCTTCAAAAGGTGTTCCGAAACGATTTCGGGGACGTCTTCGGCGGTAACTCTTGAATAGAATGTTCCGTCGGGATAGATTATAACGACGGGGCCGAGGGCGCAGAGACCGAAGCAGCCGGTCTGAACCAGTTTTACCTCATCTGCAAGTCCCGCAATGTCGATCTGCTCGGTGAAAGCCTGCTGGATCGCCTTGGAGCCCGATGAGGTGCAGCCTGTACCGCCGCAAATCAGCACTTGTGCACGAATCATAATTTTATATACCTCCTAAAATTTATCTCGGTTTACTGATTGCTGCCGATGGTGTATTCGGCAACGGGCGAGCCGCCCTTAAGGTGCTTTTCGATAACCTCTTTGGCCTTGTCGGCGGTCATCTTTACATAGGTGACCTTTTCCTTGCCGGCTTCAAAGACCTCTACGACGGGCTCATACTGGCAGATGCCTATGCAGCCGGTCTGGGTGACGGTCACCTTGTCGGAAAGTCCGGCGTTGGCAACACCTTCGACAAACGCCGAAAGAACCGGTCTTGCACCGGCGGCAATGCCGCAGGTCGCCATGCCGACGACGACGCGGATATCGCCCTGCCCCTCGCGCAGAACCACTCTGTCCTTCATTCTTTCCCTGATTGCAGCGAGTTCAGCTAAAGATTTCATAATACATTTTCCTTTCTATTTGGTATTTTTATAATTAAGCTTTTGCTTTAGGAAACTGAGTTATACTGTTCGTTAAGGTTTTCGGTTATCCACATAAGCACCTCGGCGTTGTCAAGCGGAACATCGCCGCCCAAAACCTCCCGCAGCTCGCGGGTGTCGAGCGATATATCGCCCTTAGGCGTTTTGTGGATATACAGAAAGTCTATGTCGGGGCTTCCCTGAATAAGGGTTACCACCGAGCCGCAGACGTCCCCGAGGGGGGTCATGTCGATGTGATTTTTGTAAAAGAGCGCCGAGGTTACGGTGCCGTGATCTTCGGGGTGATCGTCTATATGCTTCGAGCTTATCGTAAGCTCTCCGCCCGTCTGTTCGGCCTGAAGCTTCAACAGCGGTATCCCGAGGCCGACCGCGCGGGTGGTGCGGGTGGTGCAAAAGGGATCGGTCACGTTTTGCAAAAAGTCGGGCTTCATTCCGCAGCCGTCGTCCGAAATGGTTATCCTTAGGGTTTCGTCCGTCTCGTCGATCTCTATTTTAACGAGGCTTGCACCCGCCTTTACGGAATTTTTCGCAACGTCAAGAATGTTCAGCGAAAGCTCCTTCATCTGTCTGCCTCCCGCTTTAAAAGCTCTATAAGCCGCTTTCTCACCGTCGCCGAGGAATATGGCTCGTCGTCTATTTCCATTTTGGCGTCGGCGTCGCGTATGTCCCAAAGATAGTGCGCGTCCGAGCTTATCACTATCCGCTTATTCTGAAGAACAGGATATTTTTCGAGATGCATGGGGATTTTTTCCTTGTCGTGCAGCTCGGCGCAGGTAAACGGCGGGTAATCGGGAAAAGTTCCCAAGGTGGCGATTATCCCGTTTGCCTGGCGGTCGATATGCGCGGGGTAGCAGACGCCGCCGTATTTTTCAACGATCTTCGGCGCCTCCTCCACCGTGATCTCGGTGGCGTTCGGCAGAAGATTTTCCTCACGGCTCACAACATTTTCGTCTTCGTCCATGATAAGCTGATCGCCGAAGATATCGGTGCGGTTCGGGATAAGCACCCGGCGGGAATCCACCTCTTCGCCGAAGGCCATGGCGCTGTCGAGTTCGTCGAACAGGCAGACGACGTGAATGTCCTCGGCGGTTGTAAGCTCCATTCCCGGGACGGGAATTACGCCGTATTTTTTGCAGGCCTTAAAGAAGGCGGGGCAGTTTTTCACCGAGTTGTGATCCGTCAGCGCCATTATCTGAATGCCGGCAAGGGTGGCGGTTCCCGCAATGTTTGCGGGGGTCATGTCGTTGTCGGCGCAGGGCGACAGGCAGGAATGGATATGCAGGTCGTAGTAATAGCTGCTCATAGATTTTCGGATATCAAAACTGCGGCCTCAAAGGTGGGCAGCGGGGTTTTCAGAATGTTTATCCCCCGCATTTCGGCGCTTTCTGCAACGCCCGCGTCGGGCGAGACGTTTTCCGAAAGAACGATGCAGGCGGTGTCGCACAGCGTGGCCACGGCCGCGATATTAAGGTTAGACATTATCGTCACCCAGGCCTGGCCCGATTTCGCCCTGCCCATCACCCAGCTTAAAAGGTCTCCGCAGTAGCCGCCGGTAACCTCGCGGTCGGGCTCGGGCATGCAGACGGCCTCGAAGCCGCATTTTTCACAAAGCTCAGTTACCGTCATATGCCGTCGACCTTTCTTTCATGCGGGGCCGAATTTACCGGCTCGCCGTTTGCGATTCTGTGCGCGCGGATAATGCAGCTTTCAAGCGAGCGCTCTCCCTTTACAACGTCTTCGGCGAAGGCGCGGCAGTTGGGCGCTCCGCAGGATCCGCAGTCTATTCCGGGGAGCTCGTCGCGAAGCTTCTGTATGTCAGACATCATTCTCATCGATTCGCCTATAGAGCTGCCGAGGCGGTTCATGGGCTTATAGTCGGGCACGTCCTCGAAGAAATATTCCGGTGGGATATATTTGTCGTCGCCCTCCAAAAAATTGCGGGAGACGGGCATATATCTGCGGAGGGTCTGCAGGCGGGCCTTTGCTATAAACGGGTTTTCCACCGTCATTACCCCGCCGACGCAGCCGCCGGTGCAGGCGTTGAGCTCGATGAATTCGAGCGGGGGAATGGTGCCGTTTTCTATCTGATCGAGCATCTCGACTACGTTTTCAATGCTGTCAGCGGCGAGATATTTGTCGTTGAAGATCGCCGCGGCCTCTCCGCCGGATGTTGCCCAGCTTATGCCTATCATTCCGGAATTGGAGACCGGCTGGGGGGCCTTGTCGCGGCTCATAAGATTCAGAAGCGAGAAGTAGATATCCGACATCGAGACGACGAGATCGACGTTCGATTTATACGTCCCGAAGCCGTTTTTAACGTAGCT
This sequence comes from uncultured Clostridia bacterium, assembly GCA_947625615.1. Lineage (GTDB taxonomy): Bacteria > Bacillota > Clostridia > Oscillospirales > Ruminococcaceae > Faeciplasma. The sequence goes on along the minus strand of CANQPB010000016.1, from coordinate 8,429 downwards.
CGTCTTTGCGGGGCAGGGGGATATGAAGCAGACGCCAATGTCCTCGTCCTTAAGCTCGGGGTGCTCCCGCTTTGCTTTTTTGCGGGCCTCGATTGCGGCTATCTCCATCGGCGGAAGTATAGGCAGAAGATTGTCCTTTAAATAGGGGAATCTCAGACCGATAAGCCTTGCCACAACCGGGCAGGCCGAGCTTATGACCGGCTTTTTTATGCCCTCGGTTTTAAGGTAGAGCCTTGTATATTCCGAAACTATCTCCGCCGCCTGCGAAACCTCGTAGACCTCGTTGAAGCCCATGTCCAAAAGCCCCTGAAGAACGTAGTCGACGTCGTCGAGACCCTCGAACTGGCCGTAAAGGGTGGGCGCCGGAAGGGCGATCCGCCATTTATAGTCGTAAAGGTGATCGAGCTTGTTGCAGGTGGCTATCTTTGCGTGGTGGGGGCAGATCCTTATGCACTCGCCGCAGTCGATGCAGCGGTCGGAATTTATCTTTGCCTTTCCGCCGTCGACGCGTATAGCCTCGGTCGGGCAGCGCTTAATGCAGGTGGTGCACCCGGTGCAGCGCGACGGGTCGAGCGATACGGAATGTTCGTATGTATTCATAATTTCACCGCCAGAATGTGACTTTTGCCGGCTCAGATGTTGACGCGCATGGTTATGGTGGTGCCTTTTCCGAGCTCGGTTTCAATTTTCATATCGTCGGTATAGCGCTTCATGTTCGGCAGGCCCATTCCGGCGCCGAAGCCGAGCGAGCGAATGTTGTCGGGGGCGGTTGAATAGCCCTCTTTCATGGCAAGCTCGATGTTCGGGATCCCGGGGCCGCGGTCGGCAAGAATGATTTCTATGCGGTCTTCATAGACGATAACGTCCGCTTCGCCGCCGTGGGCGTGAATGACCATATTTATCTCGCCCTCATACATTGCGATGGAAACGCGCCTTATGGTTTCGGCGGGAATTCCGAGCTCTCTGAGATTCTTTTTCACCTGAACCGACGCCTGTCCTGCGGAAGTGAAGCTCTGGCCGTTAACGTCGAAGTGGAATCTCAGAGAATCACTCATGATGTACCCCGTTTCCGACAAGGCCGCTGGTGTAAAGAAGTCCGCAGGCCTCGTACATTCTCTTTTCGGTATTCATAAGGACAAGCCCGCTCTCACGCGCAAGCTCTATCATGTCGTCGGTGGGCTTTTTCGATCTCACGAAGACTATGCATATCATGTCCATCATCTCGGCGGTTCTTATTACCTGGGAATTGACAAGCCCGGTGAGAAGCACCGCCTGATCTTTAACATAGGCCAAAACGTCGCTCATCATGTCGGAGCCGCAGGCCGAGAAAACGTCGCGGTCGAGATGTTCCTCTCCGCAGAGCACCTTGGCGTCAAGAAGCGTTTTGATATCAGAAATTTTCATACTAATAACCCCTGTCGCGAATCTGATGGTTAAGGCTTATTTATATTTTGCCAGAATGGTGTCGACGTCGGCCTTGGTAAGTCTGCCGTAGACGTCGTCGCCGACCGTCATGACGGGGGCAAGGCCGCAGGCGCCTATGCAGCGGCAGGCCTCAAGCGAGAATTTGCCGTCGGGGGTGCATTCGCCCGACTGGATCCCGAGAACTTCGGAGATGCGGTCGATGATGTCCTGCGAGCCCTTGACATAGCAGGCGGTGCCGAGGCAGACGGAGATCTGGTGCTCGCCCTTGGGCGAAAGCGCGAACTGTGCGTAGAAGGTGGCTATTCCGTAGACGTCCTCGACCGACACGCCCATTCCGGCGGCGATCATCTGCTGGACTTCAAGGGGAAGGTAGCCGTAAATTTCCTGGGCCTCCTGCATTACCTGCATGAGGGAGCCCTCGACGTGCTTTTTCTCCTCGATGACAGCCTTAAGCTTTGCTTCCTGCTCGGGAGTGCCTTTGAAGGGGATAGCGCTGATTCTTTTTTTCATGGTATCAATCCTTTCAATTTATTGGAAAAATGTCGATCTGCTGTATACATACAACGGAATTATAACATATTGAGGCGAGAATATCAAGCCCAAAAAAGAAAAAACCCGCGAAAACCGTTGGATTTTTCGCGAAATTTTTTACAGAAGGGGATATTTTTGCCCCGCCGTGGGGTCAAAAACCTATTTTCTTGGCGGAAAGATGTTTGTAATAATTCTTTTTGAAATTGCGGGCGCTTCCGAAAAAGCCGAGCTCGGATTTTGTAAGCGTCTTTTCCGACGCCTTTTCGGCAAGAAGCTCCGCCGTACAGCAAAGGTCTGCCGCCTGAAAAAGCGCATAGTCGGCCGGCTTCACCCGTCTGAATTCAACGCGGGGATATGCCGAACAGAATGCGGCTTTGAGAATGGCGTTAAGCTCCTCCTGGCCGTTATCGTAATAAATTATAATTCTGTCATACTGCCGAAATAGCGGCTCGCATGATATGAGGGCGGAGTTTATCCTTTCGGAAAGAGCGGCGGCGGTGGACTGCTTGTCGGAATCCTCCGACTTTTTGATTTTCACGCAAATATAGCTTATGCTCAGCTGCCGGACAAAGTGAAACAGGGCGTTGAAAAGCCGCAGGCGTTCGTCCTGGCCGCAATCCTTATAGTCCTTTTCCCTGCGGATAAGCGGCCCGGTATGTACGGCGTGCGATCTGAAGCCGAGCCCGTCGACCCGGCGGCGAAAGGCGGCGATGTTTTCCGAAATATCTGTGTCTTGATCGTGCAATACCATCGACACGAGATAATAGGGAGAGTGGCTCTGATACGGCCCGAAATCCCCCGATTCGTCTACAAAAACACTCAGCGCACGCTCGTTCATGATCTGCCCTCTTGTCAATAAAAATGGCGGGGAAATTCCCCGCCGCTCGGTGGACCAGGGTCGAATGACCAGCCCAATCGGTGATATCACCGATTTATTGTATGATTAGTGTAGCATATTTATTCTTAAATGTCAATAGCTCCGAAAAAATTTCCGGGCACAAGAAATATGACCACCCTACACATATAATTATACTTATTTTTCGGGATTTGTCAATTGCCCGCCAAAAAATTTTCCGCCCCCTATTGACAAGTAAACTTGGCAGTGGTATAATCGTCTTGCAAAGAAAACTTGGCATAAAATTGGAGGTACGGTTATGGACAAAAACGAAATATTAGAGAAAAGCAGGAAGGAGAACAAGGGGTATGACGAACGGGAGCTTTGGATAACCGCGAAGGCGTGGCAGTTAGGCGGCGCGGTCGGGATAATTATCTGCGGGCTCGCATCGCTTTTTCTTGCGTTCTTCTGCGATTTGCCGATGAAATATGCCGCGGACAATATGGCGATATATTTCGGAATGCTGGCGGCGGTCTGCGTCTTTAAGGCGATAAAGCTCAGGAAGCCGTCCGACATAGCTTTGGCGGCCGTTTTCTCGGGGCTTTTCATCTTTTACGCCGCGACATTCGTCGCGGGCTTTGTCAAATAAGGTGGATAACTATGGACAAGGAAGATATTTTATCGAAGAGCAGGGCGGAGAATCGGAACAAGGATCTTTACGGCATGGAGATCTCAAAGCTTGCAAATTCGGCCGCGGTCGCGGTGATGCTGATTATTGCCGCGGTATTTTTCATCGTGCAGATTGCCGTCGGCGGAGGGCCGAATTTCGGGCTTTGGGCGATAGTTTTCGGCTCCGACATGGCTCTGCGCTGGGTCAGATTCATAAAGCTTCGCAGCAAAATAGAGCTTGTGCTGGCGATCTTCTATACGGTGATTGTGGCTGTTTTTTCGGGATACCATATCTACAGCCTGATCTTTTAGCGGGGCGGTGAGCGGCTTGGACGACAGACTTATCTTAAAAAACCGCCTCAAAGAGGCGCGGGCCGAGCGGGGGATATCGCAGCAGCAGCTCGCCGAGGCGGTGGGCGTCTCCCGGAACACCATAAGCTCCATCGAGACGGGGCAGTTCAACCCGACGGCAAAGCTCGCGCTGATTTTATGCATCGCCCTTGACAAAAAATTCGAGGAATTATTCTACTTTGAGTAATAAAACCGAAATTTAAACGAGATGTTATAAAAGGGTGAGGCCCGTTTTTCTCTTTTAAAACGGCAAAAGCAGACGGAAACCGTCTGCTTTTTGTATAGATGCGCGTATTAATAACTGTATGGCAGATAAATCGGAATTTAGCGATTCAACCATTCTTTTAGTCTAATAAGCACTTCTTCTTTATCTTTAACAGGTATTACCCCGCTCTTATTCAACGCATAATGATGACCAAACTCGCTATCAGAATAAATGTTCCCGTTGAGCATCACGGGCTTATCATATCTTGGCCTTACGTGAATATGAAGATGAGGATTAGGCTCTGATTTTTTATAGAAGCTGTTCATCAAACAACTCCAATTACATAGAGTTGCTCCTAAAACAGCCTTTAAGCATGCCTCCACTTTACAAACCAGATTGCGAAACTCGTCCCATTCATCATCTTTTAGCTCTGATAATGAATTACAATGACGATTCAAAACCAATATACATCGTCCGATATAGTCCTGTTCATCTGAGAGGAAAACAGACCATGATTTACTCTCGTACACCTGATACTGTTTGTCTTCTTCAGAGAGGCTGCACCAATCACAAGTATCCATTCTTTTCACCTACAAACTGCGATTTACGCATCGCCTGTCATCATATCGTCAAGCCCGGCGTTACCCGCGGGATTTTTTATATTCGCACAAATCGGCGAGGGGGCAGCCCTCGCACCTTGGCTTTCGGGCCGAGCAGGTGTCGCGGCCGAAATTGACGAGCCGGTGGCAGAAGTCTGAGGCGCGCTCCATCGGCAGAACCTCCCGAAGCTGTTTTTCCACCTTTGCGGGGTCGTCGCCCTCCGAAAGCCCGAGCCGCCCGCAGATCCTTATGCAGTGGGTGTCGGTGACGACGGCGGGCTGCTTGTAGACGTCTCCCAAAATAAGGTTGGCGGTCTTTCGGCCGACGCCGGGCAGCGACAAAAGCCCCTCCATGGTGTCGGGAACCCTGCCGCCGAAGTCGTCGATGAGCTTTTTCGACAGCTCGACGATGCTTTTTGCCTTCGTGCGGAAGAGCCCGCAGGGCATGACTATCTTTTCAACCTCCGAGATATCTGCCTCGGCGAAGCTTTCAAGGGTGGGGAACCTTTTAAAAAGCTCCTTTGTGACGATATTCACACGCGCGTCGGTGCACTGCGCCGAAAGCCTGACAGAGATCAGCAGCTCGTATGGTTTTTCGTAGACCAAAGAGCACTGCGCCTCGGGGTAGACCTTTTCGAGGCGGTCGACTATCTCGGCGGCGCGGTTTTTTGTTGCGAGCGCGTTCATAGGTTATCCCTCCTCGGGCAGACGGCCGCTTTTGCCAGTGAATAGAGCATTATAAGCAGCGCCCCGCCGGAGAACGCGTAGAGCGCGGCGCGAATGTGAAAGGGCGTTAAAAGAAAATATCCGAACAGCATGGCGCCGGCGCAGAAGATCAAAAACGCGGCGCGCCAGAGCTTCCAAAAGGGGCTGAGGCCGGACATGCGGAAAATTTCGTCGGGGCGGATCTTTGCCCCGCGGCCGGCGCACACCCCGAAAAGCGCCGAAAGAAGCCCTATAAGGACGGTTGTCGCCCACGCCGCCGGGACGAAGAACGCGGGTATCAAAATCAGCGCGGCGGCATTTTCAACGTCGGGATCGCCCGCGCTGAATGCGGCCATCGCGCCGGAGGTGAATATAACGCAGTTAAACAAAAGTAGGCCGAGAACGGCTAAAACGTAGGTTTTTCTTTTAAGCTCATGCATGGCGAAGCCTCCCTTGATGTTGAGGATATTATATCATCGGCCGGAGGGAATGTCAAGAATGGGGGTTCTCTTTGCCGAGAGATTACGGGGCTTAGAGCAAATGAAAACCGCCGTGAGCTTGCGCTCACGGCGGTTGGTGCGGCAAATGGGACTTGAACCCATACGTCGTTCGACACACGCCCCTCAAACGTGCCTGTCTGCCTATTCCAGCACTGCCGCATATATGAAATTGCATTGCTCTCAACCGAGCTTCACTATTATATCACCCGCCCCCCCGACTTGTCAAGGGTTTTTGAAAAATTTTTTTGCATTTTGCCTCCGCTGTGAAATTAAGCGGCCTCCCCCTGCTTTTTGGGGCAGGGGAGGGCCAGCTGTCAGCGATGTTAAGTTATCCCATGTTGAACCTGTGCCCGCCGGGGCCGCCGAGAGCCATAAACGGGTTTATTCTGTCGTCGTCGTATCTCATCTCAAAGTGGAGGTGGTTGCCCGAGGCGCTGCCCGTCATGCCGACCTCGGCGATGACGTCGCCCTTTTCCACCCTGTCGCCTACGCTCACCAAAAGCTCGGAGCAGTGGCCGTAGTAGCATTCATATCCGCCGCCGCAGTCTATAATGACAAGCTTGCCGTAGGCGGCTTTCCAGCCGGAGAATGTGACCTTGCCGTCGCAGGCGGCGTAGATGTCGGTGCCTCGCGGGATTCCCGCGATGTCTATCGCCTTGTGATTCGAGTGATCCCAGCTGCGGTAGCCGAAATCGGAGGATATGTAGCAGTCCTCGTCGGCAAGAGGCCAGCAGAACGTCCCCAGTCGGTCGATGATCGTGGTGTCGCCGTCAAGATAGGTGTTTTCCTTTGTGCCTACGCGGAATTTGCGGGGCACCATCTCCTCAAGAACAGTTCTTGAAACTATGGTGCGGTCGGTCTCGGTGCCGTTTGTCTCGGTGACGAGCGCGGTTACGTTCTCATAGCCGTCCGAGCCGTGCTGCAAAAGGATCTCGCAGTACTGCTCGTATTTTGACGATTCGACGTATTCCGTCGTGCGCTCGATGACCTGGTCGTAGACCTCGTAATGGGTGCATATCACGTTGAGATGCGGCTCGGAGTAGTGGTATGTGACGATGTCGCCGCGGTCGATTCCGCCTGCAAGCTCGGGGTTGTCCGAGGCAAACTGCTCCTCGGTGATGCCTAAGTTTTGGCAGATCTTTGAGATGCTGTCCCCCCTCTGGACGGTGTAATACGCCTCAACCTCGGTGGAGCCGTTTATAAGCTCAAGGGCGGCGTCGGTGTCGGTAAGCACCGTTTCAAGGAATCTTCCCTCGGAAAGGTAGATGTCGTCCTCAAAGCTGCAATCTATAGACTGCGGGGTGTTGTAATAGTTAAGCCTGGCGTTCAGCGCGTCGCGTATGACAATCATGTCCTCCTCGGAATAAACCCCGAAGAGCTCGCCGTTAAGGTAAAGCCCGTAGGCGTAGACAATGGGCACGTCTTCGCTCTCTATCATAAGCTCGGAGAGCTGGTCAATGTCGCTCGTCGGCCGGCTGTCATCGCCGCTCATCGAAAGCACCGTGACCGAAAACTTCGGAGTTGAAATAATCGGCTGATCGTTTTCGGTGAAGGTGATCTTGTCCTGAACGAGAGACTGCGCCTCGTTTACCGTGGCCTCGTTTTCGACGGTGCCGATGTCGTTGCCGTTATATTCCACCGAGATGGCGTATTGAAGCGTTGAGGAATACCTGATCAGCGAGATCAGAAAGACTATCGCTATCACCGGGGCGGCGTAGTTGAAGATATATCTGAAAAATTCTAAGGCGCTGGCGATAAATCTGCCGAGCGATGAGAAGACGGAGCCTATGGCGTGGAAGGAGCCCTTTTTCGCGGCCTTTTTCAGGCGGATATGCGCGTGGGCGATCCCGCCCCAGGCGTGGGCAAACGGCGTGAGGATAAACGCCCAGACCTCGTACAGAGGCTGTTTGAGCTTTTTGGCTATCCAGCCGAAGACGGTTCCGAACACCCCCGAAAGCACCGCCCACACCGCTTTTGCGGCGGCGGTGACCACGGCGGTGAAAACTCCCCAGGCGGAGGCGCCTATATATCTCAGCGCCCCGACGATGCGGTAAAATATCAGCCCGAGAGAATGCGAAGCGCTCGCCGAAAAGGCTTTTACGCCCTTGACCGAAAGAGCCGCCGTTCGCTTTGCCGTTCTGACGGCGACGTCTCTTGCCGCCGCCCATACGAACCCGAGAAAGCTCACCAGCCCGCAAAGAACCGAGCGCGCGCATTTTGCGGCGCTTCTTTCCGCGTGCCGCGAAAGCTTTGCGGCAAATTCGCGGGCGGTCTTGTCCTCATGGCCGGAATTTTCGGCCGAAGAGGGCTCCGCGGTCGGCTCGGCGGGGGAGATCTCCTCCGCAACCTCCGGATTTTCGGCCGCTTCGATAGCTTCGGCAGCGCCCTGCGCGGGCGTGGCGGAAAGCTCCTCAGTCGCCTGAGGCGAAATATCGGTCATGGCAAGCCCTCCTTTCGGCAAAAAGTTACAAATCGGTTACAAATTTTCATTATAGCACGTCCGCCCTGAAAAGTCAAGAATAGAGGGTAGAAGGGAAGTGTCCAAAGCAACCGCATTAAAGGAAATCGACCAAGCCGAAAGGCAGGTCGCCTTTAGGATAGCGTTCACG
>CANQPB010000015.1 GCA_947625615.1 uncultured Clostridia bacterium | reverse complement strand
TCCCCGAGGGGGAGCTTTACTCGCAGGAATTTGACGTTGGCGAGGACGGCGTTGTGAATATCCCGAAGGTGACGTCCGGCACCGTCACCGACAGCGGCGCAAAGCTTGCGGCGCTCAGCGAATTGAATTTTCACTATGTCAATTCCCATTCGGTGCATGTCTCCGACGTTTTGGATCCGAACCGCGGGGCTTCTTCGGGGTGGGAGGAAATGTATAACAACTTAAGCGGCTATATGGACTGGCTTTACGGCGCGGCGCCCGATATCGAGCGGCGAACGGCCTCGGGTCTTGCGGCGGCGGTGCAGCGCTCGAGCGCGGTGACCGTCAAAAGAACGCTTGAAGAAAACTGCCTTAAGCTTTCGCTCGGCAATTTTAACGGCGAAGCATATTTTCTTGTGCGATTAAACGGCCGCGAGCCTTCGGGGGTGTCGGGCGGCGAGCTGACAAGGCTTCAGCAGGGGCTGTATCTGTTAAAGGCCGAAAGCAGCGAAGCGGTCATAAATTTTAAATAAAAGGAGGCCGGAAAATGCGCATATGCGTCATACTTGAGGGATCTTACCCCTATGTCACGGGCGGCGTGTCCTCCTGGATGCACCAGTATATCCAGGCGATGAGCCAGCACGAATTCGTAATATGGGCCATAGGCGCAAATTCCGAAGACCGGGGAAAATATAAATACACCCTGCCCGACAACGTAGTCGAGGTTAAGGAGATATTTTTAAACGACGCGCTGTCGCTTAGGTTTCGCAGCTCGAAATATAAATTTACCGAGAAGGAGCGCGCCGAGCTGTGCGAATTTATACGCTGCGGCAACCCCGACTGGGACACCCTTTTCAGGATATACCACGACAAGGGGGTATCCCCCATCGCGTTTTTGATGAGCGAGAGATTTTTGGAGATACTCACCGAGATATGCCGGGAGGAATATCCCTACGCCGCGTTTTCCGATCTGTTTCACACGGTGCGCTCGATGATGCTGCCGGTTCTATACACCATTCAGTCCGAAGTCCCGAAGGCGGACGTATATCACGCCATAGCCACAGGCTACGCGGGGATCCTTGCAAGGCTGGGCAGCTATAAATACAACGTCCCCTATATGATCTCGGAGCACGGAATCTATACCCGCGAGCGGGAGGAGGAGATCATTCGTGCAAAGTGGGTGCTACCCGCTTTCAAGCGCTTCTGGGTAAAATTCTTTTACATGCTCTCCGCGGGGGCATACGCAAAGGCAACGATGATAACCAGCCTGTTCGAAAGGGCGAGGCTTTTGCAGATTGACATGGGCTGCGAGCCCTCAAAGTGCCGCTATATAGTCAACGGCATACATTACGACCGCTTCTGCGATATCCCCTATAAAAAGCCGGACGGCTGGGTGGACATCGGCGCGGTTTTAAGGATCGCGCCTATAAAGGACGTGAAGACGATGATCTACGCCTTTGCCGACCTTAAAACCCGCGTTCCGAACGCACGGCTTCACATATGCGGCCCCGAGGACGACAAGGACTATGCCCGCGAATGCTACGACCTTGTCAAACAGCTTAAGATAAGCGACGTCCTGTTCCCGGGGACGGTGAACGTCCTTGAAAAAATGGAGGAGTTTGACTTCACTATCTTAACGAGCATATCCGAGGGAATGCCGCTTTCGGTGCTCGAATCATTTGCGGCGGGCAGACCCTGCGTAACCACCGACGTAGGCTGCTGCAAGGAGCTTATAGGCGGCATGTCGGGCGACGGCCTCGGCCCGGCGGGGCTTTGCGTTCCGCCGATTCACCGCGAGGCTATAAGCGGCGCCATGGAATATCTTTGCACCCACCCCGAGGAGCGCTACAGAATGGGCCTCGCCGGCAAGGAAAGGGTAAAAAGATATTATCTGCATAAAGATATGATACGCAACTATCAGGACACCTACGAGGAGGTGATGAGAAGATGGCAGGCATCGGATTCAGTCTGAAAAGGCTGTTTTCCAAAAAGGGCGTGTTCGCCCTCTGCAAGGCCTACGGCTACGCCGGAATCATCTGCGCGGGGCCTATGGTTCTCGGCGTAATACTTCTTTCCGGCATGGCGCTTGTGGCAAGGCTTGCCGGGGTGAGCTCGCACGAGCGCGAGCTTATGAACTCGATGCTCACCTACAGCCTTCTGTGGTCGCTCACCGTAACAAGCTGGTTCAACATGGTCATCACCCGCTATGCCTCAGACATGCTCTACGAGGATAAGCCGGATCGCGTAATGCCGTCGTTTTACGGCAGCCTTTCCATAATGCTGACCGTCGGCGCCGTCTTATACGGAATTTTTCTTCACTTTTCCGGCGTGCCGCTTATATATCGGCTCGAATGCCTGTGGTTCTCCCTTGTTTTAATGGTCGTCTGGACGGAGACGGTCTATCTGACGGCGCTTAAGGACTATAAAGGCATAGTCCTCGCGTTCGCTATCTCCCTGATGATAGGCTTTATAATAGCTTTGGTGCTTGTAATTTTGGGCCACGCGACTATATCCGCGCTGATGCTCTGCGTGATAGTCTCCTACGGAATTTTGATGGTGTGGTACTATAAGCTGCTTTTGGACTACTTTCCCACCTGCCGCGGCTCGAAATTCACGTTTTTAAGGTGGCTCGACAAATACCGCAGCCTCGCCCTGATAGGCGGGTTTGTGAACATCGGCCTTTTTGCACACCTGGTGATAATGTACTTCGGCCCGCTCAAGGTTCAGGTGCAGGGGCTTTTCTACGGCGCGCCCGCCCACGACGTCCCCGCGCTGCTTGCCTTTTTCTCGATACTTATAACAACGATAAATTTCGTCACCTCGGTTGAGGTGCGGTTCTACCCCAAATACCGAAACTATTACAGCCTTTTCAACGACAACGGCTCTATCCGCGACATCGAACAGGCCAACACCGAGATGATAAGCGTTCTGCGGCGCGAGCTGACATATGCCGGCCACAAGCAGTTTGTCTGCACGGTGATGTTCGTCGTTTTCGGCACGTTTTTCATGGAGAGCACCTCTATGGGCTTCGGCGACCTCTCGATAGGAATTTTCAGGTTCCAGTGCGCGGGCTACGGAATCTACGCGATAGCAAACTCGATAATGCTTATACTTTTATATTTTCAGGACTATTTCGGCGCGCTTTTGGGCACCTTCGCCTTTGCCTCGATAAGCGTCGGCGCGACGGTATTTTCAATACTCTATCTTCCCGTCACCCTTTACGGCCTCGGATTCTTCTTCGGCGGGCTATGCTTTTACCTTATAGTCTGGCTGAGGCTTGAATGGTACGTAAAGCGCCTGCCCTATTACCTTCTCTGCCGCCAGGCGGTTGTACCCGATCTTGAGCACGGCTTATTTACGTCTTTGTGCAACGTCCTCGACGCCCGGCAGGAAAGACTTGAGGAAAAAGCGCGCCTGCGGCTTGAGAAAAAGGCGGATAAGCGCCGCGAAAGCGTTTACATGCACCTGCAAGAGGAAATGGACGAAAGCCTTAATCATATAGACGAGATCTCAAAGCATCTTGAGGAGATGAAAAGATGAGCCTTAAAAAAACCGTCGCGGCTGCCCTGGCGTTTATCCTCCTTTTTACCGGCTGCACCCGCATATCCGAGCCGGCTGTTTCAAATGTTTCGGCCTCCGAAAGTGTCGTAAATGACACAGAGAACCGCGAGGGCAGCGTAGCCGATATTGCGGATCCCCCGTCGCTTGTCTCGGGGGGATTGCGGGAGGACAAGAGCGTTTATTCCGACGCTTCTGAGCTTTACGACGTTGTGACGATGTATCTGACGGTGCGCGAGGGCAACGCGGAGGACTCCACCAACCACACCTGGACTGAGGTAAACACCTACGACACCTATTATTACCACGATCTCGGCATAGAGCGCTATGCCTGCGAGGCAATTTTGCAGGTGGGCGACGAAAACGGCCCCAAAGAGGGAGAATTCGGCTACGGCGAGACAACGCCGAATGCCACCGTTAATGTCAGGGGGCAGACCTCGTCGAGAGCAACGCAGAAAAACTACAAAATACGCATTAAAGACGGCAAGGGCACCTATAAAGATATGCAGACTATTCCGCTCAATAAAATGCCCTATGACCGATTGAGATTTCGCAACAAGCTGGCATTCGACCTTATGCAGCCCATTCCGCAGATGACGGCTATAAGAACTCAGTTTGTCCACCTTTATGTTAAAGACGAGACAGATGGCGGCAGTGGGGAATTTGTTGATTACGGCCTATACACAAGAATGGAGCAGATAAACCGCAGCTGGCTTGAAAGCCGCGGCTTTGATAAGCGGGGATATCTTTATAAAATAGGCGAAATGTTTGAATGGTATGCCTACGATCCGATTATAAATTATAATTCTTATGAATATATATCGTCGCCTAAGACCGACGAAGACACTTTTGAATATTATCTTGAAACAAAGGGCAACGACAACCCCGAAAAGCTTCAGGAAGTTTTAAAAGAGCTCAATGACTACACAATTCCGACCGAGGAGATAATAGAAAAACATTTTGACGTTGAAAATATCAGCTATTACATCGCTTTTCACACCCTTACCGGCAATAACGACGTGCCCGCGCGCAATCTTTATATTTACAGTCCTCTCAACTCTGAAAAATGGTATCTTTTCAGCTGGGACTGCGACAGTACTTTTGAACTGCGATATAATGAACTTGTCGGTCAAAGCGACGGCGTTTCATGGGAATGCGGAATAACAAAATTTACCAACGCAATATTGCTCAAACGGTTTCTGATGGTTCCGGAATATCGCAAGGCGGTTGACGACGCCGTTAACGATCTCATGGCAAATTACCTGACCGAAGATATTGTGGCATATCACGTCAAAAAGTACAGTGAAATTGTTTTGCCCTATTTAACCGGCGTCGATTCGTTGCGTTGGCCCGGAAATCTTGAAGAATTTCAGGACGTCACAAGCACACTGCATAAAGAAATATACGAAAATTACAAAATCTATCTTGATTCCCTCAACAGACCGTGGCCGTTTTACGTTGATATCCCGGAAAGCGTCGACGGCAGACTGAAAATAGACTGGGGCGTTTCATATGATCTTGACGGCGAAGACATAACCTACACCTGCATTCTTGCGAGGGATTCCGGCTTTACCGACGTTATCGCCGAGGAATCGGACATAAAAGTCCCGGAGGCTTATTTCGACGTGAATTTAGCGCCGGGGAACTACTTTATTCGGGTGATCTCGAAAAACGAATCGGGCTACACGCAAGACTGCTTCGACTACTACAACAAGGATCCGAATTTCAAGGGAAAGCGCTACGGCTGCATGAGCTTTATCGCCAACGCCGACGGCACATTCTCGACCGACATCAACAAAGAATAGAGGAATCAGAATGAGAAGGATATTATCGCTGTTGATTGCGGCGGTTTCGGCGCTTGCGCTCGCCGGCTGCGACGACGCCTTAAGAAAGGGCGTCGCAAGCCTTTTGAGCCCCGGCGAGACCTATGAAAAGGAATCCGTCGGCGGATATGAATTTGAGGATCTTAAGGACATCTACACCGATTCGGGCGGGATAATCACAATGTATCTGACGGTCGGAAAGGGGCTCGCCTCCGAGGGGGCGGATCACACATGGGCCGAGGTGAACGAGCACCCCACCGGCTGGTACGATTCTTTGGGCATAGAGCCCTATAAATGCGACGCGCTTTTGCAGGTGGGGGACGAAATCGGCCCGCTTTCCGGAGAATTCGGCTACGGCGAGGTGAACGCCAACGCCACCGTAAGGCTGAGGGGGAAGGGCGCTTCGGAAAAGCCGCAGAAGAGCTACCGCATAGACATCAAAAACGGCAAGGGCAGCTGGAACGGCCAAAAAGCCGTCCTTTTAAACAAGCATTCCGCCGATCCACTGAGATTCCGCCAAAAGCTCGCCTACGACCTGATGGCGACGATACCCGGAATGTTCAGCGCGCGGACTTGGTTTGTACACCTTTATGTCAAAGACCGCAGCGAGGGCGAGGACGGTCTCTTTGAAGACTACGGCCTTTACACCGCCGTCGAGCAGATAAACAAAAAATATTTGAGAAACCGCAGCCTTGACGCCGACGGAAATTTCTATAAGGCCGAGAATTTCGACTGGCGGCCCCACGCCGACGTCATCATGCCGGCGACCTCGCCGAATTTCGATCAGAACGCCTTTGAAGATATTTTAGAGATCAAGGGGGATCCCGATCACACAAAGCTTATAAACATGCTTGCGGCGATAGACCGTGAGGAAACGCCGATAGGCGACATTGTGGATAAATATTTCGACAGGGACAATCTTTACAGCTGGCTCGCGTTTCACATTCTGATGGGCAACCGGGACATCGAGGCCGAAAACTATTATCTTTACAGCCCGCAGGGGTCGGACGAATTTTATTTCATAAGCTGGGATAACGATAAAATACTCCCCGAGGCTTATGAAAAGCTAAAGGACGAGAATTTCAGCCCCGGCTGGAGCCACGGGATCTTCCCGCTTGTGAGCGCGCGTCTCTTTGAGCGAATGTTCCAAGACGCCGAGTGCCGCCAAAGGCTTCAGGACACGGTGGACGACCTGAGGGAAAACTACCTGACAGACGAGGCGATATCCGAGGCGGCGGTGAAATATTCCGATCTTATAAAATCCTCGGTGTTCAGCTATCCCGATTCCGCCTACGAAAGGGTGACGGAATCGGACTACGACATTCTCACCGAAGCGCTCACGACCGAGATTGAAAGCAACTACAAGGCTTTTTGCGACAGCCTTTCGGAGCCCTGGCCCTTTAATATTTCGGCACCCGCGGCAAACGGCGATAAAATTACATTCAGCTGGGAGGACGCCTATCTTTACGGCGGAAAGTCGGTTTACACCGTCGAGCTCTCGCAGTCGCCCGACTTTGAAAACTGCATATTCAGCCTAAATGATCTTGACAAAAACGAATACACCTGCGACGCGCTCCCCGAGGGGCAGTACTTTCTGTATGTGCGGGCGAACGGCCCGAGCGGCTATTCTCAGGACGCGAAGCAGTATTATCTCACCGAGACGGACAGGACGGTCTTCGGAACGCTATGCTTCTATGTGGCGCCGAACGGCGGCATTTCGGTGAACGAATATTACGGGGAGTGACCTATGGAAAGCGAAAAAATTCTGAGCGCCCCGCCGAGGCTTAAATTCAGAAACGAGTGGAAATATCTCATCTCGGAACCCGAGGCATATTTCATGCGTGAGCGGCTTTTGAGCGTCATGCAGCACGACCCCCACGCCACCGACGGAAAATATATGCTGCGCAGCCTTTATTTCGACGACATCTGGGATTCCTCATATAACGAAAAGATGATGGGAATTGAGGAGCGAAGCAAATGGCGGATACGCTGCTACAACTGCTCCGATTCCTCGATAAAGCTTGAGCGCAAAATGAAGCGGGGAAACTATATCCACAAGGATTCCGCAACGATCACCCGCGAGGAGACCTGCGACATCATCGACGGAAAGATAGATTTTCTTTTATATCACCGCCACCCGTTATGCCGCGAATTTTTCTTCGACTGCCGCACAAAGCTCGTGAAGCCGAAGGTGATAGTCGACTACGACCGCGAGCCCTTCATTTATAACGAGGGGGACGTGAGGATCACCTTTGACAGCAACGTGAGGGCGGCCGTGGGAAGCTTTGACATCTTCGACGCCTCGCTTCCCACGCTTGAGACCTTAGAGCCCGGCAAGCTTGTTTTAGAGGTTAAATTCACCGAATTTCTGCCCGCGCATATCCACAAGCTTCTGCCGCTTAACGGCCACGAATTCACCGCCGTCAGCAAATATACCCTTTGCTACGAGCGGGCATATCACCTTACGGATACCCTTGCGGGAGTTTCAAAGACAAACAGGAGGAACAGAATATGAAATTAAGCGATTATTTCAAGAAGTCGGTGCTTGAGGACTTTTTGAGCGGGCAGGGCGTCACGACCGACTTTGTGGCGTCGGTGATAATTTCGATGGTGCTGTCGGTGCTGCTCGGCATGCTTATCTATAAGATATACAGCCACTATTACGGCGGCGTGGTGTTTTCAAGCTCCTTTGCGACGACCCTTGTCGGCATG
Source organism: uncultured Clostridia bacterium (assembly GCA_947625615.1). Lineage (GTDB taxonomy): Bacteria > Bacillota > Clostridia > Oscillospirales > Ruminococcaceae > Faeciplasma. The sequence goes on along the minus strand of CANQPB010000015.1, from coordinate 45,157 downwards.
ACCGTTCTGACGGCTATGCTCACCCTTGCGATAAGCTCGAACGTCATCATCTCCCTCGGTATGGTCGGCGCGCTGTCAATAGTGAGATACCGCACCGCGATAAAAGACCCCATGGATCTCTTTTACCTCTTCTGGGCCATTTCGGTGGGGATCACGCTCGGCGCGGGGCTCTATCTGCTTGCGATAGCCACCTTCCCGGTGATAATTCTTGTGGTGCACGTTTTTTACCACCGCCGCAAGCGCGGGGTGATATATATACTCGTCGCCCACTATACCGGCGATAAGACCGGCGACGAAATTCAGCGCTGCCTCGGCAAGATGAAATTCCAGCTGAAATCGAAAACCATGCGCGCCGGCGCCACCGAAGTCACCTACGAGGTGCTCTGCCGGGGCGGCAACTCGCTTTTCCTTGAAAAAATACAGGCGCTCGAGGGTGTTTCGGACGCGACGCTGATTCAGTACAACGGAGAATACCATGGCTAAACGAAAAGAGCGCGAATCTGTTCTGCCCTATATAGTCATAATTATTTTAGGACTTATAATAATCGGGCTGCTTTTATACATAATCCCCTTTCGCTACGGCCTAAACGTCTCGGTCGACCTTGAAAGCTCGGATATCCCCCTCGACAACCCCCTGACCGGCTATGCGCCCTGGGGTGAAAACACCGAGGAATGCGAGGATTCGCAGCTTGTCTACATTCAGGTGAAGTGGTCGGACTGGGAGCCGGAAAAGGATTTTTACGACATAGAATCGTTAGAAGAAAAATATCACATTCAGCGCTGGAAATCGGAGCATAAAAACGCCGTCCTGAGGTTTGTCTGCGACATTCCCGACGACGAGGAGCACATGGATATCCCCGCCTATCTTTACACCGCCACCCACGACGGGGTATTCTACAACTGCCGTTACGGCAAGGGATACTGCCCCAACTACGCGAACAGATATTTCCGCGAGCGGCACACGGCGGCGATAAAGGCTCTTGCCGACTATTGCAACCGCGACAGCTTTGTGGCGTATGTCGAGCTCGGAAGCCTCGGGCATTGGGGCGAATGGCACACCAACACCGCTGAGGGCGCTCTGCCGCTGCCCGACGAGGAGATCTGCAACGAATATATCCTCACCTATTCGGACAGCTTCAAAAACGCAAGGCTTCTGACCCGCCGAAACTATGAAATAGCCGTCGACGGCGGGCTGGGGCTTTATAACGACATGACCGGCGACGCCGATGACACCGAGGAATGGCTGGAATGGACGAGATCGGGCGGAGAATATCACACCGACGGAGAACCTCTTGTATTCAAGCCGACCGAGCGCTTCTGGGAAAAGGCGCCCGTCGGCGGAGAAATAGGCGGAGACCTTTCCGCCGAGGAGCTCTTCGGCCGCTGGATATCCGTTATGGACGACTGCGTTTCCGGCACCCACCTGAGCTTTATGGGCCCGCGCTGCCCCTCGGGCGAGACAAAGGACACCAAAAACGCTCAGCAAATCCGGGAAAAAATGGGCTACCGCTATTACATCTCAAACCTAAAGACGGAATATTCCTTCTCGGAGGGCGACCTTGAGGTGACGATGAAATGGGGGAACGTCGGCCTTGCGCCGATATACTGGGAATGGCCGGTGACGATGTATGTCTACAATCTCGACGGCGAGCTCACATACTGGGAATCGGTGGACATTGACCTCAGTAAGCTCGCGCCGGGCGACAACGCCGAAACCCTTTCGCACATTCCCTTTACCGACAGTTTCCGAAAGGGATACAGAATCGGCGTGGGAATAACCTCGCCGGACGAAAGCGTGCGCGCCCGCCTTGCCATGGACACCGAATATATCGACGGCGTGCAGATTATCTACACCTTCAACCCCGACGAAAAGGTTTCCTCCGACTGAACCAAACATAAAACTCGCGGCATGACCGAGGTCATACCGCGATTTTTTGATTCCCTAAGAGGGGCTTTATTTTACTTTCTTTGCAACCACTACAAACCGCTGGATATTGTCCTTGCCGCAGGTGGAAAGCGTTAAAAGCTCGTCGCCGTATTCCGCGGTGACGCCGGTGTCGTAGTGGCTCGCCTTTTTGACGTTTTCGATATACTCGTTATACACTGCCTCGTCGGTGAGATCGGTGTAGTTATACCAGCGGAACACCCCGGTTTCGTCGACATGATAAACCTGGCTGTAAAACGCCGAGATTATCTCGTATTCCCCGTGAACCTTCAGGGTGTCGAACTTTACCGTCTTGTGCTCCTTCCAAAAATCCTCGTTGCGGTAGTCTATAAGCGCCGCGAACATGGTGCCGTTTCGCATGTGGTGGCCGAAGATTATGTAGTTGAGGCAGCCCTCATAGCAGTCGCCGTCCATGAAAGGTACGCCGCTCGAGGAATATTTCTTTTCGAATGAGCGGTGGAGGTAATATTCCGGGTCGTCGGGGGTATACATCACCGGGTAGTCTATCTTTGTGCCGTCAACGGTTATCCACCCGAACAGATCGGAATTTTCGGCGTAAAGCGCGTCATATCTGCCGCTTATATCCTCCTCGGCGGAAGGATCCGCTGCGGGGCTTTCGGGTGCCGAAGCCTCGGCGTTTTCGCCGTCCGCGTGGGTATTCGCTTCCCCGGCGCCGTCGGGGATATCCGCGGCCTCGGAGGAAGCCGCCGGGGGGCCGAGCTTCTTTTTGAGATCGTCAAAAGCCCTGTCTTCGCGGACGTTTCTTACGGTGTCAAAGATGACTATTCCGCCCGAAACGCAGAAGACGACGCATAAAATGACTATCGCGGTTATAAGGATAGGTCGTTTGATGTTTTTTCCGCCGGTGCTCATAAATGCCTCCGTCAAATCATTCTGCGCTTAAGCTGTTCGGCATTTACCGCATATCCAAGCGCGGTCTCCCTGTCGATAAGCCCCTCTTTATAGAGATTGAGTATCGACTGATCCATTGTTATCATTCCCTCGGCGCCGCCCGAGGTGATGGCGTTGTCTATCTGGTGGCTCTTGCTGTCACGGATAAGGCTTTTTATCGCGCTGTTCATATGCATGATCTCATATGCCGGCACCATTCCGCCGTCCTTTGCGGGGATAAGCTGCTGCGAGACTACGGTGTGCAGAACCGCGCTGAGCTGGATCCTTATCTGCGCCTGCTGGGCCGAGGGGAAGGAATCTATTATTCTGTCGATGGTGTTCACGGCGCCGCTTGTGTGAAGCGTGGCTATGATAAGGTGGCCCGTCTCGGCAGCGGTCATCGCGGTGCGAATGGTCTCGTGGTCACGCATTTCGCCGAGAAGTATGACGTCGGGCGCCTGCCTTAGGCATGCGCGCAGCGCGGTGAGATAGTTTTCGGTGTCTATGGCTATCTCGCGCTGGCTTATAATGCTCTTCTGGTCGCGGTGCAGATATTCTATCGGGTCTTCAAGGGTGATGATATGGCAGCTGCGGGTGCGGTTCACGCGGTCTATAATGCAGGCCTGCGTGGTCGATTTTCCGCTGCCTGCCGTGCCGGTGACGAGCACCATTCCGTGGTCTACCTCGGCGAGGTCAATAACCTGCTCGGGAATGTGCATCTCCCTATAGTCGGGGATATTGAACGCAACCACCCTTACCACCGCGGCCATCGAGCCGCGCTGGCGGTAGGCGTTCACCCTGAATCTTGCAAGGCCGCCGACAGCAAAGGAAAAGTCGTCGTCCCCCGATTCTATGTAGCGGGAGATATCCCTGTCCGCCTGGACGTAAAGATCTCTTATAAGGCGCTCGGTCTCGTCGGGGAAGATCTTCTGCTCGCTTACGCCTAAAATCTGCCCCTTGACCTTGCAGCTGACCGTGCCGCCGGCGACGACGAAAAGATCGGACGCGCCGCTTTCGACCGCTTTGCACAGATAATCAACAATTTCCATAATCTATCCTCAGCTTTCTTCGCCTGTCCAAACGCCTAAGCTGTCGTCGGGCGTCCAGTCGGCGGTGTAAACAGCCTGCCAGCGGGTGATTTTATAGCTGTCGCCAAGGCCGCCGTCAAAGCTGACCTCAACAAATAATGTCTGCGTGTCGGAAATTTCGCAGGAATATTTCGCTTTAAAGTCCTCCGAAAGCTCCACGCCATCGGGGATACTCCCCAATCTGAGCTCCGAAAGGATCCTCTCGGCTTCGGCGTCGGCGGCGTAATACTGCGACACCGCCTTTGCGGAGGAATTTCTCAGCCTGTCCTCGGCCTGAACCGTCGACATTGAAAGCATGGCGAACACCGTGAGGCAGAGAACCGCAAAAATTACCAGAAGCGAGCTTCCGCCTACTGCCGGCGGAGAAAAACGCCTTTTTTCACCGTTCATACTATGCCTCCTTCTGCCATGCCGCCGTTATCTCAAACAGCGTTTCGCCCTGCGTGTTCTCCGTTACCTCGATATGCACCGACCCGAGGGCGCCGCTGCCCTCGCCGTCTTTCGAGGCTGCAAGAACATATCTTACGTCCTCGCCCTCAGCCGGCTGCCAGTCGGCATCATATCCGACGGTCAGCTTAGCGTCCGCGTCGCTGTATGTCCCGCCGAGGCGCGTGGATACTGCCTTTAAAACATCTTCCTCGCTTTGGCCGGATTTTCCTTCGTTTTTAATGATCTCGGCCGCGCTCTGGGCTTTCAGAACGGCCATATCCGTCGCCGCGCCGATCTCGGAGGTGCGGTCAGACCAGACGAACACCCTCAGGCAGAGAACCGCCGCGAGCGCGAATACCAAAACCATAACCGCCTGTTCCATCAATGCAAGAGGCGCTTTGCTTCTCATGGCCTTACCCCCTCTTCGCGCAGCGACAGCGTGATGCTGTCGGCGCCGGAATCGGAATCGGAAAGCGTGGCGGTTAAAAGTCCGCCGTCAAGGCTGAAATCCATAGAATCCGCCCGAATTATCTTTTCGCCGTCAGAGGCGCTGCATTCGGTGGAGGCCGCCGCGAAAATCTCGCGAAGCCAGCCGTCATAGCAGTAGACCCGGGTGATATAGCTTCTGCCGCCGATGTCCTCGGTGATCAAAAGCGCGTTGGTGCCGTCGAAGCTGTCGACGCTTATGCTTTCGGCCGAGCCCGCCTGCCTAACCTTTGTCGCGACATATTCAAGGCAGGTGCGCGTGGCAAAGGAACTGCGGTCGCGCTCCGTCAGGCGGCGGTATGCCTCGGAACCCGTCAGCAGCACCGAAAGTATGCATGCCGCGAACACCCCGAAGAGCAGCAGCGCTATAAGGCCGTCTATATGGTGTTTTGTGCTTTTAAAACGCATAGCCTTACCGCCCTTCTGAGCCGTCGGACATTCCCGAAATGTCGAGCACGGTGAAGTCCGGCATTATATTTGAAGCGAAAATGTTATAGTCGACGTAATAGCGGTCTTTATCTATCTGCAGGCCGTATTTTTCCTCCATATATTCAACGGTGGGGGGATATATCCCCTCGGAGGCATAACAAGCGGCTGCTGTGCGGCGGATAGATTCCTCAAGCTGGCGCATGCCCTCGTCGCCGCTGCTGCTTTGGATATTCGAGACCCCGGTGAAGAACATCAGGATAACGATGACAACGGCTATCGGCAGGAACATGCCTCTTAAGACCGCGAAAAATCTCTTTTCCGTATATTTTCCCATCTGCGTCACCCGATAGACGTCATAATGTTCATCAGCGGAAGCATTACCGCCAGAAGAATGATTCCGACGAGCGCCGAGGTGACCATTACGAGCGCGGGCTCAACCCTTGCGACGGATTCTTCAAGGGCGATCTCGCTCTCTTCGGAAAGCCTGCGGGCTATCTGCTCCATGGCTGCGTCGCCGGTGCCGCTGCGAAGGCCGAGCTCCAAAAGGCGGCATTCGGTGTTGGGCAGCGCGCCGGAAGCCTTCATCGCGGCCGAAAGCGATTCGCCGCTCTCGATTCGCTTTTGGCAGTCCTCGCATCTTGCCTTTGCGGCGGGAACGTCGTCCAGCAAAGACCCCGCGAGCGAAAGCGCCTCCTCAAGGGGAAGTCCGCTCGAAAGACCCATCGAAAGTGACTGCGCAAAGCAGGCGGTATTTATCTTCTTGGAGACGCCCTTGTCGCCCATTCGCCTGCGCCAAAAGCCGGTGAGCTTTTCGCGGAAAGCCGGCACCGCGGCAAAGAGTATTATCAGCACTACGACTATGCCGAGTATCACCAAAAGAACGGGCATGGCGGCGTCGAGCGCCCTGCCGAGGGACAGAAGTCCGCCGGCTATGCCGGTAAGGCTTGCGCCCAAATAGGCGTAAACCTCGTTGAACACGGGTAGAACCCTTATCAGCAGCACGGCTATCACCGCGAGCATTATCACCAATAAAATTGCGGGGTACAAAAGGGCAGTCTTGATCTGGTGATCGAGCCTCGCGCGGTCTTCATAATAGCGCGCAAGGGCGGAAAGCGCCTCCTCGGTGCGGCCGGATTTCTCTCCGACCTCTAAAAGGCCGCAGACATAGCCCGGGAACCTGCCGCTTGTCTTTACCGCCTCGGCGAGCGAAACGCCGCTGTCGGCGCTCTCGGAGAGCTCCTTGAGCATGTCGCGGTATTCGCCGTCGGTCTCCTCCTCTGCAAGAAGCGCAAGGCCGTCGCCCACTCCCACTCCCGAATGAATGAGCAGTGAAAGACCCAGGCAAAAGGCGCTGATTTCGCTGTTTGTCAGCATTTTTTTACTCATTGCCGTTTTCCTCCAATGTGTGATTTTATTTGTCTGAACAGTGCTTTCGGCTCCGTCGCAGACAACGCGGCGAAGCCTTTATATAACGACTTGACAGGAGAGCCCGAAGGCCCTCCTGTTATTTACAGGTCAATAGTAATATTTGGCGGAATAGTTCTTTCCGTCGCCGATATATTTCATCGTGGATTTGCTTCTGTCGCCGGTGGAGGCAAATGTCGGATCCATGCGCTTCCAGCTCTCGCCGTCGAAGTAGATGACGTCCTCTATCCAGCCCTCCTCGTCCGACCAGACGCTTATCCAGGCGTGGTAAGCCGTGCCGGCATATCCGACGACAAGCTTGCAGGGTATGCACTGGCTTCTAAGCATTCCGGTCATAAGCCCAGCGTAGTCAAGGCAGATTCCCTTTTCCTTTGAAAGCACCTTGTCGAGATCCGGCACATAGCCGCTCTTTACGTTTGAAGCAAGATCGTAGTCATAGGAAAGCTCGCTCACAACAAAATCGTAAACCTCGCTGACCTTTTCAAGGGTGCCGTCGGCGTCTTCGCAGAGATCGGACGCCTTTGAAACGGTGTCCGGCGCCGACTCGAAATCGACATACTGGTTAGAGCGCAAAAACGGCGCGAATTCGTCGGTCAGAGAAACTCTTATGTTTGCCGTGAGCACCTGTGCGTAGGACGTGCCCTGCACGTTTTCATATACCCCCACCGCGTAGGTGCCGTCGCCGTCGGAAAGCGGGAACGCCGACCATTCGTCCGGCTTTATGTCGTACTGGTACTTAGTCGAGGGGCCCTGCACCAGCACCTTTAATCTGTTTGACGTAGATGAAGTGAACTTCACCATTATGTATCCGTCTTCGGTGTTAGAGTAATCGATGACGGCGTCGGAGCAGCGCTCCTCGTAAAGTCCGGGGGCGCCCACCGGCGGATATGACGGGGTTTTCGGCTCGGAATCGGACATCGCCACCTTGGTGTCTTCAATGGTGGTGAGCTCCTCGGTCGGAACGCTCGTCAGGCCTGTCGGATTTGTGGAAGCGGTCGCGTCGGTGGAATCGGTCGAATCGGTCTCGTCCGGTGGGCTTTCGGGGCTTTCGCCCTCGTCGGTTTTCTCGTCGGGCGCGGGCGTGGGCGTATCCTCGCCGTCGGTCTTGTCCACCGCCGCCGAGGTCTTAAGCGTCGCCGTCTCCGAGGTGAGGGGTTCGGCGGTCTCGGGCAGGCTCTGCGAGGACTGCTCGGTAACGGTCGATTCCGCCTCGGTGGCCGAGGTCTCGGGATTTTTCACCTGCGATTCAACCTCGGTTTCAGAAACCGAGGCCCTTGTGCCCTCGGTAGACGAGGCCGCAAGGGTAGTGGCCGCCGTGGTCTGGGCAGTCGGGCTTGTCACCGGCTCCTTATCGACGGCCGCCTGCGAACAGGCGGTCGTCGTAAGAATGGTGAGTATCATTGTCAGAATCAGCACACATTTTGTCTTATTCTGCACTGAGTACACTCCTTTAAAAATGTTTGCTTTTTAGGGGTTAGTCTTCTTTTCTGGTCTTTTTGCTGTCGCGAATGAGGGCTGCCGCAAGGATCGCTATTCCGAGAGCCGAGCAGGCCGCTATGGAGATCCAAAGGGCGGTGTTGCTTTCGTCGCCGGTTTCGGGAACCTTGTCGAAGAGCGGAACCTCGTCGTCTACGATATCGGTGAGAGGAACCTCGGGCTCGTCGGGAATGTCGGTCAGCGGAACATCAGGCTCGGGAATGTCAACGGGAGGAATATAGGGCTCTTCGGGAGTCGGATATTCGGGAATGGTCGGGTAGTAGGGGTTGTCGGGAATGTTCGGGATATCCGGCGTGTCGGGAGGAGTGGTGGTGGAGTTGATGACTACGAATCCGGAATCCGCGCTGCCGGTTACCGAAGACTGCCAGCCGAGATAGCTTTGCTCCGAAATGCTGTAGGCTATCGGCTCTCCGTTCTCGTCGTTCACATAGAGCTCTTCAAATGTTCCGGCCCAGCCGGTGGATTCGCTTATCACCAGCGACTTGCCGGTGTCGGCTCCGTTGGCGAGAAGGTTTACGGTGATCGAAGCTCCCGCAGGTGCGAACGCACGGTTGCCGTCTACATACCATTCCTTGGTGACCGAGATGCTGCGAAGCTCTCTGTAGGTGTTAGTGAATGCCGCGGTAGCGGTTTCGTCCTTGACGACGACTGCGCTTACCGTTCCGCCGCCGGTGACCGTGAGCTCATAGCCGTCGATCTCGGAATTGCGCTCGGTAACGGTGTAAACGCCGGGGACAAGATCGGTAAGGGTTACGCTGCCATTGCCGGTGATGTTTACGGTCTCGGCATAGCCGTCGGGGCCGCTTACGTCGAAGGTGTAGGTCTTGCCCTCAGCCTCCTCGCTGTCGCCTGCGACGGTCTTGGTGATCGTCAGCGAGCCGACTTCCTTGGTGTAGGTGTTGGTTACCGTTATGCCGGCCGTTTCGTTTGCAATAACGTCGACCGTTACGCCGCCGGTGACTTCAAGCTCGAAGCCTTCGATCTCGGCGTCGTCCTCGGTTACGGTGTAGGTGCCGGGGACAAGGCCGGTAAGGGTGGTGCTGCCGCTGCCGGTGACCGTAACGCTGGCGGAATATCCGTCGGGGCCGGTGACGTTGAAGGTGTAAACCTTATCCTCAGCCTCGTCGCTGTTGCCCTCGACCGACTTGGTGATGGTCAGCGAGCCGAGCTCGCGGGTGTAGGTGTTGGTGACGGTTACTTCGCCCTCGGCCTTATCGGCGTCGTCAAGGTCTATGACGACCTCCTGACCCTGGCCTGTGACTTCCCAGGCATAGCCGTCGATGTTGAGGTTTACGCTGACTTCTTCGCCGTTTTCATCGGTGTAGGTCTCGGTGACCTCGGTTACGGTGTAGGTGCCGGGCTCGAGCTTGTCGACTGTCACGCTGCCGTTGCCGGTGACGGTGACATATCTCACGAAGCCGTCAGGGCCTTCGATCTTGAAGGTGTAAAGCTTGCACTTTGCTTCTTCGCTGTCGCCTGCGACAGACTTGGTGACGGTGAGCTTGCCGAGCTCCTTATAGCTGTTGGTTACGGTGACGTTTGCGGTCTTGCCGTATTCGACTTCGGCGCTGCCGTCGGTCTTGACGTCGAGCTTGTAGCCCTCAAGTTCGTTGTTGGTTTCAATTATCTCATAGGTGCCGGGCTTGAGGTTTTCAACGGTGTAGCTTTTGCCGTCTTTAAGGGTGAACGCGTCGACGGTTTCGCCTTTCTCGTTTCTTACCTCGAAGGAATATTCGTGATTCAGGATATTCTCGTCGGTCACGCCGTCAAGTCCTTCGACCTTTTTGGTGACGGTGAGCTTTCCGAGCTCCTCATAGGTGTTGGTTACGGTGACAAGGGCAGTCGCGTCGTATTTGACTTCCGCGGTTCCCTCGACGGTGACGTTGACGTCGTAGCCTTCAACCTTGGCGTCCTTTTCGGTGACGGTGTAGGTGCCGGGCTCGAGGCCTTCAACGGTATAATTCTCGCCGTTCTTAAGGGTGAATTCCGCAACTGCTTCGCCGGCTTCGTTTCTGACTTCGAAGTTGAATTCCTCGGTGCCGAGAAGATCTTCGGGAAGACCCTTGACCGACTTGGTAACGGTGAGCTTGCCGAGCTCCTTATAATCGTTAGTCACGGTGATTCCGGCGGTCTCGCCGTATTCGACGGCTGCCGTTCCCTCGCCGGTGACATTGAACACGAAGCCTTTCTGCTTAAGGTTTTCCTTGTCCTTTTCGGTGACGGTGTAGGTGCCGGGCTTGAGGTTATCAAGCTGCGTCTCGCCGTGGCCGTCTTCATCTACGACGACATATACTGTCGTGCCGTTGGGATAGCTCGGGCCGGTGACGGTGAAGCTGTAGGTCTTGCCGTATGCGCCGGCGTAGGTGCCGGTGACGTTCTTTGTAAGAACAAGCGAACCGAGCTTGTTATAGGTGTTGGTGACTGTGAGCCTTGCGGGCTCGGTATTTGTTACGACCTGATCGGCCGGGGCGGGATCGCCTACGGTGTTATCGTCAAGAGGAGCGAACGGGGCGGGCATGTCGGTGACGAGCATTTCGGGGATCTCCTCGGGGAAGAGCTCGGGCTGATCCTCGGGAACCTCGCCGAAGACGTTCATGCCGAAGCCTGCGGGAGCGTTCATAGCGGGATTGGCGATCATGTCGGCCGCGATCACCTCGGGAGCCTCGGGAATCGGGATCGAGACTACTGCCGGCACTTCGGCAGGGATATCCTGAACCGCCGGGGCCTGCTGCATGGCCTTGACTTCGACTGTGAGGCTGCCTACCTCGACCCATTCATAGCCGTCGATCTTGGGGCTCTGCTCCTCGGTGACGGTATAGATGCCGGGAACGAGATATTTCAGGGTGACGGAAGGCTCGTTGTAAGAAAGGGTTTTAACTTTCTGATAGCCGAGAGGGCCGTCGATTATGAATCTGAAGTTCTTTTCAGCAAGAATGCCGGCATAATCTTCAGGATTGGTGTTGTTAAGGACGATATCCTTGGTGAGTTCAAGCTCGCCCCACTCAACTATCGGGGAATAGATGTTTGTCAGATTTACCTCAACATATCCCTCGGCGGTAGTTGCGGGCTCTACGACGATCTGCGTGCTCTCGCCGGTTACCTTGTGAGACCACTGCACCACGCTGCCGTCTTCGTATTTCTGTTCAAGAAGGTCTCCTTCAATTTCCTCGACGGTGTAAACGCCGGGCTCGAGATTGTCGAGTATAATGGTCTGACCTTCGGTTATCTCGCGGAGAGCTTCAAATCCGCCCTCGTTTCTGTAAATGTGAATGATGAATGGCTTGTTGTATTCGTAATTATCAAGCTCGCTCGGATTGTCAATCTCGACGTGCTTGGAAATTTTCATTCCGCCGTACTGCTTCTCATAGGTGTTGATAACGGTGACCGACGCGGTCGCGGTCTTGTCGGCCTCAACATTTACCGTCGCGCCGCTTACATATTCAACCTGCGGGTCGTAGTAGCCGTCGAGCTTGGCGCTTTCGGGAACTTCGGCAACGGTGTATTCGCCGGGAATGAGATTCTTGAGAACTTCGCTCTCGCCATGGCCGTTTTCGTCTACGGTGACGGTTACTTCACGGCCGGGGGCGGGATAGCTCGGGCCGGTGACGGTGAACGTGAAGGTGTGAGCGCCGCCGACAGGTTTGCCATCGGTGTCCTTGGCTTCCTTGACTATCTTAAGGTTTCCGAGGATCTGAGTGTAGGTGTTTACGGCCTCTACCTCAACGGGCTTGGTTTCGCTCGTGTGATCTACCGTGACGGTCTTCGAGAAGCCGGTAACTCCGCCAACAGTGGTGACAAGCTCGTAGCCCTCCATCTTGGCATCTTCGGCATCCTCGGTGACGGTGTACTCGCCGGGAATGAGGTTGTCGAGAACTTCGCTCTCGCCATGGCCTTTTTCGTCTACGGCGACATCTACTGTCGTGCCGTTGGGATAGCTCGGGCCGGTGACGGTGAACCTGAAGGTGCGTTCGGGCACAGGGGCGCCGTCGCTGTACTTAGCCGTCTTGACTATCTTAAGGCTGCCGAGTATCTGGGTGTAGGCGTTGGTGACGGTGACCTCTGCGGTCTTGTTGGCCTCAACGGTAACTGCTCCGTCGCCGCTGACAGTGACGGTCTTGGTGTATCCTTCAATATCGCCGTCGACTTCCTCAACGGTGTAGGTGCCGGGAGTGAGATCTTCAACGGTTTTGCTCTCACCGTCTGTAAGAGTTACTGTTTCAACGACTTTGTTGTCTGCATTCCTAATAATATCGAAAGTATACTTTTGGTGTATGATATTCGCATCGGTTACGTCGTCAAGTCCCTTAACTTCCTTGGTAATGGTGAGCTTGCCGAGCTTAGAGGTGTAGGAGTTGGTGGCAACGACCTCGGTAGCGGTGTTTTCGTCGGCCTTGACGATCACCTTAATGGTGTTGCCTTCCTTTGTAATCTCGTTGCCATTGGCGTCAGTGAACTTAACGCCGTTCCAATCGTAATTTTTAAGCTGCGCACTGTCAGAAACCTCTTCAATGGTGTATTCGCCGGGAATGAGATGAGAGAGGGTGTGTGCACCTGAACCTATTACTTCAGCGATAAGGGGATCCTCCGCGGTGAAGCCCGGGCCTGTTACTTTGAATTTGAAAGTTTGATCTTTGTAATCTTTATAATCAGCGCCTGTTATAGCTTTACTAATCGAAAGGCTGCCGAAAGGTCTGGTATTGGTGACTTTAACAACCACCTGGCATTTGCGGCCGTTCGAATCTCTGCCGATCTTGCCGCTGTTGCCGCTGTGGGTGGATTCGACGCCTAAAGAGGGCTCGCCTTCGTCCACAGATTTCTCGGTGACAGCGTAGGAGGTCTTGTAATCGTCCTTATCGGCTTCGGCTTCGGTGACGGTGTATTCAAGGCCGATGGGAAGATTGTTTGCCGATTTGCTTTCGCCGCTCTTAAGCTCAAAGTGAGCAACGCCGCCGCTAAAGGCCATGTCGCCATACTGGCCGTTAATTCCTTCGCCATGTTCGCCGGATTCCGCGGTGCCGCTGAGGGTTACGATGAAATTGAACTCTTTGCTCAAATCTCCGCTGCCGTCAACGACCTTTGTAACCGTCAGATCGCCGACATTTTTAATGTTGGTTACGGTTACCTTGGCAACTCCCTCGGCAATCTCGCCGGTCCAGCCGCCGTTCTCGTCGGCCTCGCCGGTCATAGAGGTGTAGGAGGTGATGTAGCCCTCGCTGTGCTCCTCGGTAACGGTATATTTAATGCCGGTGGGGAGGCCGGTAGCGGTCTTGGTTTCCTCGTGGGTAAGCGTGAATTTTGCCTCGCCGTCGGTAAAGGTCATGTCGCCGTAAGTGTCGGTGAGAGGCGTATCAAGCTTTACGGTGAAATTAAAGGCCTTTGATTTTACTTTGTCAAGATCCTTGGCGCTGACAACCTTTTTAACGCTGAGGTTGCCGGTCTTGCGGGTGTTGACGAAGGAGGCATTTGCCTTGCCGTTCGCCGTGATATCGCCCTCGGTGGTGTTGCCCTCATAGTTAGAGGTGTAGCCGTCCTTGGCGGTCTCGGTAACGGTGTAGTGGGTGTTCGCGGGGAGCCCGGTGGCGGTCTTGGATTCGCCCTTTTTGAGGTCAAACTCCGCTTCACCGTTCTCGAAATCCATATTGCCAAATGTGCCGTTGATTTCTTTATTTGAAAGTGTAACTTTAAAGTGGAATGTTTCTTCAGTTATATAATCGCCGAATGTTAGCTCGCCCTTTTTGATGTTTACGGCCTTGCTAACGGTCAGATCGCCTACCGGCCATGTGTTCTGTACTGTTACTTCCGTGGTTTTGCCGGCCTGGATAGTGCCCTTGTCTTCGCCGACAGATTCTTCGCCAACCTTGCCGATGTAGGCGATATTGTAGCCGTCCTCGGCTTTTTCTTCAACGGTGTAGCCGGTTCCCTCGGGGATTTCCTTAGCGGTTAAGCTTTCGCCATTCTTAAGATTGAATCCCGCGACGCCGTCGACAAAGGTCATGTCGCCGAATACGCCGTTGAGCTTTTCATCAAGGGTTACTTTAAAGCTAAAGTCCTTGCCGGTGTCATAACCGACAACTTCCTTTTTAACGGTCAGGTCGCCGGTTTTCTCGCCTGCAATCAGATTTCCGTTGCAAGCAATTCCGCCGCCTTCTGTTTCTGAAACATTATCTGATATGACTAACTTATATGCCGATAAATCAACATCATCAGTTGTAGTACCTGTTACAACCATGGCTGGATCATAGAACCACGGTATATTATCCATAGCATCGTTATAAAGATATAGCAATTCTTCATGCTTATTAAACCATGTTTCTAACTGTTCATCTGATACAAAAGTTTCAGGATTTCTTTCGTCTCCAAATCCCCACTTAAGTATCATGGTATAAGCTTCGATATAATCTTGAATATTAGAAATAGATTGTTTGTAAACTTCGTCAAACCAAGAAACTTCAGTGCCGTCTCTATGATTTTGAGAAAGGGCAATCTTGTTGAGGCTTGACACGGAATACATGCCATCATAGCCATTTTTATAAAAATCTTTTCCGTATCCATCGGCACTATTGTTTGCGAGAAGGCTGTCAGAATAAAAAGTAGCTGAGCCAGTGCCGCAAAGCCAAACGCCACCGCCAGTATAAGCACTATTGTTCACAACAGCTAAACGAGAAACGTTAATTGTTGTACCGGCATGAACGTAAATGCCTCCGGCGCGTCGCGCCGTATTGCCCTTTATTGTTCCCGCATTTAACTGTATTTTACTTCCATCTGGCGAGCCTAAATCTTTGAAATTAGGTCTGCTATCGCTGCCGATGCAAATACCGCCGCCTACGCTAAAATTGCGTTCGCCTTTAACAACATGGTTGTAATTTACCTCGCCGCCATTCATTGTAAAGGCGCCGCCTTCTTTTATGGCAATACCGCCGCCGAGGATAGGAACATCAGTTGCATATACGCCAACGCCAATAGCTTCATTGTTGCTTACTGAACTGCCATCGTTCATTTGAACAAATCCACCATCTTCAATTGCAATACCACCACCATAGCAGTACTCATTACTATACCAGTCTGCCCAAACATGGTTTCCGTCTACATGGGCGCCGTTATTAAGATAAGCCTTGCCGTTAGTGTAGATTCCTCCACCTATCTGTGCATAAAATCCTGTAATGGTAGAATTATTCATAGTAAGGGAACCTTCAAGTTCTATCTTTACTGCTGATCTTTTAAAGGTGTCCTTCTCTTTCTCGCTGCCCTGCAAGGTCACATTTTCAAGCGTTAAATTGCCCTTAACGTCGAAAATATTAACGTCCTTGCTGCGCGAAATTGTACCGTTTGAAATTGTAACGGTGTTTTCAATAGTTAACGTACGCTCTACGGCAATATTTGCTCCGTCGAGATCGATTTCGCCGTCGTCGGCAATAATAGCTTGTTCAAGCTGTTCTGCCGTAAGCACCGCGCTGCTCGCTGCTTCAACAATCGCCGACACGCCGGGCATGCTGAGCAAAAATGCCAACGCTAAGCCGACTGCCAAAAGTTTCTGCAACATTTTTGACATAATCTGATTCCTCCTCAAAAATATTAAATCTACTCATACCGCCTGGTATGTACTTCCAACTGAGGACAAAAGCTCAGACAATAGGTCAGTCTGAGTGTCCGTCTATATAATAACACAACCCTCCTTTTTTTCACGGACTTTGTGAATTCCGCAGGTTTTATTGTGAATTCGGCAAAAAATCATTTGTTTGAGGTCTTAAGCGGGACTTTTGCCCCCTCCGGGCGGTTCGACGCGAGGTAGTCGTAATAGGCCTGCTGGATAGATTTAAGGCTCCGCTGGCGGATAAGGACGATATCGCCGGTGGTGAGGTAAAACGACCTGTCCGCCTTTATAATATAGTCCATATTCACTATAAAGCTCTGGGAGCAGCGCAGGAATCTCGGGTCTGAAAGCTCGGATTCTATTTCGTCCAGCCGCTTATAGATGTTATAGCTCTCGCCGTTCTGGCGGTGCAGAATGCATCTGTTATTGACGCTTTCGATATATAATATTTCCCTAAGCGGCACGCGGTGCATGGCGTTTCGGCGTCTCACGGGGTAGGAGCGCTCCTCGATGGCTCTTATTACCCTTGTGAGCACCTCGGAAAGCCGCTCGACCGTCGCCGGCTTCAATATGTACCCCGCCGCCTCGACGTCGTAGCCGTCGATGGCAAAATCCGACGACGCGGTGAGAAAGATTATCGCGCCGGTATAGTGCGCCTCTCTCAGCTTGCGCGCAACGTCTATGCCGAGATGATCCTGCATGTAAATGTCAAGCAGAATAATGTCGAACCAGTCGCCGTCGCGAATGTCGTCCAACAGAACGAGACCGTTTTCGTAAGCCTCAAGCGCGGGGGCAGGCTGAACGCTGTCCTCCTCAAAGACCCTCTGCAAAAGTGTGCAGACTATCTCACGGTCTATCTCATTGTCGTCGCAAACAGCAATACGCATAGGCTCGCCCTCCTCTCATTTCCCTTTCAAAATCATGGGCTTCGCCGTCCCCGGCCCTTTCGGCCGCGGGCTGAAATATAGAGATATTATACTACTACTTTTTATAAAAGTCAATGATTTGAAAAAAATTGTTATGGATATATTTGTATTTTTGTAAGGCGCCGTCCCTGCTCGGTTTCGGCAGCCGATTTTTCGGTAAATCCCCGATTTTTCCGAAATTTCATTAGATTCTGAAAAAATCACCTCCGGGTCAATTCACCCGGAGGCATGTTTTTGCGCCCCGCCGCGAGGCGTTATTTGTTAATCGCTCTTGCAAGCTGTTCGGCCTGCATTCTCAGCTTTTCCTCTTCAAAAATGTCGACCTGTTCCATGATTGCCGCCCTTATCTGATCAGGAGAAGATATGTTCTTCAACTTGTATTCGCCCGAAGAGGTAGACACGCAGACGGTGCCGTAGTTGAACAGTGAGGCCATAAGACCCTTTTCCACTGAAACGGTGTTTACCTTATTAAGCGGCGCGTCCATGATTTTTTGCTTCACAATGCCGTAATGCCCCATTATCCTCTTGCTGGTAACAACAAGGGAAATGGATTTTAATTTAATAATCTTAACAACAATTATAATACCGGCAAGTATCAACCCGAACATGGGAACCAGAGACAGTACAAGTCCGAGAATAACAGTCGGAATTACCGCCACCATGGATACTTTAGCCGTAATTATGTGATTTTCGTCCCCTCTTAAACTTGTTTCTATATTATTCATGTCCTGCCTCCGCATGTCGCTTATTTTGACATTTACTGAATGTCAATAGTGGCATAAGTATAACATATAATTCTGATATTGTCAAGCACTGAATGTCAAAAGATGTGGCCTTAAAGAAGATAGAGGATAGAAATTAGAAGTTAGAGTTTTAAGGTGTCGCCGTTGGCGACATATCTAAATTTTTCTGACAATGCGTGCGGAGCGGACGCTCCCGTGTTAATTTGCGGGGCAAGGAGGATAAATATGTTTATAAACAAAACGGCCGAGGGAAAGAATAATCTTTGCGGAGGCAGGGTGGCGGCGCTGCGAAGCGAAAGAAAGATGTCCCAGCGAATGCTGGCCGACGGCCTGCAGCTTATGGGTCTGGACGTTGACAAGAACGCTATACAGAGGATCGAGGCGGGAAAGCGCTTTGTGACGGACATCGAGCTGAAAACAATTGCGGCTTTCTTTGAGGTCTCGGCGGACGAGCTGATAAGCTGACCCGATAGGTCAGGCCGGATTTGCGCAATCGTCAATTTATTCATTCTCTGAATAAGCGTCCCGAAAATTGTACTTTTCCGCCGAAAAATCCCGAAACTTGGGCATATGCAAATCCTTTTGCCGCCAGGGCAAAATTCATAATACATTATTTTACAGCCCGGAAAGCTTTCTTTTTCGGGCTCCTTTAATTTGGTAAATTCTGTTGACGCGTGTGACAGATGAAAATCGCGTGAATAAAAAAATGTCTACCCGGGGTATAACCGAAATTTTCCGGCCGTTAAAAACCCGACAGCGAAAAATCACGGGTTTTCCAACATTTCAACATAATTTTCAACAGAATTGAGGGCGGATTTGAAAAAGTTTCAACGGTTTCAACCGACTTTTCAACAAAAGCGTTGATATTTGACTATACAGAGTGTATACAACCCCTTTAAGGCGGACATAATCTCTGATAAAAAAAGCGGCCCGAGCGGCCGCGGATAACGGTTGAGGTAGAAAAATGCTTAAGGGAGTAACGAAGAAGATTGTCGAGATAAAAAGTCCGGCGAGCGGCTATTTTGAGCGCGCCGTGCTTTACCTGCGCCCGGGGGAGCCCCCGCTTAAAAGCCGCGAGGCAAAGCGCCTCGCCGAGGAATACGTCGCGGGGATTGAGCCGAAGGAGCCGCCCGAGCGCCGGAACATGCGGCTTGCGGTGGCGGTTCTTTCGATGAGCCTTGCCGCCGCGCTTGCGGCGCTGCTGATTTTGGCGACGCTTTATATGCTTCATTGCAATTAGAAAAGTTTTCGCCGGCCTTTTTCAAAAGGCCGCGGGGGTCTCGGGGGCGGAGCCCCTGAGCCGCGACCGCAGTCGCGGAATCTTATACGTCAGGCGCTCCGCAAGGGGTGAATTGTAAAAACAGTCCGGTGGACTGTTTTTGCAAGAGGGGACGCCCTGTAAGAGAGGGCGTCCCCTTACGCAGTGACAAACGTCACTGCGCAGCCCGGAAAAGGGCGCGGGGAAAACCCCGCAGGGGTTGTCTCCGATTTGCCGAGCGAAGCGAGGCAAAAAGAAAGCCTCAATATCCCTCCACTCCCCGTAATTTTTGCGCTTTCGCTCCGCATTTCTATTTTTTCACCAAAAACCGCAGGTATATTTTGGCGATGATTCCCGAAAAAAACACTTTTCAAATCGCCCGATTTGTGGTATAATTATATGCGTATAAATTTGTTTACTTTTAAAGGATTAGGGATATGGACAGAAAACCCCTTCATAAAACCTCCCGCGAGCGGGAGCCCGACGGCCTTATAATCGGGCGGAATCCCGTTTTGGAGGCGCTTAAGGCAAAGAAGCCGATCGACACCGTTTACATCTCGGGCGAGGGCGGCTCGCTGAATCTCATCGCAAAGCTTGCCGCCGAAAGCGGCGCCGTCATAAAAAGAACGGATCAGCAAAAGCTCGACCAGATGTCGGGCGGGGCGGCGCACCAGGGAGTTGTCGCCGTCGGCGCATGCGCCGAATACGCCTCGGTGAGCGACATATTAAACGCCGCAAAGGAAAAAAACGAGCCGCCGTTCATAATAGTCTGCGATGAGATCGAAGACCCCCACAACCTCGGGGCGATCATCAGAACCGCCGAATGCGCCGGCGCTCACGGGATAATAATCCCGAAAAGGCGCTCTGCTTCATTGAGCGGCACAGTTTTCAAGACCTCCGCAGGGGCGGCGAGCTGGCTTTTGGTGGCAAGGGTGACGAATATCGCGCAGACCCTCGACGAGCTTAAGCAGCAGGGCCTCTGGATATACGGCACCGACGCCTCGGGCACCGACTACGACAAGGCGGATCTGAAAGGCCCGGTGGCTCTCGTGATAGGCTCAGAGGGTTTCGGGATAGGCAGACTTGTCTCGGAAAAGTGCGATTTCATGCTAAAGCTGCCGATGAAAGGAAAGATAACCTCCCTGAACGCTTCGGTGGCGGCCGGAATATTCATGTACGAGGTAGTGAGGCAGCGCAGCCTGTAACCCGCGAATTCATTTGCAAAAGGAGAGATCTATATGGCAGACAAGAATTTCTCTGTTGACGACATCATCAGCGAATACTCCTCAAAGACTTCACATACTCCCCGCAGCGACGGGGAGCTTGATATCGACGATCTTATAAACAGCCTCGGCAAGCACGACCGCGAGGCGGTCTCGGCGAAAAAGTTCGGCCCGAAGACCGAAGTCATCGAGGACGTGCTCGAAATCGGCGACAACCAAAGCGTTTTTATCCCCGAGGAGACCGACGGAGAAGCCCCGCAGGACGAAAGCCTTCAAAGCGAGACCGCGCGGGAAACTATACCCGAATTTTCCTTCAAAGAGGAGCTTGACGGGCAGTCCGCGCCGACGGGAGAGACGGAGATAATTTACAGCGAAATTTCCGCGCCGAAGACCGAGCCCGCCGCGATGCCCGAGCCGGAGATAGACGTTGAAACGGGTCTAAGGCACGCCGCGCGCACCGAACAGGGCACCGACGTCCTCGAAAAGATCCTTGAGGAGCCGGCGCCAGAAATACGCCGCGCCGAGCCGGAAATTCCCGAGCAGCAAGAACCCCTCCGCCCCGGGGCAAAGAGCCATAAGGTCGAGGAGCAGCCGGATATTTCCGCGGAGCCGAAGATAAGGCCGGTGGAGGAAACGGTGCACCGCACCGAGCCGCTGAGACCCCTAAGAGAAAACGGCTCGAACACCGCTATAATGGAGGGACTTTTAAAGCTCAAGAAGGAGAGGGGCGCCCCGAAGCACCGCGAATCGAAGGTGCCGCCGGTGAACCGCGCTTCGATAGACGACATTGAGCTCGATCTCGATTCAAAGATACTCCCGAACACCGAAATAGGACTTGACGAAAACGCCACCGAGGAGGAGCGCCTTGCATATCTAAACGCAAAGCGCCGCGAAAGGGTCAAGCAGTTTGTCGTTGAGTCGGAAGATGAGGACGAGGAGCCGGAGAAGGATCGCGTGGCCGATTTCACAAGCTTCGAGCAGGCGCGGGAGATGGCGGGGAACATATCCTCGCTGAAAGCGAGCCTTGTCGTGAGATGCTGCGTGCTTTTGGTGGCGTCGCTCGTCTCGGCATACATCTCGGTCGCCAACGATCTCTCCCTGCCTGTGATATCCCTGCTGTCCCGCTCGGAAAACCAGGGCATGCCCTATCTCTTTGTAAACGTAGTGCTCGGCCTTGCCGCCTGCTTTGTCTCCTATACCGTCATCGCGGTCGGCCTGAAAAAGCTGTTCACGCTTAAGGCCGACAGCGACAGCCTTGCGGCGGTCTCGGCGATATTGAGCATAGCCTCCGGCATAGCGCTTTTAACGGACACCTCGCTGGTTCAGTACAGAATTGCGAACGTATACATCAGCGCCTCGGTGATAGGTCTTTTAATAAACACCGTCGGCAAGCTGTTCATAGTTTCAAGAACGGAGCGCAACTTCCGCTATGTTTCGGGAGGATATTCAAAATACGGCGTAATGCATATAGACGACGAGGACGTCGCCTCGAAATTCACAAAGGGCGCCCTCACCGATTTCCCCTCCCTCGCAACATCAAGAAAGACGGAATTCGTTTCCGACTTCATCAAGAACAGCTATTCGGCCGATATGACCGATTCGTTCTGCAAATACTACGTCCCGATAATCACGCTGATCTCCCTTGTCGTGGGTATCATATCGGCGTTTTTGCACCCGACAGAGGTGAACACCGGCACGAGAATGCTTATGTTCGGGCTTTCCTGCGCGGCGGGAACCTATGCCATGTGCTCGGCCGCAGGAATGATGCTTGTGGCTAACATACCTCTTGCAAAGGCCTCGAAGAAATATCTTTTGGGCTCGGCGGTTATGCTCGGCTACTCGGCCGTTGAAAAATTTGCCGACACCAATTCGCTTTTGGTCGACGCGGTGGATCTCTTCCCGGACGGAATGGTGGAAATAATAAACATCAAGCCCTCCAAGAAAACCCCCATTGAGGACGGCATAATCTACGCGGCTTCGCTCTGCTGCCAGACGGAGAGCATACTTAAGCCGACATTCTACAAGATGATAAAGGGCAAGACCGAAATGCTCTTCCCGGTAGAGAGCTACCTCTATGAAGACGGCCTCGGGCTTTTGGGGTGGATCCAGAACAAGCGGGTGCTCTTCGGAAACCGCGCGCTTATGGAAAGCCACTCGATCGAGGGCCTGCCCTCCCCCGAAAAGGAAGCGCAGTATGCCAAGGACGACGCCAGCCTGCAGTATCTTTCTATAGGCGGCTCGCTCGCGATGATCTTTGTGATAAAGCTTAAGGCCTCGGTTTCTGTGGCGAGAGCGTTAAAAGACCTCGAGCGCCAGAACATCACGGTTATCCTTCGTTCGGTGGATTCGCTTCTCAGCATATCCCGCATAGCCGAGCTGTTCGGCGTGGCGCCCAATATGTTCAAGCTGCTGCCGTTCAGATTCCACAGCGAATATGACGAGCAGACCTCCTACGTCGGCAAGATGTCCTCCCCGATGATCTATTCCGGGCATTTTTCCTCCCTCGCCATGCTTATCACCGGCACAAAGAGACTCCAGCGGGCCTCGGCGGTGGGCGTGGGAATACAGCTTCTCTCCGGCATTCTCGGCGTGATACTCTCGGTTGTGTTCGCGCTCATCGGAATATTCGTAAACGCGCTCAGCTCCTCTACGGTGATAGCCTATATCCTGCTGTTCGCGGTGATAACGGCCGTCACCCAGGCGCTCGCAAAGACCTGACGCCGAAAAACAGTCAACATCTTTGCCCGGTCTCAGACGGCCGGGCAAAAAAATTTTTTGAGGGCGCAATATTTTTACCTTTTAAAGAGTATTAAGGGTAGAGGACGCCCTTAGGGCTCCCGAAAGGAGTGCAAAAAATGAACAAGCTTAAAAAAATTATTTCCGCGCTGCTTGCGGCCGCGATCCTGCTTTCTGGGTGCGGCGCAGAAAGCGAAGACCCCACCGTATCCTGGAAGGTGGCAGAGGCGTGCAGCCGCCTCGACGAAGCTTTCCCCGAAGCGGGGGTTACGCCGACAGACGACGGGCCCGCCTTCGGCTCGGCGGGGGAGATATTCGCCTATAACACCGACGGCGGCGCGGTATATGTCTACCGCTATGCAAGCCGCGACGACGCCATAACCCGCGCGGGATATTTTTCCGCCGACGGGACTTCCTACAGCGAGCCGGGCAATCAGGTCAATGTGGATTACGTCGGCGACGTTCACCTGTGGCAGTGCGACGACTGCATAGTCAGGTTCGTCGGCGGCGGAATTACCCGCATGAAGCTTGAAGCGATCTTCGGCGACCAGTTTGCCGGGGGAAGCACCTATTCCGCCGAGGACGCCGCCGCCCAGGCCGAGATGTTCGCCCAAAGCCTTGAGGCCGCCGGCGTTGAGATCGAAAATACCGTCATGCGGCCGCTCGTCGGGGACGCTATAAGCGGAATGTCGTGGTTCTGGGGCGGGAACACCGTCTTCGCCTACGGTTTTGCCACCAAGGAGGCCGCCGCGGCCTTTGCGGAGGGCGAGGCAAACAGCGGCTTCGGCTCCACCTTTGCGCTTTACACCGAAGGCGGCGAGCCGATGGAGCGCAGCGGGAGAATCTGCCAGGTCGGCCCGGTGGTTTATCTTATACAGGGCGGCGACGGGGCCGTCGAAGGCTGCCTTTCCTCCCTCGGCACCGTGGACGAATACGGCGTCGAGACCGTTGCGGAAAATCCCGAAAACGGCGATGAGGCCGATCCCCTGCCTGACGTTGAAGACCCCGAGGCAAAGGAGCTGATCCGGCTTGCCAAAGACCTCGGCATATTTGAATCGTATGAATACGAAAACCCGCCAAAGGCCGATTTTTCCGGCTATGAGCACGTTCCCGAGGCCGTTTACAGCGTGAATCTCACCGACGGCGGCTGCGCCTATATGATGCTCTACGACAGCGAAGAAACCGCCGAGGACGAATCGGAAAATTACAGCAAAGACGGCTCGGAATATAACGGCATTATAATCGACTACGCGCTTCCTATACACTACCTTTTGAGCGGGCGAGCGATTATCCAGCTGGGGACTTGGGACTACGGCTCCGCCGGAAAATTCGAGGAGCATTACGGCGCGCAGTTTGCCGGAGACGTCGAGGCTTCAGACGGCACCGTTCCCGCCGATATGCCCGAGGAAGACCCCTCAGAAACTCCCGAAGCGCCCGTGCCCCCGGACGAGCCCGACGGGGCTTCCTCGGAGGAGCTTTCCTTTGAGACTGTCGAGAAAAGCGTTTTGGAAGACGACGACTTTCCCGTGGACGGTTTGCGCTCGGACGCCGTTTTAGCAAACAGCCCGGCGGAGCTTGAGAGCTATATAAAAAGCTGCGCTGCCGGGGGCGCCGATATCTCGGAATTCGACGAAAGCTTCTTTGAGACCCGCTCGGTCATGGCCTGCCTTCTATATGAGCCGACCGTCTCGGAGGGGCATGAGGTTTTGAGCGCGCGCCTTGAAAACGGCACGCTTGAGGTTGACATCGAAAACTGCGCCACCGGCGACATGGCCATCGACCTGAAGATTCTTTTTGTTAAGTTCGATAAAAAGATCACCGCCGGCGATGTCGTCATCAACCGGCACGCGTCGGGCGGCGTTGTCTGCGGGATAGGCCGCCAAGACGGCTTTACGGCGGAATATGTCCGCACCGACGGCGACGGCTACCCCGACTGTGAGATTATCAACTCGCGGCAGGAGCTTGAGAATTACTATAATAAAATCAAGAACCGGGTATTTCGCCCCGACGGCTTTGCCGAGGCTATGGAAAACTATCCCGAGGAATGGTTCAAAAATAACACGCTGGTGATCGTCGCCCGCGAATTCGGAAGCGGCTCGACAAGGGTGACCGTCACCGACATCGCGGTGACAGGCAGCTTCGTCGACATAGGCATGGCGGTCGAAACGCCGGAAACGTATACCGATGACATGGCCGGCTGGCAGATCATGGTCGGCATAGAGCAAAAGATTGACGCAAACTGCGAGATCAGGGTAAACGGCAGGGCAGCGGAAAAATATCAGAGCGGGGCAGCGATGTACTGAGCGGCCCCGGGGAAAGGACGGTTATTAAGATGACAAAAAAGGCAGCTTCGGAAATATATCTCGCCGCGGGGTGCTTTTGGGGCGCGCAGCGCTTTTTCGACGCCGTAGAGGGCGTGACCGAAACTTCGGTGGGCTACGCCAACGGGCGCACCGCCTCGCCGACATATGAGCAGGTGAAGCACTGCCACACCGGCCACGCCGAAACGGTTAGGGTGGAATACGACCCCGAAAAAATTTCCCTCGAGGACATTTTGGAGCTTTATTTCAGGATAATCGACCCGGTATCGGTAAACCGCCAGGGCGAAGACGTCGGCGAGCAGTACCGCACGGGGATCTACTATACCGAACCCGGGCAAAAGGATATCGCCGAGGCGGCGCTTAAAAAGCTCGCGGAAAAATATTCCGAGCCGATAGCCGTGGAATGCCTGCCTCTTGAAAACTTTTACACCGCCGAGGAGTATCACCAGAAATATCTCGAAAAAAATCCCGGGGGATACTGCCACGTCTCCCCCGCTATGATTGAATACGCAAAAGGATTTCGCAAAAAATGAAAACGACAGAAACGCTGACGCACGGCTTCCCTCCGTTTTACACGCCTGACAGCCGGCTGCTGATTTTGGGGAGCTTCCCCTCGGTAAAAAGCCGGGAGCAGCAGTTTTACTACGGCCACCCGCAGAACCGCTTCTGGAAGGTCTTGGGCGCTGTATACGGCTGCGACCCGCCGGATACGCTTTTTGAAAAACGGGAATTTCTCGCAAAGAATAAAATCGCCCTCTGGGACGTCGTGGAAAAGTGCGACATATCCGGGTCGAGCGATTCTTCGATAAAAAACGTCAGGCCGACGGAGCTTTTACGGCTCTCGGAGCGGTGCCCGATAGAGCTGGTGATTTTAAACGGCAGGACTGCGGAGCGGCTGTTCGAAAAATTTTTCTCCGACTTTCCGATAAAGCACCGAACGGCGCCCTCGACAAGCCCGGCAAACGCCGCTTTCGGCCTCGGGCGCCTGATTGAGGAATGGACAAGGGCGATAAAACCGCAATAACGCAAAGCGCGCAGGGATAAACTCCCTGCGCGCGGTTTTTTGCGCAAATTTTACATGAGGCTTCTGTAAAGCTCCTTGATCTCGGCGACGCTCGTCTCTCTCGGGTTGCCCGGCCTGCAGGCGTCCGCATAGGCGCTCTCGGAAAGGAAATCGATATCCTCCTCTTTAAGAATGCCCTTGAGATCGGCGGGAATGCCGACGTCGGCGGAAAGCTTTTTGACGGCGGCTACCGTCGCCTTTGCGGCTTCGGCGTCGTCCGTTCTGTCGAGGCCGTCAACTCCCATGGCGGCGCCAATGGCGCGGTATCTCGCCCCGGCGACCGGCGCGTTGTATTCAAGCCCCGTCGGCAGGATTATCGCGCAGGCGACGCCGTGAGGGGTGTCGTAGAGTGCGCTGAGGCCGTGTGCCATAGAGTGAACTATGCCGAGGCCGACGTTGGAAAAGCCCATTCCGGCGATATACTGCCCCAAAGCCATGCCCTCGCGGCCCTCGGGCGTATTGGCAACCGCGCCGCGCAGGCTGTGCGAGATAAGCCTTATAGCCTCAAGGTGGAACATGTCGCTTATCGGACAATGCCCGGCGGTTATATATCCCTCAATGGCGTGGGTGAGGGCGTCCATGCCGGTGGCGGCGGTCAGGCTCTTCGGCATCGTGGACATCATGTCGGGGTCTACGACAGCGATCTCGGGAATGTCGTTCACGTCGACGCAGACAAATTTTCTCTTCTTCTCGACGTCGGTGATGACGTAGTTGATGGTCACCTCGGCAGCGGTGCCGGCGGTGGTGGGCACGGCGATCGTGAAGACGGCGTGCTTTTTGGTGGGAGCAACTCCCTCGAGCGACCTGACGTCGGCAAATTCGGGATTGTTGACGATAATTCCGATGGCCTTTGCGGTGTCCATAGCCGAGCCGCCGCCTATCGCGACGATGCAGTCGGCGCCGCTTTCCTTAAAGGAATCTACGCCGTGGATCACGTTTTCGATGGTCGGGTTGGGTTTGATGTCGCTGTAGACCTCGTAGGGGAAGCCCCCGGCGTCCATCAGCGAGGTAACTTTCTGCGTGACGCCGAACTTCAGAAGATCTGCGTCGGTGCAGACAAAGGCCTTTTTGAAGCCCCTCGCCTTAAGCTCGGGCAGAATGTTTTCGACAGCGCCCTTGCCGTGGTATGAAATTGTGTTGAGTACGATGCGATCAGCCATAAAAAATCTCTCCTTTACAAAACAGCCGTTCCGGCTTTGATTATTATTTTAACATATATTTTAAAAATTGCAATAGGTTTTTATAAATTTTTAGCAGATTTTCACATAGTTTTGTTTTAAGCCGGCATAATGAAAAAAGTTTTCGGTCAAGCCTTTTTCAAAAGGCTTGCGAGAGTCCAGAGGCGAGCAGCCTCTGGCCGCGACCGAAGCCGCGGAACTCCCCGGAGTACGCCGAACAGGCGTACTCCGGTTAATGCGAAGCGAAACGCAGGAGGGGGAGCCCGAAATCAGTCCGGTGGACTGTTTCGGGCCGGGGGAACCCTCGTCGGGGGTTCCCCCGGCGAGGTGCCGAAGGCGCTTCGCACACGGAAAGGGGCCCCCGCTTTGCCGAGCGCAGCGAGGCAAAAAAAGACCGGCACAGAAAACTGTACCGGTCTGAAAAACATATTCGTTTTGTCGTTTTAGCTGTCAGCCGTCAATTACTCGGCAGGAGCAGCCTCAGGAGCGGCCTCTTCGCCTTCGGCAGGAGCTTCAGGAGCGGCAGCATAGTAGGTAATGCCGTTGCCGCCGATCTCACCGACATCGGCATACTGACCGACAACCTGCTGAGCGGGATCGAAGATCATGAAGCTTTCGATAAGCTCGCCGCCGTCAGGAGTGAAATCTACGAAATAGGTGCCGGCATCAGGATCGTTGACAGCAACCGAGAAGGTGCCGCTGACGACCTCAGGCATATCCATAACGCTGAAAGTGATGGAGAGCTTGCCGGTGTTCTCTTCGGCGTTGTAGTCGGAGAAGACGGCGGTGTAGGTGCCGGAATCGCTCGCGAAGGTTCCTTCAGGAGCAACCAGCTCTTCGCCGCAAGCGGTCAGGCAGAGCATAGCCATCATTAAAACCAAGGCCAATGAAATAATTTTTTTCATAATAAATTATCCCCCGATAGTAGAATAGTCGATTTTGTTAATCGCAAGATTATTATAATACCAATAAAAAAACTTGTCAATAAAATCTCACAATTTCTTTTCAAACATTGTGATATATGCACAGTTTTTCCAGTTGTTTTTGGGCGATTTAACGGACTATCTCACTATAAACCGTTGAAGTTCGGCCCGCAAAGCCCGAAAGTCGCCGGCGCCCGTTTTTGACAAGCTTCTCGCCCGGCACGGATTAAACTGAAAACAGCGGGGAAGCGCCCCTATTTCCGATCCTCCATCAGCAGAAAATGCCTTATGATGTTTCGCCTCGTGACTATGCCGATATATGCGCCGTCGTCGTCGGTTATCGGCACAAAGTTCTGATTCATCGCCAGGCGCACAAGCTCGTCCCGCGAGGCGGTTATCCTCGCAGATTTGTAGGGCCGTTCGCAGTCCCGCTTTAAAATATCGCTGAGCTTAAGCTCCTCGGCGCCGAGCATCGATATCCCGCCGCCGGTCTTTTCCGCCGTGTCGAGCATATACCACAGAAAATCCCCCTCGGCCACGACGTTTATATATCTGCCGTCCCGCGAGATGACGGGTATCCTCGTATATCCGCGGGCGCGCATCTTTTCAAGGGCCTGTCTCAGGGTGTAGTCGTCGTAAAGATAGGCGGTCTCGTTTTTAGGCGTCAAAAAGTATGCCGCGTTCATCTAAGCGTCACCCTCCTTTCAGTGTGATTGCCGCCCCGCCTTAACCTATGTATTCCTCAAGGCAGAGGCCGGAGTTCATTACAGCCGAGGCGTATTCTGCGCCGACATATCTGTAATGCCACGGCTCATAGATATACCCGGTGATATCCTCCTTGCCCTTGGGATATCTCAGGATAAAGCCGTATTTCGTGCAGTTCTCGGAAAGCCATGCAAATTCCGGGGTGTTCTCAAAATCGGTATAGGTGTCCCAGTGGTTGCGGTCTATTATGTCCACCGCAAGACCAGCGTTGTGCTCGCTTCCGCCGGGAGGCGCGATGTTTACCGCGGTGTCGGCGTAGGCCTCCTCATAGGACATTCCGTCGTCCTCCATTCGGGATTTGACGTTGCGGTCGAAGAGGTTTTCCTGATACTTAATAGTCCTGTATGCCGAGAGCACCTTGAGGTCGATGCCGTCCTTGGCGGCGGCGTCTATCATTCTGCGGCAGTTATATGCCGCCACGATCTCCATCTCATAGCTGCCCTGAACGAAAGAGGTCTCTATAGAGTAGTCCTCGGGCAGGGGGTTGTCTTTGTTGACTACAAAGAAGTAGTCGTCGGAAGATGCGAAATAATAGTTTTCGGGGATAGTGAGCTCCTCCTCGGTCTCGGCGGGCTTTTCCGACGAGAGATATTCGGCCTTGACAAAGAACGCCCCGCCGTCGTAGCGGATCTGATACCACCCGTGCGAGGTCAGCCCGACTACGTCGGCCTCGTCGCCGACATTGAGCTGACCCACCACCTTTGCCTCGGTGGTCGGAAACTCGCGCACATTCAAAATATCGGTGGCGTACATCTTCGCCGAAAGCGCGTCTATGGTGTAGCCGAGCGCGGCGGTGGTCTCGGCGGCGCCGGTCTCGGGCGGGGCCGATTCGGTGGCCGCGGTGGTGACGGGCGGCTCGGTCTGGGTGGTCACGGTCTCCGAGACGACTGTCGGCTCGGTGACGGGAAGAGTTGCCGCAGAATCGCCGGAGGAGAGCGGCGCGCCTTCCTTCTGCGCGCAGGAGCAAAGAAGCGCCGCCGCAATTACCGCGGCGGAAAGCCTTGAAAATCTATGGAACATTTCTGTCACGTCCTTATCAAGTTTATTATGGTCTGTCGGCGGATATGCTCCGCCGCAATAACTATATTAGCATATTTTTTCGGGACAATCAATAACAAACCGGTAAATAATCGGTTACAAAGCGAAAAATTTTTTCTCAGGATATTTCCGTAAGAAAGGAGACGTTGTTTTATGAGAAACAGCCGCCGCGACATCGCGGAATTTGTCTCTGGCGGGATCTTCGCCGCCATGCTCTTTTTCACGCTCACTCTTTTGGGAGAGGTGCTCGCCTCGTCGCCGTCGTCCGACTACGCAAAGGGGATCGCCGTGATTTCGGCAAAGATAAGCGGCTTCGGCGGGCTTAACGGGCGGGAGGCTCAAAAATCCCTGCCGGAGGAAAACGCCGAAATTACAGACGCGGGCGGGCCGCTTTCCGCGCCTAAAGCCGGCCTTGACGCAAGGGCCGCGCAGGAGCTTATCCGGCTGGGGGGATTCGGCGGCTGGGACATTGAGGCCGCCCCGCAGGAGATCCAGGAGAGCGGCGGGAACGCCGAGGAGCCGAAGGACGAGGAGGGTCTCCCATACCCAGATGACATCGACGGCCGGGACGGCAGGATAGTCAGAAAGACCTATACATACCGCACCTCGACGACCTATCTTGAGCTTCCTGGCGGCGGGCTTCTTCGGAACTGCACCGACATAGACTCGGGATATCTTTTGGAGCAGTGCGCGCGGGAGCCCGACTTCGGCTTCGACCCCTCGGCCGAGCCGCTTGTTCTTATAATGCACACCCACACCACCGAAAGCTATGAGCCCCGTGAGCGCGACTACTACGACGCCGATTTTTCCTCCCGCACGACCGACCTTGAAAAAAGCGTCGCGGCGGTGGGCGAAGCGATTGCAGAGGGTCTCGAAGACGCCGGAATCGGAGTGATCCACGACAAGACCGTTCACGACTATCCACGCTATACCGGGGCGTATGACCGCAGCGCCGAAACGGTAAAAGAATATCTTGAAAAATATCCGTCGATAAAAATCGTAATAGACGTTCACCGCGACGCCATAGAGGAGGACGGGGTGCGCTATGCGCCCGCGGCGGAGATAAACGGGCAAAGCGCCGCGCAGGTGATGATAATATGCGGCTGCACAAACGTGCCGCAGTACAGATATAACCTGCGGACGGCCGCGCGGCTTCAGTCGCAGATGGAGACCGACTGGCCCGGCCTCACCCGGCCAATACTCTTCGACGAGCGGAACTACAACCAGGAGCTCACCCACGGCTCCTTCCTTATAGAAATGGGCTCCAACGCCAACTCGCTCGGCGAGGCCGTTTACAGCGGCGAGCTCGTCGGAAAAAGCCTGGCAAAGGTGATACTCGGGCTTCGGGGGTATTGACAAAAGCCGCCTGTTATGAGATAATACAAGCGTCAGAGACGGTCAGGTTGCTCACTTTTCAGAATGAAAGGGGAGTGGCGGCTTGATGGTTACATATGAATCGTTGTTTCTTCTGTTTAATATGATCATCAGCTTGACTGCGTTGATAACGTAATATTTTATTTCGGAGGACATAAATATGAAAGCGGTAATATCAGTAATAGGAAAGGACGCCGTGGGGATTCTGGCAAAGGTATCGGCCATGTGCGCCGAATACAACGCAAACGTCACCGAGGTCACACAGTCGGTCTTGCAGGACGTCTTTGCCATGGTAATGCTCGTCGACATCACCGGGCTGTCGATTCCCCTCGCCGAGCTTTCGGACAGAATGAGCAGTCTCGGCAAAAAGCTGGGTCTTTCGATCTACGTCATGCACGAAGACATCTTCAATTCAATGCATCATATCTGATAAAATAGGTAAAGAGGGACAGCATGTTAAACATAACCGATATTTTGGAAACCATTCGCATGATTCAGGACGAGTGCCTCGACATACGCACCATCACCATGGGCATATCCCTTTTGGACTGCGTTGACAGCGACATCGACAGGGCATGCGAAAAGGTATATAAAAAGATAACCTCCTGCGCCAAGGATCTCGTAAAGGTGGGCGAGGAGATAGAAAAGGAATACGGCATTCCGATAATAAACAAGCGCATATCCGTGACGCCTATATCGATAGTGTCGGCGGCCTGCCGCCAGAGCCCGGTGAAATTTGCCCTCACCATGGACAAAGCCGCCGAGGCAGTCGGGGTAAACCTCATAGGCGGATATTCCGCGCTGGTGCAAAAGGGCTTCGCCGCCGGCGACCGCGAGCTTATAGAATCCATTCCAGAGGCGCTTGCGAAGACCTCGCGGGTCTGCTCGTCGGTGAACATTGGCTCGACAAAAACCGGCATAAACCTTGACGCCTGCAAGCTTATGGGCAGAATTATCCGCGAGACCGCCGAGGCCACCGTTGATTCCGACTGCTTCGGCGCGGCTAAGCTTGTGGTGTTCTGCAATTCCGTCGACGACAACCCCTTTATGGCGGGGGCATATCACGGCGTGGGCGAGCCCGACTGCATCATAAACGTCGGCGTTTCCGGCCCCGGAGTTGTGCGCTCGGCCCTTGCAAAGCACCCCGACGCCGACATCAACGAGGTCTGCAACATTATAAAGACTACAGCATATAAGATCACCCGCGTGGGACAGCTCGTCGGCGTTACCGCCTCCGAGCGGCTCGGCGTGCCCTTCGGAATAGTCGATCTCTCCCTCGCACCGACTCCCGCCGTCGGCGACAGCGTCGCGCATATCTTAGAGGAGATCGGCCTTGAGCAGTGCGGCGCCCCCGGCACCACGGCCTGCCTCGCGCTTTTGAACGACGCCGTCAAAAAGGGCGGAGTTATGGCCTGCTCGTCGGTGGGCGGCCTTTCGGGAGCCTTCATTCCCGTTTCGGAGGACGCCGGAATGATCGCCGACGCAAAGAGCGGCTCCTTAACGATAGAAAAGCTTGAGGCCATGACCGCCGTCTGCTCGGTGGGACTTGACATGATAGCCATTCCCGGCGACACCACCGCCGACGCCATCGCCGGCATCATCGCCGACGAGGCCGCCATAGGAATGATAAACTCGAAGACCACCGCCGTTCGCGTGATACCGGCAATAGGCCGCTCGGACGGCGAGGAGCTCGACTGGGGCGGGCTTTTCGGCCACGCGCCGATAATGAGGGTGAATAAGATGTCCCCCTCGAAATTCATAAACCGCGGCGGGCAGATCCCCGCGCCGCTTCACAGCCTTAAAAACTGAGCGAGACGTAAGCTCCCGAAAAAATATCCCGCCGCCCCTGCTGAGGCGGCGGTTTTGCGTTTCAGGCCTTTTCAAAGGTGCGGGCCTTTTCCTTGAATCTCAGCTTTATCCTGTCTGCTATCAGCGCGATGAATTCCGAATTCGTCGGCTTGCCCTTGCCGGTGTTCACCGTGAAGCCGAAGTAGGAATTTAAGGTGTCGATGTCGCCGCGATCCCAGGCGATCTCAATTGCGTGGCGTATCGCCCTCTCCACCCTTGAGGGCGTCGTCTCGAATTCCTCCGCGACGGTGGGATACAAAAGCTTCGTCACGCATTCCAGCATCTCGCTGTCCTCGACGCAGTGGAGTATCGCGCTGCGAAGGTAGTGATAGCCCTTTATGTGCGCCGGCACCCCTAACTGATGTATCATCTCGGTGACGACTACTTCAAGGCTGAGCTCGCGGTTTGTGGCGAGCGCCGGCTGGGCGTCCTCAAGAAAATCGTAGCCCAAAAGCTCGTTTATCCTGTCACCGAGCATCTTCGGGTCAAACGGCCTGATGAGGTAATAGGCCGCGCCCGCCTGCAGGGCCTGCCGCTGCGCAAAGGTGTTGTCGCAGGGCGACGTGACGATGAACACCGGCTTTTTCGCTCCCGAGCGGTTGACCTTTTTCATCAGCTCAATGGCGTCGAGGTTGGGCATCGAAAGGTCGATGATGGCGGCGTCGGGGCTCTCGTCCTTTACCGCGTCGAAAAGAATGTGGCCGTCCTTGGGCCGGGTTATGCAGAAAAAGCCCATGCCCCTCAGCACGTCGGCGCAGGCCACGCCGAACTCGCGCGAATCGTCTCCTACCAGTACTTTGATTTTTTTAGACATAATTATCCTCCGTTCTTTTTAAGGAAACTTACAATATTTTCCTTATCTGTTCACATTCTACCATAATATGGAAGAATAATCAAGAGATATGATACAAATTCGGAGGAATAGACAAAAACGGGCGGGAAATTTCGTTGCGAAAATGCGGATTTGTGTCGAAATATAGTGGCATATAGGGCAGCAAGGTACAATATGTTGTGCATTTTGCCATTCAGGGGCATGAGTGGGGAGGCAAAAAAAGGGGAGCGCCTATTCTGCATGCATTATTCATAAAATTTAAATATGTCACCGAAGGCGACGCCTTGAAACTCTAACTTTTGATTTCCGACTTCTATCTTCATTATGCGGTCTTTGGGCCGCATCTCAAAAATTAGCACTTGACAATTTGTGCCGGGGGGCATATAATAATGAGACCGGGGTGTAGCGCAGCTGGCAGCGCGCCTGCTTTGGGAGCAGGATGTCGGGGGTTCAAATCCCTTCACTCCGACCAAAACAAACCCACCCGCAAAGCGGGTGGGTTTGTTTTGGCAGATGTTATTGAACTTCAAAATCCCTCAACTTTCTCTTTACATTTCACGGCAAATGCGCTATAATCTATAATACAGAAAAAATCAAGGAGGCAAAACATGAATACCAATGTTACAAACGATATCAGATACGTCGGCGTGAACGATCACGAGATTGACCTCTTCGAGGGGCAGTATACCGTGCCGAACGGCATGGCCTACAATTCATATGTCATTCTCGATTCTAAGACCGCCGTTATGGACACCGTGGATATCCGCTTCTCCCACGAGTGGCTCGACAACGTCTCAAAGGTGCTCGGCAGCCGCAAGCCCGACTATCTCATTATCCAGCATATGGAGCCGGATCACGCTGGAAATATCGCCAATTTCATGAAGCTCTACCCCGAGGCGACGATAGTTTCCTCCGCCAAGGCGTTCGCCATGATGAAGCAGTTCTTCGGCACCGATTACTCCGATCGGCGCGTCGTTGTCGGCGAGGGCGACACCCTTGCACTCGGCGAGCATACTCTCACCTTTGTCACCGCCCCGATGGTTCACTGGCCCGAAGTTATCGTCACCTACGATTCTAAGGACAAGGTTCTCTTCTCGGCCGACGGCTTCGGAAGATTCGGCGCCAACGACGTCGAGGACGAGTGGGACTGCGAAGCAAGAAGATACTATATCGGCATCGTCGGAAAGTACGGCATGCAGGTGCAAAAGCTCTTGCAGAAAGCCGCCGCGCTTGACATAAAGATCATCTGCCCCACCCACGGCCCCGTTCTCAACGAAGATCTCGGGCACTACATCGGCCTCTACGACATCTGGTCGAGCTACCGCCCCGAGACCGAGGGCATTTTGATAGCCTACACCTCGGTATACGGCCACACCAAGGAGGCCGTGCAGCTTCTCGCCTCAAAGCTTAAGGCAAAGGGCTGCCCCAAGGTGGTAGTCACCGACCTCGCGCGCGACGACATGGCCGAAGCGGTCGAGGACGCTTTCAGATACTCAAAGCTGGTTCTTGCCACCACCACCTATAACGCCGAGATCTTCCCCTTCATGCGTGAATTCATCAACCACCTCACCGAGCGCGGCTACCGCGACCGCACCGTCGCCCTTATGGAAAACGGCTCCTGGGCGCCTTTGGCCGCAAAGACTATGCTGTCAATGCTTGAGCCATGCAAGAACATCAACTACGCAAAGACTACCGTAAAGATCCTCTCCGCCTTAAGCGACGACAGCCGTGCGCAGATTGAGGAGCTCTCGGACGAGCTCTGCCGCGACTACATCGCGCAGGACGGCGCGACCGCCGACAAGCAGGACATGAACGCCCTCAACAAAATCGGCTACGGGCTTTATGTAGTCACCTCGAACGACGGCACAAGGGATAACGGCCTCATCGTGAACACCGTCAGCCAGCTCACCGACAATCCCCACCGCGTGGCGGTGAGCATAAACAAGGCCAACTACTCCCACCACGTCATCAGACAGACGGGGAAGATGAACGTCTGCTGCCTTTCGACCGACGCGCCTTTCAAGATCTTCGAGACCTTCGGCTTCCAGAGCGGCCGCGCTGTTGACAAATTCAAGGACACCGAGATCCTACGCTCGGACAACGGCCTTGTCTTCCTGCCGAGATATATAAACGCTTTCATGTCCTTGAAGGTTGAGGATTATGTAGACCTCGGCACCCACGGAATGTTCATCTGCTCGGTCACCGAAGCGAGGGTGATCTCCGACGCCGAATCGATGACCTACGCCTACTACCACGCAAACGTAAAGCCGAAGCCGAAGACCGAGGGCAAAAAGGGCTGGGTATGCAAGATATGCGGCTATGTCTACGAGGGCGACGAGCTGCCCGAAGACTTTGTCTGCCCGCTCTGCAAGCACGGCGCCTCCGACTTTGAACCTATAGAATAAAACAGGATAAAAAATCGACCCGTCTGCCGAAAAGCAGGCGGGTATTTTTTGACATTAGGCTGTTTTTATTTTCGTACAATTAAGGGGACGCCCTCTCTTACAGGGCGTCCCCTCTTTAAAAAACAGTCCACCGGACTGTTTTTTAAATTCACCCCTTGCGGGGCGCGCGAGGCATAGGATTTCGCGCTCTGCGGAGCGCGACGAGGGGCGCCGCCCCTCGACCCTGCGGCCTTTTGAAAAAGGCCGGCGAAAACTTTTCTATTTTACTTCTGCCTATCAGAACCCCGGCGGGGTGGTCGGATTCTGCGCGATAAACTGCGAGCCGTCGGTGGATATTAAAAGCCCGGTCTCGTAATATTTCATAGGCAGATGAACCGAGCGCGGATAGCTTATCTCATAACATTCGCCGAGGCTGAGCTGCGCGTATCTCCCGTCGTCGGTATAGGGAATGAGATCGAGCCCGTTGAACCAGTCGAGCACCTCCTGAACGCTCCCGGGGCCGAAGACCGCCTCGCTCTGCGCAGGGATATCCGTCCTGATATCCGTCTTTAAATCGACCCTCGCTATCCTCACGCTTTCGGCGTTGTGAATGTGGGGATAAGGCTGAGTGCAGCCGGCAAGAACGTCGGCGCTGTTCGGGAACTGTAAAGGCGGCTCGGAGGGATTCTTCGCCTTATATATCCCCGCCTGCGAGGTGACAAACCCGCTGCTGTAAATAAACGCATAGCCGCTTTCCATGCAGGTGAAGGTGTAAGAATATCCGCCGTCGGGAATGCTTTCGTAATATTCCTCCGCGGTTATCGGCACGAGATCAAGGGAGCCTATCCATTCGGCGCACTGCTTTGTGTTCACGCTGTCAAAGCTTCCTAAGACGGTAGAGGCGCCGTCGGAGCGGGATATCTGCTCGCCCGGGTGGAGGTGAACGCCGCGGCAATTTCTGAAAAGCCACCCGTAGAGGTAATCGGGGTTGTTTTTTGTCACGCCGTCTTCGTCGACATAGAAGCAGTCGAGGTAGATAAACGGCTCGGGAGGAACGCCGATGATGCAGTCGCCGACAAGATAGAGGGGCGTGCCGTCGGGGATTGCGTTGCTTTCAAGGTCGTTCACGGGGTACCAGTCGTTTCCGGCCGGAACTTCGCCGTCGGCCGATATCTCGGTATTCACCGGCTCGTTGTCCATCGAATTGCCGATAAATTCCGCGCTTTGCATAATGGCGTCAAACTCGGCGCTGTCCTTGCCGGTTATAGGCTCGTAGAGCATGTAATGCTCGCCGTTATATAACACTTCCAAAAAATAGCTGGTGTTGACGGCGTGGCCGATAAGCCCCGCGGCCTCCTCGCTGACGGGCTCCGCCTCGGGGTCTGCGGGAAAAGCGGGAAACTCCGGGGCAGCCGAAACGCCGGCCGGCTCCTGCGGCTCGGGATCGGAAAGCGCCTCGGGCGCGGCGTCCTCTTTGCCCGCCTCGGAGATATCCGCGGTCGTGCTGTCAGTCCCGCCGCCGTCTTCGGGCAGGGTGACAGGTGCGTCTCCCGGTTCGGAAATTATCTCAAAATCATCATCGGGATCGGGCTGTTGATTTTCCGCGCAGGAGCAAAGGCAGAGCGCCATGGCGAGCGCGGTTAAAAGTGAAAATATCTTTTTCATTTCGATTCGTCCTTTCGCGTTGCGGCCGCGGCGTTTGCGGCCGATTCCGGGGGCATTACCGTTCGCCCCCCAAAGCTCTCTAAAAAAGCTTCTATATGTAATACGCGCGAGGCGCCGAAAAAATTGCATTGAATAAAAATTTTTTATTTT
The DNA here is from genome assembly GCA_947625615.1 of uncultured Clostridia bacterium. Taxonomy (GTDB): domain Bacteria; phylum Bacillota; class Clostridia; order Oscillospirales; family Ruminococcaceae; genus Faeciplasma. The sequence goes on along the minus strand of CANQPB010000015.1, from coordinate 6,949 downwards.
TTTGCGTATCTCACCCAGCGGTATCCGAGGCCCTCCTGCTCGCCCTCGCCGATCACCTCGCGGCGCCAGAGGGATTTGTCAAATTCCGGGAAGAACACGTCGGCGCCGGGGAAATCGGCGTCGATTTCGGTGAGTATCATCTCGTCGGCGGCTCCGAGCCCGAGCACCTGCCTGTAAACGCTCGCCCCGCCGATTATAAATACTTTTTCCTCGCCCGAGGCGGCGTTTAAAGCCTCCTCCACCGAGCCGAAGACCTCCGTTCCCTCGGGGCGAAAGCCGAGGTCGCGGGAGATTATGATATTTCTGCGTTTCGGCAGCGGCCTGCCTATTGACTGATAGGTCAGCCGGCCCATTATCACGGTATAGCCGCGGGTGGTCTCGCGGAAAAATTTCATGTCCTCGGGGATATTCCACATAAGCGAATTGCCCGCGCCGAGCTCTCTGCCGCGCCCAATCGCCGCTATCATTATTACAGACATGGCGATCCCCCTTTACTGAGCTATCGGGAAGCTTATTTTGCCCATATGGCGGTAATTTATAAGCTTTACGTCGCGGCATTCGGCGGAATCGTCGTAGCCGAAGAAATCGGTCACCTCGGGATTCAGCCAGAGCTGCGGGGCTTCAAGGCCGCCGCCGTTTTCGTCGTAGCGGCGTATCTGCTCCCGCACGCCGTCAAGCTGGTTGACGTATATATGCGCGTCCTTTATCGACCAGTCTATAGTGCCGGGCTCGAGGCCGCAGGTCTTTGCAAGCATGCTTAAAAGCACCGCGTACTGCGTCACGTTGAAGGGAAGCCCCAGCGGCACGTCGCAGGAGCGCTGGTGAACCCAGGCGTTCAGCCTGCCGTCGGTGACGTCCCATTCCGTCGACCAGACGCAGGAGGGTAGCACCGCGGTCTCAAGATAATCGTTCTGCCAGAGGGACATAACCATGCGCCTGTCGCCCCGGGACGTTTTCAGCTTTTTTATGAGCTGCTCGGTGAGGTTGAATTTTTTGACTATCCAGCCGTAGGCCGTGCCGATGGTGTGCGCCCACTCGGGGCCGAAAAATTTGTGAATCTCCTTTTTCACAAGCCCGCCTTCGCCGTCGGGAACCATCTGCAGGGCGTTCCAGTAGCCGTTTTCGTCGATCTCCCACTCGTCCCATATGTGAACGCCGCGCTCCTGAAGCCACCTGACGTCGTTGGACTGCGCCTTGTAGAACCAGAGCATCTCCAAAACCGCCTGGCGAATAAAGACCTGCTTTGTCGTTAGAATGGGAAACTCCCGAGAAAGGTCGAGGTGAAAATACGCCGACGGCACCTTTAGGGTGTTTATCCCGGTGCGGTTTTCAACCTCCCGCCCCTCGGAAAGTATTCTTTTCAAAAGATTGCAGTAAACGTCGTCGAAGAGTGACATTTTAACGGCCTCCCGGTAAAAATATTTCATCTACAGTATAGCATATCGCGGCGGCAAATGCAAGAAGATGACGCGGGCCATGTTAATTATTCCCAAAAACGCTTTAGCTGTCTTTGTTTCACTCGTTAAAGTGTAAAAAAATTAACATGAATATTAGGCAAAAATGCACAAAAAGCCTCCGCAGCGGTTTGTACAGATAACCAATCTTTACTGAAAATGCCTGAAATAGCTTTATTTTTGAGCAAAAATGTGCTATAATCACAATGCAACGTAAAAGGAAAAATGCCGCGGGTGCGGCCGAGAATTGAGGTAGAATATGTTTTGCGTAAATGATTATGTTATTTACGGCAGCGAGGGAGTTTGCAGGGTCGAAAGCATCGGCCACCCCGATATTTCGGGGCTTGACAGGGGGAAGGACTACTACACGCTGTCTCCCGTTTATAGGAGCGGGAAGATTTACACCCCGGTGGATTCAACCATAAGAATGAGAAGCGTCATCACAAGAAATCAGGCCGAGCAGCTTATCAGAGACCTCGACGAAATCAGCAGCGATCTCGATGTGCCCAAGGACGCAAAGCTTGCGAATATCTTTTACCGCGATCTTGTGCGCACCTATGAGTGCCAGAAGCTTATCACGCTGATAAAGTATGTCTTTGAAAAGCAGCGCAGCTTTGCGGCCGTCAAGAGAAACATGCCGGCTGTCGACATGAAATTCTTCAAGATAGCCGAGGAGATGCTTTACAACGAATTCGGCTTCGTCCTCGGGATAGATCCCAAGGAGGTAAAGTCGTATATAGCCTCGGCGCATGAAAATCTTAAGGCGGTAAAGGCATGACAAACCCTGACATCGAAATATTTTAAACCGACGCGGCTTTCCCCACGCGCCGGTTTTTTTGTATACGCTTGCAATAAAACCGCCGCGCCGCGCATTTACATATTGAAAGGAGCTGAGGAAGATGCAAAACAACCGGGACTGGGCCGATGAGCAGATCGGGCTGATAGCAAAGGGCAGCAAGAGCGCTCTTGCCGCGCTTTACGAAAAGATCAGGATCCCGGTTTATTCCTACGCGCTGTCGGTGATGAGATCGCCGCAGGACGCCGATGACGTTTTGCAGGACACTTTGCTTGAAATATGGCGTTCGGCCGGCGCTTATGAAAGCAGGGGGAAGCCTATGGGCTGGGTGATATCGATAGCGAAAAGCATTTGCCTTATGAAGCTGAGAAAGCAAAAGGCCCGCGCCGAGGAGCCTCTTGAAAGCTGCTCGGAACCGCTCACAAAGGCGGGCGGGCTTGACCCCGAGGAGATCACGGCGCTGAAAGGCTGCTTTGAGGAGCTTAGGGATTCCGAAAGGGAGATAATAGTTCTGCACGCCGTCGCCGGGCTTAAGCACCGAGAGATCGCCGAGCTTTTGGGGCTAAATCTTCCGACAGTACTTTCAAGATATAACAGATCAATTAAAAAGCTGAGAAAACTGCTGCAATAGGAGGGGCAGGATCATGACGAAAAAAGATATTGAAAAAACGGTCGGCAGCGCTTTTTCAAAAACCGCTCCCGACGTCCTCGGCTCCGTCCTTGAACGGTGCGACGAACAAAAAGGAAGTGTTTTAATGAATATCGATAAGAAAAAAGAGTGGCGCCGGCATGTTTTGAGAACGGCGCTTATTGCCGCGGCGCTTGCCGCAGCCCTGGCTGTTACGGCGACGGCCGCAAGCCTTAACGGGCTTATCGGCGAGGAGGAGGCGTTTGTGAAGGCTTATGAGCATCTCACGCTGACCTCTGAGGACGGCGATGACATAATGACTATGGTGCTGGCGGGAACGGTGGAACCGCTGGACGCCTCGGTAGTCGAGGCGGATCTCGGGCTGAAAGCGGGCAGAATAGTCTATAAGCTCAATTTCCAGATCTACGACACGCTTTATCACTATACCGTCGACGCAAAAACCGGGGTGATCCTTGAAAGCTCGGGCGAGCCGGCGCCGGTAAGACAGCAGCCCTCGCTGCCCGAGGCCGAAAAGCCTGCCGGCACCCTTTCGGCGGACGACATAAAGGTGATAGTCGAGAAGGATATTGCCGACAACGGCTCGGAGGTCTACAGCACGGCGTATATTGAGGAGGACAGCCGGGAAAACCCGTTCTTCACCCCGATGTACCGCGCATATGTATCCTCTAAAGACGACGTCGCCTTTGGCTATACCTATTACGTCGACGCCGTGAACGGCGAAATAATCCGCAAATGCATGCAGCCAAATATGAACTTCAACCCCGAAGATCCCGTATATGCCGCAGCGATAGCCGCAAACAGGATCCAAAACGAATTTATGGATCGCTATGGGCTGACATACCTCGATTCCGACGCCGAGGAGGGAAAAATCCTGTTCTCGGAGTATCTTACGGACGGCACCGCCGAGGTATTCTGCGGCGAGGCGGGATATATCTACCACGCGATAATCGACCCCGAAACGCTTGAATTCATAAGCGAGGATATCTCGGAAAACCCGCATTATGAGGGCGAAAGGATAAAGGCCGAACCTAAAGAGGGCTATGTCGGCCTGAACGGCGCAGAAAAGATCGCGGCAGAATATTACGGCATAGACGCCGACACCTTAAAGGGCTATAAGCCCGCGATCGTAAACTACCGCAGCGCTGAGGATTCCTTCGACGGGCGGGAGAATTATTCGGTCTGCTTTATGGACGCATTTGACCCGAACGGGCGCCAGCTTTACGCCACGGTGGACTGTCTGAGCGGCGAGGTGACGTCTCACCAAACGGTCAGCCGCTGCGAGACCGTTGAGACCTACACACCCTCCACCGAGGCCGAGGAGGGCAGGATATCCGAAGCCGTGGCAATGGCGGTGGTGCTTGACAGCCTTGACGTCGAGCTGCAGGCGGTTCACGACGTGACCGTAAACTACGACGGAAGCGAATACGCCGTAAGCTTTACGGTGGAGGAGCTCAACGCAAGCTTTAGGGTAGACGCGTTCGGCGGCGGGATTGTCAGCGCCGAGGGCCCGGCGGTCGAAAAATTCGCGCGAGCAGAATAAAAAAGTTTTCGCCGGCCTTTTTCAAAAGGCCGCGCAGGTCGAGGGGCGCGCAGCCCCTCGTCGCGCTCCGCAGAGCGCGAAATCCCTATGCTTCGCGCGCTCCGCAAGGGGTGAATTGCAAAAACAGTCCGGTGGACTGTTTTTGCAAGAGGGGACGCCCTGTAAGAGAGGGCGTCCCCTTTTTGCGGCGCGGCGGCTTGACCGCAGCGTCGCAGCCCGGAAAAGGGCGCTGGGAAAACCCCGCAGGGGTTTTCCCAGCTTTGCCGAGCCTTGCTCGGCAAATAAAAGAGGCACCCTGCCAAGAGGGCGTCCCCTTTTTAAAATATTTTCCGAAATTTTTTGGACGGGTCACTCCACCGAAAACAGCATTCTGCCGTAAGTGGGGTATGGCCAGTACTTTTCACCGACAAGGGTTTCTATCTCGTCGGCGACCGCCCTTAGGGAGGCCATCGCGGGAATGACGACGTCGCGGTAGCTGTCGGCGGCCTCCTGCCCCTCGCCGGTGATGCCTGAGCAGAGCTTTTCAAGGCTCTGCATTTTTTTGTACATGTCTGTCGAAAGCGAGGTGAGCCGCTTTATCATGTCAACCTCGAAGCCGCATTCAACGTCGGCTATGTTCCTTGCGCAGGATACCGCCTCGGACATCTTGCGAACATATGTAGACACGGCGGGCAGAATGTCCTTTTTGGCCATCTCCACCATGGTCTGAGCCTCGATGTTTATAACCTTGCAGTAGTTTTCTATGAAGATGTGATACCTCGATTCAAGCTCGGTCTTCGAGAAAACTCCCTGCCGCTTAAACAGCTCTACGTTCTTTTCGTCCAAAAGATGGGGCAGGGCGTCGGGGGTGGTCTTGAGATTCATAAGGCCCCGCCTTTTTGCCTCTTCAACCCACTGTTCGCTGTAGCCGTCGCCGTTGAATAAGATCCTGCGGTTTTCGGTGATCGTGCGGCGAATGAGCTCGTCGAGGGCCTCGTTGAAGTTTTCGGCGTCCTTAAGCTCGGCGTAAAAGCCGTCTAACTCGTCGGCCATGACGGTGTTCAGAACAGTGGTGGGGTTCGCTATAGAGGTGCTCGCGCCGGGGCTGCGGAATTCGAACTTGTTGCCGGTAAAGGCAAAGGGAGAGGTGCGGTTGCGGTCGGTAGTGTCCTTCGGGAAGTGTGGTAGAACGTCTACGCCGATCTCAAGGTCTGAGCGGTTAGCGCCCTTATATTCGCTGCCCTCGATTATGGAGTTAAGAATATCGGTGAGCTCGTCGCCCAAAAACATCGAGATTATCGCGGGGGGAGCCTCGTTGGCGCCTAAGCGGTGATCGTTTCCGGCCGAGGCCACAGAGATCCTCAGAAGATCCTGATATTCGTTGACGCCCTTTATCACCGCGCAAAGAAGGAGCAAAAACTGCGCGTTTTCGCGGGGGGTCCTGCCGGGTTCAAAGAGGTTTGCCCCCTCGGCGGTGGATATAGACCAGTTGTCGTGCTTGCCGCTGCCGTTTATGCCCTCGAAGGGCTTTTCGTGCAAGAGCGCCTTAAAGCCGTGGCGGTGAGCGACCTTTCTTAGAAGCTCCATCGTCAGCTGATTGTGATCGGCGGCGATGTTCGCGGTGCTGAATATAGGGGCGAGCTCGTGCTGTGCCGGCGCCACCTCGTTGTGCTCCGTTTTCGCCATTACGCCGAGCTTCCAAAGCTCCTCGTCAAGATCGCGCATAAACGCCTTGACCTTCATCTTCAGCATTCCGAAGTAGTGATCCTCAAGCTCCTGGCCCTTGGGGGGCTTTGCTCCGTAAAGGGTGCGCCCGGTGTATATCAGATCCTTGCGGCGGGCGTACATGTCGCGGTCTATCAGAAAATATTCCTGCTCCGGCCCGCAGGTGGATACCACCCGCTTTGTCTCGTTCCCGAAGAGCTTTAAGATCCTCAGCGCCGAGCGGTTCAGCGCCTCCATGGATCTCAGAAGCGGGGTCTTGGTGTCGAGCGCCTCGCCGGAATAGGCGCAGAACGCCGTGGGTATGCAAAGCGTGTTTTCCTTGATGAACGCGTAAGAGGTGGGATCCCAGGCGGTGTATCCGCGTGCCTCAAAGGTGGCCCTCAATCCTCCCGACGGGAAGCTTGAGCCGTCGGTCTCGCCCTTTATGAGCTCCTTGCCCTTGAATTCCATTATCGGTCTGCCGTCGGAGACGCCGTTCAAAAAGCTGTCGTGCTTTTCAGCGGTTATGCCGGTGAGCGGCTGGAACCAGTGGGTATAGTGGGTGGCGCCCTTTTCTATCGCCCAGTCGCGCATGGCCGCCGCAACCTTGTCTGCCGCCGACGGGTCAAGGGGTCTGCCTGCGTCTTTTGTCTTTTTCAGCGCCTCATAAGCGTCGACAGGCAGGCGCTCGCGCATTACGCTGTCGTTGAAGACAGCCGAGCCGAAGGATTCCAGAATGGTGTTAGACATAAATGCCCTCCGTTAAATTATAAAGTGTGACAGTAAGAGTATAGTACACTTTTCGGAGAATGTCAACCGAAAAATCG
>CANQPB010000014.1 GCA_947625615.1 uncultured Clostridia bacterium | reverse complement strand
TCAATTTTTGCTATTCTCGACATTTTTATCACCTCAATCATATTATATCATATTGTGGGTGGTTTGTACACACCCTTACGGATAGGGAGTGTCCATTCCGCACGCATTAGCAGAAATATTTAGATGCGTCGCCACAGGCGACACCTTGAAATTCTATCTTCTAATTTCTAACTTCTATCTTCTTGATGTGGCCTGATGGCCACATCATTACGGATATGTGAGGCGGCAATTTTCATAAAAAAATGCCCCTCCCCGGGTTGGCGGGAAGGGGCGGGATATTATTTTTTGTCAGCCGTTTCAGTGGGCGTCGGTGCGGTGGATTGTCGGGGCGGTGGGCGCGTCGACATCTATGACCTCACCGGGAGTGTAGAGCGGGTCGGCGTATCCGCAGACGGTGCAGACGCCGTCGACGAAGCTGTGCTCGGCATAGTCAATCCGCATGGTGCAGGTGACGCACTGTCTCCAGTGGCAGAGGTTGTCGTTGAACCATGGGCCGATGATGTGGGTGTGACTGCTTCCGGCGGGAACCCAGATGGCAGGATTCTTGTAAACGAGAGTGTAGCTCGAGAAGCGGTCGGTTTCAAAGGTGATCGTGTTCGGGTCGCTGTCGAGATCATTGAGGACGTCGACGCTGTCGCCGTGTACGCGGATCACCGCGAATGTTCTGTTGAAGCCTCTGAGGCTTGCGGGAATATCCATTACGATCCTGATGGGCTTGGCGAGCTCGGTTATCCCGACCGAGGTGGTGCTGCCGCTTGCGGTGGTGGTGACCTTTTCAAGGCTGATCTCGAAGTAGCAGCCGTGGCTGTAGCCTATCTCGGAGGTCTTGCTGTCGGCCTTCTGCTTGGTAACGGAATCGACGCTGCTTTCGGCGTTTTCAACGGTCATTTCGATGTCTATCAAAGAGCCGTTTTCGATCTCCTTGGCGTCCTCCTCGGTGATGAGAGACTGCTTGAGCTGCTCCTGCATATCGGCGGGGATCTGAACCTTGGGAACGTCGCCCTCGGTGGGAATCTCGACGTCGATGTCGCCGATGGCGGGCATCTCAACCTCGTCGGTGACGTATCCGCAGACGGCGCATTCTTTATGGCGCTTGCCGGCGGTTTCGTGTGTAGCTTCGCTGTCGATTATCCATTCGGAGGGAGTGTGCGCCTCGGCGTCCTTCTTCTCTCCGCATACGGTGCATTCGTTCCAGTGGCCGGAAGCGTCGCTGCGCATGACGTATTCATGCTCGTGAGGAACTTTCGAAACGGTTTCTGTCTTTTCGGCTCCGCAGTCTTTGCAGGTGAAGGTCTTTACGCCCTCCTTGGTGTATGTCGGCTCGACGGTGATCTTGCCGTCGTCCCAGTTGTGGTTTTCGGCGGCGGACTTGTATCCGCAGACGCCGCATTCGCTGTGGTGAGTTACCTCGCCGTCGCTTACGCACTTGAGAGTGTGCTCGGCCTCGCCGATGTGGGCGAAGCACTTCTCGCACTCATGCCAGTGAGACTTGTCGTTGGTCTTGTATTCCTTGCCGACGGTGTGGTCTTCAAAGACTACCTTGTGGCAAACCTCGCAGAGGTAGGTGTGTCCCTCCTGGGTGGGAGTGTACTTGGCTCCGGCGGCGGGAGCGTGGCCGGTGTGCTCGTATTCGCAGGCGGTGCAGACGCCATCTTCGTAATCGTGGGCGACATGCTCGGACTCCTGCTTGCAGACCTCGCAGATCTGCCAATGCTCCTCGGCGTCCTTCTCATATTTGCCCTCGGCATAGGTGTGCACGCCGGTGGCCTTTATGGTCTCCTGCTCCTTGATGACATATCCGCAGACGGTGCAGAATTCGCCGTCGGTGATGCCGTCGTCGACGCAGGTGGCGGGTTTGCCCTTTATGACCTCAACTTCGTGGGCCTGTGCGTGGGTCTCGTATCCGCAGACCTCGCAGACCTGCCAGTGAGTGCCCTTGTCGTGCTCGTAAACGGGCTTGCCGTCCTTTTCGGGGAAGGTATGCTCCTCGCTTACTCTTGCCGCGCAGACCTCGCAGACCTTTTCGTGAGTCTTGGCATCGTATTTGTAGTCGCCGAAGCGGTGGTCTTCCTTGGCGGTGGTGTGGCCGCAGTCCTCGGCGGTGCATCTCTGCCAGTGCTGGGTGTCGTCATGCTCCCAGACATAGCTGTGCTGGTGGTTCCAGTAGTTGCAGACCGAGCAGTGATCCTCGCCCTCGGGATAAACGTGATTCTCCTTGGCGGAGGTGCCGGCCTTGCCGGTTTCGTCCTTGCACTCGGTGCATTCGTGCCAGTGGTTTATGGAGTCGCTTGCGTACTCCTTGGAAAGCGTATGAGGCTTGCTCTCCTCATGGCCGCACTTGCAGACGTGCTTATGCGTCTCGCCGTCGACATAGATCCAGTCGCCGTAGGTGTGCTCCTCGGTCTTCTGCTCCTTGCAGACGGTGCATTCGGTATAGTGGTAGTCGCCGCCGTCCTTGATCTCGGTGCCGAAAGTGTGGGCCGAGGTCTCGGTCTTATGGCAGACCGTGCACTCGCGGCTGTGGGTATCGGCGCCCTTGTCGGCAGTCCAGCCGCTCCACTCGTGAGCGTCCTCGGGGTGAACATATCCGCACTCGGTGCATTTGCCGTCCTCATAGGCGTGATTTTCTGAGCTGCCGGCCTTTACATGGTGGCAGGTCTTGCATTCCATGTGGTGGCCGCTGCCGTCTTCGTCGGGCACGCAGACGTAGTCGTGCGCGGTGACGTCGCACTTGCCATTGCAGTCGGCACAGAGGTGGTATCTGCCCTCGTCGTCCTCGACCCATTCGTCGCCGGGAGTGTGGGCGGCGGTCTTTTTGTAGTCGCAGCCCGTGCAGGTGACGGTGTGGGTGGAGGCGTCTACATATTCGTATTCGAAGGAGTGGGCTTCGGTTGCAGTGTAATCGCACTTGGTGCAGCTCCAGCCGTGTTCCTTATCGTTTTTGCTTGTGACTTCGCTCTTGGCGTGTTCTTCGGTGACGATTGTTTCACCGCAGAGCGTGCAGACTTCGTCGTGCTGCGTTGCTCCCTTGGAAACATACTTGACGTAGTTGCCCTCAAGCCATGCCTCGTGATTTTCGGAATCCACATTATGCGGGCAGATGGACAATACGACCGCGAGATGCTCAATATTAAGCTCAGGAAGCTTTGTATCATATGAATTTGCCTTAAGAGCAAAGGAATGGGCGGCATCATAATCATATTTATGAGTGAATTCATGCCTCATCTGGAAGTATCCGTTATAGAAGATTCCGTCGGAGGTCTTGTTGATATCAGCACATTCTGAGCCCTCGGACTTATTTGTAGTATCACCGAGCCATGCTCTGAGATAACCGTTATCATTTGCGGCGCCGCCGACTATCTCGCCTATAAGGTGAACGCTCACCTTTTCGCCGTTCATAACCGTTCTGCCGAAGTCGAAGCTGAGCCACCCTACAGAATCCGGCTTGACCTTGACAACGCCGTTTTCAACTGTGATTGCGTCAAGATTGTCGGATTTTATTATATCCTTGGTGAGTTCAATTTCTACTTCACCATTGTAATGCTCGAAATCACAGCCGGTGCACTTAAGGCCCTGCATGGTGTGGGCGGTCTTTTCACTGATTACGGTATTGCAAACTGTGCAAAGTTTCCAATGCTGATTCAGGTCGAATTGATAAACCTGCTTGTCGGCGGGGTGATTGCAGCCGGGGTAAACAACACCTATGTGGTAAACCGTGAACGCCGGCAGTACGCCGCCCGCAGGGCCCTTAAAGGCTATGCTTCCCGCGGTGGTGGCGCCTTTGTTTTCAGCATCTGCAACGGTTATGGTAGCAGTGAAATCATACAAATTGCCGGTATGTTTTTGGTCTGTTAAAACGCCTATATCGGAAATCCTCGTTGCAGAAGTGCCCTGCATAAGCCAGAATCTGACCTCGCTGGGGGCGGAGGCAAGCACATGAACGGTTACCTCTTCGCCGATTTCAAGATTTCTGTCAAAAGCAAAGGATATCTGATCTGTGGCGCCGTTTTCAACTGTGGCGTTGCCGTCGCTGTCAAACTTAACGGCGTCCTTATTTAGAGATACAGTATCCTTGAGGTTAATTTCAACCTCGTTTGCAAGGTGGGTGTAACCGCAGACGGAGCACTTGAGCGAATAGCCGGAGAAGTCGTGAACGGTTTTGTCGCCTTCGATTTCGCCGCACTTTGTGCAGGCCTTCCAATGGTTCTTGCCGTCGTAAACGGTCTGGAAATCGTGCGACATGCAATTGATCTTATAGTAGAAATGTGTGAATTTAAGTTCTTCAATGCTTCCTTCGCCGTTGACCTTAAACTTGACAGTATCGGCGGATTTACAATTTACGCCGGGATTATCAGTGTCGGTAATTGTTCCGGTCTTGCTGAATACATCGCCGGTCTTGTCGACAGTATTAGTATAACTCTGACTTAGATTTTCACTACTGTTTCCTTTACCGCTGTTAAGATAGAAGCGAATGTTGGTCGCGGTTCCGCCGGTGGCAATGAAGCAATAGTCAAACGTATCATTGGGGTAGACTAAGTCTCCGCTGGCAAGGGGAATGCACCAGGCGTCATCATCGCTATATTCGATTTTAGTTAGATCAACCTTTGTCCAGCCGTTGGCGATGTGCTCTGCCTCGTTGGGGCAGGTGGTGGTGGGGTCGTCGGGGGTAGTTGAAGCACCCGCTATGTACAAATCAGTGACGTTTATCTGCAAGGTGTCAACAAGGCCGGACTGGAAAACAAGGGCTGTCGAATCGTCGATCGCCAGTCCGCCGTCAGGGTGATGATCATTACATTTATGGTTTGCAATAACGCTAAGATAGTCAGCACAACTTAACGTAACGATATGCTCACCTACATTTAAGAGAGACCACTGATTAGGCATATCTGCCCCATTATAATTGTCGTGAAGATATGGGCCATTACTACCATCATAATTTGCAATGCTCACATGACCAATTCCGCCAACATCATAGGACGACTGGAAGAAATTCATCCAACCTGAATCAGTACTGCCGTCACCTTTTACGGTAGGTTCGCCGGCAATGGTATATTTCAGAATAAACTTTGCATCAGGAGTTTTGACAGCATTTATATAGTCGTCCCAGCGAGCATTGGTGTTAGATATAACCCTTGAGCCATATGCTATTGCCGGGCCGGAGAAATCTACGCCGTCCAAGCTTGTGCTGTCTTTTACAAGTGTAAGCAAAACACCCTCGGGCTCGGGTTCGGCGGGTTTTGAAACAAATGTCAATACCGGGTTAGTGAGAGTGGCAGTTACTTTTGTCGCCGCATCTCCGGCAAGAACATTTCCGGGTATAGTGGGGAATACTTTCAGCTCATTGAAAACTTCTTCGGGTAAATAAGGATTCTCAGCAGCCTCAAAATCATAAATCGCCTCAAGATCCCAGGTCATCGTAATGTTGCCGTTATCATTCTTTACGATAACCTTAGGCGTACCATTAAGCGTATTATCATACCCATGTCCTTTGTTTCCTGAAGACCCGGCACCAGTAGATGATACAGCCTCTGCACCCATTTTAGACACATCTATAGGAGTATCGTCAGCAATCGCATCTTTAATAGTGAAAGTAATTTCGGCCTTATTGTAACGTGCCAAAATCTCACTGATTTTTGTGCTGTACCTTGCAACGCCGTTCTCGTTTTCATAAAACTGTACTTCTCCAGCTGCCCAACGGCCAAAGTCGAACGTGAACGTTAATGGAACGTCAGCACCTGCTAAAGGCAGCTCCAGTACGTCCGGCGCCGGCAAGGCTTGCCAGGCGGGTTCGGGGGCGGCGGGCAGGGATTCGTCCGCGCTTACGACGGGGGCTGTGGGGGCGGCCGGAAGGTCAGACCACAGATGGCCGTCTACCGCGTGAATATGGGTGGTTAACCCCCCCCGGTTGCATTTGAGAGAAGCAAAACCAATGTCAGCATGACCGACATTATCCGCTTAACCATATCTTTCAATCCTTTCCTCCTGCGGTTTTACCGCATAATATTATAAGGATAATATACCACTTTTGTACTAAACCGTCAAGTAATTTTGTGATATCTTACAAAATTTCAGCGAGTTTTTACCATTTGCTCCCGTCTGTATTGTGTAATTTGCCTGCTTGATTATATATGTTGCTGATTTTTTATCAATTTCAGATAATAAAAAATCAGGCGGAGCAAAGCGCCCCGCCCGATTCGGTCGAAAAATTATTTCTTGTCGCTGATAGCTGCCTGGGCCGCCGCAAGTCTTGCGATAGGTACGCGGAACGGCGAGCAGGAGACGTAATCGAGGCCGATCTTGTGGCAGAACTCGATGGAGGAAGGATCTCCGCCGTGTTCGCCGCAGATGCCGCAGTGAAGCTCGGGTCTGACCTTCTTGCCGAGGGTGACGGCCATATCCATAAGCTTGCCGACGCCGGTGGTGTCGAGGCGGGCGAACGGATCGGACTCGTAGATCTTGTTGGCGTAGTACGCGGGCAGGAACTTGCCGGCGTCGTCGCGGGAGAAGCCGAAGGTCATCTGGGTCAGGTCGTTGGTGCCGAAGCAGAAGAACTCGGCCTCGGTGGCGATGTCGTCGGCGGTGAGGGCGGCGCGAGGAATCTCGATCATGGTGCCGACCTCGTATTTAAGGTCGATGCCGGAGGCCTTGATGACCTCATCGGCGGTCTTGACGACGACGTCCTTGACGAACTTGAGCTCCTTGACCTCGCCTACGAGAGGAATCATGATCTCGGGAACGATGTTCCAATCTGGGTGATTCTTCTTGACGTTGATGGCGGCCTTGATGACGGCCTTGGTCTGCATGACGGCGATCTCGGGATAGGTTACGGTGAGACGGCAGCCGCGGTGACCCATCATCGGGTTGAACTCATGAAGATCGTTGATGACCTGATGGATATAGGCGACGGATTTACCCTGGGCCTTTGCGAGGGCTTCGATGTCGGCCTCATCGGTCGGGACGAATTCGTGGAGCGGCGGATCCAGGAAGCGAATGGTGACGGGATATCCGCCTAAAGCCTCGAACAGGCCCTCAAAGTCGGCCTGCTGCATAGGCTCGATCTTGGCGAGGGCGGCTTCGCGCTCCTCAACGGTCTCGGAGCAGATCATTTCGCGGAAAGCGCCGATCCTTGCTGGATCAAAGAACATGTGCTCGGTGCGGCAGAGGCCGATGCCCTGCGCGCCGAAGGCTGCTGCCTGTCTGGCGTCGGCGGGGGTATCGGCATTGGTTCTTACGCCAAGCTTCTTATACTTGTCGGCAAGCTCCATGATCCTGCCGAAGTAGCCGGAATTCGGATCGGCCGGAACGGTGGGGATAAGCTCGCCGTAGATGTTGCCGGTGGAGCCGTCGAGGGAGATGGCGTCGCCCTCGTGGTAAACCTTGCCGGCAAGGGTGAAGCACTTGTTCTCCTCGTCCATCTTGATGTCGCCGCAGCCGGAGACACAGCAGGTGCCCATGCCGCGGGCGACGACGGCAGCGTGAGAGGTCTGGCCGCCGCGGACGGTGAGGATACCCTGGGAATATTTCATGCCTTCGATGTCCTCGGGAGAGGTCTCGAGGCGGACAAGGACTACCTTTTCCTTGTTCTTGCCGTGCTTGACGGCGTCTTCGGCGGTGAAGACTATGGTGCCGGCGGCGGCGCCGGGCGAAGCGGCTATGCCCTTGCCGACGGGAACGGCCTTCTTAAGGGCGGCGGCGTCGAATGTCGGGTGGAGGAGCATGTCGAGCGACTTGGCGTCGATCTGCATAAGGGCTTCTCTCTCGGTGATCATGCCCTCGTCGATGAGATCGCATGCGATCTTTATAGCGGCGGCGGCGGTGCGCTTGCCGTTACGGGTCTGGAGCATGTAGAGCTTTTCGTTCTCGACAGTGAATTCCATATCCTGCATGTCGCGGTAGTGGTTCTCGAGGATCTTGCAGACTTCCTGGAACTGCTTGTAGACCTCGGGGAATACCTCTGCCATCTTCGCGATGGGCATAGGAGTGCGGACGCCGGCAACGACGTCTTCGCCCTGGGCGTTGGTCAAGAACTCGCCCATGAGGCCCTTTTCACCGGTAGCGGGGTTGCGGGTAAATGCGACGCCGGTGCCGCAGTTGTCGCCCATATTGCCGAAAGCCATCATCTGGACGTTGACGGCGGTGCCCCAGCTGTAGGGAATGTCGTGATCCATGCGGTATACGTTGGCTCTCGGGTTG
Organism: uncultured Clostridia bacterium; assembly: GCA_947625615.1. GTDB lineage: Bacteria > Bacillota > Clostridia > Oscillospirales > Ruminococcaceae > Faeciplasma. Next base: position 46,837 of record CANQPB010000014.1, on the reverse strand, counting down.
TCCCAGGAGCGGAAGACGGCCTTAATAGCCTCAAAGAGCTGCTCCTTCGGGTCGTCGGGGAAGTCTTTGCCGAGCTGAGCCTTGTATTCGGCCTTGAACTGATCGGCGAGCCTGTGAAGATCGTCGGCGTTGAGCTCGACGTCTTGGGTGACGCCCTTTTCTTCCTTCATCTGATCGATAAGCTTTTCAAAATACTTCTTGCCGACTTCCATAACGACGTCGGAGAACATCTGAATGAATCTGCGGTAGCAGTCCCACGCCCAGCGGGGATTGTTGGATTTCTTGGCGATGACGTTGACGACCTCTTCGTTAAGACCGAGATTGAGGATTGTGTCCATCATGCCGGGCATAGAAGCGCGGGCGCCCGAACGGACGGATACGAGAAGCGGGTTTTCCTTGTCGCCGAATTTCTTGCCGGTGATGGTTTCCATCTTTTCGATGTATTCCATAATCTCCGCCATGATTTCGGGGTTGATCTGACGGCCGTCCTCATAATACTGGGTGCAGGCCTCGGTGGAAATGGTGAAGCCCTGAGGAACAGGCAGACCGATATTGGTCATCTCTGCGAGGTTGGCTCCCTTTCCGCCCAAAAGCTCGCGCATGTTGGCGTTGCCTTCGGTGAAAAGGTAACAATACTTTTTGCTCATTGATTTTTTTACCTCCATGTTCTAATTACCCGTGAGCACCCCGAAAGAGCAAACATATTTACGGGCGCAAACGGACTTATTAGCATTATAGCAGAAATCCGAAATCTTTTCCATATAATTTAAGGAAAAAATATTACAAATTCTCAGGCAATATTTTGTGCAATTTTATTCAAATTATCTTTTGCCTATATGCTTGAAAGACTTGCGTGATTGGTGTATAATATTTAAGATTATGTTACGGCGCCGCGCGGGGCGCTCCCCTGCCCGGATTTCCGCCGCGGATTCCGCGGTTTATCTACAATATATAAAGGAGCTGCATTGAAATGACAAACGCCGTTATCCTTGCCGGAGGACAGGGAAAGCGAATGAGATCTAAAAAGCCGAAGACGCTGACGGAGGTGCTCGGAAAGCCGATCATCGACTGGATACTCTCGGCCTTTGATGAGGCCGGGATATCGAACATATGCGTGGTGACAGGATTTGCGCACGAATATCTCGACGAGCACCTTGCGAACAGGTATAAAACCGTGTTTCAGAGCGAGCGCCTCGGCACCGGCCACGCCGTTATGACGGCGGCGGAGTTTCTTTCGCAGTCGCCGGAGGGCGAGACGATAATCTTCAACGGCGACGCGCCTTTTATAGACAGCGGCACGCTTAAAGCGTCTCTTGAATATCACAGGAGCGCAAAAAACGCGGTCACCGTCATCACCGCCGAGGTGGACGACCCGCAGGGTTACGGAAGGATACTTCGCGGCGAAGACGGCATCAGGGGCATACGGGAGCAGAAGGACTGCACCCCCGAGGAGGCCGCTATACGGGAGATAAATTCCGGCTGCTTCTGGTTCGACACAAAAGCGCTTTTGGAAACCCTCCCCAAGCTGAGCCGAAACAACGCGCAGGGGGAATATTACATCACCGACGCCATTGAGATCCTTCTTTCGGAGGGAAAGCGCGCCGGGGCATACGCCGCGCCGAATCAGGACATAGTGCTTTCGGCAAACGACCGCGCCGGAATGCTCGCCCTGAACGAGACCGCTCGCAAAAGGGTGCTGCAAAAGCATCTTGAAAACGGGGTGGAGATGATCTGCACCGACGGAATAATCATATCGCCCGACGCGGAAATTGCCCCCGAGGCAAAGATACTCCCCTGCACGCAGATCTGGGGCCGCTGCAAAATAGGCGCAGGCTCGGTGATCGGGCCGAACTCGCAGCTCAGGGACACCGAGGTCGGCGAGCGCTCGACCCTTAACGCGGTCGTTGCAAACAGGGCAAAGGTGGGCTCCGACTGCAACATCGGGCCGTTTGTGCAGCTGAGACCCGACGCGGTGATAAAGGACTTCGCGCATGTCGGCGACTTCGTTGAGATCAAGAATTCCGTCATCGGCGAGGGGACATCGGTGTCGCACTTCAACTATGTCGGCGATTCCGACGTCGGCAGAAACGTAAACTTTGGCTGCGGCTCGCTGACCGCAAACTACGACGGCAGCACGAAATCGCGCTGCGAAATAGGCGACGACGCATTCATCGGCTGCAACACAAACCTCGTCGCGCCGGTGAAGGTGGGCCGCGCGGCATATACCGCCGCGGGCTCGACGATAACAAAGGAAGTCCCGGACGGCGCCCTCGGAATTGCGAGAAACCGCCAGGAAAACAAGGACGGTTTTGCCGAGAAGAAGCTTTCGAGACACCTTGAAAAGGGCAAAAAATTCAGAGAGCAAAATGATTGAGGTTAAATTTTGCCCGAGCGCCGACGGAAAGCTTTTAAGGTTTGCCGTCATCGCCGCAAGATACTGCGGCAAGTGGGTCTTCTGCAAGCACCGCGAACGGGACACCCTTGAACTTCCCGGCGGGCATGTGGAACCCGGCGAGACGGCCGAGGAGGCGGCGGCGCGCGAGCTTCGCGAGGAGACGGGCGCTCTCAGCTTCGCAATAAGATCCGTCTGCGTCTACTCGGTGACGGGGAAGACACGCGTCAATGAAAGCGGCGGCGAATCCTTCGGGCTATTATGCGCCGCGGATATTCTCTCGTTCGGGGTGATCAACAGCGAGATCGAAAAAATCATACTTGCCGACGCGCTGCCCGAAAATCTGACCTATCCGCTGATCCAGCCGCGCCTTATTGCGGAGATCTGCCGCAGAAAAATTGTTTGAAACCGATAGCTTATCACCCCCCTGCCCTGCGGCACGGGGGCAAAAGCGCATGCGTATAAAGGAGTAAATTATGGGACTGTTTTCCAAATTCAGAGACAAAGAACCCGCCGGCGCGGTCGAGTGGCTGATAGTCGGGCTGGGAAACCCGGGAATGAAATATCTCAGAACCCGCCACAACTGCGGCTGGCTGACTGTTGACAACCTCGCCGCAAAGCTGGGAACGACGGTGACGCGGGCAAAATTCAAATCGATGACCGGGACGGCGGAAATAGCGGGGCACAAATGCCTTTTGATGAAGCCTACCACCATGATGAACGCCTCGGGCGAGGCGGTGGTAGAGGCGATGAACTTTTACAAGATACCGATTGAGAGGGTCGTGGTGATATCGGACGACGTGAGCCTGGACGTCGGGAAAATCCGCATAAAAAGAAAGGGCTCGGACGGCGGGCAGAAGGGCCTGCGCTCGATAATCACCCTCACCGGCTCGGAGGATTTTCCCCGGGTCAAGATAGGCATTGGAGCAAAGCCCCACCCCGACTACGACATGGCCGCGTGGGTGCTCTCTGAGTTTTCGCAGAAGGAGCAGCCGGTAGTCTTTGAGGCGTTCGGCAGGGCGGCGGAGGCCGTGGAGCTTATCGTCGGCGGAAAGACCGACGAGGCCATGAACAGATTCAACTGAGGTGAAATAATGAACATTTTCACGAAAGCCGCCGCGCGGCTCGGCTTTGTAAACGAGCTTAACGCCACCCTCGCAAAGGGGGAAGTCCCGGCATCGGTGACGGGGCTTTCGGCCGTGCATAAGGCGCATCTGGCCTGCTGCCTTTCGGAAATCAACCGGGTGCTGTTTATCTGCCCCGACGAGGCCTCGGCCGCAAAGGCGGCTTCCGACATTAACGAAATGGCGTGCGGCGAAATTGCCTCGCTATACCCTGTAAAGGACTTTTCCTTTGCAAATATAGAGACGGCATCGCCGGATTACGAGCACCGCAGGATATCCGCGCTATACCGCGTTTTATGCGATAAAACGCGGGTTTTGGTATGCTCCGTCGAGGCGGCGATGCAGTCGGCAATGCCGCCTGACAAGCTTATCGACTTTACTCTTGACTTCAAGCCGGGCGAGTTAATCGACACGCAGGAGCTTGCGGGGCTGCTCACCGAAATGGGGTATTCCCGCGCGGCGCAGACCGAGGGACGGGGGCAGTTCTCTATCCGCGGCTCAATTATAGACATCTATCCCGTCAGCGCCGAGCTGCCATACAGAATAGAGCTGTGGGGAGACGAGATAGACACGATTTCAATCTTCGACGTGGAATCGCAAAGAAGGCTGGACACCGTGAGAGGGATATCCGTCACCCCGGCGAGGGAGCTTTTTATCCCCAAAGAAGAGCTTGAAAAGAAGATCTCCGAAATGATAGACGGCGTGAGCGGCCGGCACGGGGATCTCATAAGAAAAAATCTTCATGCCGACCTTGACGCCTTAAAAAGCGGCACCGGGCTTGCGAGCTATGACAAATATTACATGCAGATATGCGGCGAAAGGGTCTCGGTTGCAGACTATTTTGCCGGAGGGGTATGCCTGATTTCGGAATACGCGGCCTGCGCTGAGCGCGCAAAGGGGTATTCAGGGCAGCTTCAGGAGGACATAAAGCTTTTATACGAGGACGGCATTCTGTATAAGGAAACAAACGGCTTTTATTCGGAGTTTTCCGAGCTTATGCAAAGGCTTTCAAAGCTTAAGCTCGTCTATACCGACATGTTCCTGCGAGGATCTGAGGTTAGGCTCAAAAAGCTGATTGCGGCGGAGGCGTTTCAGTCCTCGGGCTGGGGCGGGGAGAGCTCGCTTTTGTACGAGGAGCTCAGGTCTTTAACCGCAAGGGGCTGCTGCACCGTCGTTCTTGCGGGAAGCGAAAAAGCCAGGGACATCTTGAGAGAGGACATTCGGGCGGAAGGCTTTTCCTGCCAAAACCTTTCGGAAAGCTCGGAATTTTCCGAGGGAATGATTTACGTCGGCACCGGGACGCTTTCGGGGGGATTTGAATATCCCGCGGCGAAATTTGCCGTGATAACGAGAATGAGGGTATCGGCCTCGAAAAAGCGCTCGCGCCAAAAGCCTAAAGATTCAAAGAAAATAAGCTCGATAACCGATATAGCGCCGGGAGACCTTGTGGTTCACACGCTGTACGGAATAGGCCGGTTCACCGGGATATCAAGCATAGAGACAAACGGCGTGATAAAGGACTACATCACCGTTAAATACGCGGGCTCCGACGTTTTGTATGTGCCGGTGACGCAGCTTGACGTCATATCGAAATATATCGCCCCCGGCGACGAGGAGGCAGTGAAGCTCAACCGCCTCGGCACCCAGGAATGGGTGCGCACCCGCACGAGGATAAAAAAGGCCTGCAAGGACATGGCCGACGAGCTTATAGCTCTTTACGCAAAAAGACAGGTGGCGAAGGGATATCAGTTCTCGCCCGACAACGACTGGCAGGCGGAATTTGAGGAGCGGTTCGAATATGAGGAGACCGCGGATCAGCTCCGCTCGGCGGACGAAATAAAGGCGGACATGATGAAGCCCGTTCCGATGGACAGACTTCTCTGCGGAGACGTGGGCTTCGGCAAGACCGAAGTGGCGCTTCGGGCAGCGATGAAATGCGTTCTCGATTCGAAGCAGTGCGCGATAATGGTGCCGACGACGGTTTTGGCGTGGCAGCACTATCAGACCGCAGTGAGGCGGTTTGCGCATTTTCCCGTAAACATTGAGCTGCTGTCAAGATTCAGGACGGCAAAGCAGCAAAAGGAGATAGTCAGAAAGCTTAAGACCGGCGAGGTGGATCTCGTCATAGGCACGCACAGGCTGGTGCAGAACGACATAAAATTCAAGGATCTCGGGCTGCTTATCATAGACGAGGAGCAGCGCTTCGGCGTGGCTCATAAAGAAAAGCTTAAGGAGCAGTACCCCTCGGTGGATATTCTGACGCTTTCGGCGACGCCTATCCCCCGCACGCTCAATATGGCGATGTCGGGGATAAGGGATATGTCGGTAATCGAGGAGCCGCCGCAGGACAGGTATCCCGTTCAGACCTATGTTTTGGAGCATCAGCAGGGAATCATCATTCAGGCTATACAAAAGGAGCTCAGGCGGGGCGGGCAGGTCTATTATATCCACAACAGGATAGAGACGCTTGAAATGTGCGCCTACAGGCTTTCGCAGCAGCTGCCCGACGCAAGGATAGGGATCGCCCACGGGCAGATGGAGGAGGAAAAGCTTTCGGACATCTGGCGGCAGCTTCTTGAAAACGAAATCGACATATTGGTCTGCACGACTATCATCGAGACCGGCGTGGACGTTCCGAACGTGAACACGCTCATCATTGAGGATTCCGACCGCTTCGGGCTCTCGCAGCTGTATCAGCTTCGGGGAAGAGTGGGAAGATCGAACAGGAGGGCGTACGCTTACTTTACGTTCCGCAGGGGCAGGGTGCTCACCGAGGTGGCCGCAAAAAGGCTGGAGGCCATACGCGAGCTGACGCAGTTCGGCTCAGGCTTCAAGATCGCCATGCGCGACCTTGAAATCCGCGGCGTGGGGTCTATACTCTCGGCAAAACAGCACGGACATATGGAGGCAGTGGGATATGACATGTATCTGCGGCTTCTCACCGAGGCTATTGCCGAGCAAAAGGGAGAGACGCCGCCGAAGGCTCCCGAAGACTGCCTTGTTGACATCTCGATAAACGCGTTTATCCCGGAGGATTATATTGAGGATCTGCCGCTGAGGATTGAGGCGTACAGAAGAATCGCGCAGATAGTTTCGGTAGAGGATTCGGAGGACGTCATCGACGAGCTTATCGACCGCTTCGGCGAGCCGCCGGAATCGGTGACGGGGCTTATAAACGTGGCGCTGCTTAGAAATATGGCCTCGAACAACGGGGTAAAGGAGATATCGCAAAAGGGAAACCAGATATTCTTTTATATCCGCGAGGCGAACGTACCGGCGATAATGTCGGTGGCGCAAAAATTCAAGGGGCGCGTTCAGGTGAACGGCACCGACAACGGCTTTGTCGCCGTGAAGCTTTTAAGCGGGGAAACGCCGGTGAGGCTTATGCGCGACGTGCTGAACGAGATGGACGGGCACAGAAATAAAAGCGCGGCGGGGTAAGCAAGCCCAAACCGCACAAATGAAAAAAGTTTTCGGTCAAGCCTTTTTCAAAAGGCTTGCTCAGGGCTGGGTAAAACAGTTTATAGGAAAAGTCCGGCAAAGCCGGTGTTTGCGTTAGCAAACCCGAGGCAGGCGACGCGATTAAAACTCTTTGAGCACGAGCAGTCTGTCGTTTTTGACTGCGAAGTGCGAAAAGAAAGTTTTAACGCTTCGCGAGTTGCCGAAGCGGCTTTGCAGCGCAACGCAAAACTAAAGTGCGATTTTGCAGAATTCTTTCGCGTTGCGTATCTGCCTCACCCCCTGCCCCCTCTCCCTCGCGAAGCGTGGGGGTCTCCACCCCGTCACCCGGCCGTTCACCTTACGGCGAACGGCGCGACCCCTCCCCTCAAGGGGAGGGGTGTGTTCCCAAAGGCGTGCTGCTATATCGTCGCTCAACGCGGCACTTTCGGTGCGGCGGTATATCGATAACATAAAACGGAGTTGCTTACCCATACAAAAATCCCCCTGCTTGGCAGGGGGATAAATTTTTATTCGAGGCGCGAGAGGATTCTCTGCATTTTTACGCCGTCGCGGACGTCGATTTCGCCGTCGGCGTTGAGGTCGGCGAGCGAAAGCTGGCCGGCGACGATTCCCGAGAGAACACGCTGCATGACTACGCCGTCGCGGACATTGACATAGCCGTCTTCGTTGAGGTCTCCCGGCTGGCCGTAAACGGGATCGGCCTCCTGAATGTCGAGAACGTAGGTGGTTAAGGTATTCGCCGGAATTGTGATATTCGCGCCGTCGTAAAGATTCTCCTCAACCTCTTTCATGTATTCGTTGAGAGCCTCTTCCTTGGAATTATCCGTCGTGTGGCGGGTAGTTCTGTAGATCTCCCGGCCGATGATCTCCGCGCCGATGTTGAGGCCGATTACGTCGTCTTTATCGCTGTCGTTGAGGGCGACTACCACGAGCTTGCTGCCGTCGGGCGACTTGAACGCCGCAGTCTTAGTCCTCGTATACTGGGTGGACGAGCCCACGCGGATATAGCCTGGTTCGATGAACCTTGAGAAGTGCATCATTATGTAGTGGTTGCCGCGGCGCTTTACCTGCGACTGCGGGCCCCAGTCGGCAATTTCAATGAGGCAGTTGGCGTCGTCCGGAATCCAGAGGCCGTCCCAGTAAAGGTAGGCGTTGAGGTTTTCGTTGACAAGCTCGTTTATCATTACCGCCGCATGGCCGAAGAAATCGTTGTTATACCACTCGGTCTGCCAGAGGCCGTATTTTCCGTAGTACTGGTTTGAGATCTCCGCAAAGTTTTCGGGGGTGAGAGTGCTTCCGTAGAGGTGATGCGCGACATCGGTAACGCTTTCGGGGCACTCGGCGATTATCGGGTCGATATAACTTTTAAGGAGCTGAGGATTGGCGGCCATGGTTTCGGCGGCAAGAAGCTTGGGGGCTTCGGCGCCGAAGGCCTCCTTAAAAGCCTTATAGGTGGCTATGTAGGCCTTTGCGTAGGAGCAGTAATACGGCGTTTCGGTGGTGCCGAGGAAGAAGCCCGACTGATCCCTGTCGTTTCCCTGCTCGTCCTTGCGGAACTGCTGCAGCTCGACCTCGTTGGAGATGCTGAAGTAGTCGATGGGTATTCCGGCATCTTTGAACTGGCGGACGGAGGTGACGTAGAACTGAGCGAGATCGTCATAGCGGTAGTTTCCGTTTGCGTCCTTTTTGAGGGTGTAGAACTTGTTGCCCATGTTGTCCTGAGAGAATTCGACAAAATCGGCTTCTCTGTATTCGCCCCAGCTTGTGACTACTACGGTGGGGTTGATTCCCCTCTTGATCGCCGCGTCGTAGTAGAGCTTATAGGCGCGGTTTGCGTAGTTTGTGTCCTCCCAAGATCCGCCGTAGGCGCGAACCATCTGCAGATCGCGGAATCTTAAGATGTTGAAGCGGCAGTCTTTGAATATCCAGTCGAAGACCTCCTCGCGGTGGACGTTGTTCTGGATCCAGTCGCCGTACCATGTATAGGAGGCGCCCCAGCCGGCTATAGTCTGGTATTCCTCGTTGAGATTGATGTTTATCGCGGGATCGCCGGGATATACCCATCTGACGACTACCGAATAAACGGTGTTTCCCGCGCCGTCGATGCCGAAATTGAGCACCTTGTCAAGGCGGAGGAAGGAGCCGTCGTCGGGGTGTTTCGTCGAGGTGTAGGCGTTGATGAGATCCGCCGCCTTAAAGGTGACGAGCTTGTGGTCGCCCACCTGGGTGACTACCCCGCCGCCTATATTGGCATGGGGATAAGAATCCGAGCCGTTCAGAACGGGATAGCTCTGCAAAAGAATACGTATCTCGGCGCTGCCGGTGTATTCGATCTCGATGACGGCGCCGTCGTTCCGGATCCCGCTGATAAATTCCGACATGGCGTCGGGGGCAAGATATTGGGTGATGAACGAGGGGAACCAGCCTTCAAGAACCTTTGAGCCCGAGAAGACTACGTAGCTTGCGGGGGTGTCCGCAAATGCGGAGAAGCTTAAGCCCGTCAGCGCGATAACTGCGGCGACGGCAACCGCCGCAATTTTTCTTAGTAGATGAGAGTGTTTCATATAATGTTCCTTTCCGTGGGATTAAAATCTATTATACATGCTTATTGAGCAAAACGCAAGTGGGATATTTCACAAAAAACACGGGACTCTTTTGTAACGCATAAAATATAAAAGCCCCTTTTTAAGAGGGGCTGATATATTGTCATTCATTTTCCGGGGAGCGCCTTTACCCTTTTTGCTCGAGCGCGGTTATCTTGTCGACGCGGCGCTGATGCCTTCCGCCCTCAAAGCCGGTATCCAAAAACAGATCGACTATTTCGCAGGCGAGGCCTGGGCCGACGACCCGCCCGCCCATGCAAATGACGTTGGCGTCGTTGTGAAGGCGGGTGTACTTCGCCGAAAACGTATCGGAGCAGCAGCAGGCCCTTATCCCCTTTATCTTGTTCGCGGAAATCGATATCCCCACGCCGGTGCCGCAGAGAAGTATCGCCTTTTCAAGCTTTCCCGAGACGACGTCGCGGCAGACCCTTTCGGCCATGTCGGGGTAGTCTATCTTTTCGCCGTGCTCGATGCCGTAGTCGGTAAACTCGATTCCCCTTTCGGTAAGATGCTCGCAGATCGCATGCTTAAGCTCGATAGCGGCGTGGTCGTTTCCTATTCCTATCATTTTAATTTCCCCTTTCGGTAATTTCTTTCTGATATTTTGTATAAAGCGGCTTTTCGCCGGATTCTATCCTTTCAAGTGCGGTTTTCAGGATTTTACAAAGCATACGCGACGTCTTCGGGATATCGCGGCAAAGCTCGCTTAAAATAAGCTCGCACTCTTTGAGCGCAGAATCGTACTGCGGCCTTGTGATGTCACGCGATTCGAGCGCCGCATCGAGCTCGTCGCGGTCGAACACGCCGAGATCTCCCTGCGGGGTGAAGACGACGTCCAAATATTTGTCAACATATGCGGCGACGCCGTCGGGATCGTATTCGAGACGCTCGATTATGTCGATATAGCAGACCGACAGGCGGCCGTCCGGCAAAAACATGGCGGTGAGCATGCGGCTCTTTCCCTCGGGGACGAGCTGGAGCCATTTCATTCCCGCGCCGGCGGTCATTACATTGCCCGCCCTTTCGGTGTGCCAGTACTGCGGCTCGCCGGAGATAATGTCTATCAGGCCGGCAAGGCCGCAAAATTCGGGGAGTTCGAGCCGAAACTGGTAGTAGGGAAATCCCTGAAAGCCCCAGCCGAGATCCCTGTCGAGGCGCTTTCTTTTCATCGGCGCGCCTCCCTGTCCCGGAGCTTTTCGGCCATGGTGTCCTGCAAATATCTCGCGCCGAGGGCTTCGCCGCCCGCGGCTTCGTCAAGATGCGAAAGCGCCGCCATGCATACGCCCGCCGCGCTCTGCATTCTTTGGTTCTCCGGGGCTGGGCGCACGCGCTGATCGTTCGCAAAAAGCTCGGATTTAAGCCTTTGGGCGCAGTCGCCGGTCAAAATAACGTCGCCGTCAAAGCCGGAGACGAGTGCGGGGATTTCGCTCTCCTCGCCTACCCTGTCGGCAAAAAAGCTTTCAAGCGAGCCGCCGTCGCTTAAATATCCTCCGAAATAGGCCACGCCCTGCCGCGCCGACATCAGAGGGATTATCAGCCCCTTGGCAGCGCAGACGTTATAGGCGAGCGCCTCGAGGGTTGAAACGCCGACGCAGGGCTTTCCGAGGGCGCAAAGCCCCTTTACCGCGGCTATGCCTATACGCAGGCCGGTGTAGCTCCCCGGGCCAGCTGCGACCGCAAACAGATCGATATCCGAAAGCGTGAGCGAGCAGTCGGCAAGGGTGCGCCTGACGGTGGGCAGAATTATCTGGGAATGGGTGAGGCGGGTGAGAAATGTGCACTCGCCGAGCAGAACGCCGCCCCGCATTATAGCGCAGGAGGCTATTTTGCCGGAAGTGTCTATGCCGAGAAGGCAGGGGGATTCAAAGGTCAAATCTATCATCTCCGATAACCGTTATTTCGCGGGCGTCACCCTCGGCGGGGGAAATTTCAATGACTATGCACCCCTCGGGCAGCTCCCTTGCGATGTTTTCGCTCCACTCCACCGCTATGACGGCGTCGTCGGAAAGGTAGTCGAAAAAACCGGTGGATTCGAGATCCAAAGCGCCGCTTATGCGGAACATGTCGAAATGTATGAGCGAAACGGGGCCGGGATATTCGTTGACAAGCGCGAAGGTCGGCGAGCTGACGTTGTCCTTAAGACCCATTCCGACGGCAATTCCGCGGGTCATCGTGGTCTTTCCGGCGCCGAGGCCGCCCCGAAACGCAATTACGTCTCCGCCGCGAAGCCGCCCGCCTATCTTTTTGCCGAGCTCGACGGTCTCATCTGGTGAGCGGGTGGTGAATGAATATTTCGGCATCAGTATCCTCTCTCGCCGGTGACCGATTCGTCATTCATTATCCATTCCATGACCTCGATGACGCGGTAGTCCTCATCGGTGTCTCGGATAATGACCCTCTCGATGCCGCTGTTGATAACTACTCTTTTGCATAGCGAGCAGCAGACGGAATTTTTGATATATTCTCCCGTAGACACCTCGCGGCCGACAAGATACATCGTCGCGCCTATCATCTCCTCGCGGGAGGCGCTTATGACGGCGTTCATCTCGGCATGAACCGAGCGGCAGAGCTCGTAGCGCTCGCCCCGCGGGATCTTGAGATCCTCACGGACGCAGGTGCCTATATCGCAGCAATTCTGGCGCCCGCGCGGCGCGCCGACATATCCGGTCGAGATTATCTGATCGTGATTTACGATGACCGCGCCGTATCTGCGCCTTAGGCAGGTTGAGCGCGCCGCAACCGTGTCGGCAATGTCGAGATAGTAGTTTATCTTGTCGCGTCTGTCCATTTTAATGTCCTCCTATGAAGCCGGAATTTTACTATATGATATCACATTTTTTTAAGCTTTGCAATAGGAACACCGCCATTTGAACGCAAAAAACTCTTGAAATTATCCTTAAAATGTGGTAAGTTGAATATTGAGGATTCAAAATTTTTTACGGAGGATTTTATGCCGAGATTTTTCAGCGACCTTCCGCCCGAGAGCGGATATATAACGATCGCCGGCGAGGACGCCCGCCATATAGGCCGAAGCCTGAGAATGGCTGTCGGCGAAAAGATAACCGTCTGCCACGGAGGGACGGACTATCGCTGCGCGCTTGAAAAAATTTCCGACGCCGAGGTTTCGGCGCGGGTTATTTCCTCGGAAAAATCCTGCGAGCCGAGTATTTGCCTCACGCTCTATCAGGCGCTCCCCAAAGCCGACAAGCTTGAATTCATCATTCAGAAGGCGGTGGAGCTGGGCGCCGTTAAAATCGTGCCGGTGATGACACGAAGATGCGTTTCCCGCCCCGACGGCGAAAAATTTTCCCGCAAGCTTGAGCGCCTGAGAAAAATCGCGCTTGAGGCGGCGAAACAATCGGGCCGCGGAATTATACCCGAGGTTTCGGGGATAATAAGCTTTGAAAAATGCCTCGACGAGGTATCGGCGCTCGATCTCGGGCTTATCTGCTATGAAAAGGGCGGCGAAAGGCTTAAGGAGCAGAAATTCCCCGAGGGCGGAAAAATCGGGCTGATAATCGGCTCGGAGGGCGGATTCGATCCCGAGGAGGCTAAAAGCGCGGTAAACCGCGGAATTAAGCCAATCTGGCTGGGCGACAGGATACTTCGGTGCGAGACCGCGCCTGTGGCGGCGATATCCGTTATCATGAATTTAACAGATAATATTTAACAAAAGTCTTGCATATTTTAAAACAATGTGTTATAATAAGCTAAATCTAAGCGAAAGGACTTGACATTATGGGAAACATTCTTAAACTGGTTTTCGGAGTAGGCGCTGCCGCTGCCGCGGCGGCTCTGGCAATTTCGCTTGCAAAAAGAAGCAGCGAAGAGGACGAGTGCAGCTGTGACGAATGCGGCTGCGACGACGAGCCCGTCGACACCTTCGGAGACGAAGTTGAAGATTCCGGCGATATTGCCGAGGCCGCCGAAAGCGAAGCCGAGGCCGATGAAGAAGAAAACGAAGACGACGAGGACATTTTCGGCGGAGAGGCCGAGGACGTCCATACCGGGAAGATCGACCTTAAGGATTCTGTCGAGAACATCATCAACGGGGTGATGGGCGGCGTGGTCGTCGCCTCAGACAAAATATCCGAGCTTGCGGGCAGATTTGCCGATTTCATGGCGGATAAACTCGCCGAGAGAAACGCCGACACCGCAGATTTTGACGACGCCGATCTTGATCTCGACATCGAGGACGCAGCGGACTATGTTGAGGAAGCCGAGGAGGCCGCCGAGGACATAGCGGAAGCCGCCGAGGAGGCGGTTGAAGACGTCGCCGAGGACATTGCCGACGCCGTGGAGGATCTTACCGACAAGGAAAACGGCAACACCGAAGAATAATTATTTACGCATAAAATATCCCGGTTCCTATGGGAGCCGGGATATTTTTTTAGTGTCTTTCGTCTTCGTCGATGAATCTTTCGCAGAAGCGGGCCGAAAACGCGGGCTCCTCGCCGGCGGCGTAAAGATGGGAGATGTCGCCGAAGCTCTGGCAGCGGAATACCGCTATCCCCTGCTCGCGCTCCTCGGTGATGAGGGTAGTGACGGAGGTGGGCGCGGCGCAGAAATTCTGCGCTAAAATAACGGGGCTGAGGCCCAAAATGTGACCCAAAAGCTGGCATTCTATGCCGAAGTGGCAAAACAGAACCACGGTGTCGCGGTTGGGGCTGACGGCGTCGTAGTATCTGCCGTTGCGGCGGTATCCGTGGCGCTCAAGAACGCCGTCGATGCCCTCGGCGACTATGCGGAAAAGCTCGGGGTAATTGCCCTCGCGCATGAAATCGAGCTCCTTGAATTTTTCGGGATCGTAAAGCCAGTCCTCCTTGGTGTAAAAGGAGGGCATGAAGTCCCAGCATATCTGGGACTGCTCGCTGCCCGGAACCTTTACCTGGCAGTAGTAGAATTCCCGCAGCCAGTCGCAGATCTCGGCCTCGCGGCCCATTTTTTCAAGGGTGGCCTTGGCGGTGTCCTTCGCTCTGCCCAAAGGCGAGCAGTAAAACGCTTTTACGTCGAGCTTTGAGATCCTCTCGGATAAAAGCTCGGCCTCGCGCCAGCCCTTTTCGGTGAGGCTGTCTATCGAGTAGTCGGGGTCGCCGTGGCGGATTATCAAAAGTCGCATAAAATTGTCCTCCGATAAAAATTTATTTTTCGGACGGCGTTTCGGCCGCCGGTTTTTTATAGCCGCTGAGCGCGAATTTAAGGTACTGCCCGGTATAGGAGCTTTCGTTTTTGGCGACCTCCTCGGGGGTGCCGGTGGCGACGACGAGTCCGCCGCGAACTCCCCCTTCGGGGCCGAGGTCTATGATGTAGTCGGCGGATTTTATCACATCTAAGTTGTGCTCTATGACAAGTACGGTGTTGCCGGCGTCGGCAAGCTGCTGGAGCATGTCTATGAGCTTTGAGACGTCGTCGGCGTGAAGGCCGGTGGTCGGCTCGTCTAAGACGTATATCGTGCGGCCGGTGGCGCGGCGGGAAAGCTCGGTGGCAAGCTTGACGCGCTGGGCCTCGCCGCCCGAAAGGGTGGTCGAGGGCTGGCCGAGTTTTATATAGCCGAGGCCGACGTCGCGCATGGTTTTTATCTTGCGGTAGATCTTCGGCATGTTCTCGAAGAACTTGCAGGCCTCCTCGACGGTCATGTCGAGGACTTCGGCGATGTTCTTGCCCTTGTAGCGCACCTCGAGGGTCTCGCGGTTATAACGCTTTCCCTTGCAGACCTCGCAGGGGACGTAGACGTCGGGGAGAAAATGCATCTCTATCTTTAAAATGCCGTCGCCGGTGCAGGCCTCGCAGCGGCCGCCGCGGGTGTTGAAGCTGAATCTTCCGGCGGTGTAGCCGCGCATCTTCGATTCCTGCGTCATGGCAAAGAGGTTTCTTATATCGTCGAAGACGCCGGTATATGTCGCGGGATTCGAGCGGGGCGTGCGGCCTATAGGCGACTGGTCGATGTTGATTATCTTGTCAAGATGTTCAAGCCCCTCGATTTTTTTGAACTCGCCCGAAACGGTGTGGGCGCGGTTTAGCTTGTTGGCGAGCTCCTTATAAATGATGTGATTCACCAAAGAAGACTTTCCGCTGCCAGAAACGCCGGTGACGCAGGTGAACGTTCCGAGGGGAATCGACACGTTTATCCCACGAAGGTTGTTTTCCTTGGCGCCTATGACCTTTAAAAACTCGCCGTTGCCCTTTCGGCGATTTTTCGGCACGGGTATAGAGCGCTTGCCGGAGAGATACTGCCCGGTTATGGATTTTTCGCAGGCCATTATCTCCTCGGGTGTGCCGGCGCAGACTATCTCTCCGCCGTGAATGCCGGCGCCGGGGCCGACGTCGACGATGTAATCCGCGGAGAGCATGGTTTCCTCGTCGTGCTCGACGACTATGAGGGTGTTTCCGAGGTCTCTGAGACGCTTTAGGGCCTCGATGAGCTTTGAGTTATCGCGCTGGTGAAGCCCTATCGAGGGCTCATCGAGGATATATAAAACGCCCATCAGCATGGAGCCTATCTGTGTGGCGAGGCGGATACGCTGGCTTTCGCCGCCCGAAAGGGTGGACGACGAGCGGGAAAGGGTTAAGTAATCGAGGCCGACGTTCTTTAAAAAGCTGAGGCGGGAGCGAATCTCCTTTAAGATCTGCGCGC
Organism: uncultured Clostridia bacterium; assembly: GCA_947625615.1. GTDB lineage: Bacteria > Bacillota > Clostridia > Oscillospirales > Ruminococcaceae > Faeciplasma. Next base: position 30,622 of record CANQPB010000014.1, on the reverse strand, counting down.
CGATGAGCTTTTCGCGCTCGGAAAGCTCGAGCTTTTCGACGAATTCGAGGGCGTCGGAGACGGACATCTTCGTGAACTCGGCGATGTTGAGGCCGCCGACGGTGACGGCGAGGCTTTCCTTTTTAAGGCGGTCGCCGTGGCAGGTGTGGCACTTGACGTCGGACATGTATTCCTCGATCTTAGCCTTGGTGACGTCGCTTTCGGAGGATTTGTAGCGCCGCTCGAGATTGTTAATTACCCCCTCGAACGGGGTGATCCAGTAGCCGCCGCCCCATTCCTCGGGCCGCTTGAATTTAAGCTTTCTCGTGCCGGTGCCGTAAAGAAAGATATCCAAAGCGTCGCGGTCTAAATCCTTTACCGGGGTGTCGAGGGAGATGCCGAATTCCTCCGCTATCGCGTTATAGTACATCATGGTCATGGAGCCGTCCTCGACGGTGTTCCAGCCGTCGGCGCGGATTGCACCCTCGCGGATCGTGAGGTCGTCGTTAGGTATAACAAGGCGCTCGTCGACTTTGCGGAATACGCCGAGGCCGGTGCAGTCGGGGCAGGCGCCGAAGGGATTGTTGAAGGAGAACATTCTCGGCGCGAGCTCCTCAACCGAAACTCCGTGGTCGGGGCAGGCGTAATTCTGGCTGAACAAAAGCTCCTCGCCGCCTATGACGTCGACGCCGACAAGCCCGCCCGAAAGCCCGGTGACCGTTTCGACGCTGTCGGAAAGGCGCGAGCGGATATCCGGCTTTATGACAAGGCGGTCGACGATGATTTCTATATTGTGCTTTTTGTTTTTCTCCATGGTTATCTTTTCGGAGAGATCGTATGTTACGCCGTCGACTCGGACGCGGACGTAGCCCGACTTTCTCGCGTTTTCAAGCTCTTTCTGATATTCGCCCTTGCGGCCGCGGACAATAGGCGCCAAAAGCTGGATCCTCGTGCCCTCGGGAAGCGCGAGTATCTGATCGACTATCTGGTCGACCGACTGGCGCTTTATCTCCCTGCCGCAGACCGGACAGTGAGGGATTCCTATTCTTGCGTAAAGCAGGCGGAGGTAGTCGTATATCTCGGTGACTGTGCCGACGGTGGAGCGCGGATTGTTCGAGGTGGTCTTCTGGTCTATCGATATCGCCGGGGAGAGGCCGTCTATAGAATCGACGTCCGGCTTGTCCATCTGGCCCAAAAACATTCTCGCGTAGCTTGAAAGACTTTCGATGTAGCGGCGCTGGCCGTCGGCAAAAATCGTATCGAAAGCAAGGCTCGATTTGCCCGAGCCGGACAGCCCCGTAAAGACGATGAGCTTGTCGCGCGGGAGCCTGAGATCTACGTTCTTGAGATTGTGCTCGCGCGCGCCCTTTATTACGATCTCGTTTGATGCCATAAATTATCTCTTCCTTTTGAGTTGTGGATTATATCGTTTGCGGCCGAAAATGCCGTGATTTTTCGGATTCGGAGGGGTTGGGGGGCTTGCGGCGCCGCCCGCGCCCGCGCCGCAGGCGCGGGCAGCCCCCCGCAGGGGGCCGCTGAAACGGGGCGGCGCCCCGGGCCGGGATTTTTCGCTTACTTTCGGTCGAGCTTGCGAAGCTCCGCTATTTTGTCGCGGTAATATGCCGCCTGCTCGAAATTGAGCTGCTTTGCGGCTTCCTTCATTAGCTTCGTCATCTTCTCGATCATGTCCATGCGCTCTTTTTTGGTGTACTTTTTGAGCTCCTTGTTGACGTTCTCCTTGGTGGTTATCTCTATGACGTCGCGGATGCCCTTGATTATCGTCTTCGGGGTGATTCCGTGCTCGCGGTTGTAATTTTCCTGTATCTCACGCCGGCGCTCCGTCTCGGTGATGGCCCTTTCCATAGAGCCGGTTACGCTGTCGGCGTACATTATCACCTTGCCGCCGGCGTTTCTTGCAGCGCGGCCGACGGTCTGTATAAGCGAGCTCTCCGACCGCAAAAAGCCCTCCTTGTCGGCGTCAAGAATGGCCACAAGGGAGACCTCCGGCAGATCGAGCCCCTCTCTCAGAAGATTTATGCCCACCAAAACGTCAAACTCGCCGAGCCTTAAATCTCTTATTATCTCCATTCTCTCTATCGTGTCGATCGAGTGGTGCATATATCTCACCCTTATGCCCGCATTTTGCAGGTACTGCGTGAGATCCTCCGCCATTTTAACGGTAAGCGTGGTGACAAGCACCCTTTCGCCCTTTTCGGCGCGCTGGTTTATCTCAAGAATAAGATCGTCTATCTGCCCCTGCGTAGGGCGAACCTCTATGACGGGATCCAAAAGCCCGGTCGGCCTTATGATCTGCTCGACCGTCGCCTCGGAATGCTCCTTTTCAAAAGGCCCCGGCGTCGCCGAAACGAACACCGCCTGATTTATGTGGGCGTAGAATTCGTCGAACGTGAGCGGGCGGTTGTCGAGCGCAGAGGGAAGCCTAAAGCCGTAGTCGACAAGAATATTTTTCCTCGCTCTGTCCCCCGCAAACATTCCCCTAACCTGAGGCAGCGCAACGTGCGATTCGTCGACTATCAGCAAAAAGTCCTTCGGTAAAAAGTCTAAAAGCGTATAGGGCACCGCGCCCGGCTCACGCCGAGCAAGCACCCTTGAATAGTTCTCGATGCCGCTGCAAAAGCCCACCTCTTCGAGCATCTCCATGTCGTATTTTACCCGCTGCTCTATCCTCTGCGCCTCGATAAGCTTGTCCTGCGATTTAAAGAATTCCACCCTCTCGCGCATCTCCGCCTCGATGTCCTCTATCGCGTCGTGAAGCTTTTCCTTTGAGGTGATATAGTGAGAGGCCGGGAAAATCGGAACATGGGCAAGCGAGCTTATCACCTCGCCGGTGACGACGTTTATTTCGTTGATGCGGTCGATCTCGTCGCCGAAAAACTCCACCCTTACGGCGGTGTCGTTCGAGCCGGAGGGAAAGATCTCCACGACGTCTCCCCTCACCCTGAAGCGGTTGCGCTGAAAATCGATGTCGTTGCGCTCGTACTGAATGGAGACAAGCTCGGACAGGAGCTGCTCGCGGGATTTGGTCATTCCCCGCCGCAGCGAAACTATCTGATCCTTATATTCCTCCGGGTCGCCTATGGAGTAAATGCAGGAGACCGACGCCACTATGACAACGTCCCGCCGCTCGGAAAGGGCGGCAGTCGCCGAATGCCGGAGGCGGTCGATCTCGTCGTTCACGTCGGAATCCTTTTCGATGTATACGTCGGTCGAGGGGATATACGCCTCGGGCTGGTAGTAATCGTAATAAGAAACAAAAAACTCGACCGCGCTGTCGGGGAAAAATTCCCGGAATTCCGAGCATATCTGCGCGGCAAGGGTCTTGTTCGGCTCTAAAATAAGGGTCGGCCGGTTGACCCGGGCGATCACGTTCGCCATGGTGAATGTCTTGCCCGAGCCGGTGACACCCATGAGGGTCTGATTCTTCTTTCCCTCAAGGATTCCTTTGACAAGAGCGTCTATCGCCTGCGGCTGGTCGCCGGTGGGCTTGAATTCACTTTTTAAGACAAATTTATCCATATAAACTCCCCAAAGCAGTGCCGAACATACGTTCAGAATATTCTACCACAGCGAAAACAAAAAGTCAATAGCCCTCATTGACCAGATGTGGCCTAAAAGGCCACATCAAGAAGATAGAAGTTAGAAATTAGAAGTTAGAGTTTCAAGGTGTCGCCTGCGGCGACATATTTAAATTTTTTTAATAATGCGTGCGGAATGGACACTCCCCATTGACCAAGATGTGGCCTATACGGCCACATCAAGAAAGCAGATGTTAGAAGTCAGATACCGGAATTTCAAGGCGTCGCCTCAAAGAGCCTGCTTAAGAGCCTTTGCAAGCTGGTCGGGGCAGGACGTATCCTTGAAGCCGCACTTGGTATTTTCAAGGCGGGCGATGACGTCCTCTACCTTCATTCCCTTTACAAGGGCGGAGATGCCCTTGGTGTTGCCGTTGCAGCCGCCGACAAACTCGACGTTTTCGACTATGCCGTTTTCAACCTTAATGTTGATCTGGCGCGAGCAGGTGCCCTGAGTTTTGTAGTTTATTTCCATGTTGAAACCTCCTGAAAATTTTTTATATAGTATACCGCTTTTGCGCGGGTTAGTCAAGAGTTAATTGAGGGGAGCGTCCGTTGCGCACATTATCAGAATTATTTAAATGCGCCGCCGCATGCGGCACCTTGAAATTCTAATATCTAATATCTAATCCCTATCTTCTTGAAGCGCGGCGCGGGTGGGGAGGGAGGGTGGGGCGCAGAAGGGTTCCGCAAGCGCAAAGGGAGCGCCGCGCCGCCCCGAAAGCCTGCCGCCTACTCCGAAAAGAGCTCGGCCACAAACCCCGGCTCGCCGACGGTGAAGCTGCGGCCGTTTATATATTCAAGTATGCCGCCGTCGGTCATTGAGAAGCCGAGCTTGTAGGCGCAAAGGGCCTGAGTTTTGCGGTGATATTTCCTGTTCGCGGCGTTTCGGCCGTATTTGCCGTCGCCGAGTATCGGGCAGCCGATATAAGCCATATGCACTCTTATCTGGTGGGTTCTGCCGGTGACGAGCTCTATCTCTACAAGCGAAAGCTCGCCCTTTGTTTTCAGCACTCTGTACTTTGTTATCGCGGTCTTTGCGCCGGGCGTCTTCTCCTTTCGGACATATACCGTGTTTTCCCGCTCGACCTTTTCAAGGTAGGTTTTTATAATGCCCTCCCGATCGCGCGGGGCGCCGACGGTTACGCAAAGATACGTCTTTTTAAGCTCGCGGTTTTTTATCGCGGCGTTGAGGATCCTCAGGCTTTCGGCGTTCTTTGCGCAGACTACTATCCCCTCGGTGTTGCGGTCGAGGCGGTTGCAGAGCGCCGGCGCAAAGCTCTGCTCGTTTTCGGGAAGATACTCCCCTTTTTTGATAAGATACGCCGTCGCCCGGGCTATAAGGGTGTCGGTCTCGGGGCCGTCGTCTTCGTGAACCACAAGGCCGGAGGGCTTGTTTATAAGCAGGATATTTTCGTCCTCGTAGACTACGTCTATCTCCCCGGCGGAGGATTCCTGCGGCGCCTTCGGGGCGCTTTCAAAGAATTCGTCGGGGATATACATTCTTAAGACGTCGCCCTCGGCGAGGCGGGCGGATATCTCACAGCGCCTGCCGTTAAGCTTTATCTTCTTCTCCCTGATGAATTTATACATCTTTCCGGGCGGCAAAAGCGGAACCGCTTTCTGGATAAACCTGTCCGCGCGCTGCCCGGCGTCGTTTTTCTGAATCAAAAATTCCTTCACCGCTTGCCTCCGACAAAAATACTGATATAAATATAGTCCCCCGCCGGGACTTTGTCAACACCGAACTTCGCAAATCTTAATTTTTCGTAAATTTTCGAGATTGTTACCGCTTTGTTATTGCATTTTTCGACGGCGGTGGTATAATTGACTTTAAGCTGCGGGGTCTGCCCCGCCCATACCTTTTTTGCAAGGAGTGTCGCTATGCTTTTCTCAAAAATCATCAAACCGGCATTTTTAGCCTCGCTGATAATATCCTCCTCGCTGATGCCGGCATGCGCATCGGTGCCCTCGGAAAACGTGCCCGGCTCGGCGCAGACAACCTCGGATACGGCCGCCGCGGTCACCACGACGGAGGATCCCAATATCCCCATGAACACCCTGCCGAAGGAGGACGTTTTCACCTCCGCCCCGGCCTTTGAAACAGATCCCGCGCCCGACACCGAGGCCCCGCCGGAGGTTACGCCGCAGGAATCGGAAACGGCGGCGACGGCGACAGCTCCGCCCGAAACAACGCAGGCGCCGGAAACCACGCCCGCCGAGACATCTCCGGAAGGGGAGATCATCGACGACTGGCGCTCGGGGCTTGAGCTTACGGGCAACGAGAACCCCGATGAGCTTTACTCGGCCTTCGGTGTGGATAAAAATTCCCGCGAGGGATATTACAGAATGATAAGCGACGACACCGCCCTGCCGATAGTTCACATCACCACCGAAAACAAGTCGGAGATAGTCTCGCTCGACAACTACGTCAACTGCTTTGTCGAGATCTTAAACTGCAAAGACGACCTTAAGCTTGAGGCCGCCTCGGGCGGGATACGCGTGCGCGGAAACGCCAGCGCCAATTACGGCAAGGTGGACTGGATAAGAAAGAATCAGGTCTCCTACCGCATAAAGTTCAACGAAAAGCAGTCGATGCTCGGGCTGAACGACTACGCAAGGTGCCGCTCCTGGGTGCTTTTAAAGTCGTATGAGGCCGCTGTGGAAAACTACCTTGCTTTCAAAATTGCGAGGGCCGAAAACCGCGGGGAGTATTTCTGCTCAGATTCGGCTTTCGTGCAGCTTTACATCAACGAAAAATATATAGGGCCGTATCTGCTGTGCGAGCAGACGCAGGCGAATTCCAACCGTGTGGACATCAACGAGGCCGAGGACGGCTACACCGGCACCGACATAGGATATCTTGTCGAGCTTGACAACTACGCCACCGGCGACGATCACCCCTACTTCTACCTGAATTACAACCGCGAGGAGATCACCGACTGCTACGGCACCTCGCGCGTGCCGAGAAAATACGCATACTCGGTGAAAAACGATCTCTACTCGGACGAGCAGCTCGACTTCATAGAAAGATACTTCGAGGTTGCGTGGGAGATCCCCATGAGGGCGATAAAATACGGAGAATTCTATAAATACGACAGCAATCTTGACCTTATGCCGGCGCAGGACGAATTCGCCACGGCCTATGACTGCGTAAACAGCGTTATAGACGTAAATTCGGTGGTGGACATGTACATCACCTACGAGCTTGTGAACGACCAGGACGTCGGCGGAGGAAGCTTCTTCTTCGCGGTGGACTTCGGGCAGGATTCGAAATACGATAGGCTGACGATGGTTGCTCCTTGGGACTTCGACTGGGCGTATTACGACTATTCGAGCGACGCCGACGGCGGACTTTACGCGGCGCGCTTTAAGGACAGCTATTTTGTGGAATACTGGGGCGACCGCTCCAACCCGTGGCTGATTCTTTTCTACTCGGCCGATTGGTTCCAGGAGCTTGTAAAGGAAAAATGGCGTGAACGCCTGCCCGAGATCAACGCCGCGATCGACGACGTTGAGAACACCGTGATAAATTATTCCGACGAGCTCAACAAGGACGGAACGAGGCGTTCGGGCGGCGCAAAGACAACGATAAACTGGGTGAGGGACAGGATAGAGTATCTCAACACGCTGTGGGGATAATGATTTTTTTGGGGGGAGCCGGAGGGTTCCCCCTTTTAGATGTGGCCTGACGGCCACATTTAGAGATTAGAGGATAGAAATTAGAAGTTAGAGTTTCAAGGTGTCGCCTTCCGGCGACGGTTTTAAGCATAAGATAATGCATGTCCCCTTTTATACATATTGCATTTTCGGGAAAAAAGTAGTATAATTGTTGTGAATGTTCGGGCGGCGGGAAATGTGTCGGTATTGTGAAATTCTTTTCGGGTGCAATATCCCGCGCCGTAAAAAAGTATTTATATCAGGAGATAAGTATGATCTATCTTGACAACGCGGCCACCACTAAGCCCTGCGCCGAGGCGATAGCCGGCTCGGCCTACGCGATGACTCATGCTTTCGGAAACCCCTCGAGCCTTCACAAGCTCGGCATAAGGGCTGAGGAGCTTGTTGAATTTTCAAAGGAGAAAATCGCGGCGGCGCTCGGCGGGCTTTCCCGGGAAATAATCTTCACCTCCGGCGCAACCGAGGCGAACAACCTCGCCCTCTTCGGGCTGAGCGGCGTTTACGGAAGACGCCGCAGAAAAATAGTCACCACCGCGGTGGAGCACCCCTCGGTGGCGGAGCCGGCAAAAAAGCTCAGGGAACAGGGCTTTGAGGTTGTGTTCGTTTCGCCGGGGGCGGACGGAAACATCGGCGAGGACGACCTCGTCGGAGCGGTGGACGAAAACACCTGCCTTGTCAGCGCGATGTATGTAAACAACGAGACGGGGCATATTCTGCCGATAGAGGGGGCTTTTGCGAGGATCAAAAAGCTATACCCAGAATGTATTTTGCACACCGACTGCGTTCAGGCGTTCATGAAGCTGCCCTTTAAGGCAAAAAGCCTGGGCGCCGACGCCATATCTCTCAGCGCGCATAAAATTCACGGGCCGAAGGGCGTGGGAGCGCTCTGGCTGAAAAACGGCCTGAGGATATCCCCGCAGCTTCTGGGCGGAGGCCAGCAGAACGGTCTGCGCTCCGGCACCGAGGCCGTGCCCCTCATCTATTCGTTCGGAAAAACCGTCGAGGCGATGTCGAAGACCCTGCCAGAAAGGCTTGCGCATGCCGAGGACATCGCGGAATACTGCCGCAAGAGGCTTTCGGAAATCGGCGCTGCGATAAATTCCCCCGAAGAGGGCAGCCCGTACATCATAAGCGCGTCGGTCGGGGGACTCAAGAGCGAAACGCTTCTGCATTTTCTTGAGCAGCAGGAAATCTACGTCTCGAGCGGCTCGGCCTGCTCCCGCGGGAAAAAGAGCGGCGTTTTAAAGGCCTTCGGCCTGCCCGACGCCGTATCCGATTCGACGGTAAGAATAAGCACATCTGTGAGCACCACCCGGGAGGACATAGACGCGCTCGCCTCGGGAATAGATTCCGCCCTTAAAACTCTTGTAAAAATAAAAAGATAGGAAATAAAGACATGAAAGAAATCATACTCTGCAAATACGGAGAAATAGTCTTAAAGGGACTTAACAGGGGCAGCTTCGAGGCCGCCCTGCAAAGAAACGTCCGCCGCAGGCTTAAGCCGCTCGGTAAAATAGGTCTGCGCTCGGGGCAGTCCACCCTATATGTCGAGCCGCTGGAAGACGGCATAGACATGGACGAGGTTTTCGAGCGCTGCAAAAAGATCTACGGGATAACAAAGCTCTGCCGCTCAGTGGGGGTGGAGAAAAACATCGACGCCATCTTCGGGGTGGTGTGCGAAAGGTTTGACGGTGCGCTTAGATCGGCAAAAACCTTTAAGGTAGAGGTCAAACGCTCGGACAAGAGCTTTTATCTCACCTCGCCCGAGCTCGCCGCGCAGCTTGGCGGAATGGTTCTTGAAAGATTCCCCCACCTTAAGGTTGATCTCTTTGAGCCCGAGGTCACGGTGGTCTGCGAAATCAGAGACGAGGGCGCGTTTATCCACGATATCGCCGTCGACGGCGCGGGGGGTATCCCCGTCGGGACTTCGGGCAGGGCGCTGCTTCTGCTTTCGGGCGGCATAGACTCCCCCGTCGCGGGCTGCATGATGGCAAAGCGGGGCGCCGAAATTTCGGCTATACACTTTGAAGCGCCGCCCTACACATCTGAACGGGCGCTGATGAAGGTGGAGCGGCTCGCCAAAAAAATGGCGGAATACTGCGGGCATATCGGCTTTTACGTTGTGCCCTTCACGAAAATTCAGGAGGAGATCAAAAACAACTGCCCCGAGGATTACTTCACCCTGATAATGAGGCGGCTGATGATGGAGATTGCCCAGCGCATAGCCGAGCGGGACGGAATGATGGCGCTTGCCACCGGCGAAAGTCTCGGGCAGGTGGCGTCGCAGACGATGACCGCAATGGTCACCACCGACGCCGTTTGCAGGATACCCGTGTTCCGGCCCTGTATAGGACTGGATAAAAAGGAAATAATTGATATGGCGTATAAGCTCGGGACGTTCGAGATCTCGATAGAGCCCTACGAGGACTGCTGCACCGTCTTCACGCCGAGGCACCCGAAGACGAGGCCGGCGCTTAAAGACGTCGAAAAAGCCCAGGCCATGTTCGACTTTGAGCCGCTGATAGAGGAAGCGGTTCAGAACACCCGCGTGAAAACGGTAAAGGCATATTGATTTTTTGTCAGGGTGGGTTATTTTGGAAAACAGTCTTCTGCGAAGCGGTGAAATAGCTTTTTTCGAGCCGGATATCCGCGGATATATTGACAAAACAGCACGAAATGTGGTAGAATATATGATTGGTGAGCGCCTCACGCTGTCCGCGGCGGAAAGCTGCACCGGCGGGCTTATCGCCTCGGCGGTGACTTCGGTGCCGGGCGCTTCGAAGGTGTTCGGCTGCGGAGTGGTATCCTATTCCGTCGATATAAAGGAAAGCCTGCTCGGGGTGCCGAAGGAGATCATTGACCGCTTCGGAGTTGTAAGCGCCGAGACCGCAAGGGCGATGTCGGAGCGCTCGAGGATAATTTCCGAAAGCGACATTTCGGTTGCGGTGACGGGTCTGTGCGGCCCTGCCTCGCCGGACGACCCCGCGCCGGTGGGGACGGTGTATGTATCCACCTCCTGCCGCGGCGGAACAGAGGCCGAAAATTTAAAGTTATACGAACTCGGAAGCTTTGAAAGAAATATAAACAGGCTCCTGACGGCGGCGTTCGCGCTGGAAAAGGTCATGGAGCGATTAAAGAAGGGTTTTTGAAAGGACTGATTTTATGTCTATGCTTGACGAGGCCCGCAGAGAGGCGGCGGCAAACAGCCGAGACCGCTCTTTTATGGGGCGCCTCAAGGACATCGTGCCCTGGAAGGGCGACGACCTGCGCGAGCTTATACGCAAGTCGGTGTTCATAGTCGCGGTATGCGTTCTCGCAAAATCGGGCTACGACGCATATATCTATAATTTCGGCTCGAAGGACATGATAAACGACCAGCAGTATATCTCGAATCTGTTCAACAATCCGGATTCCGCGAACACCGACAGCGCCGACAAGCCGCAGGAAAATACCCCCGCGCCGGACAGCGGAGAAACGGCTGCTCCCGAAAACCCGGGAGCGCAGGACGTGCCGGCCCAGACGGTTACGGAATCGAAATACCCGGAAGGCATGATGGCGAATTTTCAGCCGATATACGATATCAACCCCGACGTTGTGGGATATATCTCGATAGACGGGATCTATATCGACGACTCGAAGCCGGAGGACGAGCGGGAGCTTGCCATAAACTACGCCGTGGTTCAGAGCGACGACAACGACTACTATCTTTCCCATGACATATACCGCCAGGAGAAGGACTACGGCGCGCTTTATATAGACTACCGCGCCACCGTGGCCGGCGAGAACCGCTCCTCGAACGTGACTATCTACGGCCACGACATGAAGACAGGCTATTACTTCGGAAGCCTCGACGCCTATAAGAAGGGCGCGTCGTTTGTCTCGGAGCACAGGATAGTCGATTTCAGCACGCTTTACGAGCGGGAAAAATACGTAATCTTCGCGGCGTTTTTGGTTTCCGTTCACGAGGAGGACGACAACCAGCCGATATTCAGATATCACAACTGCGTGGAATTCAACAACGATGCGGAATTCGACTATTGGTACAAAAACGTGATGTATCGGAATTATTATAAAACCGACATCGACTGCAACATAGACGACGAGTATCTGACGCTTTCGACCTGCTCTAACGAAATTTACGATTCGAGATTTGTCATCGTCGCAAGAAAGGTGCGCGAGGGAGAAGATCCGAGCGTTTACGAATACCGCTCGAACCCGAGGGCGCATAAGCCGGCAAAGCTTTATACGGCTTACGGAAACGAGGCGCCGGTGGACGACGGCCCCGATTACGAGGTATATAAGCCCGAATAATTTCGGAAAGGATAGATGTACTAAATGGACACACTCAGGAATAGCTTTTTAAAGAGGGCGACGGTCTTTGCGCTGATAGGCTCGATGGCGATCGGCATGGCGGGCTGCGGCAAGACTATAGATGAGACGCCTAAGGAGACCCTGCCCGCCGAGACGAAGCCGAGCATTGTTACTCTGCCGCCCGAAACCACCACCGAGGCCACCACCGTCACCGAACCACCGCCGCCGGTCGAGCCGGATCCTCTGGAAAAGTATATGGAATATTACGAGCAGAACAACGATTTCGTGGGGTGGATAAGAATTGACGGGATAACCCATTCAAACGGCGAGCCGTGGATAGACTACCCCGTTGTTCAGGCCGACGACAACAGCTATTACCTGGACAAGAACTTTGAGCAGAAAAAATCGGCCAAAGGAACCATATACGCCGATTACAAGGTTCCGATAACCGGCCTCGACATGGCCGACAACGTGACCCTTTACGGCCACAGCAACAAGGACGGCTCCTTCTTCAGGCATATTCTTGACTACCAGACGAGCGACACCTCGCTTATAAACGAGGCATACATAATCAACTTCGACACCCGCTGGGAGGAGGCGCAGTATGTTATCGTCTCCTGCTTCCTTGTGGGAATACGCGAGGATCAGGACGACATTCCCCTCTTTGAATATTTCAAGTGCCGCAATTTCGACACCGAGGAGGAGTACAACTATTTCTACGACAACATAATGCTGCGCAACTACTACACCACCGAGGTCGACTGCCAGTACGGCGACCAGTTCCTTTCGCTTTCCACCTGCGCCTACACTATAAGCGATTCGAGATTCGTCGTGGTGGCGAGAAAGCTCAGAGAGGGCGAAGACCCCGCGCAGTATGCGGGGACATACGGCAGAAACCGCGAAAAGCATATGCCTATCAGGGCAAGGTGACAGATGCGGCTAAAGGCCGCATCAAGAAGACAGAGGTCAGAGTTTAAATTTGTGAATAAAGCGTACGAAACGGACACACATCAAGATGATTAACCCGTAGATTTTTTGGCAAGACTTCTCAGGAAAGGACGTGACCGATTGAAAAAAATATTTACAATTAAGCGCGTGATTCTTGTCATGAGTCTGATACTTATCTATGCGTTCGCATTTTTGTTTGTCAGAACCTACGCCAAAAAAGCGATGCTGCCGGCGGCCTCCCCCGCGCACGGCGAGCTTTACCGCCCGACTGCCGCGGATATTGAAAGCTCCTTGCAGGACAGCGCCGAAAACGAAGCCGTAAGCGAATCCGAGAATAACGCGCTGGGCGAAGACGAAGACGAATATATACCCGTGGAATATATTGTGGACAAGGCGCGCGCGGGGGTATACCCCATGCTCGAAGCGGCGGCCACAAGCGTTTCGGACGACATTGAGGTGACCACCCCCGCAAAGACCGAGGCGACCACCGCTCCGCCGGTGACCGAGGTGCCCGAGACTACCGAAAAGCCGAAGACCGAGACCAAAGCTCCCGAGACAGAGGCCCCGAAGCCGGCGACGGAACAGATGCCGGAATCGGAGGAGATCGAGGAGACAAAAGAGGAATCGGAAGAGGTGGAGGACGGCCAGATAATTGACGAGCAGGACGGCGAGGACGGCGAATCGGAAGACGTCGACGAAAACGAGGACGAGCAGGCCGAATTTTTGGAGGAGCCGGAAAACGACGACGGGCTTATCATTGAGGATCTGACGCCGGAACAGCTGGCCGAGCTTTTGAACAGGCTTAGCGGCGGCAATTTCTCCGGCGGCGAAACGGGCGGCGGCTGGACGTCTTCGAACGACGTGCTTTACAGCACGCAGAGCTATAAAAACCAGACCGTTACCATTTACGACACCAAGCAGAAGAGAATGCGCACCGAAAACGCGTTCGATCTCGTCTGCGAGATAACGAACTACGAGATTGGCGACACCTTTGAAAAAGAGGCCACAAAGGCCCAGGCGGTTGCTATCTACACATACATCAAATATTACGAGCAAAAGGGCGAATACGCCGAGATAGGGACGAAGGCAAACCCCTCAGACTTTATCCGCGAATGCGTTGAGGAGATAGACGGGCTTGCGATGTTCTACGACGGAAAGTACATTATGGCGCCGTTCTCGGCCTCGACGGGCGGATATTCCGCCGCGAGCAAAAACGTCTGGGGCGGAGACCTGCCTTACTTGCAGTCGGTGAAAAACGACTTCGACGACCTTGACACCAAAAACTACGGCAAGGTGACCACCTATACCGTAGACGAGGTGCGCGAGAAGATAGAATCGAAGACGGATATAAGGCTCTCGGACAACTACAGCGAATGGATAAGGATTCTGAGCATCAACGACAACATCTACGCCGGGCAGCTCTCCATAGACGGACACACCGAGGCAAAGATCGCCGGGAAAACCAGAACCATTACCGGGCATATCTTCCGCACATACGTTTTGAATATCCGCTCGACCGCTTTCACGGTGAGCTATTCAAGCGGCGTGTTCACCATAACCACCTACGGCTACGGCCACGGCGTTGGGCTTTCACAGATGGGCGCAAATTTATATGCGAAATACGGACATTACACATTTGACCAGATACTTCACCACTACTTCACGGGAATAACCATTCAGTGACCTTTATATGAGAATTCTTTCATTTATTCTTTGCGCGGCGATGATCCTTTCCCTTGCGGGCTGCGCAAATAATTCCCCCGAAGAGGTCGTCTTCACCGGCGACGAGAACGTCGGGACAGACGGCGAGAATATCCCGGGGGAAACCGATGACGAAAATACGGACGAGCAATCCCCTGCCAAAGACGGCGAAGACGCAAAGGAAGCCGGTCTCACCCCTATTTACGACAGCAGCGCGGTGCTTGAGGCTTACCGAAGCGGCGACGAATCGGCGCTCGACGAAAAGCAGAAAACGGTGCTTGACGCGGCAAAAAAGGCGATAGAGGAATTTTCCCGCCCCGACATGAGCGAGGAAAACCTCGTAATCGCCGCCCACGACTGGCTTACAACGCACTGCACCTACGACACCGGCATGCTCGGGCTGTTGAAGGATCAGACCCCCGATTCGGAGAACCCCTACGGGGTGTTCACCGAGGGAATGGGGATATGCATGGGCTACACGACCACCTTCCAGCTTTTTATGGACATGCTCGGGATAGAATCGATGATAGTGCGCGGAGAGGCGTACGACGAGGAGCACGCGTGGAATCTTGTGAACCTTGACGGGCAGTGGTACCATGTCGACTGCACCTGGGACGACTTCGTGCCGGACGACGACCCGAACAGGCCGGCGTTCCACCTTTATGTGCTCGTCCCGGACAGCGCGATGGAGATGCAGCACATTTGGAAGCATGAGGACTACCCCGCCGCCACCGCCGAGGACAGGATCTTCTTAAAGACGCACGGAAAATATGCCCAAACCCAGGCAGACTGCATCTACGCGCTTAATTCCGCGATAGATATGGGTCAGGACTACGCAGAACTGATGTCGGACACGATGGACAACTTCGTCTTCAACGGCACCGGCGTCACCTATTGGCCGACCGATCTCGGAAAATATTACGTCGCGGTATTCTGGCTGAGCGACGCGGTCTGACGGCGTTTTGTGCAGACAACCTTAAAATAATTCCGCCCGCATTTTTTGCGGGCAAAAGCTTTTTTGAAAGAGTGATGACATGCATACAGCCTTGGTGACAGGCGCCTCCCGCGGGATAGGCGCGGCTATCGCCCTCGAGCTTGCCAAAGAGGGCTGGGCGGTGGCAGTAAACTACCGCAGCAGCCGCGACGCCGCAGATGAGGTCGTGAAAAAAATAACCGATGAAAAGGGCGTCGCCGAGGCCTTTGAGGCGGACGTTTCAGACCCCGAGGCCGTAAAAAGGCTGTTTTCCGATGTCTCGGAGCGGCTCGGCTTTGTCGAGGTCTTGGTAAACAACGCCGGGATAAGCCATATCGGGCTGTTGCAGGACATGACCGACGGCGAGATTTCACGGCTCATAGGGGTCGACCTCGCGGGGACTGTTTACTGCTCACGCGAGGCGGTAAAGGCGATGATCCCACGAAAAAAAGGCTCGATAATAAATATAGCCTCCATGTGGGGCGAGGTGGGGGCCTCCTGCGAGGCGGTGTATTCCGCCTGCAAAGCCGGCGTGATAGGCTTTACAAAGGCGCTCGCAAAGGAGCTCGGCCCCTCGGGGATAAGGGTGAACTGCGTTTCGCCGGGGCTTATAAGAACGGACATGAATAAATCTCTTGACAGCGAGACGCTGAAGGAGCTTGAAGAGGAAACTCCCCTTTTGAGAATCGGCGCGCCGGAGGACGTTGCAAAGGCCGCGGCGTTTTTAACCCGCGAGGAGGCTTCCTTCATCACCGGGCAGGTGCTGCCGGTAAACGGCGGTTTTATTGTTTGAAAGGACGGTAACGGAACTATGGACGGAATTAGAGAACAGCTTGTTATAAAGCCCCGCACCCCCGAAGACAGGGTCAAAAAGATTCTTCTGACGCTGTCGGGGATTCCGGCCTCGGGGATTTTGCTCGGGATAATTTCCGCGGTAAACCCGAACAGCCTTCTTATAGAGCTCGGCGTGCTCGCGAGCATAGCCATGCTTTGGGGCGGCTGGTATCTCGGCACGAGAATGAACCTTGAATATGAATACACCGTCGTCGGGCAGGAGCTTTCGATAGACAAGATATTCAACAAGCGCTCAAGAAAGCCGCTTTGCTCCTTAAATCTAAGAAGAGTGGAGACCTTTTACGCCTCGGAAAAGCCGGCCGACGGCTCGACCGTGATAGAGGCCTGCGGCGAGGGCGACAGATATACCCTGATTTACGACGACGGCACCTACGGCAGAACGTCGCTTGTCTTCACGCCCGACGAGCGCACCCTTGAGGCTATGAAGCCTTACCTCCCCCGCGCGATATGAGGGTGGGGATAGATTCCGTGGAGATATCGCGGATAAAAAAATCGCTCGAAATTCCGGGGTTCGCAAAAAAGGTATACTCCCCCGAGGAGCTTGAATTTTTAAAGAGGGCGGAATCCTACGCCGGGAATTTTGCCGCCAAGGAGGCTTTTTCCAAGGCGCTGGGCACCGGGATAAGGGGATTTTCGCTGAACGGGATCTCGGTTCTTCGCGACAGCCTCGGTGCACCCTATCTTAAGCTTGACGGCAAGGCCCTCGAAGCTGCAAAGGGTTTAAGCTTTACAGTCAGTATAACACACACCAAAGATATCGCGACGGCAATTGTAATTGCATATTGAATTTATGAGCAGATTCATTTCAAGAGAAAACCTGATTTTGGCCGAAAAAGCGGCAGAAAAACTTGATATTCACATTTCGCAGGCAGCTTTGGATCTCTCCTCGGATTCGGGGGAGATTGAAATTCTCGACGCCTGTGAAGTTATAAAGCTTGTCAGAAAGCGCCCGGAGAATTCCCACAAGGGCAGCTTCGGCAGGCTTGTTATTATCGGCGGAAGCGAGAGATATCCCGGGGCGCCTCAGCTTTCGGCGCTGGCGGCGCTGCGCTCCGGCGTGGGGATATGCACTGTTATAACCACCCGCACTCCGGCTCAGGCGTTGGCCGTAAACGCAAAGGAAGCCACCCTTTTGCAGATATCCTGCGACGGCGCGGGGTTTATGTCGCCGAGCGCCGAGGAAAAGGAATATATAGCCGAAACCGTTGCTTCGGCGGACGCGCTGCTTATAGGCCCGGGGCTCGGAAAGGGGCGCGGGTGTCTTGAAACGCTGAAGCTTGCGATAAAATATGCGGACTGTCCGATAATAGTTGACGCAGACGGAATAAATCTTGTCTCGGGGCGCATAGAATTTCTCAGAAAAGCAAGTGCAGGACTTATTCTCACTCCCCACCCGGCCGAGCTTGCAAGGCTGAAAGAGGTGACGCTTTCGCAGGTGATGTCCGACAGGGCGGGCTGCGCAAAGGAGCTCTCGGAAAGCCTCGGCTGCGTGACGGTTGCAAAATCGGCGGGAACGGTTATCGCTACGCCGAAGGGCTTGAAGCTTTCGGTCGCCGGAAACAACGGCCTGAGCCGTGGCGGCAGCGGAGATCTCTTGGCGGGGCTTATAGGTTCGTTCGCGGCGCAGGGCTATCCGCCCGAAATCGCCGCGGCCATAGGCGTGAGCGTTCAGGGGCTCGGCTGCGAGCTTGCCTCCGAAAGGCTTTTGCGACGGGGAATGCTTCCGAGTGACATAATTTCGGTTCTGCCGCTGCTCTTTCAAAAAATTGAAAGGCATGGTTTGATTGAAAAGAATTGTTATGATCCTGGCGGCGCTGCTGATTCTGGCGACCGGCTGCACGGCGAAGCCGACGTCGACGGTTGAGCTTCCGCAGAGCTTTATCAGCGATGTTGAAATCGCGGTCGGCGACACCGAATACGGCGCCATGATGACGAGGTTTGCCGACGGCATCTGGCAGGTTGAGATGACCGAGCCGGCGGCTGTAAAGGGGCTTATCTTTACGGTGAGCGGGGCGGAGACGGACATAGCCTTTGAGGGGCTGAGGTTCACCTTCGACACCGAAAGGTTCCCGGTGGGGTCGGTGGTGCAGTCTACGCTGTCAAAGCTCGACCGGCTGTTCTCCTCCCCCGTTGAAGTCTTAAGCGGCGAAGACCAATGTCTGGCGGCGGGAAACATCGCCGAGGAGAGCTTTACGCTCACCCTTTCAAAGACGAACGTCCCCGAAAAGGCGGAATTTGCGGACAGCGAGATGACCGTCACCTTTAAGACGTTCGACCTGATCGAAAAGGACGAGATCCCGCAAAACGGATAAGACGGGTAAGCCGAATTATCCGAAAAATTTCGCGCTCAGCTTAGCTGAGCGCGGTTTTTTATTTAAGCAGCGGCGCTATTTCGCGGGGCGGGTCTATAGGCTCACCGTCGCCGTTTACCGTCATGACATGCTCCGCTTTGGAGACGCCGTTCAGACCGGCGGTCTCTTTAAACTGCGAGATCGCTTTCTCAAAGCCCTTTTGCGGCTCCTCTAAGAGGATAAAGAGCAGCGCGCGGTTCTCGCGGGTTTCGGCTTTGATGGCGCATAGCCTGCCGCCGTTCGGGTCTTTCACCACCCCGTGCGTCAGAATATATTCGACGTTCTTGCGCTCGGTGATGCCCGCAGCCTTCTTTACCCGTTCGACATACTTTTGATACTCCGGGTCGTCCTTATATCTCTTGAAATTGTGCCCTTTGGCTTCGGTGATAATATTTACATAGTCCGACGGGTAGAAGTTCCACGCACCGAGCGGGCATTTCCCCTCAAACGGCAGGTTTTCGTAATTTAAGAATATCGCCAGCCTGTTATATGAATTGAGACAGTCGGCGCCGCCGGAATACACCACGCCCTTTCGGGTCACGCAGTCGAGCGCGGAAAAGATCGACGTACCGCAGGTGATCTTCGTCCCGTCGGGAAGGTTGATGAAGTTTTCGATGAGCGTTATCGCCTGATCAAGAGCCTCGAAGCCCTTTTCGCGCTCGTCAAAGAACAGATGGTTGTTCGAGAGGCGAAGAAGCGACAGAAGCTTTGTGTTTACCCACATATCCGGCTTTGTGAGGTCTTCATTGCGAGACAGCCTCTTGAGAATGTCGAGCGACATCTCGCAGCCGTTGATCGCCTCCCGCACATCGCCGACGTTTCGGTAAGTCGTCAGAAAATCCATGATATTTTCTGTCTGAACAAACATCTGATACTGATAAAGCGCGCGCCTCTTGCTTTCGTCGCGACCGCAATAATAGCCGCTCATAAGATTTAGCTTGCTGACGTCCTGCTCCGAGCCGTACTCACGGATAAAGTCGAGCGCGGTCTTTTCGTCGTCCTCCGACTCGAGATATCCGAAGAGCAGTTTGTCGTGCCAGGCGGGGTTGGTGCAGCGCTTGAGCGCGTTTTTGGCGATTTGACGCAGCATATTCATGTCCCGCTTTTCCTTGGGAAGCTCGCCTACCGCGACCATTGTGTTATAAACCGCAAGCCACTCGTCAGGAAATTCCGCGCGCCATTTGTTTAATATTTCCAGTCGAGCCTCCGCGCCGTCCGCCAATACGAAACGCGAATAGTATTCGTTGCGGCGGGCTTTGCTTTCACTTACCGACACGCCCAAAAGCGAATCGACGCTCACTCCGAAATAGCCTGCGATCACCGGCAGCATCTCGATGTCGGGGTAAGCCGCGTTGGTCTCATAGCGGCTTACGGCCTGGGTGGAAACGCCGAGCACCTCGGCGAGCTGATCCTGGGTCATGTCCCGCTCGCGGCGGAGGCGTTTTAGGTTTGCTCCAAAGTTTAGATTCATAATAATTCTCCTGAAAATTTATTTCGGCCGATGAGTTTATTATATCAGCCCCGCGGGAGATTGTAAACACCGCGCTGAGAGAGAATTATTCTCGGGGAACGGGAATTTGAATAGCACTTTTGTCTATGCTATGACAGGTACTTTTCTTAAACTATTCCAGAAGGGGACGCCCTCTCTTACAGGGCACAGTCGTGGAGCGTCCACCTCTTTAAAAAACAGTCCACCGGACTGTTTTTTAAATTCACCCCTTGCGGAGCGCACGATGTATGTGGCGTTTCGCGCTCTGCGGAGCGCGACGAGGGGCGCCGCCCCTCGACCCTGCATGCCTTTTGAAAAAGGCTTGACCGAAAACTTTTAAAATTTCGCCCCCTCCTGTTCGGGAGAGGGCGGAATTTTAACGCTCTATTTTCTTATGGCGCGGTCGTAGTCGTAGCCGCGATCGGGGGTGAGCGGCGCGGGGGTGAGCTCGAAATATTCGATTCCGAATTCCGAAAGGTTGAATTCGAGGGCAAGGCTGCCGTCGGCCGAAAGGCGCTCGGTCTTCACCTGAGGATAGGCCGACTGCTGCAAAAGCTCCTTCTGAGCGGCGCTTAAGCTGCGAGGCTCGCCCAAATCGTGCCAGACCTTTAGCGGGTTGCAGACCTCCTCGTCGACGGTCTTGGTGACAAGGCAGCAGTCCCCGCTGACCGGCAAGGTGAAGCTAAGGTTCAGCTCGCGGCCCTCGCGCTTTCTGCCGTGGTTCCAGAGGACGCCCTTGTAGGTGTCGCCGCACTTGACTATTACTGCCTCGTCGGAGCGATGGACGCACTCCCCGCCCTTGATTGCCTTAAAGAACGCAAAGCTCCAGAACGTGGGCTTGGGTATGCAGCCGTTCGCGACAAGCCCGAAGCCGCCGTGGAAGGGCGCGTAGGGCACGCCGACCTCCTCGAAGATGTCGCCGAACGTCCAGTAGGAATAGCTTTCGTTCACGTCGCCCAGCCTTGAAAGCTGGTGGCAGATGAACGCGGCGTTCTGGTTGGTGTCGTGAATGGGGTTGTCGGGGCTGTACGAGGTGTTGAACTCGGTGATGTGTATCGGCAGGCCCTTATACTGCGGGTGGCTGTCGATGATGTCGCGGGTGGTCTTGAGATTCGCAAACCCCGCCTCGGGATCCATGAGCTCCTGATAGACATAGTGACCCTTTCTGTCGGGCTGCTCGGTGGTGTAGTGATGGCGGGTGACAAAGTCGGGCATTATCCCCTTTTCCTCGCAGTGGTTCATGAACGAGGATATCCACAGCTCGTCGGAGCCTCCGCATACCGCCGGCCCGCCGACCTTGAATCTTTCGTCGACCTCCTTGACGGCCGCAAAGGTCTCGTCAAACAGCCTGAAATATTCCTGCATGTCGGCCTTTTCCCAGAAGCCGGGAAGATTAGGCTCGTTCCACACCTCAATGGGATATGTAACGGCCTCGTCGGCGCCGTAGCGCTCCATCAAATGCCGAAGCGTGGCTTTTACAAGGTCTTTCCAGAGCTCATAATCCTTCGGCGGCGAGGTGTGTCCCTGCCAGACGAAGATGCGGTTGTCGCCGCGGGCAAGCTGCTTGGGCATGAATCCGAGTTCCAAAAACGGCTTTAAACCGACCTCGCGGTAGCTGTCCATGACAAGATCGAGATAGGTAAAGCAGTATTCGCGGTGAACGGGGCTCTCGGGATCGAAAAAGCGCTCGCGGTTCTCGCGGTAGATTGCCATGTCGTCGTGGAAGAGGCCGTGGCCGCGGATATGCCCGAAGCCGATGTATTTCTGAACAAGCTTAAGCTGCTCGAAATATTCGCGCTGAAGGGCAAGACCCATTCTTCCGGTGCCGACGCAGTAATCGGCGGCGTTGTTGAATTCGACATGAGCGCCGGGGAGAATTGAATAGGATTTTGAAATTTTCATAAGGCGTCACCTCCAAGTAAATGATGCTACTATTGTATATTATTTTCGGCGGTTTGTCAACAATATCCGTAAATAGAACGAGGCGGAATTTCGGAGAGCAAAATTTGTAAATAATGTAAACAACTTGTACATTTTCAGGGAGGTAAAAAGGCGTGAATCCCCTCTTGCCGCGGCGGGCGCACAATCGTTTTTTGTGGGAGAACGAAAGCCGGAAAATTAAAATTTTATACTATATTTTGGGCCGAATGAGTTGACAACGCCCAGGATTTAGTTTATAATAACGCTGTCTGACAGCAGACTTTCAATATAATTACATAATTTAGGAGGATTTAACGTGACAAGAAAAATCTTAAGTATTTTGCTCGCGCTTTCCATGGTTCTGACGCTTGCCCCGGTACAGCTTTCGGCGCTGCCTTACTACGGGCCTGTTTCGGATCCCCTTCAATGGGCTGCTCCCGCCCCGTTTGCTGAGGCCGCGGCAGCCGGATACTTCTATAACCAGCTTTCGCTCAACGCAAAAATCTTCTATAACGCACTTGAACAAATGTATGCGGACGGCACTCTTAAGTCGGGCACGAAGGCTTTGGATCTCGCCGTAAATGCCGACGGCACGCCTGTTGAACAGGTTCAGGATCTTGTGGCCGCTCATATGATAGGCCGGGCGAATCTTCTTTCCGACTACGGAGCCGGCAGAGATGCCTTTTATGCCGACTACCCCGGAGTGTTCTATGTAGATTTCAGCGCGCTTACATTAAGAATCACCGAGGAAAAAAATGCTGACGGCACCACTGCGCTCTATCACCTCTATCTCGGCGCGGGAAGATATCCCACCTACCGCACCGAGGGCATGGAAGCCTATACCGAGGAGCAGATAGACGCCGAGATCGAAAGATATAACGCCGCGCTGAATCTTCTTGTCGCGGAGGGAAGCAAATATGCCGACCCCCGCGAGCAGGTTATCGCGGTTCATGACTATCTCACCCACTCGGTGACATACCGCGACGAGGTTGAGATTGCCAGGAAGGGCAGACCCCAGGACGCCGGATTTATCCGCACGGCCTACGGCGCGCTCGTGAAGCACGAGGGCGTCTGCGAATCTTATACCCGCGCCTTCAAGGCGGCCATGGACGCGCTCGGGATCCCCTGCGTTATGGTCAGCGGCGTTTACAGACACGACGACAAGATAGCCGAGGCGCATATCTGGAACGAGGTTCAGATAGGCGGAAAGTGGTACGGCGTGGACGTCACGATGGACGACCCCATTAACCCCAATCCTCCCGCATTCCTCGACGTCCAGGGCAACGACGGCTTTGAGAATCAGAAATATCTGCTTGTCGGCCCCGACGTAATGGACGTGAACCACTCCCCCGACGGCTCGATGTCGCCCGGCGGATATGAATTCCGCTATCCCTCAATAGAGGCCGAGATCTCGACTATTGTCGAGGGCAACGGGCTTCTCAAGGTGAGATACAGCACCGAAGCCTATGACACCGAGATCCTTGAGGCGGGCACATATTACGTCAGCTTCATGGGCATGGACTGCATCTCGATGATGGATAAAGGCTACTATCTCATCATGAAAAACAAGTATTACGACGTCAACGACGGCTGGACGGATACCGACTGGTATTACTTCACCCCCGAGCTCTACCAGGGAGCGTTCGACACCGCCACCGGCGAGACAAAGTTCGCGCTTCCGCATATTGAATATGTGCAGTTCGGCGTGACGACTATCCCCTACCCGAAGATCATTCCCGACAAGCTTCCCGACCTTATGTTCCACGGCGACGTTTCGCTTTTGGTGGATCAGTCCTCAATGCTTCACAACGAATACGGCGGATTCCGCGCGGCGCCGGCTTCGCTTCACGGCGAGCCCGCCTATAACCGCGGCAGCC
Organism: uncultured Clostridia bacterium; assembly: GCA_947625615.1. Taxonomy (GTDB): domain Bacteria; phylum Bacillota; class Clostridia; order Oscillospirales; family Ruminococcaceae; genus Faeciplasma. Next base: position 6,944 of record CANQPB010000014.1, on the reverse strand, counting down.
TCGACATCGGCAAGGAGCAGCACCTTAAGGCCTACTACAACGACATTTTAGTCACCCCGGAGGTCTACGAAGAATGGTGCAAGCCGAGATATGAGGATAAGCCGGAGATAAACGCTCCTCTCGCCTTGGGCGACGATCCCGAATACGACGCCGCCATTCGCTCGGCCACCACCGAGGACTTCGATTTGAGCGTAAGGGTAATCGACAAGCTTCTTGACGACGTCAGAACGGGCGAAAAATATCAGTCGCCCATAAAGAACGTCCAGATATCCTTCACCGACACCGAAACCATTATCGAGCTCGACTACACCGCCAACAACGAATGGATAGACGACAGCGTTATGTACGAGTTCATCATCGACGGGCTCGTCGGCGCCTACAGCGGCAAAAAGCCTGACTGCTTCGGCTGGGTTGCGGCATATCCCTGCGCGATATGCGCCTACAGAAGCCGCGGCTTCGACTACAACACCATGGCGAAGCCGGTGCTCGTGGCCGATCAGGATCTCTCGCTTGAGGGCTGGACGGATCAGGACGGCAACGACTGGTCTGACACCCCCTGGGGCGACAGCTACAAGAACAAGCTCATGCTCGTTGTTGAGGACAGCAGCGCCAAGGATTCCAACAACATGGAGGATATGGTCGGCGAAACGGGCGAGGACGTTCTCTCCGCGCTGACGTATAACATCAACCTCACGCTCTGCAAATTGCAGTGGGAAAACCTCAAGGACGGCATGTCGGTGAGGATTCAGCTCGGATTCCCCGAAGGCTTCGGCCCCGAGGACGAGGGCGTAACCTTTAAGGCATACCACTTCAATAAGGATCCCGACACCGGGGAGATACTTGAAATTCAGGAGATCCCCTGCTATATCACCCAGTACGGCCTGCTTATAGAGGTTTCAAGCTTCTCGCCGTTCGCAATCTGCGCGGTGGAAAAGAAGCCCGACGCGGTTCCCGTCAGCAAGAATATCGTTCTCACCTCTGATATAGGCGGCAAGGTAGTGTGTGCAACCGCCAATAACGGAATCATCACGCTCCTGCCCAACGAGACCGCCGATATAACCGTTATAACCGATCCGGGGTATCTTCTTGACAGCGTTGAGGGTTCGAACCTCGTCGCTGGAAAGGACGTCAATGCACTGACGTTCACTATCTCCTACGACGACATCGATGGCGACATGTCGCTTGTAAACGCGAAGTTCGTCACCGAGACGGTTGCCGCCGAAGAGGTGGGCACCGCGGTGATCCCCGAGGTTATAGCTCCCGAAGCGGTGACATTTGCAAGCACCGAATACACCACCGAAGTGCACAGGCCGCTTACGCTTACCGTTGATTTCCCGAACGACGCCTATACCTACAGCTGGTATGAGACTTCTGCAAACGGCTTCGGAGCGTCCGACAGGCTTGTCGGCACCGGAAGCTTGATTACAATTGACTACACCGAGACCGGCGTGAAGAGCTATTACGTCACTGTGACCGCCACCGCCGGCGCCACCATGGCAAAGAGCGCTCCCTCTAACACAATCACCGTAAACGTAATAGACGCCCACCAGCACGTTTACACCGACGCTTACCACCACAACGAGAACGAGCACTATAAGGTTTGCACGCATGTTTATGCCGACGGCGTGCCCTGCGCAGTGGAAACCGCTCGCGAGCCCCATGTCTTCGACGAGGAAACCGGCGAGGTCTGCACGGTGTGCGGATACAGAAAGGTTAAGCGCGGAGATCTCAACGGCGACGGCATCGTCGACGTAATAGACGGCGTTATCATGCAGAGGATTCTTTCAAGGCTTGAGACCGACGGAGTATTCATCGGCAGGGCGAACCTTGACAGCGCCGGCGAAATTGACGTTTTAGACGGCGTTATCATGCAGAGGATCCTTTCGGGTCTTGAATAAGACGCACCCCGCTTTCAGCTCAATATAAAAGCTCTCCCCCGGCAGTTTATCTGTCGGGGGAGAACTTTTTAAACAAATAAATATTATACGTTAAACCTGAACAGAATGACGTCGCCGTCCTGCACGACGTAGTCCTTGCCCTCCGAGCGGACAAGCCCCTTTTCCTTGGCGGCGTTCATTGTCCCGCAGGACTTCAGGTCGTCAAAGGCAACTACCTCGGCGCGGATAAACCCGCGTTCAAAGTCGGTGTGAATCTTTCCGGCGGCCTGCGGAGCCTTTGTCCCCCGCTTTATTGTCCAGGCGCGGCATTCGTCGTGGCCGGCGGTCAGAAAAGATATCAGCCCCAAAAGCGAATAGCCCTCTTTGATAACCCTGCCGAGCCCGGAGACCTTAAGCCCCATTTCCTCTAAGAACATCTGCTTGTCGGCGTCGTCGAGCTCGCTTATCTCGGCCTCTATCTGCGCGCAGATGGGCAGCACCACCGAGCCCTCGGCTTCGGCGATAGCCCTGACGGTGTTATAGTGACCGCAGGAACCGATGTCGGAAAAGTCGTCCTCCGAGACGTTGGCGGCGTAGATGACCGGCTTCTGCGAGAGAAGCGGCGTTGATTTTATCATCTCCGCCTGCTCCTCGGTAAACGGGAATGATCGCGCGGGCTTGCCGTCGGTCAGATGGGATATCAGCGCCTCGGTCATGTCGATGTCGGACTGATACTTCTTGTCGCCCTTAAGGGCCTTTTTGGCGCGGTCGAGCCGGCGCTCCAAAACCTCAAGATCGGCAAATATCAGCTCCAAATCTATGGTTTCGATGTCGCGCTTGGGGTCTACCGAGCCCTCGACGTGAATTATGTCGTCAGATTCAAAGCAGCGGACAACGTGGATAATCGCGTCGCACTCGCGGATATTCGCGAGGAATTTGTTGCCGAGGCCCTCCCCCTTCGAGGCGCCCTTTACAAGCCCCGCGATGTCGACAAATTCAAGGGTCGCTGGCTTGAAGCTCAGGGTGTCGTAAAGCTCGGCGAGCCAGTCGAGACGCTCGTCGGGCACGGAAACTATTCCCACGTTCGGCTCGATTGTGCAGAACGGATAGTTTGCCGATTCCGCCCCGGCGTTTGTAAGCGCGTTGAAAAGGGTACTCTTTCCGACGTTCGGAAGTCCGACCATTCCTAATTTCATAATTTTTCGTATCTCCTTTATTACTGCGGGTTTGCAGACTTTTAAATTTCGTTTTACACCATTTTTACACCATTTTTAAAGGTTTGCGGCGTTTATTTTATCGATGATCTCCTTTGCCCGGCGCAAAACCGGCAGCTCTCTTTTGGCGATGAGCCTGCCCAATTTTGTCTCGGAGCGGATCTCATATTCTCTCACCGCGTCGTCGTAGCTCAGTCTCAGCGCCGAAAGATGAAAGCTCTCGATTTCGTCCTGCGTCAGATGTCTATCGCCGAAGGATACGGCGCGGCAAAGAAAATAATTGTTTATGTTGTGCCGGTGGATAAGATTGTAGAAGTCGCTGACAACACCGATTTTGCAGATTATTTCTACATTCGCGCCGAGCTCCTCCGAGAGCTCTCTTTTTATGGCGGCGGCAGGGTCTTCGCCGTTTTCAACGCCGCCTCCCGATGTTTCAATAAGCGTAGCTTTTCCGAAATCGTCGTCGCGCGTCGCCCTGACAAACCAGAACATGCCTTCTTTGTCAAAAACTATCGCCCGGGCGATACGGCGGTCGTGATCCGTATATTCAAACGGCCACTCGCCGTCTTCAAATTCGAGGTTAAGCTCCGGCATGTCGGCCGGGATTCCCGCAGTCATGCTTTTCTCCTTACTCGGGAGAAAACTCCCGCAAAAATCTGAGATTGTCTATGGCGATGATCGCCTTGCACCAGTTTTCGGCGACGTGCCACTCGTTATAGTCGTTGCACCATGTCCAAGGGACGTAGAATGAGCCGTCGGGGTTTTGGTTGTCCCGGATAAATCTGCATTCGGCGAGACAGATATCCTCTAAATCGGCGCGGAAGAACCTGCTTTGGCGGGATTTGATGAACGCCGACGGGCGGGGAAGATATTCCCACCAGCGGGCAGGATCGCGGCAAACAGACTTTTCGACGACTTCATCAAGCGCTTTCAGGAGCGCGTCGCCGTCAAAGGGCATTACGCCGGCCGCCTTGCAGTCGTCATACATCGTGATAAAACAGCGGGCGATATGCTGCTCAATAGGGGCTTCGCGGAGATACCACTCGGCGGCCTCGGTGACAAGCCTAACGCCTTTACGGTAAATCTCGCTCCCCTTTTCGGCGTATCTGACTATGAACCCCGCGAGCGCGGCGGTGGGGTTGTATTTGAATTCTCCGCCGTCTTCGGGGCATTTCCACCAGATCGCGCAGGGTACATCGTTGTTTGAGGGGACGACGTTTGCCCACTGGCTGCGCTCGGCGTCAAAGCCGTCGCCGCTTTCGAGGTAATGCAAAATTCCTTTGATTATCGGGTGGGAGGGATCGAGCCCGCCCGCTTCGCGGATATATTCCGTGGCTTTCCAGACGCCCATCGGTGTGGAAAGCGGGTTGAAGTTGTCGGCCTCTAAGCCGTGGCCGAATCCGCCGTCGGGATTCCGGTAGGCCGCAAGCGCGGCGATGATATCCTCGGCGGGGGCGTTTTCAAAGGCATGGCGGAAAACGGCAAGGTCGACAGGGCGGGCGCTTCGGTAGATGAACGCGCGGGATTTTTCGTAAACGGTCATTTTAAAGTCTCCTTTAAAGTAAAATTTTGGGAAGAAATATCCTCCCGATTAAATTTTACCCGTTTTGCAAAACGCTGTCTTGTAAAAATCCGCCGCGCGAAAATTTTATCGCCTGCGCCGGGGTCATGCCGTGGCGCCTTTTAAAATCGTTCAGAAGATGCGGCTGGTCGAAATAGCCGTATTTATATGCGAGATCGAGCGCATTGAACCTGCCGGTCGAGCAGATCTCCTGCCAAAGGAGCTGGTAGCGAACAAGCGTTATGAACGTCTTGGGGGAAACCCCGATGTTTTCGGCGAAGAGCCGCTCGAGCCTTTTCCCGGAGAGGACGTTTTTTCGGCATATCTGCCATACCGTCATTCTGCCATTTGAGCTTACGGCGTCATAGACCGAGTTCATCAGATTGACGTCGAACCGCTTTAGGCTCAGCCTTTTTAAAAGATACTCCTCCGCGGCCTCGGCCCGCTTTTCCAAAGAATCGAGCTCGAACAGCCTTGGGCCCAATTCCCGCATTATGCCGTTAAAGTAGCTGTCGGGGTCAAAAGCCCTGTTTTTGCTGCCGGTAAAATCGCCGTCCGAAAAGAGAGCCGCGCTCCATGAATAAAAGCGCACGGCAAAGGTGGAGCAAAGGGAGGGCTTCTTTTTGGGGCCTGTGGGATAGGAATTTTCGTCAATCGCGCAAAAGCTGCCGGTTACCTTTCCACTCTCGAAATCGAAATCGAAGATAATATCCATGCAGGTGTCGGGTATGACTACGCCGTGGTTTCCGTCGCTGTGCCCGCGGGAAAGCACCCGCCCCGGCGTTCCCCAAAAGCAGCGTATATACGGCTTGAGCGCGCCGCAGGGCTGACGCTCGGCGTAATAGGCCGAGCGCTCAAAGGGGGTGGCGGTTATCGGAAAATAGATGCGGTATAAATCCTTTTGCATAACTCACAGGTTGAAGCGCTCTTTAATCATCTTCGCCACCGTCTTTGCAGGCAGCTCAGAGTTATCGATTTTGATATAGTTTTCAAATGTGATCTCGCCGGGCAGGCTTACAAAGCGGTGATTTTTGTCGACGTTTAAAAGCCGCAGATCGGTGATTTTCGCGAGCTCCTGCCCGACCGTCATCTTTCCGACGGCGGCGTCGCCGAACAGAAACAAAAGCTTCATAAATTATCTGTAATCGACAAAGCCGATCTTTCTGTAAGCCTTGGTGAGCACCTTGTTTGAAAGCCTGAACGCGCGCTGTGCGCCGTCAGTCCAGCATTCCTTGAGATAGGCCTTGTCGTCCATGAGGCGGGCGTATTCGGTTCTCACGGGCTCTAAATAATCGGCGACGGCCTCGCCGACGGCGAGCTTGAAATCGCCGTAGCCCTTGCCCGCGAACTCCTTCTCGGCCTCCGCGATGGTCTTGCCGGTCGCGCAGGAATAGATGGTCAGAAGATTGTTTATGCCGTCCTTGCCCTCGGCAAAGCGGATCTCGGTGTCGCTGTCGGTCACCGCGCGCTTGAATTTGCGCATTATAGTGTCCTTGTCGTCTAAGATGAAGACGGTGGCGTTGGGGTTGTCGTCCGACTTAGACATCTTTTTTGTCGGCTCCTGGAGCGACTTTATCCTTGCGCCTACCTTTGGGTAATAACCCTCGGGGACGGTGAACATCTCGCCGTAGCGCTGATTGAACCTGACCGCGATGTTGCGCGCAAGCTCTAAGTGCTGGCGCTGGTCGTCGCCAATCGGGACGACGTCGGCATTATAGGTGAGGATATCCGCGGCCATAAGGACGGGATAGGTGAACAGCCCGGCGTTGATGTCGTCGGCATGCTTCGCGGCCTTGTCCTTGAACTGGGTCATGCGGGAAAGCTCGCCGAACTGGGTGACGCAGCCCAAAACCCAGCTGAGCTGAGCGTGGTTGGGGTTATGGGACTGTATGAACGCGATAGAGCGCTTGGGATCGATGCCGCAGGCAAGGGTGAGGGCGTAGCTCTCAATAGTCTGCTTTCTGAACGAAGCGGGATCCTTGCGAACGGTGATGGCGTGCTGATCGGCTATGAAATATATGCAGTCAAATTCTTCCTGTAAGGCACCCCAGTTGCGAATCGCTCCGACGTAGTTGCCGAGGGTGAAGACGCCGGTCGGCTGAATGCCGCTGAGTATGACTTTTTTTCTCTCTGTTTCTGACATAATTATCCTCCTTAAAACGGAATTTTAATCTTAGTTATATTATCACAAAGCGGGCGGAATGTCAAGGCGTAAGGCTGAAGATGTGGCCGCGGCCACATATAGAAGTTAGAATTCAAGGTGTCGCCTGCGGCGACATTTTTAAATATTGC
>CANQPB010000013.1 GCA_947625615.1 uncultured Clostridia bacterium | reverse complement strand
ATTCTACCAGAAGTGCGGGGACATGTCTATATTTTTGTCTCTTTTTCTTTTTGCGAAAGATATTGTACCTTATCGGCAAATCTTTCTACGAGCATATAAGTTCTGTCAGTAATCACGCCCTAAGGGGCTTGTGCAATCACCGGCACAACGAACTGCCTGAATATTTTAAAGACGGTTCTGCATTATATAAAGCACTAAAATCAACTAACCGTTTTTAAATGATACCCCAATTTGGACTAAACAATGCCTTCAAATACATATCATCTATTTGCCGGATTCAGCTAAATCAAATCATTTTGTTCGGAGGTTCTAATGACACGACTCCAAATTTATACACTATCTTTGCCGCTGGCATATTATACATATGATCTTCGCAGCGACCAGGGAGAATTCATTTTAGGATTGGGTGATACCATTGAGTGGGACGAGCCATGCCCAGTAGATGTGCCATATCCTAATGACAATCACAGGAGATATCAAGCGACGGAAAGTATTCATTTTTCTATTTCCTGCAAAAATAATGTTCACATAGATGATAAGGGAAATAGTTCCTATGAAATGCCGGATAAACAGTTTATGTGTGTTGTTTCGGGCATAGTTGCAGAGTCGAAAATAAAGGCAAGGGAACTTGTTGACGAATTGATCTTAAAAGCTTGCAAGTCGCTAAGCGTTCTAATGAGCTTTAACAACGGTAATAAGCATGGGTATCAACCGAGAGTCGAGCCTATGTTCAATCAGCAGGAGTGGTCGATTGACAAATATGAACCATATGAGGCATTGATTGAGGAGGCATATGGGCCAAGTGAGTATATAGATGAAAACGGAAACAAAGTAATACGGCTGTATGCGTCAGATAGCATTGATATCGAGGTTAGTGTGCATCATGTTTTATTTGGGAAAATGGACATCTCACGGTTTTTCACATATTACGATCTTGAAAAGTCGCCGGCGTTAAGCTTTGTAGTCGATGAGTATTACACGGCACTTGGGCGGGAGTCTGTTTCAAGTAAATTCTTTCACCTGTTCACGATAATTGAGTTTATTGAAAGAGAATATGCAGCCTTGGCAGATACGGAGAAAGTTTTTGATGAAACTGATATGCAGACAGTTTCAAAATGTATCGAGCAAATTGATATGCCCAAAGGTAAGAGAGATCGCCTGAAAAGTTCTGCTATGACAATGATGGACAAAATCACTGTGCTTGGAAGAAATGCAAAGCTGGTCAACATACTTCATAAAATGGGAATAAAAGAATTTGATGATTGCGGAACTCATTTTGTTGTAGATAAAACGTGCATTGAGGAACTCACGGACTTGCGCAATATTTATTTTCACGGTGAAAGACGTAAGATAGAGAACCCCGTCAGTCATATCAGCGTAGACTTAGCTGTCACAAAGCTTATGTATATCTGCGAAAAGGTAATAGTCTATATTGCGGGGAATAATGAATGACGGAATATGTAAAGGTATTAAGAAATGAACGACGGTGCGAGATCTGAATGCTTTTATTGGAATATTCAGATTTTGCACCGTCGTTTTTGCGCGTAAAAGCCTTATTTATGCGGGCTTACAGGTTCGTGTGTTTTCATTAAAAGTGCATTTGTAATCGCACTAACAATTCAAAATCAGGCCACAAAGACATGGTGGGATTACCGAGTATGACGATTCTATTGTGAGGAGTCTTGTAGCAAGGGCTATTGTATGCCAGAATGGAATTATTGAGGTTATTATCAAATCTGAATAATTTCAAGTCATCAATGTTGGCAACATACGATGTGCTTTTTCTGGAAATCTTCATTGGGTTGGCTCTACGAATCAGAAAAAGCGATAATTACGCCATCTTGCTTGAACCGGCGGTTAATCTCCTGCAAAGCTATCAGGGTTCAAATGATTAGTAACTACAATATTTGCGACAGTATATGAAGTGAATCCCGCGAATGTTAACTTCTTGACGAAAACGACCTTTTGATGTATAATCTAATAATATCAATACCGATTTGACATAATATCAAGTATAAGTATATGCGCAATATGAGATTACTTTGCGAAAAACAGGTGAGCAGATGCTTGAGCAGCTCAAAAATACCCAATAAATTAAGCGGTAGTTAACTGTATGACGCCTTAAACATACAGCAAAATTAATGTGAAATGAGGAGCAGTCAGATGCCTGAATTACAGAATATTGAATGGAAATCAATATGGAAGGACGATTATCTTGCGTGGATATGCGGATTTGCCAATGCACAGGGCGGTATCCTTTATATCGGGAAAAACGATGAGGGCGAAGTCGTAGGCGTGGCAAGCTCACGCAAACTTCTCGAAGATCTCCCGAATAAAATAAGAGATGCACTGGGTATCATCGTGCCCATAAACCTATTAGAAGAGAATGGGCTCGAATACTTGGAGATTCCGGTTCAGCCATATCCTATTGCCATCTCTTACAGAGGAACATATTATTATCGGAGCGGAAGCACCAATCAGAAGTTGACAGGATTAGAATTGGAAAGTTTCTTGCTACACAAACAGGGCGCAACGTGGGACAATCTGCCACTGCCGTCATTTACGATAGAAGATGTGGATGATGGCGTCGTAAGTCGTTTCAAAAAGTGGGCGTCCAAAAAAGGGCGCATTGATAAGAGCGCACTGGATGAGCCGAAAGACATTCTGATGAAAAAGCTCCATTTGATGAACAATGGGTATTTGACCAATGCCGCTATGCTCCTGTTTGCGGAAGACCCGGAGTCTTGGCAGCTTGGTGCATTCACGAAAATCGGATATTTTGAAAGCGACTCAGATCTGCTTTATCAAGACGAGATTCACGGTTCATTGCTCGACCAGATTGATCGCATCATCGAAATCGTTCACCTGAAATACATGAAAGCAAAAATTTCCTACGAGGGGGTACAGCGGATTGAGCGATATTTCGTTCCAGATGAGGCTCTGCGTGAGGCTCTGTTGAATGCACTGTGCCATAAGGATTATGCGCGCGGCATCCCGATTCAAGTGAGTGTGTATGATGATAGACTGTATATCGCCAACTGTGGACGTCTTCCTGAAAACTGGTCTGCGGAAAAACTCATGGAAAAGCATTCTTCAGAACCGTTTAACCCTAATATCGCTCATGTTTTCTATTTGGCAGGCTTTATTGAAAGCTGGGGGCGTGGCGTTGAGAAGATATGTGATGCTTGCGGTGCAGATAATGTGCCGCTACCCGAATATGACATTACTGGCAATTCTGTAGTGATTAAATTCACAGCCCCGGAAGATAAAGTTATCAGAATTGGTTCAGAGAGGGTGACTGAGAGGGTGACTGAGAGGGTGACTGAGAGGGTGACTGAGAGGGTGACTGAGAAAGAGCTTAAAGTTTTATCATTGTTACGGGAGAATCCCTCTTACACCTACAACGAATTAGCCGAAAAACTTCATGTGAGCCGAAAAACAGTTTCTGTTCGCATTGCTAAATTGAGAAATAAAGGCATCATTCTTCGTGTTGGCTCTGACACAGAAGGACATTGGCAAATCAATGAGTGAGCCAAGGCAGAAAGTAACAACGAAGAGAAACGAGTATATCTGATTAATGCGGTTTTTGCGCAATGAGAAAGAAAAAGTCTCTAGGAAAGATATAATTTCAATAAGTTATTTGTTATTATATAGGATAATTAGGATAATGCGCGCAGATATTTCGAATTTCAACAAGAATCAAAATCCAACTGCCAAGGTATTTGGGCTCGGTGTAATAGAGTTTTGCAATTTCCTCGCGATCATCAATAGTCATAATGCTGTAACATCAACATAACTTTTAGAAAAGATATAATTTTAGCTCGACTGTTCGTTATACTCAAGTAGCTATATTTTTCACTTGCAATGAATAAGAGCAGTCAATAACTAAAAACAATTATGAGGAGGCAAAATATGCTTTTTGATGAAATAAAAAAGTTCAGTTTGAATATGTTCTCATGTTACGGCGATAATTGTGGTCTAAAAAGGTGCAACCATCCATCCGGGGAGTGCAGTGGTAGCTGTAAAAATTGCCTTGATCAGGTACATTGGGGACCGACTCTAAACGAAAGGGTTGATTACGACTGCCCGAAACTAATATATAGTTATGTTAATGGCTTTTTAGGAAGATATGAAAATAATATGCTTACGTTGTTAAACGATATTGACTTGAGCAGATATCCTTGCTTTAATGTACTCTCTATCGGTTGCGGCGCAGCACCCGATTTAATGGCGCTGGAGCTTGTAAGAGAAAGAAAGCCTATATTCTATAAGGGGTATGACAGAAATCCACTGTGGGAAGATATCCATAACTGCATAGAAGAGTATGCAAATGCATTTTCTTGGTTGGATGCTGACTTATATCAGGAGGATATCTTCGAAGCATTTGGTGATGGTATGCCAAAAGACGAAGATTATAATGTTGTGGTCATACAATACCTTATATCCCATTTGTATAACACGGATCAGATAGATGATGTTAATATTTTATACCAAGGAATCATAAACCTTCTATCTTACAACAGGCTTGACAACTCACCTTTTTTGATTATAATCAACGATATTGATACATTGAATAAAGGGCGAAATAAGATTTATCTTTTGCTCAGCAGATTGGAAAGCGCAGGATTTAGCGGTAGAGCTACTGCTTACAGTAAGTTTCCTAAAGGCGATCTTGGAGAGAAACGATGGGGAAATTGTGAAACTACATTGGGTTGCATAGAATATACATACAAGGCGACACCTGACACTATGGAAGGTGCAGCATTGGTAATTGAATTGGAGTAGATAGCATGATAATAAGTGCCAGCAGACGAACGGATATACCGACTTATTATTCCGATTGGTTCTTCAATCGTATAAAGGATGGTTTTGTCTACGTAAGGAATCCAATGAATATTCATCAGGTATCTCAGGTATCTCTGTTGCCTGATATAGTTGATGGTATAGTGTTTTGGACAAAGAATCCGATACCAATGATGGAAAGGTTAGACGAACTGAACGGGTACACGTATTATTTTCAATTTACTCTTAATTCTTATGACAAAGATGTCGAGCCTAATATACCATCGAAGAATGAAATAATAATTCCTGCCTTTCAAAAACTATCTCGCATGATAGGCAAAGAGAAGGTTGTATGGCGTTATGATCCGATTTTCCTTAGCGAAAAATACACAGTTCAATATCATTTGAAGTACTTTAGGCGATTGACAGAAATGCTCGCTGATTATACTGAGAAGTGTACAGTGAGTTTTTTAGACATATACAAGAATACACAGCGTAATATAAATTCTATAGGTGCAGTTGTGCCATCGTTAATTCAGCAGAAGGAGCTTTTGCAACAGTTTAGTGAAATTGCTCAGGAAAATGGGATATATATTGATACTTGCTCTGAAGACGCCGAGCTGAGCAGATATGGAATTAAACGCGCACACTGTATAGATAAACAGCGTTTTGAAAGACTTGGCAACTATACTCTGGAAGTAAAAAAGGATAAAAACCAACGTTTAGAATGCGGCTGCGTTGAGAGCATAGATATAGGATTGTACAACACATGCAAAAACGGGTGTCTTTACTGCTATGCTAACTTCAGCCAAAAGTCTGTATTAAGTAATTTTGAACAACATAATCCTGAATCTCCTCTTCTTAGCGGCGAGATGGGGTATGATGATATATTAAAGGTCAGGGAAGTGTATTCTAAAAGAAATGATCAGATGACATTGTTTTAATTTGAAACGACGCACTTTTATGCTGCATTTAAAATAAATCATCTATCGAAATCTGCATTATTTAGGTTTAAATGTCAATAGGCTTTTTGTTGCACGTTTCGGCTTGGTGCGAATTTACAGGGATTGAGTTTTACGTTTTGAATTGGCAAACTAATTAAAAATGCCCAATTAGAAGACAGACAATCTGAAACAATAAGATATGTACTGACAAGCCTATGAGGACTCCATCTATTTCAATCCTAAAATCCACGTCGCGGCGAGCCCTTTTGGCTCGCCGCGATTTGCCTATAAACCTATTGCAAATCGCGGCTTAGCTTGACGGGCTGCCGCTCCTTTTCCCCGCAAAATCCACGGTCTTGCGGGCTCTGTCACGACTTCATAATAGCACAAATAAAATGCCACCGTTAAGTGGCATTTTTTGGTATGATCTATAAATACAGCGATGCTACTCGATCTCAACGGTTCCTATCCACTCCGCGCAATCCTCAAGGATTTTGCCGTCAGCAAATTTCGCGACTACCCGTATTTCACTCTTCGCCCCGGCTGAAAGATTGATGTTTTCCCATGTGAACACGGTGCCGTTTCTTGCGCCAAATCCGTGAGAGGTTCCGTCAGCCCAAAGCTCGACCTGTTCGGCGTTTGAATAGGCCTTGACGACCGGCACAGGGCTCGGCCTCGGAGTGAATCGCTTGTCGCAGAGGTGCACCGTCGGCTCGGGGCTCCAGACCGATTTATAGAAAAAGTACGCGTCCTTTGGGAGCCGCTCGCGAGTGCAAAGGCCTTTATCGTTAAGGCCTTCGGTGTCGCCCTCGCAGCGCCCCTTTGAGGCGAAGTCGAACATGCACCAGACGAATTTTCCCCATAAATAAGGCCTTTTTTCGAACTGCCGCCAGATTTCCTCGTGCATCGCCGACTGGTAATTTTCGGGGTGGCGTGGGCCTCGGCTGTCAATATCATTTTGCCAGATTATGTTATCTTTGTGCTGCGAGATCGCCCCGCCTCCGCCGTATTCGGTGACCGCAATAGGGCGGCTTTCCTTTTTGTGATAGTCGTCGAGCCAGCGGCCGAAAGCGCCGTCCGCACCGTCGATATACCAGCCGAAATAGCGGTTGTAGCCGACTATATCTCCCGGCAAATCCATGAATCTGCCCCAGAATTGCGAATCGGCAAAGGATATAAGTCTTGACTTATCCTCAGCTCTCGCGAGTGTGTTCAGCTCGCTGTAAATCCCGAAAATTTCGTCGGTCATCTGGAAAAGCTCGTTCGACGTCCCCCAAATTATGACAGACGGGTGGTTGTAATTTTGGCGTATGAGCTCGCGGAGCTGCTGCTTTGCGTTCTCAGCAAAGCCCGCGGCGACCTTTTTGTTCTTGTCGTCGGCGGACATTTTATTGACGATTCCTAATTCCGTCCACACGCAGATTCCCAGCCTGTCGCAGAGATCGTACTCGTATTTTGCGTGCTGATAGTGCGCCATTCGCACGACCGTGCAGCCCAAGTCGCGCATCATTTTGTAGTCCCGCTCGCGCTGTTCGTCGGTCATCGCCCAGCCGTTTTCGAAGCTGTCCTGGTGGTAATTGACGCCGTGGAGGTCGTAATATCGCCCATTTAGGAAGAATCCCTTCTCCGGGTCAACGCTGAAAGTCCTCACGCCGAAGTGCTCGGCCACCTCGTCGAGGATCTCGCCGCTTTCGCCCTTTAGTGTGATTCTTGCGGTGTAAAGATAGGGATCGTCGACGCCGTTCCAGAGGTGCGGGCTTTTGAGATAGATTGATGTATTGTAATCTGCCGCTTTCCCGACGGTGATTTTTGCGGATCCCTCCGCCGCCCCCACGGAGCAGCCCGCGGCGTCAAAAATTTCCGCGATTATTCTTGCCGATCTGTCGGCCGCGCCGTCGTTTTTGAGCCTCGCGAGAATCCGCACGTCGGCGCCGTCGGCCGAAATGTTCTCCGGCGTGACGTAAACGCCCGGCGAACCGTAGTCCAGCAGGTCGATGTGCGCGTTCGGCACGGCGATCAGCTTGACGTCGCGGTAGAGGCCGCCCATCTTGGTAAAATCGCCCTGATCGGTTATCGGCGGGATATAGTCGGTCGGGGCATTATTGACTTTTACGCAGATATGGTTCTCCGCGCCCGGCCGCACAAAGCCGGTTATATCGAACCTGAACGCCGCGTAGCCGCCCTCGTGCCTGCCGACAAATTCGCCGTTTATGTATACTTCGGTGACAATGTTGCTCCCGCCGAATTCGATGAAAATACGCTTATTTTTGAGATTTTCGGGGATCGTAAAGCTTTTGCGGTATCCCCCGAGGCCTCGGTAATATTGCTCGCCGCCCTCGCAGGGCTCCCGTTTGCCTCCTGCGCCGTCGGAGGCATTCCAGGTATGCGGAAGATTGACGGATTCCCACATGGAGTCGTCAAAGCCGGGGTCTTCGACCCTGAGCTCAGAGAGCCCTCCCGCCCGGGTGAGCTTTAAAAATTTCCACCCCGAGTTGAAATCGGTCACCGTCCTGCCGCCGTTTCTGTCCATAAAATTTCCTCCTTTCGGATAATTGTGCCACGGACATTATAGCATAAATTTTTGCCGCGCGCCACAAAAAATCAAAAGTTTTCGCCGGCCTTTTTATCTGTCTCACCCCCTGCCCCCTCTCCCTCGCAAAGGGAGAGGGGGTTCCACCCCGTCACCCGGCCGTTCACCTTGCGGCGAACGGCGCGACCCCTCCCCTCGAGGGGAGGGGTGTGTTCCCAAAGGCGTCCCACAACATCGAAGCCCGCGAGGCACTTTCGGTGCGGTGCTTTCCGTTTTATGACAGCCTGCGTTCATATAACGCTTGCCGGGAACAAAACATAAGAAATTTCGGCAAAGCCGGTAGTCTGCGAAGCGGCTTTACAACGCAGTGCAAAATATATGCGCGATTTTGTGGAATACTTTTGCGCTGCGTCCCCCCTGCATTTGCAGAGCAAATAAATGTTTTTCAATGCATTCTGCGGGGACATCTTTTCTAAAATCCCGGTTGACTGCCCGGCGGCGATGAGGTATAATAATCTAAAACCGGCAGGAAACGGAGTGAATCATATGCCTATCCAAATCGTCAGAAACGACATCACAAAAATGAAGGTGGACGCCATTGTCAACGCCGCAAACAACTCGCTTTTGGGCGGGGGAGGGGTCGACGGCGCAATACATAAGGCGGCGGGGCCAAAGCTTTTGGCCGAGTGCCGCACGCTCGGCGGCTGCGAGACCGGCGACGCCAAGATCACCCGCGGCTACAGATTGCCCTGCAGATATGTCATTCACACCGTCGGGCCGGTGTGGCAGGGCGGAGGCAGCGGCGAGCGAGAAAAGCTCATATCCTGCTATAAAAGATCACTCGAGCTCGCGAAGAGCAAAAGGTGCGAGACCGTCGCCTTTCCGCTGATATCCTCGGGCGTGTACGGCTACCCGAAGGACGAGGCTCTGAATGTTGCCGTCGGCGCGGTCAGCGAGTTTTTGGCGGATAACGACATGACCGTTTACATCGTCATCTTCGACAGGGCGGCCTATCAGATAGGCGAAAAGCTTTTTAAGGATATAAAGGAGTATATCGACGACCGCTATGCCGACGAGCATTCGGACAGCGTCTCCGAGAGGTTAAGGCGCATGAACGCCCCGAGCGTGCATACCCTCAGGGAAAACGGCCCCGTTTTCGGCGCGGCGCCGATGGCGGCAGATTACGCTCCCGCAGCTAAGGCGGCGCCCCAAGCTTCGCCCAAGGCCGCGGCAAAGGCAATCTCACTCGACGACGCCTTAAAGCAGCTTGACGAGAGCTTTTCCGAGATGCTTTTAAGAAAGATCGACGAGCGGGGAATGACCGACGCGCAGTGCTATAAAAAGGCGAATATCGACCGCAAACTTTTTTCGAAGATCCGCAGCGACAGGCATTATAAGCCCTCAAAGCCTACGGCGATAGCCTTTGCTATCGCTCTGGAGCTTTCGCTTTCCGAAACCAAAGAGATGCTTGAAAAGGCGGGCTTTGCGCTGTCTCATTCGAGCAAGTTCGATATAATCATCGAGTATTTTATCGAGAGGGGCAACTACAACATCTTCGAGATAAACGAGGCGCTGTTCGCCTTTGACCAGGCGCTTTTGGGCGCGTGACAGGGGAAGTTGGTATGAAAAAATTATTTGTCGGCCTTGCTGCGCTGCTGCTTGCGGTAATCACGAGCGCCTGCGGCATAAAAAGCGATCTTATAGATATGAGCTCCCGCATTGTCGACACGGGCGTCACCGAGGTAAGGGCGGTAGTCTGGGAGGACAGGGTTTATGTTCCGTTCTGCGTGGTGTCAAAAAGCGACTGCGGCGGGCAGATAGGTTATGTCGACGGCGACGAAGACGACAGGGTCAGCGAATACAAGGGATATCCCGTCGAGGAATGGCTTGTCAGCTGGATTCCGACAGACGGCGGAGCGATGCTTATGAAAGAGGAAAGCGTGACCGAAATTCCCGACGGGCTTGAGGCAGAGTATCAGTAAAAAATGTCGCTTCGCGGGCGACCAAATCGCAAAAACCTCCGCTATAATATGACTGTAAGCAAACGGCAGACGTCACATTATTCAGGAGGTTTTATCATGAAAAAGAATCTTACGGAATTAGTCTTTATCCTTGACCGCAGCGGATCGATGGCCGGCCTCGAATCGGACACGATAGGCGGCTTCAACTCGATGATCGAAAAGCAGAAGAGGGCGGAGGGCGATGCGCTCGTTTCGACGGTGCTGTTCGACAATTTCAGCGAGGTAATTCACGACCGCGTGAATATCGCGGATATCCGCCCCCTCACCGAAAACGAGTACAGCGTGCGCGGGTGCACCGCGCTTATCGACGCCATAGGCGGGGCCATTCACCACATCGGGAACGTGCACAAATATGCCCGCCCCGAGGACGTGCCGGAGCACACGCTTTTCGTCATCACGACGGACGGTATGGAGAACGCGAGCCGCCGCTATACCCTCGGCGAGGTGAAAAGCATGATCGAGCGGCAGAAGGAGAAGTACGGCTGGGAGTTTCTGTTCTTGGGGGCGAACATCGACGCCATCGCGACCGCCCAGGGCTTCGGCATAGGCGCCGACCGCGCGGTGAACTATCACAGCGACGGCGCGGGCACGCAACTCAACTACGAGGTACTCAGCGACGCCATCAGCGCTGTGAGATGCAGCGCGCCGCTCGGCTCTGGCTGGAAAACCCGCATAGATGAAGACTTCAAGCGCAGAAAAAAGGGCAGGAGATAAATTCTCCGTCCACGGTTTGCAAAGGAAAAAGTTTTCGCCGGCCTTTTTCAAAAGGCCGCGCGGGTCGAGGGGCGCGCAGCCCCTCGTCGCAGCCCGCAGGCTGCGAAATCCTATGCTTCGCGCGCTCCGCAAGGGGTGAATTGCAAAAACAGCCCGGTGGGCTGTTTTTGCAAGAGGGGACGCCCTGTAAGATAGGGCGTCCCCTCTTAGCACGACGGCTTGCCCGGCGTGCTACTCGGAAAAGGGCTGTGGGGAAAACCCCGCAGGGGTGTTCCCCACTGAAAAAGGCGAGGTTCCCCTCGCCTTTTTTATGCCCTCGCGGGCCGTTTATCCGAAAACATACCCACGCACGGTGTCGGGGCATTTTTGCGGCTCGGCGCCGGTGCGGTTATATACCTCGCTCAGGCGCCTCAGCTTCGACATCATGCGGCCGTCAAGCTCGCCCGGCAAAAGCCGCCAGCGCCAGTTTTGGCCGACGGTCGCGGGGGTGTTTATCCTCGCCTCGTTGCCGAGCCCCAGAAGATCCTGCGGCTGCGCGATGGCCGTCTGCGCGGTGCTCGACCAGGCCATTCTCAAAAGCGCCTCGGGGATCTCCTCGCGAGAGCTCACCCCGCAGTAATCAAGGCAGAACCTGAGCTCGGCGCCGGACAGGTTTTCGGCCCAGCCCTTTGCGGTGTCGCTGTCGTGGGTAGAGGTGTAGATGACGCAGCGGGTGTCTTCAAGATTGCAGGGCAGATAGACGCTGTCGGCGGAGGGGCCGAATGAAAACTGCAAAACCTTCATTCCCGGGTAGCCGGTGTCCTTTAAAAGCTGCACAACGTCCTCGGTGATGAATCCGAGATCCTCGGCAATTATCTTTTTCGGGCCGAGCCAGTAGTTTGTCGAGTTAAAGAGCTTCATGCGGGGGCCTTCGCGCCAGCGGCCGTTGACGGCGTTTTTGTCGCCGCCGGGGATCGAGTAATACCCCGCAAAGGCGCGGAAATGGTCTATCCGAAGGACGTCGTAGACATCGGTGGCAAAGGCCATGCGGTCTATCCACCACTTATAGCCGTTTTGCTCCATGTCCTTCCAGTTGTATAGGGGATTTCCCCACAGCTGACCCTCGGGGGCGTAGCCGTCGGGCGGGCAGCCGGCCACGTTTTTCGGCCGCTTTTCGGAATCGAACTCGAACAGCTCGGGGCAGAGCCACGCCTCAACGCTGTCGTAGGCGCAGTATATCGGCATGTCGCCGATTATCTCGATGCCGCTGCGGTTGGCGTACTCCTTTAAGGCAAACCACTGGCGGAAAAATTCATACTGCAAAAATACGTAAAAGCCCATCTCGTCCTTAAGCTCGGCGCGGGCGGCCTCAATGGCGGCGGGACGGGCCATTTTAAGCTCCTCCTCCCACTCATACCAAGGGGCGCCGCCGTGGGCGTTCTTTTCAGCCATAAAAAGGGCGTAGTCCGAAACCCAACCGCGGTTTTTCTCCAAGAACCTGTCATACTCTCCGTCGGGGACAAAGCGCGAATACGCCTTTCTCAGAACGGGGTAGACCGTTTCGTAGATCATGCCGTAGTTTATGTAGCGGTCGCTGTCGCCGAAAGCGACGGTTTTATACTCCTCAGGCTTCAAAAGGCCGTCGGCCTCAAGAGCCTCGAAATCGATAAAATAGGGATTGCCCGCGTGGATAGAAAACGACTGGTAGGGGCTGTCTCCGTAGCCCGTCGGAGAAAGGGGGAGTATCTGCCAGTATTTCTGCTTTGCCTCCTTTAAAAAATCGACAAATTCCCGGGCCTCTCTTCCCATTTTGCCGATCCCGTATTTGCCCGGCAGCGAATTAAGGCCGAGCAGCAGTCCGCTTGTTCTCATTTATTTAACTCCTTTCGGTGATTATTCGCCGGCGTCGATATACGCCTCTTCCTTTTTTCGGCGGGAATATATTTTTTCGAGATTTAAAATTACCTCCTCCCGCGGGAGGGCGTAGCGAGGGTCGTGGCTCAGCAAAAACGTCGTCGCCTCAAGCGATTTCAGGCGGGTTATCATATCCTTCAAAAGCGTGGCGTTATAGACGTATCTGCCGCCCTTTTTCTCGGTATATGTTCCGTCGCCCAAAAAGGCGAAGCCCTCGGCCTCCAACCCGAGCGCGCCCTTCGAATGACTTGAGGGCAGAGGAAAAATGTGAAGCTTTACGCCGTCCGAAACGTAAACGTCACCTATAACGGTCTCGCCGAGGCCGACGTATTTTTTCGTGTACGCGCTGAGGTAAACCCTCTCGGCGCCGACGCTCAAAAGCCCGCCGGTGTGGTCTGGGTGAAAATGCGAAAGCACCGCATTTTTGGGCATGTCTATGCTTAAAATCTCCCGTGTGACCTCGGTATTGTTTCCGACGTCGTAGAGCCAAAGGCTGCGGTCGCCGAAGATTAGGCCGACATCGGCCGAAAGAGGGCTTTCGGTCGCTTTGATATATGATATTCTCTCGCTGAGCTTTATCATGCTTTTCTCCCGATATGTTTATTCCGCCGCGGGTTCGTCCTCAAGCTCGAAATAAACCCTTATGTCGGTCTTAAAGCTTTCGTCGACGTTGAAGTATCCCCTCTCGTCCCATATGCCCGAGGGAAGCCGGTAGGTGGCCGGGGCTGTGGAATCGGAGACAAGGTGCTCATAGGCCGAGCGGACGTCGGAAAATGACTTTGAGGTTATGTCGGTGTCGGAATTGTTGAATATTACGTTAAAGATGCTCTGGATATTCGAAACGACGCTGCCGGAATTTGATGTGCAGGCCGAATTTATCAGCGCCGCCGAAAGCTCGCCCAAAACCTGCGCCTTGGTCTCGTTTCCGTTGGGGTATAACGGGTAGGTGATTATCCTTCTTATGTCGTCGCCGTAGAGGGTTCTTGTCACCTGACCCTGCGAAAAGCTCGTCACCTCGCCGGTCGCCTCGTTTTTATAGTAGATGTCATAGGGGAAGGAATAGGAATTCGTCCCGCCGAGATATTCCACCATGCTCTTGAAGCCGTCGTTAGATATCTTTATGTATTTGTCGCATTTTATATCGAAGGCGGTCTCGACGGCGCTTTTTAGGTAGGTCATGCCGCCCATGCTGTAAAGCGAGGCTATGGTGCCCTCGGTGCCGCTGACGTTTGTATAAATCATCGGCGAGACGGGGACTATCTTGACGGAAAGCGCGTCGGGCAGAACCCTTAAAAGCGCCATGCCGTTTATGGTCTCACCCTCGGCGCCGACAAAGAGAATCGTCTCCCTCGCCGAGGAATAGTCGTCAACGGCGGTATCCGCGGCGTCTTCGTCACCCGCGTTCGAGGCAAGAGCCTCGCGGGCGAGCTTCGGCTTTGTCACAAAGGTGTCGAGCAGCAAAAGCGCCACCGCGCCGAACACCACAAGGGAGATCAGCATGGTGAGCACATAAACCAAAAGCACCGACACCTGGCTCTGTTTTTTAACGGACATTCAAACTCACTCCTTTAAATATTTCCCCGCCCTTAGGCGAAACAAATTCGCCCGAAACTGTTGCAATTTTCTCGGCGCGGGTGTAAAATATCAGTAACGGTCGAGACCGTAATCCTCGGCAAAGCGTTCAAGGTCTATGACGTCCACCCTGACGCCGCATTTTCTGGCGTAGTTCACCGTCTGCCAGGTGCCGCTGTGCCTGTCGGCCGCGGCGGCTATCACAAGCGACGAGTTGTCAACCATAAACCTGTTTCTTTTGGTATAGCAGTCCCGGGTGAATTCACGCTGCAATATAACAAAGCTGTCGCACAAAGCGGCGATCTCCTCGTATTCCCGGCGATCATTGGGCGAGCGCTTCAGTTCCTCCCCCTCAAAGGGGCAGACGCAGACGAGCTTTATTTCGGGATAGGCTTTTTTGGCCTTTATCACCTCTTGCGCCGCCCAGATATCCGTCCCCCGCTGCATTCCGCTGATAAAGGTTACATACCCTTCGGCGGCTGCGTCGCAGATATGAAGATATATAACGCTTGCTATCATGTCGCGGAAAAGCTTTACACTCGTGTCGAACGGAAATTTTTCCGGCCGGTGGCCCGTAAAGCAGGCGGTAGTCCGGGCGTCGGTCAGAAATGCCGGCCCGCCTTCGGCGTAGATCATACCCGGTCTCCCCCTTTCGTATACTATATTGAGCATACCACAAACGCGCATTTTTTGCAAGACTTATGCGCCGATTGTTACAAAATATTCATTTTCGGAGGTTTTTATGGAATATATCAAAAAACCGCACTTAAGGCGCGCCTGGGCGCAGATCCACCTTGACAGGCTTGAGCGGAATCTGAGCAAATGCCGCTCGCTTCTTCCCGACGGGGTAGATTTGATGTGCGTGGTAAAGGCGAACGCCTACGGCCACGGCGTCGGGAATATAATCCCCTGCCTTTTGGGGTGCGGCGTGGAAAAATTCGCGGTGTCCAATCTGATAGAGGCGATAGAGCTTAGAGAGCTGGGCGTTAAAGGCGACATTCTCATTTTGGGTTACACCCCGCCCGAAAACGCCGGCGTGATATCCGATCTCGGCCTTATTCAGGCTATAACCGACGAGGACTACGCAAAAAAGCTGAGCGAATGCCTTGGCGGAAAAACCGCAAGGTGCCACCTTGCCCTTGACACCGGCATGACGAGGATAGGCCTGCGCGGAAACGCCGCCGAGCTTTCCGAGGGCGTAAAGAGGATACTTACCGTCCCCGGGCTTAAGACCGAGGCGCTGTTTACACATCTGTCTGTCGCGGACAGCGCCGACCCCGGCGACATCGACTACACAAAAAAGCAGATCGAGCTTATCTGCGCCGTTAAAAGCGCCCTTGCGGCCGAGGGCAGGGATATTCCCGTGCACTTTTTGAATTCCGCCGGCGCGGCTTACCACCCCGACTCCCGAAGCTGCCTTGCCCGCTTCGGAATAATGCTCTACGGCCTGAAACCGAATCCCGCCCTTAAGCTGCCCGTGCAGCTTGAGCCGGTAATGGAGCTTAAGGCGATGATTTCTCAGATAAAAACGGTGGAGCCGGGCGTCGATATAAGCTACGGGCGCAAATTCACCACCGAACGCCAAACAAAGGTGGCCGTCGTGACGATAGGCTACGCCGACGGCTATCCGAGGCAGCTTTCGCAGAAGGCAGACGTTTTGATTCGCGGAAGGCGCGCGCCGGTGCTCGGCCGGGTGTGCATGGATATGCTGATGGCCGACGTCACCGATATCCCCGGGGCCGAGGTGGGCGACACCGTCACCCTATTCGGAACCGACGGCGGCGAAACCATCACCGCCGACGAGCTCGCCGAAAAAATCGGCACCATAGGCTATGAAATAGTCTGCGGAATAAGCCGCCGTGTGGAGCTTATAGAGGACAGGCGCTGACTTATAGCTTTATGCTCACCTCGTCGGTGAAAAGCGTCTTTTGCCCGTTCGGGGTATCCACGACAAGCCGGCAGTCATCGTCGATTTTTACGGCGACGGCTTTATAAGGCTCGGCGTTTAAGGGCAGAACGGTTATCTCCCCGCCTATAATCACCGATCGGGCGCGGTAATCAAAAAGAAAATCGCGCTCAAAAAGCCCCTCGAGCCGCCTGTCAAACGCGGACAGGATCTTTTCCAAAAGCTCCTCGGGCGGCGGGGCAAAGCCCTTTTTAAAGGCGGCGCCGGCGCGCTCGGAAATCTCCGGCGGAAAGCCTCCCTCAGGCTCCGTAATATTTATCCCCGCGCCGACGACGGTATACGCGGCCTCGACGCTTTGCGTGAGCGGGCTTTCAACGAGTATTCCGCATACCTTTTTTCGGCCGACATAAACGTCGTTCACCCATTTTATACCCGTCTTTACGCCGCAGCTTTCAAGCGCGTCGCACACGGCCACCGCGGCAAGCGGGGTGAGAAGATTCAAGCTGTCGATCGGGATCTGCCTTTTTAATAACAGGGAGAAGTAAAGCCCTCCCCCCGGGCTGAAAAACTGCCTGCCAAGCCGCCCCCGCCCGCCCGTCTGCGAGCGCGCGGCAATCACGTCGCCGTCAGACATTTCGGCGGCGTTTCGCTTTATATATGAATTAGTTGAATCCAAAACATCGAAAAATTTAACAGAATGCGGCATAGTTCTCCTTTAAAGACAATCCATAATTTTGCAGGCATATCGGCGCCGGCGCGGTGGAAAAATATCCTTAAAACACCGAAAGGAAGGTTTTAATGAAAACATCTTTTTCCCGGCGCGCGCTGATACGCTTCGCTTCTTTTATGATCGCCCTTGTCGCGGTTTTGGGCGCGTCGAATATAATTTATATGTCAAAGCTCTCGCGGCTTGAAAACGCCGTCGATTCCGGCTACGCCGCGGCGGTCGAAAACCTGGCGCAGAGCGCCGACCGCATATCCTCGGTTCTCGAAAAGGGGCGTTATGCCGCCTCCCCCGAGATGATGAGCCGGCTTTCAAACAGCCTCACCGAATGCTCGGCCGAGGCAAAGGCGGCGCTTCAAAGCCTGCCGGTGTGGGGGCTTGAGCTTGACAACCTTGAAAAATTCCTCTCGCAGGTGGGAAATTACGCCTCGGCGCTCTCCGAGCGGGCGGCTCTCGGCGAGGAGCTTGAGACCGCAGACCGCGAAAACCTTGAAAAGCTCCGCTTATGCGCCGACAGCCTTAAAAACAGCGTCTGGCAGCTTAAGGGGCGGCTTCTTTCCGACGATTTGACGGTTTCGGAGCTGTTTAAGGGGATAAACAGCGAGGCGGGCAGCTTTATAGCCGACGGTTTTTCCGAGATCGAGGACGGGCTTTCGGACATGCCGAAGCTCATATATGACGGCCCGTTTTCCGATCACATTTTAGACCGCGTCCCGCTTATGACAAAGGACGCCGAAGCGATCGACCTTGAAGCCGCAAGGGAAAAGGCGGCCCTCGCCCTCGGGGAGGAGAGCTACAGGGCGCTCGAATGCGAGGCCGGCGAGGAGGGCAAAATGCCGTCCTACTGCTTTTACTGCGACGGCGGCAGATGCGCGATATCCAAAAACGGCGGATATATCGTATACTGCATGAAAAGCCGCGCGGTCAGGGATTCCTCTTTGACCTGCGAGGAGGCCTGCGGCTACGCCGACGGATATCTTGCGCGGCTCGGAATCGAAAACATGGAGCGCACCTACTACGAATGCTACAACAACGTCTGCACGATAAACTACGCCTATTCCGACGGCGGCGTCATCTGCTATACCGACCTAATAAAGGTAGCGGTGGCGCTTGACAACGGCGAGGTACTCGGCTATGACGCGAGAGGATTTTTGGTCAACCACCGCGAGCGCAGCTTCGGCGAGCCGGCAATCGGCGAGGACGAGGCGATATCTAAGGCCGCGGAGGGGCTTGAGGTGGACGGCTGCCGCCTTGCAGTGATACCGACGGACGCCGTCGAGGAAAAGCTCTGCTATGAGCTTAAATGCCGCGCCGACAACGGCAGAAACGTCCTTGTCTATCTCAATGCCGACACCGGCCGGGAGGAGGATATTTTGATCCTCATAGAAAGCGACACCGGCGTTTTGGCCGAGTAACTGAGCGACAAAGCTATAAATCAAAGGAGCGCAAAAGCGCTCCTTTAAATTTTGCGAAAATTTATTGCTTGACAAAAAGCTTATCAGGCCTTGCCTATGCAGCCGAAGATCTCCATCTTCTCCCTGACGGTCTCTTTGATGGCCTCGCAGCCGGGGGCGAGAACCTTTCTCGGATCGAAGCCCTTGCCGACGAGATCCTTGCCCTCCTCGATATACTTGCGGACGGCGGCCGAGAAGGCTATCTGGCATTCGGTGTTGACGTTTATCTTGGCTACGCCGAGGGAGATCGCCTTTTTGATCATGTCCTCGGGGATACCGGTGCCGCCGTGGAGAACGAGCGGCATGTCGCCGACCTCGGCCTTGATGGCTTCGAGGGCGTCGAATCTGAGACCCGGCCAGTTGGCGGGATATTTGCCGTGAATGTTGCCTATGCCGGCGGCGAGCATCGTAACGCCGAGATCGGCAATCATCTTGCACTCCTTGGGATCCGCGACCTCGCCCATTCCGACGACGCCGTCCTCCTCTCCGCCGATGGCGCCGACTTCGGCCTCAAGCGAGATTCCGAGAATGTCGCAGGTGTTTACAAGGGCGGTGGTGAGCTTGATGTTTTCCTCAATGGGATAGTGGGAGCCGTCGAACATTATCGACGAGAAGCCGGCATTGATGCAGGCCTTGGCGCCCTCAAAGGTGCCGTGATCGAGATGAAGGGCAACCGGGACGGTGATATTCAGGCACTTTATCATGCCCTTTACCATGCCGACAACGGTGTCGTAGCCGCACATATACTTGCCCGCGCCCTCGGATACGCCGAGAATTACCGGGGCCTTGAGCTCCTCAGCGGTTTGCAGAATGCACTTTGTCCATTCCAGATTGTTGATGTTGAACTGTCCGACGGCATAGTGTCCGTCGCGCGCCTTGTTAAGCATTTCCTTTGCAGATACAAGCATTGTTGTAACCTCCTGTAATATAATGTCATTCGGGATCCTTATCCCTACGCACCTATATTATAGCGTATCTTCATTAAAATTGCAAGAGGTATGGGCACATAGGCTG
The DNA here is from genome assembly GCA_947625615.1 of uncultured Clostridia bacterium. Taxonomy (GTDB): domain Bacteria; phylum Bacillota; class Clostridia; order Oscillospirales; family Ruminococcaceae; genus Faeciplasma. The sequence goes on along the minus strand of CANQPB010000013.1, from coordinate 41,051 downwards.
TCGAATTTTTCGACAGCCTATGACGGAAAACCCACGCACGGGTTTTCCGTAAACCTTTCCTGCATCGCCTGCGCTATGCTCACGCCCCTAAGCCGCGCATTTGCGCGGCTTAGAGGCTGCGGCGATAAAGGTATAAAAATCGCGGCAAAGCCCCGATTTTTATGTTTTATTAACGCGACCGAGATAGAGATGAGTTTTATGACAGACTAAAAGCGCGAATAATAATGCCGTATTTTAAATTTTATCGGCTCTCACATCTTTTTGGGAGCGTCCACTCCGCACGCATTATCAGAAATATTCAGATGCGTCGCCGCAGGCGACACCTTGAAACTCTAACTTCTAATTTCTAACTTCTATCTTCTTGATGTGGCCTTTGGGCCACATCAATCTTTTTACAACTGTTGACATATTGCGACATTTGTGATATCATATACTTAGGTAAATGTGTTTTAAAGGAGCTGGTCTTATGGGTCGTGCAGGCGGCGGAGGCTCTCATTCAGGGGGCTTCGGCGGCGGAGGGCATATCTCGTCGGGTCACAGCGGCGGAGGGCACCGCGCCTCTTTCGGCGGAAGCTCACGCGCGGGCTCGTCGGCCTCCCGCACATCTTCGCGGTCTTCGTCGGGCGGCATGGGCGAGCCTTTCTTCAGCACTCGAAGATCGGCGTCTCCCCCGATAATAATAAACAACGGCCGTGGAATGGGCCTCGGCGGAACTATGGGCTGCGGAAGCTTCGGCTGCTCCGGCTGCTTGGTCGGCGTGGTCGCGGTCGTGATCATTCTCGTTATCTTCTCGCTCATGATGTCTAATTACGCGGCGCCGGCCCGTGTTGAAAGCGTCAATACCTCTGATATCCCCGCAAGCTCGTATAACCGCGAAAAGCTTGAGGACACCTCCTGGTCGAACGACTGCGTTGTAGACGAAATAGGCTGGATAAGCGAGGACGGCTCCGTATCCGGCCTTGAGCGGCAGCTTCGGGAATTCTTCGACAAAACCGGCGTTCAGCCCTATGTCTATCTTGTGGGCTACCGCCCCGAGCTGACAAGCGATTCCGACAAAGCGAAGTTCGCCTCCGACTACTATGAGGAAGAGATCGGCAACGGCTATACCTTTGCGTTCTTCTATTTTGAGGAGGCAAATCCCGACGACGTCGGCTATATGTACTACGAGGGCGGCTCGCAGGCCCTCGGCGTGATGGACGCTGAGGCGGTGGACATCTTCTGGAGGATATGCGATCAGGAGTGGTACGGCGACGCCACCACCGAGGACGCCATCGCGAACACATTTAACCGCACCGCCGACAGGATAATGACAAAGACCGCCACCAAAAACGACATCACAAAAATCGTGCTGATAATTGTTTTGGTGATAGTCGTCGCGGTTGTGATCATTATAATAATGAATCAGCGCCGCAAACACGAAAGGGAGCGGAACGAGGAGACGAAAAAGATCCTCGAAACGCCGCTTGAGTAGCAACCGTGCAAACGGCGGGCCGCCTTTTGCGGAACGCCTTTGGAATAAAATCGAAAGGACGATACACTATGGGAATTATTTCAAGATTCGCTGATATTATGAAATCTAATATCAACGCGCTTTTAGACAGGGCCGAGGATCCCGAAAAGATGGTCGACCAATATCTTGTCGATCTTCGTGAGAAGCTTGCCGACGTCAAGAAGGAGACCGCCGGGGTGATCGCCGCCGAAACAAAGGCCAAGCGCGACGCCGAGGACGCGGCCGAAAAGGTGGAAAAGGCGGCAAACAGCGCCCGCAACGCCCTTAAATCGGGCGACGAGGACGCCGCAAGAAAGCTCATCTCGGAAAAACAGCGCTGCGAAGCCCTTCTTGAGGGCAGAAAGCAGGCCTACGATCTCGCCCACGAGAACGCCGAGAAGATGCGCCAGATGTATGACAAGCTCGTCGAGGATATCCGCGAGCTTGAGGATCGCAAGGCGAACATAAAGGCAAAATCGGCCGCCGCGAAGGCTCAGAACAAGATAAACGACATCACCGCCGGCATGGATTCCACCTCGTCTTTAGAGGCGTTTGACCGCATGGAGGCCAAGGCCAACGAGGCTTTCGACAAGGCCATGGCCGAAGCCGAGCTGAACGTCAAAAAGAGCGACGCCGACGATCTCATGGAAAAATACGCCAACACCTCCGACACCTCCGTCGAAGACGAGCTTGCCAAGATGAAAGCCGAGCTCGGACTGTAACCGGGTCTTGCGGGTTACATATCCCGAAAATCAAAACCGTCTGCCGCCTGTTTTTGCAGGCGGCGTTTTTTTCGGGCCGTTATTAAGTTATCTATTTCAGCAATTCATACAAACTTCGCTTCAAGCTGTTTCTAATATTTTTGTCTTTCGCAGATTGACACTTGTCCGCGAGCGAAGTATAATTGGTATATTCGGTATGTATATATTAAAGGAACATATCACGATTCTTTATCTACAGGAGGACTAAACATGAGAGTTTACAATTTCAGCGCAGGGCCGGCAATGCTGCCGGAGGAAGTTTTAAAGCGTGCCGCCGACGAGATGTTAGAGTACGGCGAGACCGGCCAGTCGGTAATGGAGATGTCCCACCGCTCTAAGGAGTATCAGGCAATCATCGATTCCGTCGAGGCAAAGCTCCGCGAGGTAATGTCTATCCCCGAAAACTACAAGGTGCTGTTCTTGCAGGGCGGCGCTTCAAGCCAGTTCGCGATGGTTCCTTTGAACCTTATGAACAAATCCGGCAAGGCCGATTTCGTTCTCACCGGCCAATGGGCGACTAAAGCTTATCAGGAGGCTTCGAGATACGGCGAATGCAAGGTTGTTGCAAGCTCTAAAGATAAGACCTTCAGCTATATCCCCGAGCTCAACAAGGCCGATTTCACCCCCGACGCCGACTATTTCCACATCTGCTACAACAACACCATCTACGGCACCAAATTCCCCGAGCTGCCCGACACCGGAAACGTTCCCCTCGTCGCGGATATGTCGAGCTCTATCCTCTCAGAGCCAGTCGACGTCTCGAAGTTCGGAATCATCTACGCCGGTGCGCAGAAGAACATGGGCCCCGCGGGTCTCACGGTAGTCATCATTCGTGAGGATCTCATCGGCAACGCTAAAGACATCACCCCGACGATGTTCAACTACAAAACCCACGCCGACAACGGTTCGATGTTCAATACCCCGCCGACCTACGGCATTTATATCCTCGGCCTCGTCCTCGACTGGGTAAAGGAAAAGGGCGGCCTTGAAGCCATGAAGAAGCTCAACGAGGAAAAGGCCGCTATCCTCTATAACTTCTTAGACAATTCCAAGCTCTTCAAAGCCACCGTTCAGGGCAAAGACCGCTCGCTGATGAACATTCCGTTCGTCACCGGCAACGAGGAAATGGACGCTAAATTTGTTTCGGAGGCCAAGAAGGCCGGTCTTATCAACATCAAGGGCCACCGTTCCGTCGGCGGAATGAGAGCATCTATCTACAACGCAATGCCGAAGGCGGGCGTTGAGAAGCTCGTTGAATTCATGACCAAGTTTGAAGCCGAAAACGCATAAGGAGAACAGTTATGTACAAGATTCTGACTTTAAATAAAATAGCCGCATGCGGCACTGACCTCTTCGACAGGTCGAAATATACCGTCACCGATATGGAAGCCGAGCCGGACGGAATTATGGTTCGCTCGGCGAATATGCTCGAAGAGAAATTTGCGCCCACCCTCAAGGCTATAGCCAGAGCCGGCGCGGGCGTGAATAATATCCCGGTCGACCGCTGCTCCGAAGAGGGTATCTGCGTATTCAACACCCCCGGAGCAAACGCCAACGCCGTTAAAGAGCTCGTCATCGCGGGACTTCTTTTGACCTCCCGCAAGGTTGCAGCAGCTATCGATTGGGCGAAGACTCTCAAAGGCAAGGGCGACGAGGTATCTAAGCTCGTTGAAAAAGGCAAGAGCCAGTTTGCCGGGCCTGAGATCATGGGCAAGACTCTCGGTATCGTCGGCCTCGGCGCGATAGGCGTTAAAGTCGCGAACACCGCACTCTCCCTCGGCATGGAGGTCATCGGCTACGACCCGTTCCTCTCGGTCAACGCCGCTTTGAACCTCAAGCCCGGGGTAAAGGTGGTTAAGTCGCTCGACGAGGTTTATGCCGCCGCGGACTACATCACCTTGCATCTTCCTTATAATAAGGACACTAAGGACACCGTGAACACCGACAGCCTCGCGAAGATGAAGGACGGCGTGAGGATTCTCAACTTCGCTCGCGGCGAGCTTGTCAACACCGAGGCGCTGCTCGCTGCGCTTGAAAGCGGAAAGTGCGCGGCATATATCACCGACTTCCCGAATGACGCGCTCATCGGCGTCGACGGGGTTACCGCGATTCCTCACCTCGGCGCTTCGACCCCCGAATCTGAGGACAACTGCGCGGTTATGGCTGCTCAGGAGCTTATTGCATATCTCGAGCACGGCACCGTCAAGAACTCGGTCAATCTGCCCGACTGCGAGCTTGCAAAGACTGCCGACTGCCTTGTCTGCGTTATCCACAAGAATGTTCCGACGCTGATAAACCAGATCACCGGCGCGATTTCGGCCTGCGGAGGCAACATCGAGAATATCGCCTCGAAGTCCAAGAAGGATTGGGCCTACACGATGCTCGATGTGACCGGAAAGGTCGACCCCGCCGACATTGAAAAGATCGAGGGTGTCACCGGGGTAAGGGTTATCTGATAAAATCAAAGCACGGGCGCCCTGCAAAAGCGGAGCGCCCGGTTTTTTATATCACGTCGCCGTCGTGGGGCTTGTAGCCCTCGCCGAAGACCTCGTTTGCGGTGGTGACGATCGCGAACGACCTCGTATCCTCAGACTTTATGATTTTCAGCGCGCGGCCGATGAGCCACTTTCTGACAACGCAGATGACCACCTTTTTCTCCCGGCCGGAATAGGCGCCGCTCCCCTCAAGGATAGTCGCGCCGACGTCGAGCTCTTTTAGAATTCTGTCGGTGATCTCCTTGTGGCGGTCGCTTATCAAAATAATCAGCTTCGCCTGATCCCTGCCGTAGAGCATGGCGTCCATAAGCGACGACGACACGACTATGCAGACCGCGGCGTAAAGGCCGGCGTCGACATTTTTGAAGACTATCGCCGAGCAGAGCACTATAAAACCGTCGGTGATAAGAAAGAATTTGCCCGCGGAGATGCCGCGGAATTTTTTCCTCAGCATTTTTACGATGATGTCGGTGCCGCCGGTGGTGGCCCCCTGCAAAAGGACTATCTCAAGACCGAAAGCCATCAGCGCGCCGCCCGCAAGCGCCGCAAGAAGCGGGTCTTGGGTGAGCGGGCCTATCGGCGCGAAAAGGTTCATCATCGCCGACGACACCGCAACCGAAAGGATCGTTGTGCCGAGAAATTTCACCCCGAAGACGAAAATCCCGGCGATCAGAAGCGGCACGTTGAGAATGAGCGACATGGTACCCGTCTGAAGCGGGATAAACCTGCCGAGTATCATGGCGATGCCGGTAAATCCCCCGGGGACAATGCCGTTGGGGTCTAAAAACAGGCTGACCGCCGCCGCATATACCGCCGAGCCGACTATGCATAACAGCGACTGCTTTATTATTTCGGTGTACTTTTTCATTATATGTCTCCTCTCACGGTTTTTGGCAGAGCTCCCGGCCTTAGGCGAAGCCCACGCCGCCCTGCAGGGGCGGCGTCCACCGCGCCCTGCGGGCGCGGTGGGAGCGCGGCGCAGAACTGCGCCGCGCGGGGCTTCGCCCCGACAGGAGCAGGAGCCCGCCTATAAAATTTTGTAATTTGCCCCCGTTTGGCTTGCAACCGGCCGCCTTTTGGTGTATAATTGTAGTGTATGCTGACCGCTTCGACCTTTTTGGGAGGTATTTTATGAAACTAAAGCTTTTCCCCATAATTATATCCGTCTCGCTTTTGGCCTCCTGCGCTTCACAGGCGGGAAATCCCGACGTCACAACTAACGTCACGACCGCCGCTACATTGGCCCCGGCGGCAACCGCCCCGGAGACCTCCGCACCCGCTTCGACGCAGCCGCCCGAAGCCACGGTTACCGAGGCCGAAACCACGGCGACCTCCCCCGAAACCGCCCCGACGACGACAACCGTTGCCGAAACGTCCGCGCCCGCTACCACCACCGCGCCTTCAACTACCACAGCGCCGAAAACCACCGCAACCTCGGCGACCGAGCCTCCACCGGAGAAAACGGGCAGCCTCTCCGACGTCGTAATAAATGAAGTATGCGCGAAAAATAAATCGTCGATAACCGATTCCGACGGCGACAGCCCCGACTGGCTTGAGCTTTACAACAAGGGCAGCCTGCCCGTCTCGCTTGAGGGCTGCGGCCTCACTGACGACGCCTCATCGCCGGCAAAATGGGTCTTCCCCGACGTCGATATCTCCCCGCAGGGATATCTCATAGTCTTCTGCTCGGACAAGGATCTATACGGAAACGAGCTTCACGCCAATTTCAAGATCTCCTCGGGCAGCGAAACGCTCACCCTCAGCTCGCCTGACGGCGATAAGATAGATTCCGTCACGGTTTCGGATATGTCGGAGGATCAGGCCTTCGGCCGCCTGCCCGACGGCGGCGAATTCTCGCTCGTCGAGGCAACGCCGCTGAAATCAAATTCCGGCGCAAAGGAACTTTCCGCGCCGCCGGTCTTCGACAAGCCGAGCGGATTCTACTCCTCGGCGTTCTCCCTAAACATCACCGCGCCCGAGGGCTCCGTAATATATTATACCACAGACGGCAGCCTTCCGACAAGCTCTTCGGCAAAATTTTCCTCGCCGATTTCAATAAAAGACCGCTCGAACGAGCGCGCCGTGCTCACCTATAAGCGCGGCACCACCGTCGATTCCGGCTCCGAGCAGTTCCCGAACACCGAATTTGAAAAGGCCACCATAGTCCGCGCGATGGCGGTCGACAAAAACGGCGTTCAAAGCGCCGTCTCCACCGCCACATATTTTGTCGGCGAAAAGATCGCCCAAAAGTATAAAAATGTCTCGGTCATCTCGGTGGTATCCGATCCCGACGGGCTTTACAACCAAAAGACCGGCATCTACGTCGCCGGCGACGTCTTCACGCAGTGGCGAAAGCAGAATCCCTCCGGCGTCCTCGACGGCTCCACCCCTGCAAACTTCAACCAGCGAGGCCGCGACTGGGAGCGCGAGGCGCACATCGACTACTTCAAGGACGGGCAGCTTGAATTCAGCTCCGACGCCGGAATGAGAGTTCACGGCGGGTGGTCGAGAAACAGCCAGCAAAAATCTCTGAAATTCTACTTCCGCTCGGACTATGGCGAATCGAAGCTGAAATACGAGCTCTTTGAAAACAACCGCGCCTATGACAGCGGCAAGACGGTCAAAGAATACAAGCGCTTCATGATCCGCAACGGCGGCAACGATTCCTTCCTGCTGCTTTACAAGGACGCCTGGACGCAGGCCTGCGTGAAAAACTTCCCCTTCGCCACCCAGGACAACAGCCTTGCCATAGCTTTTCTTGACGGCGAATACTGGGGCATCTACACGATGATGGAGCTTTACGACGACAACTACATCGAAGAAAACTTCGGGGTAAACGCCGACAACGCCGTAATGATAAAGGCGGGCGAGCTTGAGGAGGGCAACGCCTCAGACTACGACCTATGGGACAGCACCGTGAAATTCATCTCGCAAAACGACATGTCGGTAACGGACAACTATAAAAAGGCCTCCGCAATGATGGATCTCGACAGCTTCGCCGAATATGTCGCGATGAACGTCTACATCGGCAACGAGGACTGGGTGTGGGGCAACTGGGCGGTCTGGCGTGTAAGAGATACCTCCGACAAGCCCTATGAAGACGGCCGCTGGAGATTCATGTGCTACGACACCGAGTATTCGATGAACCTTTACAACAGCGGCGACGACTACCGGTATGACATCTTAAGTCAGCTTGCCGGCGGCGACGGCCACCTCGGGCCGATGCTTAAATCGCTCCTAAAAAATTCCGAGTTCTCGGCAAAATTCGTCCTCGCCTGCGAGGACATGATGAACATAGCGTTCAATCCCGATTCCGCCGCGGCGCTTATGGACAGCTTCCATAAAACCTACTCGCCCTATATGAGTCAGCATTTCAGGCGCTATATTTTCTGGCAGAGCGAGCGGGGCGTTGAAAACAACCGAAACGGCTATAAAAAGTGGCTGACAAACCGCCGCAGCTATTTCCCCGAGCAGATGTCAAAAGCCCTCGGCACGCCGTCGCGAGCCTCGGCCACGCTGACAATCACCAAAAAGGGAAACGGCACCGTTAAGGTAAACGGCTACCCGATAACCTTTACTAACGGTAAATGGACGGGCAAATATATCAGCGGGTATAAAATTACCGTCGAAGCTCAGCCTGCAAAGGGGCAGAGCTTCACCGGCTGGAGCGGCGGATATGACGGCACCGGCAGCAGCATAAGCTGGAGCCCGTCGGGGTCGCTTGAAATAACGGCAAATTTCTCATAAAAGCAGGTTAGAAAATGATCGAATTAAAAAAAGGCAAAAAATTATGGCTCGGCATTGCGGTGATTATTCTCGCCGCGCTGCTGACGCTTTACAACATCTCATCTTTCAAAAACGGGCTGATCTATGATATCGACGAGCCGCTTGAAGCAAACGTCTACTCGACGCTTGAAATCGGCCGGCACGTTATAAACACCGGCGCGCTCGCGACATTCATAGGGCTGTTTATTCTGATGTCGGCAGCGCTGATATTTCGGTTCAAGCTGCCCGACTGGGCCGAGCGCACCGCGGCGGCGGCGTTCTTTCTCTGCGGGCCAATGCTCACCTTTGAGACGGTCAAGCTTATAATCGGCGTGCCGAGATACGACAGCCGCATATATTGGCTCAACGTCGCGTTCTACGCGGTTTTGCAGCTCATGGTTTTTCTGATCACGCAGTCGGCGAGGGTGTCATTCTGCACGGCCATGGCCGTGGGATCGCTTCTGAATTTTGCAAACGAAATTGTTTTGCTGATACGCGGCACGCCGGTCGTCCCGACGGATCTTTACGCCATCGGCACGGCGATGAAGGTTACCACCACCTCGGACTGGCACTTCAACGTGGACATGCTGACCGGCCTCTGCGCCTGCATCATGCTTATAGCGCTTGCGGCGCAGTTCAAATTCGAATACCCCAAAAAGTGGCTGAAGCCCTGTGCGGCGGCCGCTGCGGCGGCGCTTTTGTGCGTGGGGGTCGTCGGGATATACAACATCGACTACGAGAGCTTTTCGACCTCTACCTTTGACACCGAATCGACAAATAACGTAAACGGCACGGCTCTAAGCTTTTACATAAACTGGCGGAAGATGGACTTCGACCCGCCTGAGGGATATTCCGAGGAGGCGCTGTTCGAGTTCCTCGAGCAGTATAAAACGCAGGACACCCTTGTAAACCGCAAGAACGCCGAGGCCGACAACGCCGGCTCGGAAGTTTCAAGCGAAGACCGCCCGAACATCATCGTCATCATGAACGAGAGCTTTTCGGATCTCGGCTACATCGGCCGGCTTAAGACAAACGTCCCATACATGCCCTATTTCAACAGCCTGATCACAAACTGCGAGGACGGCAGGGTGCTTGTAAGCGTTCTCGGCGGAGGCACCTGCAACACCGAATTCGAGTTTCTAACCGGGCTTTCGATGATGTACATGCCGTCCGGCTGCTACACCTATATGCAGCACATTAAGCGCCCGGTGGAGTCGATGGCCTCTTACCTCAAAGGCTACGGCTACGACACCGTGGCGATGCACCCCTTTTATGAGGTGTGCTGGAAGCGCAACTCGGTCTATAAATTCATGGGCTTCGACGATTTTATAAGCGGCGAGGACATGGCCTCGGGCGAAGCGGGGCTTTACGTAAGCGCCGACCGCTGGGAAAAGGGCTTCGGCGACAAGGTGGAATATATAAGAACTCTGATAAGCGACAGCTTCTTCTACAAACAAATAGAAAAGCGGTTTGAGGAGAAGGACGACGACCCGCTTTTCATCTTCGGCGTGACGGTTCAGAACCACTCGACCTATGAATATGACGGCGACGACTTTGAAACCGACGTACACATCGAGCGACCAGAGGGGGAATTCCCGAGGGCGGAGCAGTATCTGTCGCTTATAAAGGATTCCGACGAGGCGCTTGAGGAGCTCATCGACTATTTCAGCAAGGTCGACGAAAAGACGATGATAGTCTTCTTCGGCGATCACCAGCCGAACGTCGAGGCAGAGCTTATAGACGCCCTCGACCCCAACCGCGAACAGTTTGTAAACGCCTACCTGACGAGGTTTGAAACGCCCTTCGTCATTTGGTCTAACTTCGATATCGACACCGACTTCACGCTTTACGGCGTGACGAGCGCCAATTTCCTTGGCGTTAAGACGCTGATGGCCGCCGGGATTCCCCTCTCGGAAAAGTATAAGATGATCCTTGACGCGGAATACGTCGCCCCGGCGATGGCCACCTGGGGCTATTACGACAGGTTCTTCACCTGGAATTCCCGCGAGGACGTATACAGCGACGAGGTGCTGAACATGTACGGCTACTACGCCTACTGGGCCCTCACCGACGGAAAATATTAGGTGTGGTTTGAAGATAACCCCCTCCCCCGATTTGGGGAGGGGGTTTTAATTTTAAAAAACAGAGCCAGTACAGCATGATATGATTGGCTGATTTAATTTGCCCCGTATTCACTCGGAAGATTGGGAGGAGGGTTAAGCCTGCGCGGCGCTCGGTTTTTATAGCATATCAACCGTTCATCGTTCAAAAAAATCCCCCGCCAAAAGGCAGGGGATTTTTAATTTCGTTTAGCGCCTCAGGCTGAATTATCAGCTGACGGTTACGGTGTAGTAATCGCAGGCGGAGAGGCTTGTCCAGGTGTTTCCGCCGTCGGTAGAGGCCTTGATTCTGATCTGGTAGGTGCCGGCAGCGAGGTTGCTGACGGTAGCGCTGGTGCCCGAAACGGTGGCCTTGCAGTAGTAGGTCTGCTTGCCGTCCGAGGTGACGTCAACGCCGACGCGGTGAGCGTAAACCTTATAGGAGTTCGCGCCGCTAACGCCGTTCCAGCTTACGGTGAAGGTGCCGTTGCCGCCGGTGGCCGAGGTGATGACGGGATTCTTGGACGAGCTGCTCGAGGTCGAGCCCTTAGGATCGTCAGCGGTCTTGGTGTTGCTGCCCGAAGAGGTCGGGGCGATCTTTATGACGCTGCTCTCAACGCCGGTAGAGGCGACAACCTTGAAGTCATAGTTCATGTCGTTGTTGAGGCCCTTGATGGTCAGAGCGCGCTTGGTGGTCTCCTTGGCAAGCTTCCAGGTCGAGTTGGAAGAACGCTTCCAGTAAACCTTATAAGAGGTGGAATTCTTGGCGGCGTTCCAGGAGAGGAGAACCTGCTTGTTGCTGGCAGTCGCCTTGAAGCTCGTGGGAGCGTCAGGAGTGGTGTCGGCGGGCTTGGTGGTGGTGTTATTGTTGTTGGTAGTGGTCGGCTTGTAGGTCGCGTATGCGAACGGGCCTGCGCCAAGCGGGTTGACGCCGTTATAGGCGATTACCTGCACCGAGATGCCGCCGGTGGTGTTGTCGTAGCCGAGCGGGATCTCATAGCTGTTGGTGTAGATGCCGGTCACGCTGCGGGCCTGGTTGGTGGCGACGTTGGTGTAGATTACCTGATATCTGGTGGCGCCGTAGTAATCGTTCCAGGAAACGAGGGTGCTCGTAGCGCCTACGGTCATCGTGCAGTTGGTGCCGCTGACATAGTTGCCGGACTGAGTAGAGCCGGTGTTGGTGTTGGTATTGGTGTTAGTGCCGGTGCCGCTGTAGTTGACCTGGCCGGTGGCGGAGATGGTGGCGGCGCCGACGCTGTAGGCGCGGTTGTTGTAGTAGTAGGTTACCTCAACATAAAGGCCGCCGGCGGGAAGAGTAAGGTTGGCCGAGGTGAAGGGAGTGTCGAGGTACTGCTTAGAGCTGCCGTTGGTAAGACCCTGGTAGGTTACACGGTAAGTCGAAGCGTAGGGAACGGTATCCCAGGCGACGTTTACGTTAAAGTTGGTGACGGTTACTCTGAAGTTGTAGTTGGTGCCGTAAAGATTAGAGGAACCGGGGTAATAGGTGGCGGTGCCGACAGTGGTGTAGTAGGAATCGTAAACGGTGAAGATTATCGGATAGCCGCTGTTGAGATAAGACTGGTTGATAAGGCTTGCGATGTTAACGCTGGTGACGGCGCCGACTCTCGATCTCGAAAGAATGGTTCTGCCGTTCTGAGTGGCGGAAACATAGTAGACCTGCGCACTGCCAGTCCAGTAGAGGGTGGTGCCGCTGATGCCGACATTGCCCGAGGTGCCGCCGAAGTTGCCGGGATAGTAGGTTGCAGTACCGACGGTAATGCCTGTGGTGGTATCTCTGACGGTGAAGGAAATGGTGGAATAGCTGTTAGTGACAAGGCCGCTGAACTCTACGTGTTCGGTAGTGGAGGCGGCGAGGACTGTCTGAGAACCGTAGTTGCCGGAAGCGGTAACGCTGTAGTAGTGGCCGGGAACGGCAGTCCAATAAAGGGTAGTGCCCTGAACATAGACGCTGCCGTTGTTGTAGGAGCCGTTAGCGTTGTAGGTGGCGGTTCCTATAGTGGTGTAAGCGGTGGAGACGGTGAAGTAGATCGGGTAGCCGCCGTAAAGGTAAGTGCTGCTGATATAGCTTCCGAAGTTGAAGCTGCTGGTGGTGCCGACAGACTGCCTGTTAAGAATGGTTCTGCCGTTGCAGGTGGCGGATACATAGCAGTACTGATAGGTCGGGTTGCTCCAGTAAAGGGTGGTGCCGCTGATAGTGACGCCGCCGGTGCTGGTGCTTCCGCCCCATGAACTGCCGGTATTGTTGTTCCAAGTACCAACAAGACCTGAACTGGAAGACGAGCCTGCATACACGCTTACAGAGATCAGCTTTTCATACGCCACATTAATTGTAGCAGAACCTGCACCCGACGTAGAACTGGTCTGACGCTGGTTGTAGGCATCGTAGTACGAATACGAGACGAAGTAAGAGCTGATTGCAGGATCCTTTGTCCATGTTACAGTTACTCCAGACCCGCTTGAGGTGACCGTAATGCCGTTAGAGGTTGTTGATCTCTGAACATCGCATTTGGTAGAACCCGAGCCGATTCTGTCGCCGCTTCCGTTTGCTCCCGAAAATGCATCGACATCAACAGAATGCGTTCCATAGAGGGAGGTCGTAACAACGGTGGAGGTTGAGGAAACTGTACCGTTATACACGGTGCTGGTACCACATTTTACAGTTATTTTATACGATGATGCGCCGGAAACCGCATAACCGCTAACTGTAATCGAGTTGCCACTGACAGTTGCTTGGAGACCAGTCATATAATCATAAGCAAAAGCTTCGACCATAAGAACCGACATAGCCATGACAACTGCCAAAACGATTGCCAAAATTCTTTTTGTCATTGATAATAACACTCCTTTTAAAAAATGTTGATATTATTATATCACCCTTTTTCGGATTTGTAAATAGGTTTTTGAGAAAAATAGAAAATTTAAGCTTTTTTTAAGAAAAAATTTTCCTGCATATAGGCAATTTTACAAAAGCCCTTGCAATCCTCGAATAAAGGTGCTACACTTGTAATACTGATATAGACGCCGAAATATTGCGTTTAGTTTCATGATTTTTTAAATTTTGTTAAAATTGACGGAAAGGTCGCTGATTCTATGACAAAAATCACAAAAAAACCGTTCGGCAAGCTTTCAACCGGCGAGGAGGTCTCGCTCTTCGAGCTTAAAAATTCCTCCGGCGCATATGTTGAGATCACCGACTTCGGCGGCGCCATTCGCTCGATATTTGTTCCCGACAAAAACGGGGTTCTCGGCGACGTCGCTTTGGGGTACGATTCCGCCGCGGACTACGAAAAGCAGGACAAATACATCGGCGCGCTCATCGGCCGCCACGGCAACCGCATTGAAGACGCCTCATTCAGGCTCGGCAGAAACGTCTTTAAGCTCAGGCGCAACGACGGCAGAAACAATCTGCACGGCGGCCCCATGGGCTTTGACAAAAAACTCTGGAATGCCGAAATTGACGGCGAGGCGCTTGTTCTCAAATATCTCTCCCCCGACGGCGAAGAGGGCTTCCCGGGGAACCTTGACGTGACCGTGAGATATACATTTAACGATTCGAACGCTTTGGGGATAGAATACTCGGCCGTCTGCGACAGCGACACTGTCTGCAATCTTACAAACCACTGCTATTTCAACCTCAACGGCGAGGGCAGCGGCGAAATAACCGATCATGTTCTCAAAATTGAGGCGGATCACTATACCCCCTGCAACAGCGAGTGTCTGCCCATGGGGCATGTTGCAAAGGTGTGCGGCACGCCGTTCGATTTCACCTCGCCCGAGAAGATAGGTCTTCGAATCGGCGCGAAGCATAACGATCAGATAGCCTTCGGCGGCGGATACGACCACAATTTCTGCATTAACGGCAACGGATTCCGGCGCGCAGCCGTTCTCTGCTCCCCCAAGACCGGCCGCACCATGGAGGTGTATACCGACCTTCCGGGAATGCAGTTTTACAGCGGAAATTCCTTGAATTCCCGCCCGCCGTTCGGCAAGGGCGGCCGCCCGATAAACCGCCGCGAGGGCCTTTGCCTTGAAACGCAGTTCTGGCCCAACGCCATGAGATTCGACAATTTTGAAAAGCCCGTTCTCAAAAAAGGCGAAAAGTACAGACACCTGACGGTCTATAAATTCGGCGTAACCGAAGACTGACAGGCCGCCGCGCAAAATTCCGCAATTATATTTTTTGAAATTGCCGCCCGATAATTCGGACGGCAATTCTTTAAATTATGGTGACAAAGGTAAATATTTTTGCGCGATATTTTTTCGCAAAATTCGCGGTAAATTTTTAATCCTCGCCGAGTTTCAGGGCCTTGTTGATGTTTATCTGCTTGATAAGCCGCGCTATGACGATAAATCCTACCAAAAGCATCACAAGAACGATGATGTAAAGCTTTATGTAGTCGCTGCGCTGGGAAACAACCCTGAACGGCGGCACCTGGTCGGTGACATTGTAGAGCACCTGGAAGAGCGGCACGAAGATGTCGGAGGCGATTCCGCCGATGATTATCGACAGGAATATCGAAACGCCGGAAACCAGAAGCTGCTCGTAAACTATCATAGAGATGATCTCTCTGAAGGACATACCCATGGCTCTGAGGATACCGAACTGGAGCGTTCTGCCCTTGATGGAGAGGATCCAGTAAATCAGGAAGCCGATGAAGCACATAGCCATTATCGTGATGAAGCCGAGGGTAAGCGCGCCGTTTACGCCCTGTAAGACGGCGTCGGTCTTCGAGCTTATGATGAGCTGCGATGCGACGTCCATTCTGGTGGCGACGATGCCGCTGTCGGAGGCCGCCTGGTAGAACTCGCCGATGTCGGCGTCGTCCTCAAGCGAGAGCCAGACCTGATAGGGCTCGGTTATCGTCATGATGCTGACGTAGTCGTAGTTGAGGACGATGAAGTCCTGATAGTCGCCCTGGGAATTCTTGTTATAGGGGTTCATGCTCGGCCAGTAATCGACTATCGCGACGACGGTGGTCTCGAACCAGTTGTTTCTCGCCCACTTTACCTCAACTACGTCGCCGAGGTTCACGCCCTTCTTGTCGGCGTAGGAGCGGGAGATTATCGCGCCGTCCTGGCATTCGCTGAGCGCGTTGATGTAGTAGTTGATGTGCACCGGCAGGAGGTCTGAGCGGAACCAGGCCACCTGGGCAAACTGATCGGGAATTATCGCCATGGCGATGCAGTCGGTCTGGTTGGAGTCGTTATATCTCATCTGAACCATGTCACGCTTGAAGACGGGGGTGGCGAGCTTTACGCCGGGAAGCGCCGAATAGCGCTCGAATTCCGGCTCGGTATACTGGGTGGTCGACGTCTCCTCGCCGGCCTCCTCGTCGTAGACCTTTACGCGGCTCGTCTTCCAAGCCTCTTCGATGACCGCGTCGGCGCCGAGATTATAGCGTATTCTCTCCTCGGTGTTGCGGTTTATCGCCCGGGCGGTGTTCGCCGAGAATATTCCGAGGGCAACCGTGAGGATAAGGAAGATCATGATGAACTTCTCGCGGCCGGTAGACGAGCGGCCGATGTTGTTGAGGGAGATATACGCCGCCGGCGACCAATGCTTGCGGCCGATGAAGTATACAAGCCTGATGAAGTATGGGTAAATTCTTACGCAGAGAAGCGCCGCGCCGAGAATGAACACAGTGGAGGCCGCGAACATCAGCGGATTCATATTTGCAGAGGTGTCGACGATTCCCTGGGCGATGAGGTTGTCGTTGGTTCTGTTATACCACCAGAGCCACACCACCGGCAGGACAACGCAGATGACGTCGAGGAAGGAGCGCTGCCAGAAGGGCTTTTTCTGCTCGTGGGCCTTCGACTGCTTGTGCGCAACTATCGACACGCGCGAGGCGGGAATTATCGGCACGAGGGTGGTGACAAAGAACACCGCCACCGCCGCCACGGCATATCCGAACGCCGTCAAAGAAAGCTTTGCGTGCAAAGCCGGCCTGTTTACGAATTCCAAGAAGCCGTTTGAAACGCCCAAGATGTTGCAGAGCCCGAGGCCTACAAACGGGCCCACCAGCGCCGAAACCGCGCCGAGGATAAGGGTCTCGTAGGCGTAAATGCGAAGTATCTGCCAGGCAGAGGCTCCGCGCGATTTGAGCATCGCTATCTCGTTGCGCTCCGATTCTATGTTGAGCTGAGACACCATGAACAGGTAGAATATCAGCATTAGTATGACCGGTATGTCGAGCATGAGAAGTATGTATTTCAGCGAGGCCGCCTTTGTGGCGTATTCCTCTAAAACCTCCTGCGCGGGGACTTCGAAGGTGGTCGCCTCTTCCTTATACTGCTCAAGCTGGGAGGCAAACTGGTTGCGGACATGCTCGATGACGTTCATGTCCATGTGCTGATAGTCGATGATGAAGCGGCATTCAACGCTGTTCAGGTTGACTATCCCTGTGAAGATTATTTCATCGGTGAGGGTGATGAAATCGGTAAAGAAGGTGTTGTCGTAGTTTGAAAGCCCCTCCGACCAGTAGGTGTCGTTGTCGGTGGCGGTCTCAAAAACGCCGACTATCTTTATTTTCAGGGTGTCCTCGGTCACGCGGTCTAAGATGTTCTTGACCTCGTAGACGGTGTCGGTGGTGAGCTGGGTGAGCTGCAGGGCCTTTTCGGTGCATATTACCTCATATACGCCGTCGGCAGTCTTTTCCTTCTCATACATTCTGCCCCTGACTATCTTGATGTGATCCCCGATATCCGTCATGCCGCCCAATTTCACCATCGAGGGATCTCCGTCGGTCTCGATATTGGTGACGTAGAGGTAGGAATCGGAGGTGAACGCCTTATATGTCTCATAGGGGACAAAAAGGTCGTTGAAGCGGTTTGCGGCGCGCGCATAAACATTGTTTACGTTTGCGCGCTGATTTTTTGCGCTCGTGCCGCTCACAAGGGTCTTGGAGACGGCGTAAACGCCGGGATATACCCCGGTATTCTCCTGATATGCCTGCATATCCTTTATCAGCATACGCTGCAGCGAGGCGTGCATATATATCGGGATCGTACTTGTCATGGCCGTTGCCATGATGAATCCGACAAGAAGACAGATAACCATCCATTTGGTATTTCGCATCTTTCGGAAAAGCAGTGTTAACATCTCGTATCCTCCATGCTGTTAAAATCCGCAGACGCGCTGTCTTATCTTATGATGACTTCATCTCCCGGCTCGAGCCCGGAGGTTATTTCAACGAGCGAACCGCTCTGAAGCCCGAGCGATACGTTAACGGGAACTCTTTCGTTGTCCTTGAAGACGTAGACGCAGTTGACGCCGTTCACTTTCTTGACAAGATTCGCCGAGATGACTATGACGTTCTCACGCTTGTCGAGGACAAGTATGGTGTCGGCAATATTTCCGACCGCCGAGCTCTCGGGGATAATGTCGTTGAACTTGACGATGATATCCTCGGATTCCTCGCCCAAAATCTCCTCGCCGTCGGAGCCCACAAGAGCGCCCTGAGCGGCCTCGTCCCACTGAACGCCGGATTTGTTGCGGACAATGGTGCCGTCGTAATATTCGCCCTCATAGCGAATGGTTATCGGGCGGCCTATCATGAACTGGTCGACGTCGTTGTTGGGGTCGATCTTGATATAGAGATCGGTTATGTCGATGACGGTGGCTATGGTCTCGCCGGCATTTACCCAGTCGCCGGGCGAGCAGGTTTTAACAAAGGAAACCGTGCCCGCAACCTCGGAGTAAAGCTTTGCGGCCTCCTTGTCGGCGTAAAGCTTGTCGAGATCGTTCTGCATAAGCTGAACGTCCAAAAGCTCCTTTTGCTTAACGGTCTCGGATTCGTGCTTTTCAACGGCTATCTCGTATTCAAGCTGCTCGCGCAGAAGCTCAAGCTCGCCGCGCTCAATCTGCTTGTCAAGCTCGTAGGTCTCGTATTCCGCAAGAAGCTGGCCCTCCTCGACGGTGTCCCCCGCCGAAACGTAAACGGCCTTGATGTTGCCGCCAATATCCGAGAACCTGGCGTTATATTCGGTGCCGGAAGCTATGTTGCCGGGGGTAAGCACCTGCTTGGTGATGTCCTTAAGTTCGGCCGTGGTGGTGGTATAGGACACCTCGCTCGCCTTGACGACGGGCGCCTCTAAAAGCTCTTCCTCCTCCGGCAGGAAATAACAGCCCGAAAGGGCCGACATTGCGGTCAGCGCCGCGAGGGCGAATGGTATGATCTTTGACGGTTTCATATTGTTCCTCCTGAAAGGGTCTTTATTTCTCCGTGACCGCCCCGCAGGACAGATCAGCGATGAATGCTAAAATTATATAAACGGCAAGTAATATCCTTAGGATATATTACCGATTGTATTCTATTTTATCCTTTGTGATGACCATTGTATTGTTGTAAAATCTGTCCCAGATGCTCGGGTCGGTGCCCGTGCCCTCGGGCGAGTATTCGCCCGTCCAGGTGGATATATAGCTCCAGACGGCGCTGTCCAAGGCGAGGCTGTCAGGCGAGGGAAGCTGGGAAATTTCGCTGAGCGCCACCGGCTTCGAGGGCGTTATCTCGCGGGCGGCGAGCAAAAAGTTCAGACAGCTCGGGTATGGCGCGGTGCCGCCGTCAAGGTATACGTCGAGCGAGACGATGTCGCACATGTTATCCCCGACGTACCATTCGGGGCTCTGGCCGTTCCAGACCCAGATCAGATTGTCCAGCCCGTGGTAGACGGTCATTCTTTCATAAATGAGTTTATAGAGCCACTTATAGCTCTCGACGCTCTTCGACCACCAAAACTGTCCGCCCGAGGCCTCGGGCAGCGGCCGGAACAGCACCGGGATATCCTCCTCTTTGAGGCGCTTTAACGCCTCGGCCGCAAGGTCGATCCCGTCGATAACGGCGAGCGTCTCGACGGTTATGTCGCCCGATTCATATCTTAGGGTGAGGGCGCTGCCGTTCATCGCGACTATGTCGAGATCGGTGACGGCTTTTGAAAGATCGAAGCCGGTTCTGTCGGCATATACCGAGCCGTTCATCGTCCAGTTCCAGACATATCCGACAATTCCGCCCGACTTTGCCCAGCCGACAGCAAGCTCGATGTCGCCGCTGTCCGCTCCTGCGGAGTAATCCATAAGCTCGCCGAAGCGTATGGCGGGGTATCTGCCCGAAGCGCCGTAAACCGCTTCAAGCTCGGCGTCGCTCCCCTGCGAGACCTGCTGGCCGCTTAAAATTTTCTTGCCGAAAAGCCCGGTGATGTAGCCGTAAAGCGCTTCCGCGCCCACCGAGGGATTCGGCGTGCAGAGCGCTCCCCCGCCGGGGAGGGAGAAATCGGGGACGTAGCCGGAATTTTCTATCAGCAGGCAGTCGATGTCGGCGGCGCCGCTGAGGGCGGTTATCCCCAAAAGGCATTTTCCGGCCGACAGGAAGATGTTGTCAAACCTTAAAGCTTCAAAGCCGTCGCCGGACAGCGAAAAGCTGCCGCAGGGAATGCCGTTTATGGCAAAAACCCCGCTCACCGGCGAATCGGCCGCCGCACGGATGGTGATGTTATAATGCTGCGAAGCGGGCAGGTCTGCCTCGGCGACAAGGGTGTCCTCGGGCCTCAGGCCGCTTACGCAGCCCGAACCCGAATATCCCTCGCGGGAATCGGTGACCGACGCGCTCTCGGGCAGATTTCCCTGCTCCTCAGGCTCGATGAGAATTTCGGCCTCTGTCTGCGCAAAGGTCTGCGGCTCTATCACGGCGTCCGAAATTTCCGGCACTGTCTGCGGCGCCGTTTCGGCGGAAACGCCAAACGCGTCTTCGGAAGTCTCGGGCAGGTCAGACGGCGAGGGGTCTTCGGTGAAAAGCGAGATCCCTCCGCCCGTTGTCCCGGACGGCTGCTCTTCGGCCTGCGAACAGGCGGACAAAAGCATCAGCCCGCAGATAAAAAGAGCCGTTACTCTTCTCATGTCATCGCTCCGTTAATGAATGAATTTTTTAATAAAGTTCGCAAAATTTCTTATTCACGAAAGTGTGCCGCCCGCGTTTGCAGGCGGCATACCGTTTTCGGATTTTATCCGTCCGCCGGTGAAATTACATACCGGTCAGACCGGATCTCGCAAGTCCCTCGGTGAAGTACTTCTGCAGGAAGATGTACATTACGAGGATAGGTGCGATAGTCAGAAGGCAGCCCGATTCGAGCCAGACTATCTTCTTTCGTGTGCCGACCTGCGCCCCGTTGAACAGGTACTGGTCGAGGTTGCTCGAGAGTTTTTGCAGAGCAAGCGAGACAGTGTTGTTGTTGAGGAAGAAGGTGGACGAAATGTAGTAGTCGTTCCAGTACCAGACTATGGCGAAGAGGAAGACCGTCAGGAAGGACGAAGCCGCGTTAGGAACCATGATTCTGATGAAGGTCTTTAACGGGCCGCAGCCGTCGAGGTAGGCGGCGTCTTCAAGCTCAATCGGAAGTCCGCGGAAGAACTGGCGGAAGATGAAGATGAACAGACCGGATTTTATGCCGTTTGCAAAGAGGGCCGGCCAGTACATGACTATCGGGTTGTCGATGAGCGAGGCGTATTTCTGTCCCGTCGCCACGCCGTTGACGTCGGTGATGTCCTTGATGGTTGCGCCGAGGAAGGTGGTCATTCCGAGCTTAGAGCAGAGCTTTACGATTCCGGCGCCCTTGAAGAAGGCCCACTGGAGGTAAAGCGGGATAACGGTGATCTGCGGCGGAACGATTATCTGCATGATAACCACCGCGAAGCAGATTCCCTTGCCCTTGAAGTTGAATCTGGCAAGACCGTAGCCGGTAAGCGCGCAGGTGATGACCGAGAAGAGAGAACACACTATATTTATCTTAAGGGTGTTCAAAAGGGCCTCGTCGAATTTCATTATCGACCAGGCGTCGGCCATGTTCGAAATGGTCAGCGTCTTCGGGATCCAGATGATGGACGGGTCGGTCATCTGGACGTTGGGGCGGAATGCCGTCGAGAACATGTAGATAAGCGGATAGAGTATAACGAAGCAGAGGCCGAACAGAATGAGGAAGCGGAAGAACGGCCAAACCTTGCTTAGCACGGCTTTTCTTCTCAGATATGCCGTGTGCTCGGGGGATATTATCCGCTCGTCAAGCGTGCCCGCTTTTTTGGCGGCCTTATAGGCCTTGGCGCGCTCTTTCAGAGCCTTCTGGCGCTCACGTTCAAATTGCTTTTCTTCTTTTGCAGTTGCCATTCAATATCCCTCCTTTATACTTCGTAGTAAACAAATTTGTTCAGAATCGGCAGCACAATCGCAAGTGCGGCTATAACTATGATGAAGTATGACCACGCCATGGCCGCCGAATAGCCGTGTTCCCAATCCGAAGCCTTTTGCAGAACCAGCGTCATAACGCCGTTGGCAGGATCGATGAAGGAGTCGACTATGGTGTAGATAAGGTTGGTGACTATCATGGGGCTGATGTAGGGGATAGTTATCTTCCAGAAGAATTCCCAGGCGGTGGCGCCTTCTATCGAGGCGGCCTCTCTTGCCGAGAACGGAATATTCTGCAAGGCCGAAAGGAAGATGATTATCTGGATACCCGAATCCCATACAAGGTTGAATACGTTCGACGTTATCGTCGAGATCATATCCGTAACCTTATCGCTTATGTTGTATACCCCGAGGAAGTTCATCAGCGCTCCCGTCATGTCCGTTTCAAACATTGTCGAGAACTGCTCGGCGCCTCCCGAATAACCCGAGGTGTCCATGTCGCCGTTGATTATCGAGATAACCGGGCCGGTGGCAATGATAACGGGGAGGAAGAAGACCGCACGGGCGAATGTTCTGCCCTTGAACTTCTGATTGAGGATTACGGCGATGAAGATGGAGAAGACGATGATAAGAGGAGTCTGCCAAAGGGTGTCTCTCAGTACCGCCAGAAGAGCCTCGGTATACTCGGTGTCCTCTCTGAACGCCCTTATGTAGTTTGTGATGCCCGTAAACGTGGTGCCCATGTAGCCGAGCTTGACTTCGGTCTTGTTGAATGAATACCACAGCGAAACGCCGAGAGGCCTTAAGAAGAAGTAGATGGTGCCTATAATCCAGATAGCGAGGAAGCCGTAGGCATAGAGCGCTTTGCGCTTTTCGTAGGCTATTCTCAGACCTTTCTGCTTAGGCTCTTTCGGCGCCTTGGCAGCCTTGGGAGCCTTGGGGGCTTTAACCTTGACTTCCTTTGCGGCCGCAGCGGTGTTGGTTGACTCTGCCATTAGTCCGAACCTCCTTTAACGTAATCTGTGTAGTTATAGGTTTTTCCGCCGGCCTTGATGTCGCCCGACCCGAGATCTACAACGGTCTCGTAGCCGTTCGAATAGGTGGTGGTGATAACCTTGCCGTCAACATCGTAGGAGGAGATGGTGGCGTCCTTGGCGGGCGTAAGGATCTCGCTCACGAGCTGATAGGCCTTTGCAGCCTCATCGAGCCAGCCTTCGTAGCAGCAGTAGAACTTGTTTACGTAATCGGTATTAACAAGCTCGCTTGCCTCTTCATACATGAAGTCGAAGTGAATGTTCGAGCCGGCGGCTATAGCCTTGAGAACGGCGATGGTGGTGTCGGGGGTGCCGTTTATGGCCTCGGAGGCGTAGTCGACATATCCGTGCATTACCATCTGATAGAACGGGATATCGTAGTCGGTGAGCTTGAACTGGCTGGACTGAAGCGTCAGGTTGTTGATCCTTGTAACGTAGGGCAGCAGGTAGGCGTTCGGCGCGTCGGCTATGACCTTGCCGTTCGATTCCTTGACCGCCTTGTAGTAGTCTACGACGTACTGAGCGGTGGTGTAGCGGTTGGTGCGATATTTGTTCGAGAAATCGCTCCACAGCGTGTTGGAGATGATTCCGAGGCCGGCGCCCTGCTCATATTTGCCGAGATTCTTAGAAACCTTCTTCGAGAGCTTTTCTATAGAGCGCGGGCTCATAAGGGCCGGGGCGACGCCGGTGTCGGGCGTGCCGTACGCGATGTTGTAGGTGTACTGTCTCGAATATGACTTTGAAACGCGGTAAGCGGTGTTGAACAGCGTCCAGAAGCCGTTGCCGTTTGATTTGAATGTGACGCCGGAGACGCTTGCGTAGTAGTCGACGCCGAGATCGGCGAACTGCTTGAGCATCTTCTTGTACTGGCTCTTGCCACCCAGGCAGGAGGCCACGCTGTCGCCGGTATCGATCTTGGAGGACATTGAATCCTCAGACCAGTCGTTGTAGTTGACGACCATGTTGCCGACGCCGAGCTCGTTGAGCTGCGAAACTATGTCGGAGGCCTGCTTGAAGGAGGTGTAGGCGGTCTTGAGCTTGATCGGGATACCGAGGATAGACTTGGACTTGAGGGTGCCGCCGTACATATCGATGTAAAGTGCGGGCTCGGTGGCGCCTTCGGCCTTGGCAAGGCCCTTTTCCTCAATGAGGTAGTTGCGGTAGATGTCCGCAATTTCGCCGGTGGTGACGGTGTCGCCGTCGCCGGTGACGGGAATGAACTTAACGCCTACTCTCGGGACAAGTATCTTGCCGTCGCCCTTTTCAAAGACCATGATGGCCGAAGAGTCGCCGGTCATGTAGTAGTTGTCGGTCGAGCGGAGCGTGAAGGAGAAGTAGCAGTCGTTATACCAGGAGTTTTCGTTCTTGGAATAGGAGACGTTTGCGTTTACGTTGGCAAAGGTGTCGCCGTCGGCGGCTATCATGACAAGGCCGTTGTTCTGTCTGACCATTGCCATTACCGGCAGGTAGGCCTGCTCGACCATGTCGGGCTCGACTTCCTTGACGGTGGTGATGTCGCGGCCGTAGAGCGGCTGGCTGTAATCGGAGTAGTTGCCCTTGCCGTTGTTGAGGTTGATGATTGCGCCGGAGCCGTCGGGTATGAGCATATAGCCCTCTTCGTCAGCCGGAGCCGCGCCCATGTAGGGGAACATCGCGACCTCGGTGAGAACTATGGTGTCTCTGTCCTCGGCGTCCTGGTCGTTCTTGACCTCTTCCCTATATCCGTTGTTCTCCTTTATCTCGGAGGTCTCGATATAGGTGTAAAGGCCCTCGTCGTCAAGCGCCACATGCACCGGAACCATGCAGGAGGCGGTTCTTAGGGTGTACCTGATGACGATCTCGTTGTCCTTGATCTCATACTTGCAGTTTCCGCGCGAGGTGGATTCTCTGTAGGAATAAAGGAACGCGGAGGAAGCGATGAGGTCGGTGGCGTTGCCGTATTTATAGGCGATGTTTGAAAGACGGTTCTGTCTGAGGCTCGATTTGTTTGTCGAGGTGTCTGCAAGCGCGTTGATGGGGTTAGACCACCAGATAAAGCCGGTTTCCTTGACGACGAGAGCTATTCTTTCAAGCTCAGCGTCCTCAACGCCGAAGTCGCAGTAAAGCTCGAACTTGTCGTTTTCCGCAACCTTCTGGCAGGCCGCAAGAGCCTCCTCGTCGGTGATCATTGCAACGGCTTCGTCGGCTTCTTCTTCGCCTTCGGCGGGAGCAGCTTCCTCGCCCTCGGCAGGGGCTTCCTCGCCCTCGGCAGGGGCTTCCTCGCCCTCAGCGGGGGCGGCCTCTTCGTCTTCGGCGGGAGCAGCCTCGTCTCCCTCGGCCGCGGGGGCTTCGTCGCCCTCAAGTGCGCCGGGATCCGTCGGCTCGCCCTCGTCGGGGCCGATGTCTACCGGCTCGACGACTAAGTCTCCGTCTGCGGCTTCTTCGCCGTTAGGCTCTGCAAACAGGCAGACGGCGGAAGATGTTATCAGCATTGCCGCGACAAGCAGGCAAGCCAGTAATTTCAGAAATAAATTTTTCATGTTTTACTCACTTTCTGCTTTCTCAGCTTCTGAATCTGTAAAGGATTTCCGTGTAGATTGTTGCGAAGAATACGTATACCTGCTGGAAGAGCGACATTACAAGCGCGAGCAGGCAGAGGATAAGCACCATGCCGGCGACCGTTGAGATCATGCTGACGAAGGTCATCGTGAAGCTGTATTGGTGGCAGGCCTTCATGGCGAAGATCATCATTACCACCGACCAGCCGAGGCCGATCATGCTTATCGCGTTATACCAGATCGACTCGTCAAGGGTGAGGAAATAGGAGAGGGCGGTCGAAAGGGTATTGCCGATGATGTAGGGCACCAGCGAATACGCTGTGTAGATGGCGACGCGGCGCATGTTGCCCTCGCCGTCGAACAGGGTGCATATACTCCAGTTGGAGACTACCCATGTGGCGTAGTATGCAACGGACTGAACAAGGATCGGCATGATGTTGAAGACATCGGAGTAGGCCCTTGTGTTATAGGCAAAGCCTCCGTATCTTGAGGAGAATACCTGCGAGGCAAAGAGCAGGAACACGATGAAGAAGGAGATCTTCAAAGAACCGGCCTTTTTCCATCTCATATCCTCAAAGCCTTCGGTGGGGTGGAAAATAACGTGTTTTACCCATTGCCACGGTTTCATATCATAGATCATTTACCCTTGCCCCCTTTCTTTATTTTATCGACAACCGATATCGCCGCGTTCTTGCATGCGTTTACAACCTTTCCGCAGCCGGTGGCGATAAGTTTCTTAGGAATTTTTCCCTTCTTCTGCAGGATCTTTATCACGAACCAGAGAATTACAAGAATGAGGATTATTACGACATAGAGGGTGAAGTTGTCGCGCAGGGTTTCCTGTCTTGCCGCCTCGAAGGCCTTGTCATATTCGTCGGCGTAGAAGCTGAGCTTGGAATATTTCATGGCGCCTTCGTAGTCGTCCTGATTGTAGAGGGCCTTGGCGGTGCCGACGAGAGCCATGTAGAAGCCGCCGTCGCGCTTTAAAACTTCCTGCCAGAGGTCATAGGCCTGATCGTAGAAGCCGCGGTTGTGGAGCTGAATGGCGTCGTGGACGTACTGTCCGAATTCGGTGAGGCCGAAGACGGTGATGTCGTTGTTGCGTCCGTCAAGGACATAGATCTTCTTGTCGAAGGTCTCTATGGCGTTCGGGTTGTTGAAGCCGCCGCGCTGCTCCTCCTGGTCGAAGCCGCAGATGAGAAGCTGGTTGCAACGCTCGTCATACTGGAAGACGCGGCCGGTGGTGTAGTCGAGAATGTCGATGAATCCCTCGTCGTCGACCGAGATGTCGGTAAGACGGGTGGCGTAGGTGGTGCCGTTATAGGTGGCCGAAACCTGGTCGCCGAACTGGTTGTTGTCGGCGGTTCTCTCCAGAATGTTGTAGCCCGCGGGGTTCATCTTCTTAACGGCGTCGGTGGTGGCGTTGGCAACCTCGGTGACGGTATAGATGAAGCCCTCCTCGTCGATGTCGAAGTTTGCATATTCGACAGGGGTGGATTTTGTCAGCGAGGCTATCTGCTCCTCGGAGGCTATCTTTCTCCAGAGCTTGTTGCGGATAACCTCAGCGGTTACCTCAACGCGGTTGGCTCCGTAGAATCCTACGAAGGAGCCGGAATCGGAGAACATTATAGCGCCCTTGTTGATGGCCGGGCAGATGACGTATACGTTGCCGGCGGCGTCAACCAATACCTTGGTGCAGTAGAAGGAGACGGAATCGTAAAGAGGGGTCTCGGGGCGGTAGTATTCCTGAAGGATCCTCGCCGAGGTCTTGGTCTCCTCAACACATTTGACGATGCGCTGGTTGTCGCGGTCGGCTATGTAGATGACGTCGTTGTCGTCCACGAAAACGCCGTAGGGCGATTTCAGCTCGTCTGCGTCGACCTCTACCTCGTTGCCGTTTTCATCGACGACGACGTGCTTCGAGGTGCTGCCCGGGAATGTCTTGTAGCAGGCAAGAAGATTGAAGTTGATGTCTGTCTTGATGATTCTGTTGTTGCCGGTGTCGGCGATGTAGAACTCGCCCTTTTTGGTAACAAAGAAGTCCTTGGAATCGGAAAGCGTTGCGGGCTCGTTCTCGCTGATGAAGAACTCGCTCTCGGGATCCGAAAGCTGGCTGAGCTTCATGGACACGCCGTTGTAGGTGTCTATGACCTCATATCCCGCCTGAGACGGCACGGCGTTGTACCATGCGTCGTAGTTGTAGGTAGTATACGGGTCGACCGCGCTGACGGTAGCTGTCATTATTCCTACCGCCATTATTGCGACGAGCAGTATACTGAATATCTTTTTGCATTTCATACTATTCACCGCTTTATCTATCACCTTTCATTTTAATTTTTGTCTTAATCTGAATTAGTCCTTCATACCTGAGTTGGCCATGGTTTCCATAACATTACTCTGGGCAATAAGGAAGATGACAAGCGGAGGTATCATCAGAACGACTGCCGATGCATAGATGATGCCCTGACGCGCAATACCCGAAGCGGCGATCTGCGTCATGATAGTCGGGAGCGTCTTGAGGTCCTCGCGGTAAACCAGCGCGCCGCCCTGGATATTCCAAGCGCCCTGGAACACGAAGATTATCAGGGTAGCTATAGCGGGCTTCTGGTTGGGTATGACGACCTGCCAGCAGGTGCGGAACGCGCCCGCGCCGTCGACCTTTGCGGCGTCGATGATGGCGTCGTTTATAGTCGACATGTTCTGTCTCATGAGGTAAAGACCCATCGAGGTGGCGACGTTAGGAAGGATCATCGCCCAATAGGTGTTTATCATGCCCATCTTGGCCATGATGACGAACTGCATGATCCAGGTGGCGGTCGAGGTGAAGAGCATCGAGGTTACTATCAGCTGGTTCGCGAATTTGTAGCCGGGGATCTTAGGGCACTTGGAAAGCACGTAAGCGCAGCAGCAAACGACGAACACATGCATGAGGGTGATGACGATGGTGATGAAGACCGAGTTGAAGACGTATCTTGAGAAGGGTACCCACAGGTTGCCGGCTACCTTGAACAGGTTGGAGAAGTTTTCGCCGGTGGGCTGCAAAACGTAAAGCTTAGGAGGGAATACGAACAGCTCGCTTATGGGCTTGAAGGACTGGACGATCGAGTAGTAGAGCGGGAATATCATGAATATTCCCAGAAGGCTGAGGAGAATGAAAATGCAGATGTCTCCGCCGAGGGAGCCGTTTATGTGCTTGCCCTTTGACTTTTTGACCCTTGCCTTTTCAATGTCGCCTCTTTTTTGCTGGCGCTTTCTAAGCTTTTTAAGCGCCTTGGCGTTTGCGGATTCCAGCGAATCCATTACCGGTGTCTGTACAGCGTCTGCCATTATGTTCCCCTCCTTTAATCGGTATATTTGCTCAGAACGCTTCTGATGACTTGGTTACATATCAGCATGACGGCGAACAGAACGAAGCATATTGCCGAAGCGTAGCCCATTTCGTAACGAATGGAGCCGTAGTCCTGAGCGTGGTTCATAACGGTATGTACCGCGTATGCCGTCGAGGGCAGGCCGCAGAGTGAAGCTCCGACCGAGCCGACTGTGAAGGCGCCCGAAATGGCGAGAACGGCGGCGAACAGAAGCGAAGGGCCCATTGCCGGAATGGTGATGGTGAACAGCTCCTGGAAGCGGTTCTGGATTCCTTCGATGGCGCCCGCCTCGTAAAGGGCGGTGTCGATTCCCTGGAAGCCGGCGCGAAGAGCCAAGAAGCCCGCGCCCATCGACATCCACAGCTGGACTATAATGACGACGGTCATCATGTAGGTGACGTCGGTCAGCCACTGTTTGGCCGTGTTGATAATGCCGAAATCAAGAAGGATCGAGTTGAGGTATCCGTAGGAGTCGCCCGAGAAGATGAGCTGCCAGATGACGAATGCCGAGGGGGTCATCGACGGGGCGTAGAAGACGAAGGTGAAGAATACCTTCAAGAACGGATTCATTTCGTTGATAAGCCATGCGAGCAGGAAGCTGAGCACATAGGAGAACGGGCCCGTGAACACGGCGAATATCAGCGTGTTTTTGATTGCGATGAGGAAAATGTCGTCGTTGACGAAGAGCGAATAGAAGTTTTGCAGGCCGATGAAGCGCGGGAACTGAACGAGGTTGAAGCTCGTAAGACCCAGAGGCAGCGACATCACGACCGGTATGACCGTGAAGATTGTGAACAGCGCGAAGAACGGAAGCATCATCCAGTAGCACGCCTGATTCATCTTCATCAGGTGAAGCGTATAAGCCGTTTTGCTCTCGGTGTTAAGAGGCTTTGCGGTTTTTACTTCAGCAGCTTTTTCTTTTGCCATTTTTATTCCTCCCTCCTTTAATCTTGCGGAACTTCGATGCCGAGTTCCTCATATTTTCTGATGATCTCGTCGTTGATATCTCTGTTATACCAGACGAGAGTATCGCGCGGGTTGGTTGCCTGGTTTACGGTTTCTCTGAAAGCGTTGGTGATATTTCTGGTAACGATGTAAGTTGCCGGAATGATATCTATATCAACGGTGTTGTCCATCTGCGTGCGGATCTTTTCGAGCTCGGTCTGGTTCCAGGCGAGCTGTCCGAGGGCTTCGCGGTTGGCGGTTTCAAAGCGTCCGAGAGGGCCTAACAGGGCTTCTATCGAACGGCCGTATTCCGACTGGATCTCGGCGCTGGTGAACCACTTGATAAGCTCCCAGGCGTCGGCGCGCTGCTTTTCGTTAAGCTTGGAGAAGATTATTCCGCCGGCGGAAGACGAGGTTGTCGAATGGTTGACGGTGCCGTCGGCCTCCTCGGTGCCGGGAATGGCGTCGAACTGCCAGAGTCCGCGGATTTCGGGGGCGGCCATGTAAAGCTGGTTGTAGAAGGTGTAGCCGGTGATGACTATCGGATATTCGCCGGAACGGAAACGTGTGAACTGGTCGAAGGTCTGCTCGAAGCTGTAGGTCGAGTAGAACTTGCACCACATCTCAAACGCCTCAACGGCTTCCTGCTGGTCGAATATGGTCTTGGTCTTGTTCTCGTTGTAGTAGCCGAGGCCGCGCTGAACCATGAACGTGCCGTAGACGTCGAAGTTGAAGCCTACGCCCATGTAGCTGCGCTGAAGTGTAGGCAGCATGTCGATAAGCTCAGTCCAGGTGTCGGGACCCTTGTCAAAGCCGAAGCCGGCCAGAACGTCGTTGCGGCAGAACATCATCGAGAAGTTCTGGGAGATAGGCAGTCCGTAGACGCCGTTCTGATAGGTGTAAAGCGTCATGACGTTGGGGGCGAATCTCTTGATTACCTCCTGGTAGTCGGGGAACTGCGAGATATCGACGAGGCAGTCACGGGCGGCCAGCTGAATGGGGAGATCGCCGCCGACGAAGAGAACTACGTCAGGGCCCTTGCCCGCGAGGGTGGATTCAAGTATACCGCCCTGAACGAGGTTGATGTTTATCGGAATGCCGGTGTCCTCAACGAAGTAGGAGTCGACGAGCTCCTTGACTATCTGAGCCTGGTCGCGTCCTAAGGATACCCAGACGTTGAGGGCGGCCTTGTTGTCCTCGGAAAGGACGTTGTAGTCCTCGAAGAAGGAGCCTAAGAAGGAACGGAAGCTGAAGGAAAGCTGCTTGAAGAAGTTTTCCTTGATGGGGCTGAATTCCTTATCGGCCGAGGCGATCTCGATGACGTCGATCTCAAGGGCCTGCGAACGGTAGTCGGCCATCCACTGGGAGAGCGAGGAGATGTTATCCTTGATCTGTCCCAAGCTTCCCGGGATCTCGTCCGGCTTGTCGACAAGCCTGTCGAGGAGTTTAGCCATGGTCTCGAGCGAAACGGCCTCGGTGCCGGAGGTGCCGGCGAGGGTCTCTATCTCGCCCTTGATGTCTCTTAAGGTATCGGCGTAGGACTGGAAGTCCTCAAGAATGCCCTCGATCTGGTTCTGGATCATGTAGGTGTTGTATTCGTCGGGGGAAGGGCCGGTTATCTGGAGAATCTGGCGATAGTAGCTGTTGAGATAGTAGACGACGTCGTCAAGCTGTCTCATAATGCCGCCGATCTCGCCCGGCATGGCTTCGAGCATGATGTTATGCTCGCCGGCGTCGAGGTAGAAGTAAAGGGTCTTGCCCTCGGCGTCGGAGGGAACGACGCAGTCCCAGGTGGTCGAGTAGTAGAACTTGATCTGCTCGGCCTCTTCGCAGGGCACCTTGCCGTCTATGTAGAGGGTTCTGTTCGAATAAAGTCCGCGCATCTGATCCTGCTTAGCGCGAATGCCTATTTTCACCCAGCCTGCCGCAGGCATGGTGAAATCCCAGCTTATATACTGGCCGGAGGTCTTCCAGTTTTCCTTGCCGATGGTGTTGTAGATCATCTTTGTCGGGTCGGAGGGGGAAGTGAGGTAGGTGGCGCGGTCATAAGTGGGGTAAAGGGTGATATCGGAAGCAGAGGTGGGATCTTCGCCTTCAATCGAGACGAAGATATCCTTCGAGGAAGCGGCCTTCGATTCGTCGGTGGTGACGTTGTCGAGTTTGGCGGCCGGCTGAATGGCGTCCTCCTGGGTGAAGGTTATGGTCGAGATTGCGAATCTCGCCTTGTCCGAACGAAGAGTTATCGTGTGCTTGCCGGCTGTTACATAGAAGCCGAGGGCGCCGTTGAACAGGCCGTCCGAGTCTTTAAGGAAGGCCTCCTGCCAGCCCAGCGATTCCTCAAGGGTCGGGCGGATCTGGTTGCCGTGAACGTCGCGGCGGAAGCTGCGCACGCCGGCGTCGTCGTATTCAAACGACTTTTCGGAGCTTACCCAGATCTTCGGAAGGGAGATCTGCTCTGCCGAGGCAAAGGGAGCTTCGCCGTCGATAAGCAGGGCAAATTCAATGCTGTTTGCCGAGCCTGAAAGGGCGTAATAGCTCATCTTGACGGCGTAAACGCCGTCCTTGGGAATGTCTACGTCAAACGAGACTTCGCCGCTCGCGCCCTCCCATACAAGGGCGTCTACGCCCTCAAGGGTATCTATGCGGGCTTCGGCGTCGTCCGAGGCGCTTAAGTAGTCGACGGCATTTATAACCGCCTCTTCATTGGGCCGCGGGTCGCCTGCATGCTTGTCGTAGTAAGTGCTGTAGGTGCGGGCTCTGTTCTCGTCGTCAAGCGACTGTGCCGATGTCTCTCTGACCTCTTCCGGGGCCTCGGGCTCGGCGGCGCTGTCGTCGGCGAAAACGCAAGCCAATGTCGGCACTGTCATCACTAACACCAAAACAAGCGATATCAGACGCCTGAACATTTTGTCTTTCACTGTGAATCCACCTTTCATCTTATTTTGAATGATATATTTTCTCCGTTTGGGGTTATAAAGAAATTTATTGAGCCTTGTGGATATAGATGCGCTCGTTTTCAAGGTCGAGATCTGCCTTGACCTTCGACCCTCCCTTGATCTCAAGGGCCTCAAGATAGTCCTTCGGGATCTGCAGCCGCCCGGTTCTGTCGAGAACTACAAGCTCCTCCGAGACCTCTTCGGCGGCTTCTTCCTCTCCGCCGGTGTCCCAGCCCGACGATTCCCGCATTATCTCCGCGTGAGATTTTTTGATGATCTCGCTCGAGGTGCGTCCGTCGCGGATTGAGACAACTCTGTCTATCTGTTTGGCAAGGCGCAGGTCGTGGGTGACTATTACCACCGTGACGCCGCGCGTGCGGTTGATGTCCTTGAATACCCCGAGAAGCTGATCTGAGGTTTTCGTGTCTACCGAGCCTGTGGGCTCGTCGGCCAAAAGTATCGCGGGATCGTTGGCGAGCGAAATCGCTATCGCGACCCTCTGCTGCTCGCCGCCCGACATCTGGTCGAGCCGGGAATTTATTCTGTTTGAAAGCCCTACGGCGTCCAAAAGCTCAAGAGCTTTTTCGCGGCGCTTTTTCTGGCCCTGCAAAAGCATCGGCAGCTCGACGTTCTGCACGGCCGTGAGGTAGGGCACGAGGTTTCTTGCGTTGTTCTGCCAGACAAACCCGACGGTGTTCCGCTTGTAGATCATGTAGTCCTCTTCGGTGAATTTCAGAAGATTCCTTCCGTTCACCGTGAGGCTGCCGGCCGAGGGCTTGTCGAGGCCGCCGAGCATATTGAGAAGCGTGGATTTGCCGCTTCCCGAGGTGCCGACGATTGCGACGAGCTCGCCTTTTTTCACCTGTAAATCGAGCCCCTGCAGCGCCACGACCTCTATCTGGTCGGTCTTATAGATCTTAACAAGGTTTTCGCACTCTATTGCGTATTCGCTTTCGGCGATAAGTTCCTGTTCGTGTTCAAGCTTTTTCTGCTTCTTTTTACTCAACAATCTCACCGTCCTCAAGCGTATACACCCTGTCCGCGATCTCAAGAAGGCTGACGTCGTGCGTTGTCATTACTATCGTCATGTGCTCGTCGAGGACAAGCGTTTTAAAAAGCTCGACGATGTGGTGGCTGGTGCCGGAATCGAGCTCGGCGGTGGGCTCGTCGGCGAAGATTATCTTCGGCTCGTGGGCGAGCGCCCTCGCTATCGCGACCCTTTGCTGCTCGCCGCCCGAAAGCTCGCCGGGGCGGTGATGCATTCTCTTCGCGAGGCCGACCTCCTCAAGGCACTTTGTAACGCGCTCCTGCCGCTTTTCAAGCGGGAATCCCGCCAGCCTTAAGCCGAAATCCACGTTTTCGTAGGCGGTCATCGAGCTCATTAAGGCGACGCTCTGGAAGACGAACGCCATCTGGTAGCGGCGGATCTCATCGCGCTTTAAATCGCTGAGTTTTGTTATATCCTGCCCGTCGAAGATGACCTCGCCGGTTGTCGGGCGGTCAAGTGCGCCGAGCATGTTGATAAGTGTTGTTTTACCCGAGCCCGAGCGTCCCTTTAAAATGGTGAGCTTGCCCTCGGCGACCTGAATGTTCACGCCCTTGAGAGCGTGCACTACCGAACCGTCGCCGATGACGAAATCGCGGGTTATGTTTGTTGCCGTTAAAAGTTCTGCCATTGTTCCTCCATAAAGCGCGCAGGGCGGCTTTTGTGCATCATGCACAATTTGACCCTATAATCTACCAAAACGACTTTAAGCAAATACAGCTTTCACAAAAGGTGAAGTCTATATTTGCTTTATATCCAAAAATATTCGATTGCGAATCGCTTTTCTTGTGCTATTATTATAGCAAAGTGTAAAGCCCGTGTCAAGAGAAATCACGCAATTTCCACAAAAAAATTTTTTCCCTCAAAATGATGTTGTCAAAACCGACAACGGCAACAACATCTTGTGGGCAAAGAAAAGCCCCCGCTCGTCTGCATCGCGCGGGGGCGTATTTACCGTTTATCTAAGCGGTTATCCTCGTTTTTTGGGGAGGAATCAGTGCTTCTTAGCAACAACAGCAGCAGCTGCGGCTACGAGCATAGGAATGACAGCGAGAGCAACGCCGGTCTTCGGGTTCTCTTCTTCCTTGGCGGGAGCCTCGGTCTCGGTGTCGCCAACATCGGTCTCATCGTCGTCGGTGTCGGTGTTCTGAGTGGTGGTGTCGGTAGGAGCGTTAGCCTCTACATCAACAATTTCACCGGTAGTGTCCCCATCGTCAACGATAACGATCTTCATGCCATTGGTAGCCATGACATCGGCATGGCCGTCCGGATAAGGCCAAGAAGTGCGGGAAGCTACGCCGCAGCCACTAAGATCAGTGCCGGCAGGAAGGACATAAACATTAACATTGTTCGCAGTTGAGTTGCCCTGACCCACAGTGCGGATCTGAACCCAGTTGCCTCTGAACTTCTTCAGAGCGCCAACAGTGGTGCGCTGAGTACCGTCATCGGTAGCAACAAGGTCGCCGTCGGTGCCGTCGCCAGCGCCGTCGCCCTGGATTCTGAGCTTAACGCCAGCAGGAACACCCTGGTAAACAACGATCATGTCGTCGGTAAGGCTTGCATCATCAAGGTTGATGCCGATGCCCATGTTGGCGTCCCACTCTCCGCCGCCAGCGGCGCGGGTAGTAGTGCCGGTGAGAACAGCCTTGTCAAGCGGATAAGCGGTGTAAGTTCCGGTCGGGAAGCCTACGCCGGCAGCGCCGGACTTGGCGTAGTTGATGGGCTGGCCCTTGTACTGGGCTCTGTCGTTGTTCTCCCAGCTGGCCTTCCAGCTCAGGTCGCCCATGGAACCGGCGTCGCCGCCGACCTTGGTTCTGTCAACGTGAGTGTAGTCAGCCATGAGGGAAGTGTTGAGGAGAAGAATATCCTCGAAGATTACGAACTCGGAAGCATAGGTGCCGTAAACACCGTCGAAGAGGACGTTAGAGGGAAGGTAGAAGACGAGCTCATCGGTCGGGCCGGTAAGGTCACACTTCGCAACGAACTCTCTGCCGGCCTCATACTGCCACCACAGAGTGCTGGAGTATCTGTCGGAGTAGGTCGCGTCATAGGCGTTCTTGTAGAGGGTGTAGGTGGCAACGCCGTTGAGGGTCTTGTTGAGCGGGATATGAAGCTCTACAGGGTAATCGTTGTCGTAAGCCAACTGAGCCTGTCTACGGGCTTCAAGGGTGTGGTCCCAAGTGAAAGGATAAGCGGGGGTCTGATCCTCAGCGCCGGTGATCCATTCAGCAGTGACGAAGTTATAGGCGTTGTTGACAGACTCTACGCCGTTAACAACGGTAGCGTTCCAGTCCTTAGCATAGGTGATGGAGCCCTGAACGGGAGTGCCGTCAGCCTTGTAGTACTGAGCGTTGACAGCGGTGGCATAGGTGCCGTTCTTGCCGAACATGCCGGCATCGATGCGCCAAGAATCATAGAGGCCGTTCTCGGGCTCGATCTCAGCGATCAGGCGAATGGTGGAGATGGTGTTGTAACCAACAGTCTGAGGGATAACGGTGTCGGTGCCGTCCCAAGAGCGGCCGAAGTAGCCGAAGGATACCTTGACAACGGTGTTGGCGTCCTTACCACTCTGATCGACTTCGCTCTTGCTGAGGGTGTTACCGGGGGTAACCTTCTTGGAGAAATCGCCCCAGCCCTTGAGGTTCTCGATCTCGGGAAGATCGTAGTTCTGTCCCATGACCTGAACAGTCCACTTGATGGAACTGTCATCGCAGTTGCCGTTCCAGTCTCTCGGGAGCTGGAGGATCATGTAGTCGCCTGCAGTGAGGTAGCCGTACATGCCGAAAATCGGGATATCGAAGGTGACCTGGTAGACACCTTCACTGTGTGTCTGATTTTTCCATGCGTCTTTGCTCGGGAACAAAGGAATGTCGGTAGCAAACACGCTGGTCGCCATTGCAGAGACAGCGACCATGACTGCCAGAACGACAGCCAGAAGTTTCTTTGCCATAGTGTTTTTCCTCCTTAAAAAATTTGGATAAGGTTTCAATCCCTATAAAGGATATAGGAATCAGATTTGTCCGGGGTACCAGACGTTAAAAGTATATCACCGTTTAGTCAATTTGTCAACCCTTTTCCAATTTATTTTCCGAAAAAGTGTTTTTTTATGCTTCGCGGTGATCTTTACGGACGTCTTTCGTCTCCCGCTGTGTAATTAGTGTCGGCAGCGGGCGGAATTGTTTCAAAATTCTTTGAAATTTTTTTCTTTTGTGAAAAATACACAAGCGGCAGCCGTTTTAAAGCCACCGCAGTTGTAATCTTTGCTGAATATTTTTATTTTGCGTAGTCAACCGCGCGGGATTCTCGAATGAGATTGACTTTGATCTGTCCGGGGTAATCCATTTCCTCCTCGATTTTCTGGGAGATCTCCCTGGCGACGATGACCATCTGCTCGTCCGAAACTTTTTCGGGAATGACGAGAATTCTGACCTCGCGCCCCGCCTGAATCGCGAAGGATTTTTCCACGCCCTCGAAGCCGGAGCAGATCTCCTCAAGCTTTTCGAGGCGTTTGATGTAGCTTTCAAAGTTTTCCGAGCGGGCTGCGGGTCTTGCCGCGGAGATGGCGTCGGCGGCCTGAACAAGCGCCGCTATTACGCTGTGGCACTCGACGTCGCCGTGGTGGGCTTCAATTGCGTGAATGATATCGGGGGATTCTTTATACTTGCGGCAGACGTCCACGCCTATCTGAACGTGGGAGCCTTCTATCTCGTGGCTGAGCGCCTTGCCTATGTCATGCAGAAGACCTGCTCTGCGGGCAAGGGTGGGATCCACGCCGAGCTCCGAGGCCATCATTCCGGCAAGGTGCGCCACCTCTATAGAGTGGTTCAGAACATTCTGGCGGTAGCTGGTGCGGTAGTGCAGGCGGCCGATGAGCTTTACAAGCT
Organism: uncultured Clostridia bacterium; assembly: GCA_947625615.1. Taxonomy (GTDB): domain Bacteria; phylum Bacillota; class Clostridia; order Oscillospirales; family Ruminococcaceae; genus Faeciplasma. The sequence continues at coordinate 3,501 of CANQPB010000013.1, read as the reverse complement.
CGTGGTTCAACCCGTGGATATTCGCCTCGAGCACGGCGCGCTCGCCCTCGTTCTTGATGACCTGCTCGACTTCGCGGCGAGCCTTGTCTACCATTTCCTCTATGCGGGTCGGGTGGATACGGCCGTCCTGGATAAGCTTTTCAAGCGCAATCCTTGCGACCTCGCGGCGCACGGGATCGAAGCAGGAGAGGGTGATCGTCTCGGGGGTGTCGTCGATGATAAGGTCTACGCCGGTGAGCTGCTCCAGCGCGCGGATATTGCGGCCCTCGCGCCCGATTATGCGGCCCTTCATCTCGTCGTTGGGCAGCGGAACAACGCTTACGGCGGATTCCGAAACCTGATCGGCGGCGCAGCGGGCTATCGCCAAAGAGATATACTGGCGGGCCTTGGCCTCGCACTCCTCCTTGATCTGCGCCTCGTAATTCATGATCTTGACGGCTTTTTCGTGAATAAGATCGTTTTCAAGCTGCTTTAAAAGGTAGTCCTTTGCCTGATCTACCGTGAACTGAGATATTCTTTCGAGCATCTCAAGCTGTCCGCGGCGGACGCCCTCGGCCTCTTCAAGCTTGGCGTCGGCCTGCTGGAGCTTTTGCTGGACAAGCTCGTTCTTGCGGTCAAGGCTGTCGAGCTTTTTGTCAAGCGTCTCCTCTTTTTGCTGTACTCTTCTTTCCTGTCTTGAGATTTCCGAACGGCGTTCCTTGATTTCGCGCTCGGCTTCCTGCCGAGCCTTATATATCTCGTCCTTTGTCTCGATGAGTTTTTCTTTTTTAAGGGAATCGGCAGTCTTTTTGGCGTCTTCAAGAATTCTTTCGGCCTCTTGCTCTGCCGAGCCTATCTGTGCTTCTGCTTTTGTTTTTCTATCATTATAGCCGCGTCTGTAAAAAATCATACCGCACACGACTGCGGAAACGGCGGCCGCGGCGACTATTAAAAGCAGTACTAACCATGTACTCATTGACATTTCTCCTTTCACAAAAATTTTTCTCTATAGAAAGAAATAAGCATGGTGCGATATAAGCATAAAAATGCAATATACAGATATATTGTATACTGATTTTTTATGTATGTCAAGGGTTTTTTTAATTCTTTTTCGGCTTTTTATATAGTATGGCCGAAAAGGGAGGAAACAAAATACGGAGGGGAAAGTTTTCCTGCAAGTCCTTTTCCGCCGCAAAATTGACAATCGGCGGGCCTCGGCCGTCCTGTGTTTCTGTTAAAAATCCCTATTGATTTACCTTTATCCGGATAGTATAATACTACTTTGGAAAAAAGTGAATCAAGGAGAGATCTTAATTGGTCAGAAACGATTTGAGAAACGTCGCGATAATCGCCCATGTCGATCACGGCAAGACGACGCTTGTCGACGGCATGCTTAAGCAAAGCGGCACCTTCCGCCGCAACCAGGTGGTAAACGAGCGCGTCATGGACTCGAACGACATCGAGCGGGAGCGCGGCATAACCATTCTTGCAAAAAACACTTCGGTAATCTATAAGGGCGTCAAGATAAACATCGTCGACACCCCCGGCCACGCCGATTTCGGCGGCGAGGTTGAGCGCATTCTGAAAATGGTGGACGGCGTTATCCTTCTTGTCGACGCCGCCGAGGGCCCCATGCCGCAGACAAGATTTGTTTTGCAGCATGCTTTGGAGCTCGGCCACAGGGTGATAATCGTCATAAACAAGATAGACCGCCCCGACGCAAGGATAGACGAGGTCATAGACGAATGCTATGAGCTTCTTATAGATCTCAACGCCTCGGACGAGCAGCTTGACAGCCCGATACTCTTCTGCTCGGGCCGCGACGGCACCGCTTCGGAGGACGAGCACACCGCCGGCACCGACCTCATTCCCCTTTTCAATAAAATTCTTGAATATATCCCCGCGCCGGAGGGCGACCCCGACGCACCGCTTCAGATGCTCGTCAGCTCGATAGACTACAACGAATACGTCGGCAGAATAGCCATAGGCAAGATCGAGCGGGGCACCGCAAGGGTGAACCAGGAGATAATGATAGGCGACTATCACCGCTCCAAAAAGGAATACCGCAGCAAGATAGTCACCCTCTACCAGATAGACGGCCTTGAAAGAACCCCCGCCGAGGCGGCGTCGGTCGGCGACATCGTCTGCATAAGCGGGATCGAAAACATAACCATCGGCGACACGATAGGCGATCCTCTCGCCTTCGAGCCCCTGCCCTTCGTCAAGATAAGCGAACCCACCGTTGAGATGACCTTCTCGGTAAACGATTCTCCCTTTGCCGGCCGCGAGGGAAAATACGTCACCTCGCGCCACCTGCGCGAAAGGCTCTTTAGGGAGCTTTTGAAGGACGTCTCGCTTAGGGTATCCGAGACCGACACCACCGATTCCTTTAAGGTGGCCGGCCGCGGAGAGATGCATCTTTCCATACTCATAGAGAACATGCGCCGCGAGGGCTACGAAATGGGCGTGTCCACACCGAGGGTTCTTTATAAAGAGGTAAACGGCAAGCTCTGCGAGCCGGTAGAGGAACTTGTAGTAGACGTGCCGGAGACGGCTCTCGGCTCGGTTATGGAAAAGATGGGCACCCGAAAGGGCGAAATGGTCTCGATGACGCCGATGGGCTCGCGAATGAGGGCGGTCTTCCATGTTCCCGCAAGAGGGCTTTTCGGCTACCGCAACGAATTTCTGACCGACACCAAGGGTGAGGGAATCATGAGCTCGGTGTTCTACGACTACGAGCCCTATAAGGGGGATATCCCCAGAAGAACAAGCGGCTCGCTCGTCGCGTTCGAATCGGGCGAGGCGGTCACCTACGGGCTTTACAATGCTCAGGAGCGCGGCGCGCTGTTCATCGGCGCGGGCACGCAGGTCTACGAGGGAATGATAGTCGGCGTTTCGCCGAAGCCGGGAGACCTTGTGGTAAACGTCTGCAAGCGCAAGCATCTGACAAACACCCGCGCAAGCGGCTCGGACGACGCCTTAAGGCTTATCCCGCCGAGAATATTCAGCCTTGAGGACAGCCTTGAATTCATCGCCGACGACGAGCTCGTCGAGGTGACGCCCAAGAACATCAGGCTCCGCAAAAAGACCCTTTCAAACGTCCAGCGCGCCAAAGATAACGCAAAACTTAAATAATGTATGTCTGACGGCCCCCTCTCAGAGGGGGCATTTTGCTTTACACATTATAATAGTACACCCTCTAATCTCTAACATCATTTAAATATGTCGCCGCAGGCGACACCTTAAAATTCTGATATCTGACTTCTAACTTCTATCTTCTTGATGTGGCCGTCAGGCAACATCTAACTTCTACCCGAGAGTGTCCATTCCGCACGCATTATCCTATGCTTAAAAACGTCGCCGGAAGGCGACACCTTGAAATTCTGACTTCTGACATCTAATTTCTGCTTTCTGATGTGGCCGTTTCGGCCACATCTCTTCTACCCGGGTGTGTACAAACCACCCACAATATGATATAATATGATTGAGGTGATAAAAATGTCGAGAATAGCAAAAATTGAC